>DATGEI010000042.1:0-7356 GCA_035310365.1 Candidatus Acidiferrum sp.
GGATTTTCTGCTGCAAGAAGGAACGGACCAGCGGTACGGAGCGCGACACTTGAAGCGCGCGATCGAGCGGCACATTGTTTATCCGCTGGCGAATTTGCTCGCGACGGAACAGGTGCGCTTGGGCGACTTGATCAAAATCGATTGGGACGGCGAGCACAAGCAATTGACGTTTGTGCGGGAGAGCGAAGGCGCGCTGGTGGAAAACGCCGACAAGCAGATCGCGGCCAAAGCGGCCCCGCCGACGGAAGCACAGGACGGCCGACCGGTCGATTTGCCGACGGAGGCGGTGGCCGAAGAGCGCCGCACGCGCGCAGCGGCACCGGCGGCAGGGCCGGGGCCATCGCCAACCGGCCGGAAAAAGACAGAGCGTTAGGCGCTTAGCACTGCAAATAAACAAGCCGGCGGACCAATTCTTAAAGTTCTACTTGAGGGGCGCGGACATGAGCCGCGCCCTTTTTTGTCGACTACGGCGAGGCACAAACTGTTTCACCTCTCTCACTTTGCGCTAGGTTGAAACAGATTCTCACGCGATGAGACGACCTCGCGGATTGAAGAATCCGTATCTTGTTGAGATTGCAGGTGTTCGGAAGAGGCAACCGCCGGCGCAGAGATGGTCCTTCTCATGCTTTGGTTCAGGTCTAATGCGTGAATGAGACGCAGGATTCGCTCGTGCCAGACGGGCAATCACGAGGAAACACCAATGAAAGCAGCCGCGCGCCAGCAACTGGATCCAACCATACGCAGCAACGATACTCGGGAGTTTCAAAGCTACCTGCGATCGAAGATCGTGGGGCAAGAGGAAGGAGTGCAGGCGCTGGTGGATTTGTACCAGGTGTTCTGCGCTGGCCTGAATTCGCCGGGGCGGCCGGTGGGGAACTTGCTATTTCTTGGGCCGACGGGATCGGGCAAGACGAGGATTGTGGAAGCGGCGGCGGAGATATTGTTTGGGGATCCGCGGGCGGTGATCAAGGTGGACTGCGCGGAGTTCCAGCACTCGCACGAAATTGCGAAATTGATTGGATCGCCGCCAGGGTATTTGGGACACCGGGAGACACATCCGTTGATTACGCAGGAAGCGTTGGCGGCGAATCACACGGACAAGCTGAAGCTAAGCTTTTTGCTGTTCGATGAGATTGAGAAAGCGAGCGATGCGCTTTGGCAGCTTTTGCTGGGGATGCTGGACAAGGCGACGCTGACGCTGGGCGACAACCGGCGGGTGGATTTGTCGCAGACGGTGATTTTCTTGACGTCGAATTTGGGCGGGGGAGAGATTACGGAATTGATGTCCGGCGGAATGGGATTCATACAGCCGAAGGACAAGCCGATGACGGGGCTGGACGAGAAGGTGGAGCGGACGGCGGTGGAAGCGGCGCGGCGGAAGTTTTCGCCGGAGTTCATGAACCGGTTGGACAAAGTGGTGGTGTTCCATCCGTTGCAGAGGACGCAACTGGAGGAAGTGCTGGAGATTGAATTGGGGCAGGTGCAGCAGAGAGTGCTGGAGACCGCGCGAGGGCAATTTTTGTTTCGGGTGACGAGCGCGGCGCGGGATTTTCTGCTGCAAGAAGGAACGGACCAGCGGTACGGAGCGCGACACTTGAAGCGCGCGATCGAGCGGCACATTGTTTATCCGCTGGCGAATTTGCTGGCGACGGAACAAGTTCACCTGGGCGATCTGATCTGCATCGACCACATTACGAAACAGGAATGCCTGACGTTTACGCGTGAAGGCGAAAATCTTTCGGTGCCGGTGAGAAAAATTGAACCGGTCATTCCCGTTAAAGCAGCGCATGCGAAGAGCGGAAAGACGGTGGATGAACCGTCGTCTTCGCGGCTTCCCGAACCGGCGCCGCGCATGGCTCGATAACAATTTATTGAATTCTATCGGCCCGGGCGAAACTGCCCGGGCCTTTTTCTTTTTTGGGGCCGGCGCGCTAAAGTAAAGAGGCAACGTGCTTCGGGAGGCCCCATGTTTGACCCCTTTCCAACTCGCGCCTGGTTCATGCTGCGAACCGCGCTTTGCGGCGCGGGATTGGTGTTCTTGGCGGTGCAGGGAGCCAGCGCGCAACGCACGCAATTGAAACCGGGCTGGAACATGTTTTCCGTGCAACAGGACATCGCCGTGGGCAAACAAAACGCGGTGCAGGCGGCGCGGCAGTTGCCGCTGTGCAATGCGCCAAAAGTCGACGCCTACCTGACCGAACTCGGCATGAAGCTGGTGGCGCATCTCGATACGCACGGCGCGCAATATCCGTGGGAATTTCATTGCGTGAACGATCGCTCGATCAACGCGTTTGCGCTGCCCGGCGGCTACGTGTTTGTGAATCGCGGCGCGATTGAGGTGGCGGACAACGAAGCGCAACTCGCCGCCGTGATGGCGCACGAAATTTCGCACGTGGCGCTGCGGCATGGCACGAACCAGGCGAGCAAGGCGCAATTGACACAAGGCGGACTCGGAATTGTGGGTGGGCTTTTTGGCGGCGGCGTGAGCGGAGCGATGGTGGAGCAGCTTGGCGCGTTCGCGGCGGGCGGCGTGCTGTTGCGCTACTCCCGCACGGCCGAAACGCAGGCTGACATCAGCGGTACGCAGGTTCTGTATGACGCCGGCTACGACCCACGCGCGATGGCGCAATTCTTCGAGAAACTGGAGGCGGAGACGAAAGGCAAGAATCCGCCGGAATTTTTCTCGGATCATCCGAGCCCGGATCACCGCGTAGACCGCGTGGATGAGGAAATCGCGAAACTTGGCGGGACTCCGGCGAATGCAAGAAAAGATTCACAGGAATTTGAAGCGGCCAAACGGGAAGTGATAAATCTGCCGATCGTGAAGAGAGGGGCGCCGGCCGGAGGCGCAGCGACCGGGATGTCGAAGCCCGACGCTCCCTCCACGAACATGACCGCGTATCAAGCGGCCGGCTATACGATGAAGTATCCGGACAACTGGAAGAAATACGGCGACCAGGACAACATTGCGTTTGCACCGGACGGCGGAGTGGGAAATGACAGCAGCGGGCACGGGGCGCTGGCATACGGTATATCGATCGGGACGCAAAAAGTGCAGGATGCAAGCGCGCCAAGCGCGCTCGATACGGCAACGCAGCAACTCATCGATGGGCTAAAGCAATCCAATCCGAACATGAAAGTGATCCGGCAGGCGGCGCGCGTACGGCTGAACAACCAGCCTGCGCTTTCGACTTATCTGAGCAACGATTCGCCGGTCGGAGGCCAGGAAACGGACTGGATCATTACGGTGATGCGCCCGGATGGGATGGTATATTTCGTTTGCACCGCGCCGCAGGCCGAGTATTCGAACTATGACAAGACGTTTGGAAGCATTTTGGACAGCGTTCGGTTCAAGTAAAGCGTCGTAGGACGGTTGTTTGAAACGTGCGGCGTGTGGCTGTTAATTTCTGTTGTCCCTGTCTCCACATTTTCATGTAACGCATGTTAATCGGCTGCAGTTGAAATAGCGCGCGGGATACTGGAAAAAATAAAACGGCGGGTTGCTTTCGCAACCCGCCATTTCCTTTTTTAAATGAGACGGAAAGGAGTGCTAGTTATCCTGTCCGTCCTCTCGGAACAGTGACGGCAGAACGGGTGTGCCTTCCTCGCGGACGGCGTCGAGGGCGTCTGGATCGAGGCCCAGGATTTTCAGGATCGTGGGTGCCACTTGAGCGGTTTCCACGAAGCTGTTGACGGTGTGTGCTTCCACGTGCGGATTGGATACCAAGAGCATCACGTTGGTATCGTCCGCAGCGAAGCCGCCATGCTCGGATTGTTTTTTCAGGTTTCCGGTGTAGACCACGCCGACGTTTGGAATCACGACGATGTCGGGAGTACGCGGGTCGCCACCTTCGCGAAGCTTGCAGCATGGGCCGGGGGTCTCGGGCACGCCTGGCGGGTTGAAGATGGTGTTGAGGGAGGCGCCAAAGTAAATCTGGCCCGATCCGAAGGCGGTCGCGTTATTCTCGAGAGCGGTAACGGCGTCCGCGGTGCGGGTTGAGTCTGCCAGCCAGATCTGGGAGATGTCGTCTTCGGCGAGGCCAAGCCCGTTGTTGGGGTCGTTGTAAACCGCGGGAAGAAGCGGACCAACAAAGCCGGAGGGAGGCGTGCCGTTGTTGCCGGAATGGCCGGGAATGGGGAAGAAGCGGTTCGGGTCGATCGGCGACTGGCCGTGTTTTGCGGTGATGATGATGGTGGTCGAATCCAGCAGACCTTCGTGTTTGAGCGCATCGACCATCTGTCCGATCGCTGCATCGACGTATTGAATCTCAGCCAGCATCTTGGGTCGCGGAGTTCCGGCCGCATCCTCATAACCGCCGGAGTTTGCATCGGTCCTGACGGCCGATTTTGGTTCGATCAACTTCTGTCCGACGCTCACCGCCTGGAAGTTCATGCCGAAGATTACCGGGACGGGAGCCTTGCTTGCACCGAGATGTGTTCTGCCGTGGATTTGGTTGAGCACGGCGTTGACTTTCAGCTGGTCGTTGCACTTGATGGCGTCGAAATCGGTGGTCCAATCGTCGCCATTGGGAACAAGCGTGCCGCAGTCAAAACTGGCTCCGGGGGTGAGAGCTGCCGTCTTCAGTCCGGGCAGCGCAATTTGAAGCGAGTTGACTTCCGGCGAATAGTAATCGTCGACGTTCGAGGGTTGATTCGTTCCCGTGGGGCCGGAAACGGAGGCGTACCCGGCGTGCTTGTCGGACCAGGCGGTGTAGCCGCCGGCGGCGTGAATCACGCCGAAAATGGTGTTCGTGCGAACGAAATTCCACGAATAAACGGGCTGGCAGTTATTGAACGGATCGCGAATCAGCCGGTCGGGATCGATTGATTTCACGCCGCCGTCGATCGTGGAGTATCCGGAAAATCCGCCATTGAGCTTCGTCTGGTCGATTTCGTTGCCTTCTTCATATTCCGTCTGCGTTCCGTTGATTTGGTTCACATTGCAGGTTCCGCCCGGCAGCCCGTTGCCGGTGGCGATTTTGGGCGGAGCGAGAACGCGATCGTAAGCCACGTCGTAGAACGCGCCGACGGTGCGAGGGCTTCCGCCGGACACGATTGCCATGAGGCCGGGAAAGGAGTCGGACGGCCGCGATGTGGACGTGCGGGTGTAGTTCACGCCCGTCTTGCCTAAAGCGGCGAGATGGGGGCAGGTTTTGGATGCCACGCAGTTTTCGTAATCGACGGCATGCATGCCGTCGATGCTGAGCAGCAGCACATGCTTTACTTTTTTCCCGTGGCCGAGTTCGTCATTCGCCCGGGTGGCGATGGGTTGAAGCGCGCCGAGCAATCCGAGCCCCAGCGCAATCGATGCCAAACGTGGTTTCAAATGCATTCTCCTTTGTCAGTACAGCCGCATGGATGCGGCCGCACGGAGAACAACCCTAGGCCAGGATTGTTACGGAACGGAGAATGTGGAGTCTGCGCGGAGTGAATGAAGCGTGAATAAATTTTAACGCGAGATTAGATTTGACCGCTCCAACGGGCGTCGGCCGAATACTGCGATGCGTAGAGGTCGTTCGAACGGCGAATCGCGTCGTTGATGCTGGAAACGATGTTTTCCTTTCCAACGTGGCGTTCGAAGTCCGATTGCTGCATCAATTGAGAAGGTTGTTCGCGCGCGCCGCAAAGAAGCAAGGTTCGGCCGGTGGCTTGTACTTCGTCGGCGAGTTCACGAATGGCTCCGAGGCCGGTGGCGTCGATCGCCGTCATATTTCGCAAACGCAAGATTACGATGGGCGGCAGATTATCCATACCGCGGAGAATTTCGTCGAACTTGTCCGTCGTGCCAAACAGGAATGGGCCGTGTACGCGAAAGACGGCGGCGAATGGCGGGATGTCTTTGCCTTGCAGAACGTGTACGCGGCTGTCTTCCACATAGTCGCGCGTGACGCGTGAGACGGTTGTGGTTCGGGAAACTTTGCGGATGAAGGTGAGCGCGGCGAGAACCATGCCGACTTCCACGGCGAACGTAAGATCGGTGACGACGGTGAGGGTCAACGTGAGGAGCCAGACGGCAATATCGGCCGCACTTAATTTCAGGATTTCGGGAATCTCCTCCCAATCTCCCATGTTGTACGCAACCATGAGCAGAATTGCGGCCAGCGCCGAGAGCGGAACGTCTTTGACGAGCGGCGCGGCGAAAACCAGAATCGCGAGGAGCGTGAGAGCGTGAATCATTCCGGCGACGGGCGTTTTTGCGCCGGAGCGAACGTTGGTGGCCGTGCGGGCAATGGCTCCGGTGGCGGGAAGGCCGCCGAAGAGCGGCGAAAAAATATTGGCGATTCCCTGCGCCATCAGCTCGACGTTGGGATTGTGCTTGTCGCCGGACATTTTGTCCGACACCACGGCCGACATGAGCGATTCGATTGCGCCGAGCATGGCGACGGTGAAGGCGGCGGAGAAGAGTTGGCGCATCGTGTCGTAGTGAAGGGTGGGGATGGAAAGGTGCGGAAGGCCGCTCGGAATCCCGCCGTGGAAGCGGGAACCAATGGTTTCGACATCGAGATGAAAAGCGGCAACGGCGGCGGTGGCGCCGAAACAGACGACGATCGCGCCGGGAATCTTGCGCGCAAACTTGAGGCAGAGAAGCATGACGGCAAGCGAAACGCACGATAAAAGCGTGGCGCGCCAATTGAGCGTCGGAAAGGCGCGAGCGAGCGCGGCCATGCGGTGAAAAAAATCGCTGGGCACCGCATCCATGCGCAGGCCGAAGAAATCGCGGATTTGCGTGCTGGCGATCAGGATTGCGATGCCATTGGTGAAACCCGCGACGACCGGGCGGGGGAAATATTTTACGGCGGTGCCCATGCCGGTTGCGCCGAGCAGAAGAAGCAGCACGCCGGCCATCATGGTGCACACGAAAAGGCCGTCGATCCCGTACTTGGCGACGATCCCCGAAACGACCACGACGAAAGCTCCGGTGGGCCCGCCGATTTGCGTTTTCGAACCGCCAAGCGCGGAGATGAGAAATCCGGTGACGACGGCGCAATAAAGGCCCGCTTGCGGCGAAAGACCGGAAGAAATGGCGAACGCCATCGCCAACGGAAGGGCGACGAGACCGACCGTGATGCCGGCAATGACGTCGGACAGGAATTTGTGCCGGTCGTAGTGCCGGAGAAGGATTACGGATTTGGGCAGCCAGGCGTCGAGGGCGGCGTTCATCGAGGTTAGAGCAAGTCGTAAAACAACTTCCCGGCCAGTCTAGCAGCGATGGAGCGAGACGAAAGAATTGCGATGACGGTTGGTGTCGTTGTAGGGAATGGGAGCGCGTCGATTGGTACAAACGGCTACTAACGGGCGACTTTCGCGGACGTTCCGGGAGTCCACCGGAGAATCGGCTTGCGCGCGGCGCCGACT
>DATGEI010000043.1:0-25629 GCA_035310365.1 Candidatus Acidiferrum sp.
TCTTTTCGCTCCGTTCTTTTCGCTCCGTTCTTTTCGCTCCGTTCTTTTCGCTCCGTTCTTTTCGCTCCGTTCTTTTCGCTCCTTCTGTTCTCTGTTCCTTTCTCTCCTCTTCACCCTTCGTCCATCGCCGCGGCAGCCTCAAACGAAAAAAGGCCCCCGCCATCCGGCAGGAGCCTTCTTCGTTTTCACAAATTGCAAATCGCTACTTCGCCCGCACTTAGAATCCTCTGCGAGCCTCGTCCGCTTCTTCCGCCAAACGGAAAAACGTGCTGATGAACGCCGGCGTTTGTCCGATGAACAGTCCGTCATCGAAGAAGCTCTTCGCCGTCGCCGTCGCTCCGCCGAGCTTTACCGACGTCGGCCGGATAATCGCAACCGGTTCCAGCTTCTTGTCCAGAAAATCGCAGGGCTCCGGCATGATCAAATTCGATTGCAATTCTTCCGGCTGATTCTGCGTCAGGTCTTCGAACGTCACCGTGGACTTGTTCACCGGGTCCGTAAACGACAGCGGCGTCGCATTTCCGGCCTTGTCCTGCCACGTCTGGAAGTGCATCGTCTCCGAGCCGCCGATGCTCAGTAAAATGCGCAGCACTTCGAGGCTCGTCACGTTCTGCGCGAGCGATGCGTACAAGCTGATTCCGCCCTGTTCGATAAATGCAAAGTGGAATCCCGCCGTAAACGCAATCGCCTTCAGCCGGTCGTCGATCGAGCCCGCGTTGTTGTCCGTCAGCGAACTGTTTCCCAAATCCGCATCCGTGCGCGGAATCGCCGTGAACTTTCCGCCCGCCAGGCTCGGCACCGCATTCGCGAAGCTCGCGCCGAGATCCGGATTCGTCGTGCTCCGGTAGCGCGTCCACCAGGTCGTGTCCACCGTCAGCTGCGTCAGGTTCGTCAGCCGCGGGATTTGCTTCGCGCCCGTCGCTTTGCTGCTCGGCAGACCCGCCGAAAGCGGCGTCAAATCCACGCCCTTCGCGCCCTTCGATTCCAGATAATTGTTCAAAAAGCGGTGATGCGTGAATTCGTCGTCGGTGTTGTCGTGAATGTACTGCGCCATGTCTCCATCGAGCAGCGACAGCGCCGCCGTGTACAGCGGATTTCCGCCGTTTACGCCCGATACTTCCCCGTCTTGCACTCCGCCCAATTCCGAATACTGCTGCCACAGATCCGTTTCAATCTGCTCCGCCGCCGACAAAAACCGCAATACCGCGATGTCGCCGTGCGTCAGATTTCCTTCTTGGCGGTCGTCGCTCTGCGCGAATAATTTCCCCGGAATCACCATGCCGGCCGCCGTTGCCGCTCCTGCCGCCGTCATTCCTTTCCGCAAAAATGAACGACGATTGCTCTTCACAGCCTCTTTGCCTGTCTCTTTCACTTTCGGTCTCCCTTTTTTATGGAAATTTGCGACCCAGATTCCGAATTCCTCTTCAGAATTCGGAGCTTGGCTGTGTCTTGTCCTCGGCGCCACGTACAGCCTTTTGCATGGTTTCCACTTCGATGAGCGACTTCCCTTTGCGGATGCCTGCACGAAAAACAAAATTGATTAAATTTCGTTTATCCGTTTTTCCGTAACGGCCACGCAATTTTCAAGCGGACTTCTCCCTCCGCTCTACGCATTACGTGCATGTACGTATCGACTTGCCCTCTTCCGCTTTTATTCCGTTCGAGGCGGGAAAAATCTCAGGCCGCGCATAAACGTTTTTGTCAGGTCTTTTATGTACTCATCGCGCTGCAGTCTTATATAGCGCCGCTCCATTATCGTCGCCGCTCGCTCTTTTTACCCAGATCTTTCCCTTTCGCGCAGAGCCGCTCGCTTCGCACGCCCTCTCGCATTCGCCGCCGCTCAGCGCCGCAGCACTTCAA
The DNA here is from genome assembly GCA_035310365.1 of Candidatus Acidiferrum sp. Classification (GTDB taxonomy): domain Bacteria; phylum Acidobacteriota; class Terriglobia; order Acidiferrales; family UBA7541; genus Acidiferrum. The sequence continues at coordinate 1,861 of DATGEI010000043.1, forward strand.
ACCGCGCAATCGTGTACCCCAGTGCCGCCCCCACAAAAACATCCGACGGAAAATGCGCCCTGTTCGTCACGCGCGAAAGGCTGATCGCCGTCGCGCATCCATACGCCACAAACGGCACCCATCGGTGATTCCCATACCGCCGCGCCACGATCGTCGCAACGGAAAACGCGCCCACCGCGTGCCCCGAAGGAAAACTGCTTCCGAAAACCGAATTTCCGCGGTTGAAAAATGTGTCATTGAATGGCGCTCCCGCCGCCACATCCGAAGGCCGTTGCCGATGCGTAATCGCCTTCAGCGCCAGGTCCACAATCTCGCTGTCCGCGTACGCCTCGCCCGCCAGCAACCCCGTCTTCGTCGCGTAGGGATCGTGCCGCGCACCGCCCACCAGCAAAAACGTCGCCGGCACGATCGCGATCTCTCCGGCCGTAATCGATCCGTCGAACGCGTCATTGAAATCGTCCCAATTCCCCGCGTGCGTTCGGAAATACGGCGTCGCGTGCGGGTCCGCCGCAATCAGCCCCGCCGTTCCGCCCACCACCGCCAGCGTCGGAATCAAATACCGCCCTTTCGCGAGTTGCAGCGGAAAAAGCCAAATGTCTTTTTGATCGCGCGCTAATCTTTTCGGAAGTGTCTTCCAGGAAACGTCCAGGTCGTCTTGCGCCGCGCGAGCCGCCGGCGCGTCCGGCAATTGCGCGCTGCGGTCCGCAGAGCTGAATTCTCCCGCCGGCGCCATCGTCTCAACCGGAGCCGTCGCCGCGCGAGCCGCCGTCAACTCTTTCGTCCGCTCTTGCCCTCGCCCCGCCGCCGCGCAAATCGCCAGCGCAAAACAAAAAAATCCCAACCGCACAATCCCAACTCGATTCACCCTTCGCACAAGCATTCTCCGATCGGCCGGGACCGTCCCTCTATTTTCCACCATCTGTCCGCCCGATGAATAGTGCAATTTAGTACAGTTCGCCTCCGCTCTCTTCAGCCGTTGTAGGGGCCGCTTTCCGCCTGCCCGCCGTGGCGGGAATCTGCCCTTCTTCAATCTTCCCGTCATCGTCCAAACTTTCCGCGCCGTTATAGGGGCCGACTTCCGAGTCGGCCCTTCTTCGATCTCAATTTCCGCCCAACCGCTACACCATCCTGAGCCGTTGTAGGGGAAGCTTTCCGCCTGCCCGCCGTGGCGTTAGTCGGCCCTTCTTCGATCTCCCCGTCATCGCGCCACCCACTCGCGCTACAATACTTCCCTCAAAATGCGCCACCGCCTCAATTCAAATTTCCTAAATCACAAAAATACGCCTCAAAATGCAAACTAATCCGCCACCCAATACGCCTAGCACGCGCCAACATCCTCGCGGCCTCCTCCTCATCGCCGCCTTCAAACTCATCAAAGGCCTCGCGCTTCTCGCCGTCGGCATCGCCGTTCACATGCTCGCCAACAAAAATCTCGTCGCCGAAGCGCAACATTGGGTCGATCTCTTCCGCGTCGATCCCCACAATCGCTACCTCCACCTGCTCCTCGAAAAACTCACCAATGTCGACGCCCACAAACTCCACGCCCTCAGCCTCGGCACCTTCATCTATTCCGCTCTTTTCCTCACCGAAGCCACCGGCCTCTTCCTCCGCAAACGCTGGGCCGAATTCCTCACCGTCCTCTCCACCGCCGGCCTCATCCCTCTCGAATTCTACGAACTCGTCGAGCGCCCAACCCTCATGCGAGTACTCCTTCTCCTAGTAAATCTAGCCGTCGTCGCCTACCTCATCTTCGAAATCCGCCGCCTCTCACGCGCCAACCGCACTGCCTCTTCATAACGCCGCCATCCACGCCAGCACTTCGGCGTTCACTTTTCGCGGCGGCGCGCACCCATCCCGCTAATTCCCGTCCAGCATCGTCAGAATCGGCCCCAACAAAAATGCCACAAAAAAGCCGGCCGCATAAATCACGAGCGAAGTCCAAAGCAGCACTCGGCTGAATCGCGAAGCGGTTTCGCACGCGTTTGGATTCTCCGCCGAACACACTTGTCTCTCGAGGCGCGGCGCCACGAAGTACATATTCACAAAGCTTGCCGCGATCAGAATTCCCGAAACCCCAAATGTCCACAGCTTGTGCCGCGAAAGCGCCACCAGCCACGGCGCCACCGACAGCATCGATGCCACCGATGCGCCCAGCCCCGCCAGCACCAGCAACGACGGCAACGCACAACAGAGCAGCGTTCCCACCGAGCTAAAAAGCGAAAAGTATCTCAGCGCCGCGTACGAAGTTTTGTTCTCCATCCCTTTCATGCCTTATTTCTCCTCGGTCAACGTCCGGTATCGAATCGTGTCCGCACTTTTTCCCTTCGCCGATTCGGGAATCGTTCCTTCCACCACAAACGTGCCCGCACTTTTGCCGGAAGGCGCGGCAACGCTTGGCGTTTCCGGTACGAGGCTCAGCACGTCGCTCGAGCCCGAAATCCGAAGCTTTATGGCGCCACCCTCCTCGATCACCTTTCCTGCCGCGACCACGTGCGACTGCTTCATCGTGAATCCATTTTTCGTGATCGCTTCCTGCAATTGCTTCAGCGTGGCGGTATTCCCCGCTTTCATCTTCACATTGGCCAAACCCTTTTCGAGACTCACCTCAACCGAAGCCACTCCGCTCACAGACAGCAACGACACGCGCACGGCGTGTGCACACACCTCTCAATCCATGCCAAAAATAGTGATGTCAATCGAGCGAATCTCCGCCCGCGCCCGCGCCGCCGGCAACGTCAGTAACAAAAGAACGACAATCTTTTTCATCGCGATTTCTCCTCATCCGAAATAACCGCTCGTTGAAACATACCCGCCACTTGTCATCCCGAGCGCGGTTTGCGCCCGAAGGAATCCGCTTTTCATTGCGCTCGAGACAATTTTTCAACCTTCTCCCGAACCGCCTCTAATGCGAATGTTGAAACACCAAGTAACTGAAATTCACCGCAAACCGCACTCTCTCTTTCGGAAACAATGCGCCCACGCTTTGATAAATCGGCGCCTGCGCCCCGAAACTGATCGTGTAATTCCGATGAATGCCCAGCATTGTCGGCCCAAGGAACACTTGCTGCGCCTGCGTCCCCGCAAGCGCAACGCCGCCCTGCAAAAAGCGGTCGGAATGTTCGCCCACTAGCTCGGCAAAAAAACGCCAATCCCATTTGTCCGGCGGCCGCCGCCACTTCGGCGGTCGGTAGCCATACACCAGGCTGTAATCCAGCACGTCGGGGCGTTTCAGCCCCGCGCGTTCATAAAATTTGGTGAACGTCGCGCCCAGCCAAACGTAATGGCTTCGCGACGCGCGCCCCGTCACCGCTCCAAACATCGTCCCCGGCGTATTCGTCGTCGCAATGTTGTGAAACGCCGCTTGCGCCCCGGGCGCAACCACGCCTCCAAAAAAAGTGGATTCGATCCGCGTTCCCACTTTTGTCGCGCGGTGCTGAAAGCGCCATTTCACCGTCGCTTCGAAATCCGTTCCGGGCTGAATTCGCGTCGGCGTAAGCTGCTCGTTGCCAAATACCGCCGGCGCGGTCACAAACAGCGTCACATGCGGCGTAAAGCCGTATCCAATCAGCTCTCGCAGCGAAGCTTCCGAACCAAAGTCGTTCGCTCGGCCAAACACGCCCGTATCGAAGCTCCATTCCCCTTGCGAATTCGTCGGCGTGGCCAAACCAAAAACCGGTCCATGCCCATCCGCCCACGCTCCCCGCGCAAAGCAAAGCAAGCAAACCAGCCCCAATATCGCTTTCACAATTCCCTCCGCTCGCGCAGTAGCGCATTCCAGCAAAGTACGTGTAGGGGCGGGACTTCAGTCCGCCCTCTTTCTTAGAAGTGGTGTCCTCAGCCCCGCCGCCCGCCGTTCGTAACTCTTCCAACACGCTTTCCAGCAAAGCACGTGTAGCGGCGGGACTTCAGTCCGCCCTCTTTCTCAGGAGGTCGTCTCTTCAGCCCCTAAAAAAACTTCTCGCGCTAGCCAAACGGATCTATGCGATGGCTTCGATCTAGCGGTACCAACCGGATGGAATCAGATTCTTAGGACGGTGGAAAAACCAGGTGGGGAAAACGTAATCGCAACGGAAGCAAAATCGAAACCTTCAATAAATTGTGGCGCCGCAAGTTCAATTTGTGCGTACTCAACAGCAGGCGAAAGCGCCAGTTCCTGCGTCGCGCAATTTTGCTGAACGGCCGCCGCCGGCGCCGATTGATTCACTGTTGCATCGCAGCACTTGTGCTCGCCTCCGCCCATATCGCAATTTCCCGCCATCTTCTGGCAGCATTCCATCTCCGCAGCCGTCATGGACGAATTGGGCAGGCACTCGAGCAAAGGGCTCGTCGCCCAAATCAGAAGAAAAAGCGGCACCGCGATGCGCCGAAGGCTCACAACCCAATCTTACGCCGGCGCAAAAACCTGAGCAAAGCGAAAAACGCGCGAAACGCCGCTCCGAAACAGCGTATCCGCCTTCAACAAACGTCCCGCGCGTGTGTTCTCCGCGTTCCCGCGTAGCGGAATTGCTTACACCGCCACAGTGCCGCCATCGACCGGCAAATCGATTCCCGTGATGAAGCTACTCTCATCGGAGGCCAGAAACACCGCCGCCGCCGCAACCTCTTCCGGCTTCCCCAGCCGCCCCATCGGAATCATTGTCTTGAACCGTTCCTTCATCGCGTCCGTGTTCTCGCCGAATTGGCCTTCAAGAATCGGCGTCTCGACCGGGCCCGGACTAATCACGTTCGTCCGGATTCCTTTGCCGGCAAACTCCGCCGTCCACGTTCGAACAAACGAGCGCAGAGCCGCCTTCGTTGCTCCGTACGTCGCATAGACCGGGATGCCTTTTTGCCAGATCCCCGAACCAGTCAAAATAATCGATCCACCCTCTTTCATCAGCGGCAGCGCCTTTTGCACGGCAAAGTACACCCCTCGCGCGTTGATGTCGAAAGTCTTGTCGTAGTCCTCCGCGCTCACCGCGTCCGTTGGTTTTGGCTCGGCGATCCCTGCATTCGCAAACAGGACGTCGACTTTCCCTTTCTTCGCTCCTACTTCCTTGTACAGACGGTTCAGGTCGTCCAGATTCGAGACGTCCCCTTGCACGCCCGTCACATTGCTGCCAATTTCGGCAACGGCCTTATCCAGCTCCGCTTGCCGCCGGCCCGTTATAAACACATAGGCTCCCTCTTTCACAAAGCGCTTCGCGGTGGCCAGCCCGATACCGCTGCTGCCCCCGGTGATGACGGCGATTTTCCCCTGTAATGCAGGCATGATTTGATCCTCCTTTTGCCGATTCGAACTGTCCGAAGTGCGGCTCGTTCCGTCTGATTAGATGCGTTACGACGATAGTCGTTACAACGCATAAATACTTGCTCGCCGCAAACCGTTCCGCCACCCCCAACAGAAAAGTGCCGCCTGAGCCGCGGCACCCTTAGCTTTCGCAACCGAAAGAGTCTAGCCACGTTTGTGATCGAGCAGGGGGCCACGCGGAAGCGCCCCCCCCCCCGCGTCACCTTCTCCGCCAGAGCGCCCCCTCTCCCCCAGGCACCAGTCACCAGTCACCAATCACGAATCACCAGTCACTCTCCCCGCGCCCGACCGCTCGCCCCCCGCCGCCATCCATCTTCCGTGCTACAGTTCTCTCCTTGGAGGGATTACCCATGCGTAAAGTTTTATCTCTCTGCAGTTTGGCCGTACTCGCTCTCGCCGTCGCCGCCTTCGCCCTGCGCGCGCAGCAGGACAAATCCAAGCGCCCCAGCCCGCCCGCCACCGCAAAGTGCGAGCTCGCCGCCGGCAAGTCCATCGCCATCGACTATTCCAGCCCACGCAAAAACGGTCGCCCCATTTTCGGCAGCCTCATTCCCTACGGCCAAGTCTGGCGCGCCGGCGCCAATGAAGCCACCACCTTCGTCACCACCGCGGACCTCACGGTCGGCGGCGCGCACGTCCCCGCCGGCAGTTACACCATTTTCGCCATTCCCAATCAAGACAAGTGGTCGCTCATCATCAGCAAAAAAACCGGCGAATGGGGCACGCCGTATCCCGGCGAAAAAGAAGATCTCGCCCGCGTCGACATGAAGGTCTCGACCGGCGCCGTCACCGAAAATTTCACCATCGCTCTCGACAAAAACTCGAAAGGCTGCACCCTCAAAATGGCCTGGGACAACACCATCGCCTCCGTCGAAATCGCAACAATGTAACTCTGCCGCTTCTGGTTTGGAATTTCGGATTCGTGTAGGGTAAGTGTAGGGCAAGGGCTTCAGCCCTGCCGCTTTCGGAGGAACAAACCACGCGTCGCTCTCTATTTCTGTTTTTCGTACTGAAAACAGAGGACTGAAGACTGACGACTGACGATCAAAACAGAATCATCTCAATCCCGCCTCTACTCGCAACTTAAAACTTCAAACTTAAAACTTCCAACTTCAAACTTCCTCTCATGTAGGGCAAGGGCTTCAGCCCTGCCGCTTTCGGAGGTTTTAACCTACTTACAACTTAAAACTTTCAACTTCAAACTTTCAACTTTACACTTCCTCCATCCGCGCCATCCCCCGGTCCACAAGAAACACCGCCAGAATCACCAGCCCCGCGGCGCCGGGAACTTCAGCTCTTTCCCGTGTGCAGCAGCGCCAAGAATTCATCGCGCGTCTGTTTGTTGTGGCGAAACGCGCCGAGCATCGCGCTCGTCACCGCCTGGCCGTGCTGTTTTTCCACGCCGCGCATCTGCATGCAAAGGTGGCGCGCTTCGATGATCACGCCGACGCCCTGCGGCGCGATTTTTTCTTCAATCGCTTGCGCGATCTGGCTCGTCATCCGTTCCTGGATTTGCAAGCGCCGCGCGAACATATTCACCAGCCGCGCGACTTTGCTCAGGCCCAAAACTCTTTTCGTCGGCAGATACGCGACGTGCGCCTTGCCGAAAAACGGAAGCACGTGATGTTCGCACAGGCTGAAAAACTCGATGTCTTTCACGATCACCATTTCGTCGTAGCACACGCTGAACGTCGCTCCGTTCAGCACGCTGTCGAGATTCATGTTGTATCCGCTCGTCAGGAATTTCAGCGCTTTTTCAAAGCGCTCCGGCGTCTTGCGCAGACCTTCGCGGTTCGGATCTTCGCCGGCCAGCTTGATGATTTCGCGCATGTGGCACGCGATCGTTTTTCCGTCGGTCGCTTTTTCTTCGTTCAACAGTATTTCTTCGGTCGGTTTCGTCACGTTCGTATCCCCCGGGTCAGTTTCCGGCATATTCAAAACTGTTGTTCGCGGTTTCCTCTACGCGTACCGCTTCCAGCTTTGCATGCGGAAAGGATTTCAGTCGCTCAAAAATTTCCATGCATAAAATTTCCGTCGTCGGCACGGCGTTCTGGAACGCGGGCACTTCTTCATTCAAATAGCGATGGTCGAACGGTTCAATCACTTGCTCGTGCACGAAAGCATCGAGGTCCGCAAGATTGGAAATCATTCCCGTCGCCGGATCGATGCCGCCGGAAACGCGAATTTCCACGGTGTAATTGTGGCCGTGGCCGTGCGGATTGTTGCATTTGCCGTAGATGCGTCCATTTTCTTCGTCGCCGAGTTTTGCGGAATGCAAACGGTGCGACGCGGAAAAACGATAACGGCGGCCAAGCTCGATGTGAAGCGTTTCGGGTTTCATACGCGCGCTCCGCCGCCGTTGCGATAGCAGTCGGCGAAGAGATCGGAATTTTCGTAAAGCCGCACGCGGTGCAATTTTCCCTGCGTGATCTTTGCATCGAGCAAATTCCAGATCACGCGCGCGATGTTTTCGCACGTCGGAATTTGCCCCTGGAGTTCCGGCACTTCGAGATTCAAGTGGCGGTGGTCCATTCGCTGCATGATTTCGCGTTCGAGAATTTCCTTCAGGTCTTTCAAATCAAGGACCATGCCGGTCACGGGATCGGGCTCGCCGGCAACGGTCACTTCCAGCGTGTAGTTGTGGCCATGGCCGTGCGGATTATTGCATTTGCCGAAAATGCGCTTGTTCTCCGCCGGCGACAGCGCCGGATTGTGATACACGTGCGAAGCGGCGAATTCTATTTTACGAGTTAGATAGATCATGGCGACTCAGTATCGTTCTCCGCGTCGTTCATCCTTTGGCGGACGGATTCGGCAGTCCCACCGGATATTCCCTGCCCTTCCACGCAACTTTGCCGTTTGCATAGCTCCGGTAGGAAGCGGCCATCACCGCGGCATACAGAAAAACCGCGGGCAAATAATAAATGATGAATTTGAACGGGAAATGGTTACGCGCCAATTCCAGCCCGTAGTTCATTTGGCGGAAAATCAGGAGCAGCGCGCCGATAAACATGGCCAGCGGAAACTTGATGCCGCAGAGCAGCACGAGAAACGTCATCCACGGAAACGCGCCTTCCAATTCGTAAAACGCCGCATTCGAGTTGCCGCCCATCAATTGATACAAATTTTTGCGCCAGCCGCCCCACATCTGGCGAAACGAGCGGTACATGCGAACGGAAACAAATCCCGCGCCGGAGCCAAACCAGATGCCCCAGTTATCTTGTTTGACGCGTAGCGCCAGCGCGACGTCTTCGAGCACTTCGGCCGCAACGGCGGCGTGGCCGCCGACGGCGTCGTACGTCGTGCGTTGGATCAAAAGAAATTGGCCGTTCGCCGCGGCTTGCGGAGATTTCGGATCGTTGACGTCCGCGTAGGAAAATTTACGCGCGAGACGGCAATAAACAAACGGAATGAGCGCTTTTTCGTACCAGGTTTTAAGAGTTTGTTCGGGCGAAAACGAGACGAGCGCGGCGGTATTTTCTTCCGCGAGCCGAAACGCTTTTGCCGTTGCGCCTTCGGCGAGTACGGCGTCAGCATCCAAAAAAAGGAGCCACTTTCCTTTCGCGCTCTGCGCGCCAAGCCATACGGCGTTGTTTTTGCCGACCCAGCCGGCGGGAAGTTCGGAAGTTTCAAGGAGACGAAGGTTCGCAATTTCCGCAACCAGACTGCGAACGATTTCGGCGGTGCGGTCGGTGGATTGGTCGTTGACGACGAGGATTTCCAGCACTTCCGGCTGCACGGCGACCGAGCGCACGCAGGCCGCAATGACAGACTCTTCGTTTCGAGCGGGAATGACGACGCTGATGGTGGGTTCCGTGGGCATCACAGTTCGAAGGGGCGTGTTTTTCCGTCAGAAAACGGTCGTTTTCGGGATAGTTTCCGAATGGTGGCGTCTGCGTTAGTATAGCACTCGCATGAAATTTCTGGACAAAGCGAAGATTTGGGGACCTTTCTGGCTCGGCGTGTTGGTGCTGGTGGCGTTTGCGCTGCCGCAATACCGGCAAGGCGAAGCGTCGCTGGCGGGGAAAACGCCCGGCGATTTCACGATGCAGTTGAACGGAAAAGCGGAAAAGCTCTCGGACTTACGTGGCAAAGTCGTGGTGCTGAATTTCTGGGCGAGCTGGTGTCCGCCTTGCGTCGCGGAGACGCCGTTCTTGAATACGTTGCAGCGCAAAATCGCCTCGCGCGGCGGCATGGTGCTCGGCGTAAACGTGGATGAAGATCCCGATGCGTACCAGAAGTTTCTTGTCGAGCACGGCGTGATTTTTCCGACGTGGCGAGATCCGTCCGTGCAAGGAACGGTTTCGAAGGTTGCAAAGGGTTACGGCACGACCGTCTATCCGGAAACGTACGTGATCGATCGCAAGGGAAAAATCGCGCGAAAAATTATCGGCGAACAAAGATGGGATTCGCCGGAGATGAGCGCGTATTTTGACGCATTGCTCGCGGAAAATTAAGGTTTAAGTTTTAAGTCGAAACAAAAACAGGCCGGCATTGACGGCCAGTCTTCCATCTTTACTTTTCCGTTTTCAAGAAGGAAAACCGGGGCCGCGCGACGATCCACATTCTTTCCAGAGCTTTTCCCAATTCCACAGGCCGGACGTTACTTTGATCGGCAGCGGGAATCCGAGTTGGTGCGCAAGCAGGCAGACTTGGCCGCGATGGTGCGCTTCGTGAGAAATCATGTAGCACAACATTTCCAGGCCAACGGGCCAAGGGCGTGCCCAGCCGTCTCGCAGAAATTCTTTGATGCGACCGCCACTTTCGCTTAACGCTTCCGCAAGCATCTCTTCGCAGCGAGTTGCGCTCGCGGCCAGTCCCGCGCGAGCTTGCTTCGGCGTGCAACGTGAACGGTCAAGCTGCGCCGGAATTTTGAGGTGCGGAGCGGTAAGCCGGATCCATTTCGTGCGAACGTTGTGCATGTGCGTAAAGATCGCGGCGATCGTTCGAGTCTTGCCCGGCGCTTTGGCTTTCCACGCAGCGGGCCCAAGATTCTCAATCAGCATTTGATTCATGCGCTCATTGGCCGCGAAGATTTGCACGGCGGTCGCGGCAAGCGACGGGAGAACTTTCTCAGAAACAACTTTGCGTTTAGGCGGCGCCACGGCTCCCTCTCTTGGACTCATCTTACTTCCGTTTCGCGCGTGAAGATTGTCCTAACTCGACAAGCCCATGCGGTCGCATCTTCAGGTATACTCTTGCCATTCCAACCGCGCGGGCCGCATTCGGGACCATTCAGTATTAATGGAGCGATATATGAACACGTTGTATACGTACGTTTTGCTGCCGCTTCTGCTCACGCCCGCACTCGCGATGGCGCAGGGCCAAACGCCGGTTCCGCCCGAAACTGTCGTCGTTCACAACGGTTCGGCTGCGTTGCACGCGATGATTTGGCGACCGCAAGGCAACGGACCGTTTCCCGCCATATTGATGAATCATGGAAGCGGCCGCACGCCCGAAGATCTGGTGCGCCTCGGCCCGTACGAGAAGAATGCCGAAATACTCGGTCCGGTGTTCGCCCGCCACGGCTACGTGTTCCTCTATTTGTTCCGCCGCGGCGTCGGACTTTCCACGGACCAGGGTGCGAACGCCATCGACCTGATGACCAAAGAAGCCGCGGCACACGGGCAGGAGGCGCGCAACGCTCTGCAGATGCAGCTGCTGGAAAACCGGGAAATGGACGACGCCGCATCCGCGCTAAAATTCCTGCGGTCGCTCCCTTCCGTTGATGCGCGAGACGTCTCGCTCGTCGGCAATTCGTTTGGAGGTTCGTTGACGTTGCTGATGGCCGAACGCGATCCGAACCTGCGAGCGGTGGTCATTTTCTCCGGAGCCGGCTACAGCTTCGACCGCTCACCGGAGTTGCGAACAAGGTTGCTGGCCGCCGTGGACCGCATCGCGGCGCCGATATTTTTCATTCACGCGGAGAACGATTACTCCCTTTCGTCGGGCAAGGTGCTCGACGCGCGCCGCGAGCAAACCGGCAAGCCGCATCGGCTGAAAATCTATCCACCGATTGGCCATACACTAGACGACGGTCACGACTTCCTGCATCTCGGTGTACCCATTTGGGAGCCCGACGTTTTTGCTTTTCTAGACGAAAACATGCGGCGCTAAAGCTCCAGTTTCTTTCCGGCCAGCACACCAAATGTGGTTGCTTGCGCGAAACGCGACGAGAACGCATACGTCCGGCGCGAAACAATCGTGGTACAACGAAACGGACGGAAGGGCCACGCGTACCGTGGACGGAGGCAAAGCGAATGTTAACCGCGCCAGGTTTTTCGAAGTGTGCAAGGAACATATTAGCTTGCGCCGCAACGATTACAGCGGTTTTACTTGGAATGCAAACATGCCGCGCGCAATCCAACACGAAGTCGCCGAACGCGGAGATGGTAGAGGAATTAAACAAATATCCCGGACTGCTGGACGAATTTGGCAAATTATTCCAACGGCTAATGACGGAAGTGGCGTATCCCGACGGGCGAAAAGAAAGCAAATTGCTGCCGCTCCTGCCGGAATCGACGATGACGTACGCGGCGGTTTCAAATTACGGAGAACCCGCGCGGCAGATCGTGAAGATTTTTCGCGAGGAATTACGGGAAAGCGAGCCGCTGCGGAAATGGTGGGGCAGCGCGGAAGTCGCCACGTCGGGGCCAAAAGTGGAGAAGTTTCTCGAAAAGTTTTCCGAGTTCGAGGAGTACCTCGGAAACGAGACGGTCCTTGCCGCAACGATGGAAGGCAAAGAGCCGAAGTTTTTTCTCGTGGCGGAAACGCGGAAGTCCGGTCTGAAGAGTTTTCTGGAGCAATGGACGAAGGAACTTGCGGACAACGGAAAGCCGATTGCGCGCGTGATGGATGCGGAAGGGCTCGCGAGCGTGAAAGAGAATCGCGCGAGTGAGATTCCCATTTTTCTCGTGCGGCAGGATTACATCGTAATGGGCGATGAAGCGGCGGAAATTCGCAAATTTGCCGAACGGCTGGACAAGAAGAACCGCGAGTTCCCTTCCACGCCGTTCGGGCAACGCGTCGCAAAAGCGTACGAAGGCGGCACGACGATTTTGGGAGCGATGGACTTGCAGAAGCTCATCGGCACGACGGTGAACGGAAACGCATCGAGCGAACAAAGCTTGAAACAAACCGGATTCGGCGATGCGAAATATGCGGTGTGGCAGCATACCGGCTCGGGCAGCGCGGAAGTGAGCAGAGGGGAGCTGAGTTTTAACGGGCCTCGCCATGGGCCCGCGTCGTGGCTCGGAAAGCCGAGGCCGCTCGATAGCCTGGATTTTGTTTCGCCAAATACAATTATGGCGATCGCGATTGGATTGAAAGACCCGGCAAAGATTTACGACGAAGCGAAAGAGATGGCGGAAGAATCGAAAGCGAACACTTTTGCGATCGTGCCGATGATGGAACAAGGACTGCAGTTCAGCTTGCGCGACGACGTGCTGGCTCAATTGGGCGGAGAGATTACGGCCGAGCTGGATTCGCTCGCACCCGGCCAGCTGAAGTGGCGAGCGATCTTGAAAGTGAACGATGCGGCGCATTTGCAAAAGACGTTGAGCGGACTTTTGCAGGCGACGCATACGGAAACGACGAAGGAAGAATCGGGCGGAGTGACGACGTACAGTTTTCTTGCGCCGGTCGGACCGAATGGAACGCCGATCAGCTTTGCGATTGTGGACGGATATTTGATCGTTGCGCCGGCGCGCGAGGCGGTTGCGGAGTCCGCCGATCTGCATCGAACCGGCGAGTCGCTGGCAAAATCGAAGAAATTCTTGGCGTCATTGCCGCCGGAGCGGACGCGAGTGGCTTCGGGAATGTTTTATGAAGATCCGGTGGCGATCGCGTCCATGCAATTCAAGCGAATCATGCCGGATCTGGCGGAATCATTCACGCAGGGAGCGAAAGGATCGGTGGCGCAGACGATGTGGGTCTACGGCGACGAATCGGCGATACGCGAAGAAAGCGTAAGCGCGGGATTGGACGTGGCCGGCGTGCTCGTGGGCGCCGCAATCGCGATACCGAATTTGTTGCGTTCGAAAATCGCCGCGAACGAGGCCAGTGCATTGGGCAGTTTGCGGACGGTCCTGACCGCGCAAATCATGTACGAGTCGGCTTATCCGGTCAGAGGATTCGCGCCGAACCTGGCCGCGCTGGGGCCGGGGCCCGAGGGAAGCACCGGCGAAACGTCGCAACACGCAAACTTGCTCGATGCGTCGCTCGCCGGAGCGAGCTGCACCGCGACGGAATGGTGCGTAAAGTCCGGCTACAGATTTCGAATGACCGCGGTCTGCAAGCAGAGGAATTGCACGGACTTTGTCGTGGTGGCAACGCCGGTGACAAGCGGAACGGGTACGAGAACTTTTTGCACGACGTCGGACGGCGTGATTCGCTACAAAGTCGGTGAACCGCTGGCGGAAATGGCGAGCGGGGCGGCGTGCAAGGGCTGGCAGGCGCTGCAGTAGAGTTTCGCCGGCGTTTTTGCATTTTTATTTTTCTTTTTTTTCGTTCCGGCAGTCCATTCGAGACATACAATGGCCACGGCAGACGAGTTTCGCGTCTTCCGTGGCGTCATGGAAAAATCCGATCCTGCGAGAAAACATGAAAAAACAGAACAAGCGTGCGGTTTTGTTGTGCGTCGTTTTGCTTGGAATTGCCGGCCTCGATTCCTCGTTTGCCCGCGGACAGAACGCACCGGCCGCGAATGCCGCGGCAGTGGAGCGCGGCGGTTTTCGGCTGCATAAGTTTGAGCAGGCGATCGGGACGGAGACGTATACGGTTACGAAAGACGCGAAAGGGCTGGCAGTTAAAGTGGACTTTAAGTTTACCGATCGCGGAACGGACGTGCCGCTTTCGGCGAGCTTCCACGGCAAGAGCGATCTGACGCCGGTTGCGTTTGAAATCAAGGGAAAGAATTCGCGGCTGAGCGAAATCGACCGCGCCGTGGAAGTGAATGGCGAGCAGATTCGCGTGCGCGACCGCGAAGAGTGGAAAGAGGGCGAAACGCCGCAGGAGTTTTTTACCGTGGCGGGGTACGCGCCGGTGACGATGCAAATGCTGATGGTGCGGTATTGGGCGTCGCACGGAACGCCGAAGGAGCTGGCGATTTTTCCGGAAGGACGGAATCTGTGGATCGAGCCGCGCGGGCAAGACAAAATTTCGATTGGCGGAAAAACGGAGACGCTGCAACGGTATCTGATCGAAGGATTGATTTGGGGGCGCGAATGGCTGTGGTTCAACGCAAAGCAGGATTTGATTGCGGCGGTGACGACGGATGCGGAGTTCGATCACTTCGAAGCGATTCGCGAAGGATATGAAGAAGGATTGAAAACGTTTGTATCGCTCGCGGGAAAAGACGGCATGAACGCGTTGTCGCAAATTTCCGCGACGATTCCCGGAAGCCGCGCGACGAATATTGCGCTGGTGGGCGCAACGCTTGTCGATGGAACGGGACGCGCGGCGATCGCGGATTCGGTGGTGCTGGTGAAAGACGGACGCATCGTGAAAGCGGGCGCGCGAAACGAAGTGGAAATTCCGAAAAATGCGCAATTGATCGATGCGCGCGGAAAAACGATTTTGCCCGGTCTTTGGGACATGCACGCGCACTTCGAGCAAGTGGAGTGGGGGCCGATTTATCTGGCGGCGGGCGTGACGACGGTGCGCGATTGCGGAAACGAATTGGAATACATCACGGCGGTGCGCGACACGATTGCGGAAGGGCACGGGCTGGGGCCGCGGATTTTGGCGGCGGGAATTATCGACGGCACCGGGCCGTTGGCGCTCGGCGTTGCGCGCACGGATACGCCGGAGCAAGCGCGGGAGTGGGTCGATCGTTATCACTCGTTGGGATTTCAGCAGGTGAAGATTTACAGCTCGGTGAAATTGCCGCAGCTTGCCGCGGCCGCGGCGGAAGCGCACAAGCTGGGAATGACGGCGACGGGACACATTCCGGAAGGCGTGACGACGCGCGAGGCGATCGAGGCCGGTCAAGACCAGATCAGCCACATTCCGTACATTCTGCAGATGATGATGGCGCCGTTTCCGCCAGGAGCGAAGCACGCGGAGAGATTGAAGGCGTCGAGCGAAATTGATTTGGATTCGGATGCGGCAAAAAAGGAAATTGCGTTTTTAAAAGAGCATCACACCGTGGTGGACCCGACGCTGGTAATTTTTGAGCTGGAAACGGCGAGCACGGAGAAACCGTTCAGTACCTTTGAGCCGGGCGTGGCGAAAGTGGCGCCGGAATTGGCGAAGGCGCTTTTTGACGTGGGGCCGCCGGATGAAAACGCGGAGCTCGAGCAAAAATTGTTCGACAAATTCGTGGCGCTCGTTGGGAAATTACACGCCGCGGGTGTGCCGGTGGTGGTGGGAACGGATCAGACCGTGCCGGGACATTCCGTTCATCGCGAGATTGAACTTTACACGATGGCGGGATTTACGCCGATGGAAGCAATCGAGGCGGCGACAATCGTTCCGGCGCGCGCGATGGGAATGGAAAAAGAGCTGGGGACGATTGAAGCGGGAAAGCGAGCGGATTTGATTTTGGTAAAAGGCAATCCGCTCGAAGACATTCACGCGATACGGAATGTGGAGTTTGTGATGACGGGCGGAAAAATGTTTAAGACCGGAGAATTGTGGCAGAGCGTCGGATTTCTGCCGTAAGAATAAAAGGGCCGTCCGCCGCGGCGGACGGCCCCACAAGAAGCGAATTGAAAATACGTTAGCGTGAAGGCGGTTTGGGTGCAGGTTGCGTTTGCGGCGCCGGCTGCGAAGGCGCAGCTTGCGGCGCGGGTTGCGCGGCCGGCTTCGGCGCGTCTTTCGGATCGGCAGCGGCGTCCGGTTTTGGCGCCTCTTTCTTCGGCTGAATCGAGACGAGTTCCACTTCAAAAATAAGCGTCGAGTTGGGGCCGATGTCGGGGCCGGCTTGACGCGGTCCGTAGGCGAGATCGGCGGGAACGTAAAGCTCCCACTTGGAACCGGCGGGCATCAACTGAAGCGCTTCCGTCCAACCTTTAATTACGCCGCCGACGGGAATTTCCGTGGGGCCGCCGTGCTTGGCGGAATTGTCAAATTCGGTGCCGTTGATGAGCGTGCCGCGATAGTTGCAGAGAATGGTGTCGTCGGCAGTGGGCTTCTGGCCAGTTCCGGCGGTGATCACTTTATATTGAAGGCCGCTCGGAAGCGTGACGACGCCGGGCTTCGTTTTGTTGGCGGCAAGAAAAACCTGGCCTTCTTTTTGATTGGTCGCGGCAACCACGGCGAGCGCGGCTTCCTGTTTTTTCTTCATGGAGCCGGAAAACGCCACGAGCGCGGCCTGCGCTTGCTCGTCGGTGAGTTGCGATTTGGCGCCGGTAAATCCGTCTTTGATGCCGCGCGCGATGATGGCGGGGTCGAGGTCAACGCCTTCCTTTTTCATGCTCTTTCCAATATTTGCGCCAATGGCGTAGCTGGCTTTTTCGCGATCCGTCTTCAGCGGCAGAGCGGCGGCGGTGCCGGGTTTGGCGGTTGCGGCGGTGCCGGGCTTTTTGGCGGCGGTGGAAGATTGCGGTTTAGCAGCCGCGGCGGCGCCGGAAGAGGCTTGCGGCTTGGCGGCCGGAGTTGGCGTCGAGCCGGAAGTGGAAGAAGTTTGCGCGAACGCAGAAGAAGCGAGAAGCGCGCTGGAAGTGAGGAGAATCAGCGACAAAGTTTGTGCTTTTTTCATCCAAAGATTGTCTCATCGGGCTGGAAGAGGTGCAAATGGAGAGTATTGCGCAGGAAATGCGGCGGCAGGGCGCCTATCGAAGAACCTGTAAAGGAGGTAGCATGAACTTTGGGTAGAACTTACGTGAAGACAAGCTTATTTGAAATTTTTAAAGTGGGGATTGGGCCATCGAGTTCGCACACGATGGGTCCGATGCGCGCGGCGGCGGATTTTGCGCGCGGGCTTGCGGCGCGCGATGAGGTCGTTCGCGTGGCGCGAGTCTTGGTGGAATTGTATGGATCGCTGGCGCTGACCGGGCATGGGCACTGCACGGATCGCGCGATTTTGCTGGGACTCTGCGGCGAGTTGCCGGACCAGATCGAGCCGGAAACGATTGAGCCGAAGCTCGTGGCGATGCGCGGGGCGAAGAAATTGAAATTGGCCGGCGCGAAGGAAATTGCGTTCAACGAAGCGACGGATCTGTTGTGGCACAAGGACAAAACGCTGGCGGCGCACTCGAATGGAATGCGCTTCACGGCGTTTGACGCGAACGGCGGCGTGATTGCAACGCAGGTTTATTTTTCGATTGGCGGCGGATTTATTTTGCGCGAAGGCGAGAGCGCCGGGGCGAAAGCGGTGAAGGCAGTTCCCTTTTTGTTTTCGAGCGCGGACGAATTGTTGCGTATTGGCGATGAGCGCGGGCTCGAGATTTGGGAAATTGCGCTGGAGAACGAAAAGGCGTGGCATACGGAAGCGGAAATTCGCGCGCACGTGGCGCGGATCTGGAGCGTGATGCAAGAGTGCGTGAAGCGCGGACTCGCGACGGAAGGAATTTTGCCAGGCGGATTGAATGTGAAACGGCGCGCGCCGCGTTCGGCGAAGAAACTGGCGACGGAGAAAAAAGACGACGCGCTGGCGCCGATGGATTGGGTGAACACGTTTGCGATGGCGGTGAATGAAGAAAATGCCGCGGGCGGGCGCGTGGTGACGGCGCCGACGAATGGCGCGGCGGGAATTATTCCGGCGGTGGCGCATTACTACACGAAATTTGTGCCGGAAGCGACGGACGAGGGATTGTTCCGCTATTTTTTGACGGCGAGCGTGATTGGAGTTTTGTACAAGGAGAATGCATCGATTTCCGGCGCGGAAGTGGGTTGCCAGGGCGAAGTGGGCGTGGCGTGCTCGATGGCGGCGGGAGGACTGGTGGCGGCGATGGGCGGAGGAAATCATCAGGTGGAATACGCCGCGGAAATTGGCATGGAGCACAATTTGGGAATGACGTGCGACCCGATCGGCGGATTGGTGCAGATTCCGTGCATTGAACGGAATGCGATCGGAGCGGTGAAGGCGATCAATGCGTGCCGGATTGCGTTGCGCGAAGGCGGCGAACATAAAGTTTCGCTCGATCAAGTGATCAAAACGATGTATGAGACCGGAATGGACATGCAATCGCGGTACAAAGAGACTTCCCTCGGCGGATTGGCGCTGAATGTGATTGAGTGTTGAGAAAAACGGTTTTAAGTTGTAAGTGATAAGTTTTAAGTTCCGGGAGAAATAAACATCGCGTTCGGTTAACTTCACGAGCTGAGTTCATGAGCGTGCCGGCAACGGAAACCGTGAAAGCGGCGTCCAGCCGCCGCAGTCCAAATTTCGCTCGAGAAGTTGAGCGCTGAGGCGAGTAATGAAAAGTAAAAGTGTGGCGATCATTGGCGCATTTGTATTGCCGGCGATTGGTGCAGTGGCGCAGAGTGTGGCGCCGCCGGAAGTTCCGGATAATTTGCGGGTGGCGGCGGGCGAGAAAGTTTTTATTCATGCGCGTGCGAAGGGCGTGCAGATTTATTCTTGCGCGGCGGGAACGGACGGGAAATTTGCGTGGACGCTGAAGGCGCCGAAGGCGGAATTGTTTGACGAGCAAGGAAAAGTGATGGGAGAACATTTTGCCGGCCCGACCTGGAAGTTGAAGGATGGAAGTGAAGTGACCGGGAAAATGGTGGCGAAGCACGATGCGCCGAAGACGGGTGCGATACCGTGGTTGCTGGTGACGGTGACGGGGCACAAAGGCAGCGGAGCGCTGGAGAGTGTGACGACGATACAGCGCGTGAATACGGAAGGCGGCGTGGCCGATGCGGCAAAGACTTGCGATGCGTCGAAAAACGGGACGGAGAATGAAAGTTCGTATTCGGCGGATTATTATTTTTATGCGCCGCGGAAATGAATCCGAGTGGACTGAAATTAAAAGTAAAGAAATTGATCGCCGAATGCGCATCCTGCGCTTGAATTTGAAATCGAATAGAGATTTTTCCCTCCATAAACCGGCCGATTTATCGGAATAAATCGAAAGAGCAATGCTTCGTGTTGTTCCACTCGAAATGACAGATGGCCTCAGTCGGGGCGCGTCGATTCGCGATTGAGATACGGTTGACCTTTTAAGAGCGGCGTCGAGCCGCCGCAGTCCAGATAGATTTGCCGATTGGCTCGGTGAGAGCCGATCCAGCCAGCCGCCTCGCGAAGAGGGCACGATGTATCGTGCCCCTACGAGAGAGAAGATTATTCGTAGCGGAGGGCTTCGACGGGGTCGAGTTTGGCGGCTTGCATGGCGGGAAGCCAGCCGCTGAGGACGCCGACGACGATAAGAATGATCGAAGACAAGAACATCGTCATCATCGAAAGATTGAGGTGGATGTCCACTTTACCGGATTCGTCTTCGTAAGCGGGGCCGAGGAAGGGCAAGGTGCCGATGGCGGTGGTGAGGCCCCAGGAAAGAAGCATGCCGATGGCGCCGGCGGCGATGGTCATGACGAGCGCTTCCAATAAAAATTGCCAGCGAATGTGTTTCTTGCGCGCGCCGAGTGCGCGGCGAAGGCCGATTTCGCGGACGCGCTCTTCGACAGAGACGAGCATGATGTTCATGACGCCGACGCCGCCGATGCCGAGCGTCATGGCGCCGATCAGGAAGAGAAGCGCTTCGATGCCGATGGTGATGCCTTCCATGACGGGCTTGAATTCTTCGCGGCCAAACATGGTGATGGCGCGCTTGTCGTTGGGAGAAAAATGCTGGCGATTGGCGACGGCGGTGCGGAATTGCACCATTGCCGGCGCTTCAAAAACGGGCGCGATGGGTTCCCAGACCATGACGCTGGAATATTTTGTGTCCCAGAGATCGTTGGCGGAAGTGTACGGGATGAACGCGGAGTTGTCGTCGCAGTTGAAATAGCAACTGTCGGCAAATTTCATGTCCATGGAGCCGATGACGGTGAACGGAACGCCTTTGATGCGAACGGTTTCGCCGAGCGCGGGTTCGCCGCTAAAAAGTTTTTTGCGCAGGCGCGCGCCGAGAAAGATGACGCGGCGGCGTTCGGCGATGTCTTCGGGCGAGATCCAGCGGCCGTCGCTGGGAATTTCGTTGCGCATTTCTCCGTATTCGGGATAGACGCCGCGGACGGCACAGTCGGAGAGACGTTCGCCGTAAGAGACGCCCTGGAAGCGGACGGTTTCTCGCGTGACGCGCTTGACGAGCGGAGACTGGGCTTTGACCCATTCGGCGTCTTCGGCTTCAAAGCGGACGGGTTTGCCGGCGCGTTCGCCGCCGGCTTGTTCGCTGGTGGTGCCGGGCCAGGCGATGACGGCGCCTTTGCCGAACACTTCGAAGGTGTACATGAGGACGCTGCGAAATCCCGCTCCGTAAGAAAGAAGTAGTGTTACGGCAACGATGCCCCAGGAAATCCCGGACATCGTTAAGAAACTACGCACTGGATTTCTTCCTAGAGCGGTCCACGCCTGTTTGAAGATTTCTTTAAACATTTAGCCTCCTGCCTCGAAGCGGAGGGCTTCGATGGGATCGACGGAAGCGGCGCGGTTGGCCGGGTAAAGAGCGGAAAGGATGGAGATGAGGCCGAGGAGGGCGATGGAG
Organism: Candidatus Acidiferrum sp.; assembly: GCA_035310365.1. Lineage (GTDB taxonomy): Bacteria > Acidobacteriota > Terriglobia > Acidiferrales > UBA7541 > Acidiferrum. The sequence continues at coordinate 22,741 of DATGEI010000043.1, forward strand.
CCGGCGGCGATTTTCCAGCTGGTGAGCATGCCGGTGAAGAAGGGCGGCATGGGGGCGAGATTGACGAGGGCGCAGAAACCGTAAGAGATGACGAGGCCGACGCCGCCGCTGATGACGACGACGAAAATGGTTTCGAGAAAAAACTGGCGAAGGATGGATTGACGAGTGGCGCCGAGAGCCATGCGAACGCCGATTTCGCGCGTGCGTTCGCGCACGCTGACGAGCATGACGTTCATGACGCTGAGGCCGCCGAGAAAGAGAGTGGCGACGCCGACGCAACCCATGAAGATTTCCATGCCGACGATGATCATGCGATTGGCTTGGGCGTCTTTGACGGTATCCCAAATGCTGGCGGCTTCTTCGTCGCGCGGATCGAAACTGTGGAGGCGGCCGAGGGTGCGGCGAACCTGGCGGACACAGTCTTTGTGCGTTTCAAGGCTCCACGGTGCGACGAGGAGGCGGTCGACGGAATGTTCGATTGCGGGCGGCTTGTTGGGAAAATCGCGGCGCATGGTGTTGAAAGGAATAAAGATTTTGCGAGTGTCGAAGCCGTCGTAGCTGGAATTTTGGTCCTTGGGCTTCATTGTGCCGATGACGGTGTACGGGATGCCATTCATCCAGACGGTTTGGCCGAGCGCTTGGCGTTCGGCAAAGAGTTGTTTCTTGACGTCGCTGCCGAGAAACGCGACGTTGCGCGCTTCTTCATTGTCCTGATCGTTGTAAAAGCGGCCATCGAGCGTGGCGACGCTGCGAATTTCCTGAAAAGGCGGAAGGGCGCCGACGAGAGGAATCGTGCCGCTGTTGAAGAGGCTGCGCACCTGAGCGTCGTTGCCGAGTTCGGGCATGACGTATTTGCAAGCGGGAGATTCCTTGGCGACTTGAAGGTAATCGTCTTCGAGCCAGCGAATGAGGCGGCCGGAGCGCGTGCCGCCGGCTTGCATGCTGGTGCGGCCGGCGAAGACGATCATGACGTCTTTGCCGAAGGTCTGCTGATTTTTCTGGATGCCGTCGCCGAGGCCTTCGCCGGCGGCGACCATGATGGTGATGGAAATGATGCCCCAGGCGATGCCAAACATGGTGAGAAGCGTGCGGCGCTTTTGCGCCCAGAGGGTCACCAGCGTATCGCGAAGAAGGTCACGAAAAGACACAGAGCGGCTCCGGTTACTGCAGAACGATTTTTTGTTTTTCGGTCAAGCCCGAGAGGATTTCGGTTTTGACGCCGTTGGAGATGCCGAGCTTTACGCTGATTTTCTTTTTGCCGTTGGGGCCCTTGGCATCGGGGATTTCGACCTGCGCGTTGCGGTCTTTGTCGTAGATCATGGCGGCTTCGGGAGCCATGACGACGTTCTTTTTTTCTTCGAGAAGGATTTCGGCGTTGGCGCTCATGTTGGCTTTGAGTTCGCCGCCGGGATTGGAAATGGATACCCGCACTTCGAAGGTGGTGACGTTGTCCTTTTCTTTGCCTTGCGGAGAAATCTTGGTGACCTTGCCTTCGAACTTTTTGTCCTTGAAAGATTCCACCACGATGCGCGCCGGCTGATTCAGATAAACCTTGCCGATATCGGCTTCGTCGACTTTGCCCTGCACGTAAACCTCGCTAACATCACCGAGGGTCATGATCGGCGTGGCTTGCGAACCGAGAATCAGGATGGAGCTGACGGCATCGCCGACGTTCACGTCGCGAGAAAGCACCAGACCGTCGATGGGGCTGACGATGGTGGAGTTGCGCAGGTCTTCCAGCGCGTTATCGAGCGAAGCCTGGGCCTGGGCCTGTTGGGCTTCAGCCTTGGCGATCTCGGCATTAGAAACCGCGAGATTGCGCTGCGCGCTCATCTGCTTGTTCAATGCCAGCTGATAATTTTTCTGAGCGTCTTCCACAACGCTCTTGGACATCACACCGTCCTTCAACATTTGTTGAGCGCGGTCCATGGCGAGCTTCAGGAATGGAACGTCAGGACCTTCTGCATCGACCTTGTTGCGCTCGAGCGAGGCTTGCGCAGAAACTTTCGCGGCTACGGCGGCTTCGAGATTGGCGCGTGACTCGCGGACGATGGCTTCCAGCTGAATTTTGTCGAGCTCGGCAAGGATCTGTCCGGTTTTCACCCGATCGCCATAGTCCACGAAAATTTGTTTTACGATACCGCTGGCCTTGGACTTGATTTCGGCTTTGGAGAGCGGCTGGATTTTGCCGGTGGCAACGACCACCCGGGCGAGATCGCCGCGCTCGACGTTGGCGAGCTTGGAGGGATCAATTTCGTGGCTGGGACTGAGAGCGGCTTTGACGCCAAAGCCTGCACCAAGCAGTACCACCAGAGCGATGGAGCCCCAGATGATGCGGCGACGGCGCTTCTTGCCATTCTTCCCGTTGGTTAAACCATTGGTAGTGCTCGACATACGGAGGACCCCCACTGCAATTTGATGGACACAAGTAGATACGGGCGGCATCCACGAAAGGTTCCGTAGCCCGTGAGATTTAGACGAGGGAAGGAGGAAATGGTCAGTTGCGCGGCGCGGCCAAACGACAAAACGAGTACTCTGTTTGGTGAAATGGCGGCGAGGCTAACGCAAGAATCGGTGCGTTTATCTAAGCCATTTTGTTTCAATGGTTTACAGGGACAAGATTGCAAGAAATCCACGATAACAATTTGCGCTGAAGCAAGTCTAATGAGACATAGGCGGCGCTAATTATGCTAATTATAAGGAGTCGAGAATCGACGTTCCAGAATCTGCGGCAAAACCAGTGGAAGCGCGCTTGTGTGCGGCCGAGCGAACGGGTAATTTAGGAATACCGTTCAAGGGGCTTAGCGAGGATACGTTCACGCATCGCAGCCACGGGTTGAATGAGTCACCAGCTCACGATCGTGGTTTATCCGGGGTTGTATGCAATCT
>DATGEI010000044.1:0-6874 GCA_035310365.1 Candidatus Acidiferrum sp.
GACGCTGAAGTCAGTGCAAAAAAATTCCAGCTGAATTTCTCCGGGCTTTCGTTCACGGCGCACACGCCAAATGGCAAGCTGCAAATCTCCAGCTCCCTCGTCGGCCGCATCAACGTTTACAACATTCTTGCCGCCATCGGCGCTGCGCAGGCGCTCGGCCTCTTAAATGAAACGATCGAAACCGGCATAAAAAATCTGGCGAGCGTTTCCGGCCGCTTCCAGCAAGTCGCGCTGGGACAACCGTTTCTCGTGATCGTGGATTACGCCCACACGGATGATGCGCTCGAAAATCTCATCAAGACCGCGCGCGAACTGAATCCCAAGGGACGCGTTATCACGCTTTTCGGCTGCGGTGGCGGCAAAGATCGCACGAAACGTCCTGTCATGGGCGAAGTCGCTGGCCGTCTGAGCGATTTAACCCTTCTCACCAACGACAATCCGCGCCAGGAAGATCCGTTGAAAATTATCAGCGACGTTGTCGTCGGCCTGCAAAAGACCAACGGAAAATATTTGATTGAGCCCGATCGCGAGAAAGCCATCAGCATGGCGATTGACGAAGCACGGGAAGGCGACATTGTTCTTCTCGCCGGAAAAGGCCACGAGGACTACCAAGCCCTGGCCGAAACGACTTTGCCTTGGGATGACCGCGAGCAAGCGCGCAGAGCCTTGCGCGACCGCGGCTACGGAGAAGAGTCTCCGGTTGGGGGCGGCCCGGGCACGGGGTTTGGCACCTAGCGCGCACTACCCGGTGGTAAGGTTGATTCTGGGTTGAGGCGCTGGGGTCCTGGTCGCTGCAGGACACGCCAGCAGTAGCTCCCAAAAAGGAGGAAACCTCAATCCGGTGAAACACAACCGAACCCGTGGCAGTTGGTTTAAGTCGAACCCTTTGAGGCACTTATGCGGTGGACGATTGCACAGGTGGCTGGCGCTTTGGATACCCGGCCGGGAACGGGGCTCGACCCCATGGCCCGGGTGGCCGGCGTCTCGATTGATTCTCGCTCGATTCGCGCTGGAGAACTGTTCATCGCCATTCACGGACCGAGTCACGATGGACACACTTTCGTGGCGGACGTCCTGGCGGGCGGAGCCCTCGCGGCCGTGGTGGCGCAGGACAAGCTGGCGCAACTGCCAGAAGCCGTCCGCGCTCGCTGCTTCGTCGTTGCCGACACGTTTGTCGCGCTCAAGCTTCTTGCCCGAAAAGTACGCGAAGCATGGGGCGGCAAAATTGCCGGCATCACCGGCTCGGTGGGCAAGACCACGACCAAGGAGATCCTGGCGGCACTGCTTGGCACGCGGCTCCGCATTTTGAAGTCGGAAGGGAATTTCAATAACGAGTACGGGCTGCCGCTCACGCTCTTTAAGCTGGACGAAACCCACGAGGCGGCCGTGCTGGAAATGGGAATGTCGCGGCGCGGCGAACTTGCGCGCCTTGCGGAAATTGCCCGGCCGGATGTGGGCGTCGTCACGCGCGTATCGCCCGCGCATTTGGAATTTTTTTCTTCGGTGGATGAAATTGCGCTGGCCAAGCGCGAATTGATCGAAGGGCTGAATGGGCGCGAATCGACCGCGGTGTTGAATGCGGATGATCCGCGCGTGGCGGCCTTTGGCGCCTCCGCGCCGGGCCGCGTGCTGACTTACGGAATCGAAAATCCGGCGTTCTTTGCCGCGGAAGCGATTGAAGACCGCGGCGCGCTCGGCTCGGCGTTTGATTATGTGAGCCCGGAAGGACGCGTGCGCCTCGAACTCGCCTTGCCCGGCCGCCACGTGATTGCCAACGCGCTTGCCTCGCTTGCCGCCGCCAGCGTTTGGGGCATTGGCGCGGCGGAAGCGCAAGCCATCTTTCGCACCATGCGCGCGCCATCCATGCGCGGCGAACTTTTGCGTTTTTCAAATGGAGCGGCTCTCATCAACGATAGTTACAACTCCAGCCCCGCCGCGCTGCACGCCATGACGGCGCTGCTTGCCGCCACTCCCGGATTCGAGCGCCGCATTCTCGCCGCCGGCGAAATGCGCGAACTGGGCGTGACGAGCGGTGAACTTCACCGCGAAGCCGGCGCCGCGGCCGCAAAAACCGGCAAAGTGGATTGGATCATCGGCGTGGCCGGAGACGGCGCGCAAATCATCGAAGGTGCGGTGGCGGCCGGTTTCAGCCGCGCACACACCAAATTTTTCGCGTCGTCGGAAGAAGCCGGTGCTTTCGTGCAAAGATTCTTTCAACCGGGCGATCTTTTGCTCGTCAAAGGATCGCGTGGCGTGAAAATGGAACGCATCGTCGAAGCGCTCATCGCCGCACACGCCGCGCTCGATGCGTCCCGCGAGGAGGTTCGGCGCTAAAATGCTCTATTACCTCCTCTACCACGTTTTTCAGCGCTATTTCAACGCGCTCAACGTCTTTCGCTACATCACCGTTCGAACCGTTTACGCCAGCCTCACCGCCATGTTTCTCGCGCTTGTTTTCGGTCCGTGGCTCATTCGAAAGCTGCGTGAATTGCAGATCGGCCAGTACATCCGCGAGGAAGGGCCGCAGGAACACAAGAAAAAAGCCGGCACTCCGACGATGGGCGGCGTGCTCATCGTTATTTCAACGGCCGTTCCCGTTTTGCTTTGGGCCGATCTCGAAAACGCCTTCGTCTTGATCGCGCTCTTTGCGCTTCTGGGTTTCGCCGCCATCGGTTTCATTGACGACTACGCCAAAGTTTCCAAGCAGCGCAACCTCGGCCTCACCGCCAAGCGCAAATTCTCTCTCCAGATTCTGATCAGCCTCATCGTCGGCGCTTCGCTTCTTGTGCTCGCCACCTACAGCGCGTATTCCACCCAACTCGTTCTTCCATTCTTAAAGCGCATGCATCCCGACCTCGTCATTTATTCGCTCATCCACTCCCGGCATTTTTGGCCGTTCGCGTTTTTGCCGTTCCTGATCTTTGTTGCCATCGTCATCGCCGGCTCTTCGAACGCCGTCAATCTTACCGACGGGCTCGACGGGCTCGCCATCGGCTGCACGGTTATCGCCGCCGGCGCGCTCACCGTGCTCACGTACGTGAGCAGCAACTATCGCTGGGCAAACTATCTGGAGATTCAGTACATTCCGCGCGTCGGCGAACTTACCGTTTTTTGCGGCGCGCTCGTCGGCGCTTCGCTCGGCTTTCTTTGGTACAACGCGCATCCCGCCGAAGTTTTCATGGGCGATGTCGGTTCGCTTTCGCTCGGCGGCACGCTCGGCGTCATCGCCGTCATCATCAAGCAGGAAGTGCTGCTCTTTTTTGTCGGCGGCGTTTTCGTTATTGAAGCGCTCAGCGTCATTCTGCAGGTCGGCTCGTTCAAATTGCGCGGCAAACGAATCTTTCGCATGGCGCCGATTCATCACCATTTCGAATTGATGGGCTGGAGCGAATCCAAAGTCATCGTGCGTTTTTGGATCGCCGCGCTCGTTTTTGCGCTCTTTGCGTTGACGACGCTGAAGTTGCGATAAGAAAGTTGCGGCAGGGAAAATGTTCGATCTGAACGGCAAAAAGGTTTTGGTCATCGGCCTCGCGCGCACCGGCGTCGCTACGTCGCTCTATTGCGCGCGCCACGGCGCGAGCGTCATTGCCGTGGACACGCGCGCCGAATCCGATTTATCGGAAGTTGCCGCAAACCTGCGCAAGGCAAACATTTCTCTCGAGCTCGGCGGTTACACCGAAAAAATTCTCGATGGCCGGGACCTTGTCGTTCCGAGCCCCGGCGTTCCCGCCGATTCCGCAATTTTGAAAGCCGCGCGCGCCCGCAACCTTCCCGTCTGGAGCGAAATCGAACTCGCCGACCGCTTCCTCAACGGCCGCCTCATCGGCATCACCGGTTCGAACGGAAAAACCACCACCACCTCGCTCATCGAGCACATTCTGAAAAATTCCGGCTTCTCCACGCTTCTCGCCGGCAATATCGGCACGCCGCTCATCGACGTCGTGGAAAAAACCACCGATCAAACCATCGCCGTCGCCGAACTCAGCAGCTTCCAGCTTGAACTCGTCGAAACCTTCCGCCCCAACATCGGCGTGTTTCTCAATCTCACGCCCGATCATCTCGATCGCCACGGTTCGATCGAAGCTTACGGCGCCGCCAAAGCGCGCATCTTCGAAAAACAAACTGCCGCCGATTTCGCCGTGCTCAACGCCGACGATCTGGCCAGCACGCCGTACGCGCCGTCCACACCCAAGGTTTTCTGGTTCAGCCGCAAGCAGCGCGTCGCGCAAGGCGCCTTTTTGCTCGGCGAAGAAATCGTTTTTCGCCATCACGGCGAGGAAGAAATCATTCTCAAGCAGTCGGAAGTTCCGCTGCCCGGCGCGCACAATCTCGAAAACGCGCTTGCCGCCGTCGTCGCAACGCGTCTTGCCGGCGCCCGTCCGCACGAAATCCAGAAAGCCATTCGCTCTTTCGCCGGTGTCGAGCACCGCCTTGAATTCGTCGCCGAACTCGGCGGCGTCCGCTACTTCGACGATTCGAAAGCCACCAACGTCGACGCCACGCGCAAAGCCCTCGACGCTTTTCCCGGCCGCATCCTGATTATCCTTGGCGGAAAAGACAAAGGCAGCGACTACACCGTGCTGCAAGCGCCGCTTCGTGAAAAAGCGATTCTCGCGCTGCTCGTCGGCGCCGCCGCCGAGAAAATCGAAAGCCAAATTGCCGGCAGCGTCTCAATCGAACGCGCCGGCACCATCGAGCGCGCCGTCGAAATCGCCTCGCGCACCGCGCAGCCCGGCGACGTTGTTCTGCTCGCGCCCGCCTGCGCCAGCTTCGATCAATTTCAAAATTACGAACATCGCGGCCGCGTCTTCAAGCAGCTCGTGCACGAATTGACGAAACAAAAGGCCCACTCTGCTTCGGGCCCCATCGCCGCGGGAAAGAGGTGACGCAATGCCAAGACGCACGGAAAGCGACCGCTGGCTCTTTGGAGTGACGCTGGGACTGTGCCTGCTCGGCGCCGTCATGATTTTCAGCGCCTCCGCCGTCACCGCCGAACACGACTACGGCCACTCTTATTATTTTCTCCTGCGTCAATCGGTCTGGCTCGTGCTCGGCATCGCCGGAATGTTCGCCCTCATGCGCATGGACTATCGCAAACTCCGCGAGCCCATCGTCGTGTACAGCGCGCTCTGCCTCGTCGTCTTCCTTCTCGTCGGCGCATTTTTCCTCGACAAATCGCACGCCACGCATCGTTGGATTCGCGTGGGCCCGGTCGGCATCGAGCCGTCGGAAATCGCGAAGCTCGCCGTCATTCTCTATCTCGCGTGGTTCCTCGATCTGAAACGCAAAAGCGCCACGCGCCTCGAATTTTCCAAAAAAGATTTCGTCCACCATATCTTGCCCGCCATCGGTCCGCTCTTTGTCTGCATCGCCCTCATCCTCATGCAGCCCGACCTCGGCACTTCGGTTGACATCGTTCTCGTCGCCACGGCAATTCTTTTCGTCGCCGGCCTTTCCTGGAAATGGCTCGCCGCCGGCTCCGCCGTTGCCATTCCCGCGTTGATTCTCCTCATCGTCACGGCTCCGTACCGCATGGCGCGGCTCATGGCATTTCTTCATCCCGACAACGACCCGCAAGGCGCGGGCTTTCAGCTCACGCAGTCGCTCATTGCCGTCGGCTCCGGCGGCTTCACCGGCGTCGGCCTGATGGAAAGCAAACAGAAACTTTTTTATCTGCCCGAAGCGCACACCGATTTTATTTACGCGGTGATCTGCGAAGAACTCGGCTTCATCGGCGCGCTCGTCGTCGTCGCGCTGTTTGCCATTTACGGCTGGCGCGGATTGCGCGCCGCGTTTGCCGCGCCCGATAGTTTCGGCCGCCTTCTCGCGCTCGGCATCACCGCCATGGTGCTTTGTCAGGCGCTTATCAATTTCGCCGTCGTCCTCGGCATGGTCCCGACAAAGGGAATCCCGCTGCCGTTCGTCAGCTACGGCGGCTCGAGTCTGCTCGTCATGCTGCTGGCCACCGGCGTGCTCCTCAATATTTCGCAGCAAGCGCGGACGGAATGAATCCGCGGCCACAAGCGCGAACGCAAAGCTCTTCAAGCAGGGGCACGGTATATCGTGCCCCTACGGTTGATGATTTCGCCCAGGTCCCGCGATGAAACTCCTCATTGCAGGCGGAGGAACCGGCGGCCACGTATTTCCGGCCATCGCCATTGCGCGCGAGTGGCTTTCACGCGGAGCGGAAAGAGAAGTCGTGCTCGTCGGAACACAACGCGGAATTGAAATGAAGCTCGTGCCGCAAGCCGGACTGCCGCTCGAAACGTTGCGCGCCGCCGGGCTCAAGGGAAAAGGCGGCTTCACGCTCGTCAAGAATTTCGCCACGCTTTTCCCCGGAATGGCCGATGCGTTTCGTATCGTCGGCAAACACAAACCCGTCGCCGCTTTCGGCGTCGGCGGTTACGCCGCCGGCCCCATGCTTCTTGCCGCCTGGCTCCGCGGCGTTCCCAACGTCATCTTCGAGCCGAACGCCGAACCCGGCTTCACCAACAAAGTTCTTGCGCGCCTTGCGCGCCGCATCGCCACCGGCTATCCCGTCACCGCGGAAAAATTCGGCAAAAAAGCCGTGCTCACCGGCAATCCCGTTCGCGCCGAATTTTTTGCCATCGCCCCGCGCAAACCGCAAAAGCCTTTTCGCATCCTTATTACCGGCGGCAGCCAGGGCGCTCTTCCCATCAATCGTTGCGTCGTGGACGCCATGGATCTTCTTGCCGCGCGAAAATCCGATTTAAGCGTCGTGCATCAGACCGGCGAGCGCGATTATAATGCGGTACGCACCGCCTACGCGCGGCGCGAGTTCAATGCGGAGGTCGTTCCTTTTCTTTCGAACATGGCGGAACGCTTTGCCTGGGCCGATCTCATCGTTTGCCGG
>DATGEI010000045.1:0-27568 GCA_035310365.1 Candidatus Acidiferrum sp.
GCCATTCTCTTCCGCGAAACGGAAGTGCGCGCCATGGGCCGCAACGCCGGCGGCGTGAACGGCATGGACCTCGACAAGGACGATTACGTCGTCAGCATGGACGCCGTCCAGCCCGATTTCGAAATCATCGCCAAGGATCGCAAGAAGACGACGCAGAATCTCGAAGAACTTGAAAACGAAGACATCAAGGATTCGCTCACAACGCTCATGTTGACCGTGGCCGAAAAAGGCTATGGAAAACGAACCGCCCTCGCCGAATACCGCATCACTTCGCGCGGCGGCAAAGGCGTCGTGAACATGAAGACGACCGACCGCAACGGTTCCGTCGTCGCCACCTTGCAGGTCACCGAAGAGTCCGACGTCATGATCATCACCGAACACGGCAAAGTGATCCGCGTGCACGCCAACGAAATTCGCGAAGCGGGCCGCTCCACGCAGGGCGTTCGCCTGCTCAAACTCGATGGCGACGATTCCATCGCCGCCGCCGCCGTCCTCCACGAAGAAGACGAAGAAGAAAAAAAATAGTCACTCAGTACCCTTGTGGGTGTTCGAGTTCTGCTAGTCGAAGGCCGATACCGTTTGGATATAGGCCCGCTTCTTCTCGAGAAGCTATTGCATGCCTGCCAAGCTATTCTGAACGCGTCTTTCGGAGAAGCGAACCGTGGCAACAAATGACTTCGACCGTGTGTGCGCCGTTGTAACGTCGATGTTTCAGCAGATGAAACAGATTAAGGGCGAAGGGCAGGCATTTCTCGTGGGAATGACACCGGACGATAAGTTCGAGGTTACCACCGTCGTCATTATGGCCACACAGGGCTCAACGAATCGCCATCAGATGGGTTTTCTTGTGAACGCGCTGCGTGAACAGGATCAGCAGCACCATTACAAAGCAGTGGGGATGGCATTGGACGTTGCCATTGCAGACGAGCCTACGGGGCGCACAATTGACGCTCTTTATGTTTGCCTTGAGGACCGTGCTGGAAACGCCGAAGATGTAGTGTTCCCTTACAGAAGGAAACTGCTCGGGGGGTTCAAGCTTGACGCGCCTCAGTCCAGAAAAGCTGAACCCCGCGTCTTCGGGCCAAAGGGCGACGAACTGGTCGCCTTGGTAAAGGACAAGATAAAATCCACAATCCGGCCTGAAAAATAGAAGCTGCTCAGTGCTAAACTGTGCGGCGCCATGAGAATATTTAGTCGCGCTGTCTCCCTTGCTGTTGCGTTGCTCGTCTCTTTCTCCCCTGGTGTTGCAGGAGACAAAAAGGACAAGAAACCCGCACCCGCGAAAAAAGATTTCTTTGCATTTGCCGGAACCTATACGACGAAAACGCAGAGCAAGGGAATTTACGCGTTCCGCTATGACGCATCGAGCGGCAAGCTCACGGCGTTGGGCGTCGCCGCGGAAACCCCCGACCCTTCTTTCGTGGCGATTCATCCCGGCGGAAAATTTCTCTACGCCGTGAATGAAGGCGGCAAGGCAAGCTTTGTCACGTCGTTTGCGCTCGACGCCAAAACCGGCCAGCTGACGCAGCTCAACCAGGTGCCGGCGCTTGGCGAAGATCCCTGTTACATTGCTTTCGATCAGAGCGGAAAATATATCCTCGTTGCGAACTACACTTCCGGAACGCTTGCCGTGTTTCCCATTTTGCCGGACGGAAAAATCGGCGAAAAGACGGCGATGAATCGGGATAGCGGCCCGCTGGGACCAAGAAAAGACCGGCAAGAAGGCCCGCACGCGCACTGGATTGAGACCAGCCCCGACAATCGTTTCGCGCTCGCCGCGGATCTGGGGCTCGATCAAGTTTTGATTTTTCAATTTGACGCGGCAAAAGGAACGCTTGGGCCGCACATACCGTCCGGCGCGAGCTTGAAAGCCGGCTCCGGGCCGCGTCACGCCATATTTTCTCCGAACGGCAAATTCCTGTTCGTCGTGAGCGAACTTAATTCGACGGCGGCCAGTTTTTCGTACGACCCCAAAAAGGGCGAACTAAAACAAGTCAGCAGCGTTTCCACCGTGCCCTCGGATTTTAGCGGGCGCAACGACGTGGCCGAAGTGGCCATCCATCCCAGCGGAAGATTCCTGTACGTTTCCAATCGCGGCAACGACAGCATTGCGATCTTTGCAGTGGACGTGAAAAAAGGCACGCTCACGCCGATGGGCGGCCTGCCCACCGGCGGAAAAGAACCGCGGCATTTCACGCTCGACCCCACCGGCAATTTTCTCTTCGTCGAAAACCAATTCAGCGACACGATCGTGACGTTCCACGTTGACGCCAACACCGGCCAGCTGACGCCCACCGGAGAGAATGTAAACGTGCCGTCGCCGGTTTGCCTGAAATTCATCGCCGCCGAATAAATTTGCGGCGCGGCGGCTGCATGATTTTGCCGGGCGCGGAGGTTCGCATTCTGCGCTACAATCCCGCCTTTGCTTTGGACCTTGAAGGAGACGTTCATGACACGAGCCATTCGCTTCTACTTCTTTTTTCTCGCGCTGCTGGCCCTGGGCTTCGCCCCGGCGGTTTTCGCCGACGGCGAATCCGTTCCCGCGCGCGATCCGAAGCAGCCGGTGGATGAGGCGTACACCGCGAAGATCAAGAAGTACACGACGGCGCCGTATTTTTCTTCTCCGCTCGTGGATTATTTGCCCGCTTCCAAAAACGTTCCGACGCCGGAAGTGGTGCTCGGCGACGTGGCCGGCGCGCCGGGAATTCTTCCGTATGCCGAAGAAGTTTACAAATACATGCGCCTGCTGGAGAAAGCGAGCCCGCGCGTGAAAGTGATTTCCATCGGCACGACGGAAGAAGGCCGCGAAATGATCGCGGTGGCCGTGTCGTCGGAAGAAAACCTGAAAAAGCTCGAAGAAAATCGCGCGCGCCTTGCGAAGCTTGCCGATCCGCGCACGATCCATTCGGACGACGCCGAAGCGGACAAGCTCGTCGCGCAAAGCACGCCCGTTTATTACATTACCGGCACGATTCACTCTCCGGAAACGGGCGCGCCGACCGCGCTGATGGAATTGGCTTACCGCCTCGCGGTGGACGAAAGCGCGTACATCAAGGATATTCGCGACGGCGTAATTACGCTGATCACGCCCGTCGTCGAAGTCGACGGACGCGACCGCGTCGTGGACATTTACAAATGGCACCTCGCGCACCCGAAAGATTTTTATCCGCCGCTGATTTACTGGGGCAAGTACGTGGCGCACGACAACAATCGCGACGCGATGGGCATGACGCTGAAACTGACGCAAAACGTTTTGAACACTTACGTCAACCAGAAAGCCCAGGTCTTGCACGATCTGCATGAATCGGTTCCGTATCTTTACGACAACACGGTGGGGGACGGGCCGTACAATGCGTGGATCGATCCGATTCTCGCCGACGAATGGAACATGATCGCGTCGAGGAACGTGGCGGACATGACGAAGTTCGGGATGCCGGGGGTGTTTACGCACGGGGATTTCGATACATGGTCGCCGGGCTACCTGATGTTCATCGCGGCGCTGCACAACGGAATCAGCCGGCTGTATGAAACCTTCGGCAACGGGAACGCGGACACGCGGGAGAGAACGCTGGATCCGGAAGAATACGCGCGGACGTGGTTCAAGCAGAATCCGCCGCTGCCGAAAACGCTGTGGTCGCAGCGCGACAACAACAATTACGAAGAGACGGGTTTGCTGACTTCGCTGCATTATTTCAATGAGAACAAGCGGCTTTTTCTGAAAAATTTTTATTTGAAGGCAAAGCGATCGGTCAGCAAGCCGGGGGCGGAAGGGCCGGCGGCGTATGTGCTGCCGGCGGACGAACCGCGCGGCACGCTGCAAGCGGAATTGCTGCAGGTGCTGCAAAAACAGAAAGTGGAAATTTCGCGGGCGAAATCGGCGATCACGATCGCGCTGCCGGTGAAAAAAGAGAAAAAGAAAGAAGGCGAAAAAGCCGGCGACGCGAAAGAGGAGAAGAAGGAGCCGGCGACGCGGAGCTTTGCCGCGGGCAGCTTCGTGGTGCGCATGGACCAGCCGTATTCGCGGATCGCGGATGCGCTGCTGGACCACCAGTACTGGAGTCCGGAAGATCCGCAAAAGACGCCGTATGACGATACGGGATGGACGTTTGGCGAATTATTTGGCGTGCAAGTGGTGCGCGTGACGGATGCGAAGATTCTGGATGCGCCGATGGAAAAAGTGGCGGAAGTGCGCGCAATGGGCGGCGTGAAAGGAGACGGCGCGATTTTTGCGATCAATAACCACGCGGAGCCGGCGCTGGCGACGCTGCGGTACAAGCTGAAGGACGCGACGATGGAGGCCGCCGAAGAGGCGTTTGATGCGGGCGGCGCGAAATTTGCGCGAGGAACATTTTTGATTCGCGATGCGAAACGCGCGGACGTGGAAAGCGCGGCGAAAGAGCTGGGTTTGCAAGTTTCCGCGCTTGGCGCGGCACCCGTCGTGAAAACGCATCCGGTGCGGGCGGCGCGAATCGCGTACGTACACACGTGGCTTTCGACGCAGACGGAAGGCTGGTGGCGGCTGGCGCTCGATTCGATGCAAATTCCGTACGAATACATCAGCACGCAAACGATTGGGAAAATTCCGGATTTGCGCGCGAAGTACGACGTGATTCTGTTTCCGCCGGTGGGAATCAACGCTTCGGCGACGGCGATTATCCAGGGATTGCCCACGGCATGGGGAAATCCGCTGCCGTGGCAGAATACGGATTTGACGCCGAACTTGGTGGGGAAAAACGATTCGACGGAGGATATGCGGCCAGGGCTTGGATACGAAGGCCTCGAGAAACTGCAAAGTTTTGTGGAACACGGCGGCGTGCTGCTGACGGTGGACGACACGGCACAATTTGCGATTTCGGTTGGCATGGGCGCGGGCGTGACGGCGGCGCGGAGCGAAAAAATGAAAATCGTGGGCGCGGTTGTGGGAACGCAACTGGTGGACGCGGCGAGCCCGATCGCGTACGGGTACGACGAAAAGATTTCCGCGTACTGCGACGACGGCGTGATTTTTTCGCTGAGCAGCGTGGCCGGCGGGCGGCGGCGCAGGCATTTGGGTCCGGACATGAAGCAGAGGCCAACTGGGCGCGGAACGAAAGACGAGCCGGACTTTTCCGTGGGCCGCATGGGCGCGGAAGCGCCGGAAGAGCAGGAAGCGGAAGTGTGGGAATTTCCGCCGCTGACCGCGGAGCAGATGCACAACAATGCGCGCGTGATTCCGGCGGCGAATCGTGCGCGCGTGGTGCTGCGATATGCGAACGCGAAAGATTTGCTGATTTCCGGGCTGGTGGACGGCGGCGGCGAGATCGCGCAACATCCGGCGGTGCTGGATGTGCCGGTTGGGCAAGGGCACGTGGTCTTGTTTTCGATCAATCCGGTATATCGAGGCGAGACGCGCGGAACGTATTCGCTGGTGCTGAATACGGTGCTGAATTTCGACAACTTGAACGCGGGACGGAAAGACGCGGCGAAATAAGACGACGAACCGGATTTGCCACCGAGGCACAGAGAACACCGAGAAAAGCGGGATAGGCAAGATTCTCCCCTGGGGTAAGCCGGCACTTTGACTTGGCGGTTGGGCTTGCGAATTGGGACGTTTGCGGTACAATCCCCGCCGCCATGGCAAAGAGGAAAGCAAAGAAGGCTTCCCGGAGAACGAAGAGTTCGCGGCGAACGGGCGCGGCGAATCACGCGAAGCTGCCGAAAAATGGCGTGACGCTGATTGTGCTGCTGCGTGCGCGAACGGGGCACGAACCATTTCTTGAGGCGGAATTGCGCGCATTGGTGGCGCCGAGCCGAAAAGAAGACGGCTGCCTGCAATACGACTTGCATCGCGCGGCGGACGGCGCCGGCGCGTTTTTGATGCACGAAGTGTGGGAATCGCGCGAGCATCACACGGCGCACACGAAGACGGATCACTTTCTGCGGTGGAATGCGCGGAAGGATGCGCTGCTGGCGTCGCGCGAGGCGACGTTCTGGACACAACTGGTCTGACCGATAGATCGAGCCGGCAGAGCTTTGCCGATAGGTCCAGAGGCGGTTCGAGCTATCGATCTTCTGTAGCGAGCACTGGTGACAAGTTCAACGGGGCTGAAGCCCCTCCGCTACACAAAGCGAGAGAGGCGGTTAGACCGCGGCTTTGTCCGCGAGGCCCACGAAGAGATAGCCGGCGCCTTTGCAGACCGGACATTCTTTATTGCGGGAATAGCCGGTTGCCTGACAGTGAGCACATTCGATCCAATCGGATTCGGGGGCAATGGCGTTCCTGCCGTTGCAGCGGAGTTCCGCGCTGGTTTTGCAACAACGACCGTTTGCGACCCTGATGTTGTGACCAACGGCGCCACATTCGGTGCAACAGGTAACCGGGATCTCTCGCTTCATCTCTTCATCATACGCCTCGGCGGGTGAGAACGACTGCATTTCCAATTCCTGCACGGAGTCGCGTGGTGGGGAGTTGGTGCTGTGCAAAATTGAACAGGTGGCCGAATTCGAGTGTGGCTCGCATGGCGGAACGAAATTAAGAGTGAAACTGTTGTCCTAAAGCAGAGCTCAAAGAGGCGGCAGAGAAGATGTGAGAAGCGTCAGGTATTCTCGCTTGTGGATCGCGGCACTACGAAAAAGCCTCGGCGAGGCAAAGGGCCGTGAGATGCGTTGCGTTGACAAGGAACGAACGCGTGAATACCCTTCGAAAGGGCTGGAGAGACGCATGAAAAGAACAGTTTATTTGCTGATTGCCGCGATGGTTTGCTGCGGCGCGCTGTGCATCGGGCAAGAACACCACCACGACATGGGAGAAAGCACGGGGACGGTTTCGTTTGCGGTGTCGTGTACGCCGGCGGCGAAAGAAGCGTTTATTCGCGGGCTGGTGCTGCTGCACTCGTTTGAATACGAGGAGTCGGGCAAAGAGTTCCAGAGCGCGGCGAAAAGCGATCCGCAATGTGCAATGGCAGATTGGGGAGAGGCGATGAGCCTCTATCACCAATTGTGGGAACAGCCATCGAAGGAGAACCTGAAGCGCGGCGCGGAATTGCTGGCGAAGGCGCGAGCGCTGCAAGCGCCAACGGCGAGGGAACGCGATTACATTGCGGCGCTTGCGGTTTTTTACGCGGACACGGACAAACTGGATCACGGGCAGCGCGCGAAGGCGTATGCCACGGCGATGCAAGGCGTGTATGAGCGGAACCCGAAAGACACGGAAGCGGCGGTTTTTTACGCGCTGGCGTTGCTCGCATCGAGTTCGAACGGCGACTTGAACCTGACGAACGCGAAGGCGGCGGTGGCGATCTTGACGAAGCTCTTTGACGAGCAGCCGACGCACCCGGGAATCGCGCACTACATTATTCACAGCTGCGACAATCCTTCGATGGCGAACCTGGCGCTGCCGGCCGCGTTGAAATACGCGGCGATTGCGCCGACTTCGCCGCACGCGGTGCACATGCCGTCGCACATTTTTGCGCGGCTCGGCTTGTGGCAGGAAGACATCCGGTCGAATCTTGCGGCGCTGCACGCGGCGGACGAGATGGCGGCGATGCATTTCCACGTGCTGCACCACAAAGTGCATTCGATGGATTTTCTGGAATACGCCTACCTGCAAATCGGAGACGACGCGAGCGCGAAGGCGGAAGTGGACAAGATGGACGAGATGCTGATGCAGGACGCCGATCCGGAGTTTCGCGATTATTTTGAAATACGGCGAACGAGATTTCCCGCCGTGTATGCGATTGAGCGGCGGCAATGGCGCGAAGCGCTTGCTTTGCAGCCGAATCGGGAGGCGGCGCCGTACGCGCAACTGCTTACGTACTGGGCGCGGGCGATTGCCGCGGGTCATCTGCACGATGCGGCGGCGGGGCAGGATGCGATGAAGCACTTCGACGAGCTGCTGGAAGCGACGCGGCGAGGGCCGAAACCGTACATTGCCGATGGATTCAAGTGGGATCGCGACATTGTGCGGGCATGGACGGATCATGCGGCAGGCAAGAGCGACGAAGGATTGCAATTGCTGCGAAACGTGGCGGACGAACAAGACAAACTGGGAAAAGGCGAAACGGATTTGCCGGCGCGCGAGATGCTGGCCGACATGCTGCTCGATTTGAAGCGAGGGCCGGAAGCGCTGGCGGAGTACGAAGTGGCGCTGCGGACGGATCCGAACCGGTTTGACGGGTTGTACGGAGCGGCGCAGGCGGCGGAGCAAACCAAGGAAAAAGAGAAGGCGTACGCGTTTTATGCGCAACTGGTGAAGAACTGCGACGGGAGCCATTCGGACCGGCCGGAGCTGGAGAAGGCGAAGACGCTGCTGGCGGCGAAATAGGATTTTGCTGGGGTCGTTCGTTAAGGCGTGGCGGATTTGGCCATGCGGATGACGGGAAGGGCTTCGCCATTGCGGAGAGGGACGGCGATGGGCTCGACGACTTGGTAGCCGCGAAGTTTGTAGAGCGGAACGCCGGTAAGGGTGGAACCCATTTCGAAGCGAGAGAAGCCGGCGGATTGCGCGGCGTTTTCGCAAGTTTCAAGAAGAAGAGTGCCGAGGCCGCGGCGGGACCAAGCCGGGTGAACGAAGATGGCGCGGATTTTGGCGGCGTCGGCCGAGGGATCGAGAAATTCTGGTTCGCGAACGGCGGCGCGGTCGCTGCCGAAAAGAGTTTTGCGTTTGCTCCAGCCGCCGCAGGCGACGATTGTTTTTGCGCCGGAGCTGTCCGAGGTTTCCGCAACAAAATAAGTTTGGTCGGCGACGAGTTGGGTATCGAGGCCGAGAACGGTGCCGAGAGCGCCTTCGATTTGCGCGGGAGTGTAATCATTGGCCTGGAGGACGCGGATGGAGGATTCAATGAGGGCGTGGAGGGTTGGGATGTCGGCTTGCGTGGCGAGGCGGACGTGGAACGTTGCAGACATGAGTTGATTATACGTTGAACAGGAAAAACGATTTAACACAGAGGGTATGGAGCAAAGAAAGAGATTTGCCACAGAGTCACAGAGGGCACAGAGAAAAGGGGCCTGCAAGATGCCGATGGTACGACATAACGCCAAAGCAGCAAGCAGCAAAAGAAGGCCGGCTTCAGAAAGCCGGCCCTACAACGGCTACTGAGCCTGGCATTGCTGCGGCGAGAGGCGCTATGCTATTTTGAGCTTGCGTTACAGGTTGGTTAATTGCCATGAGTGAAGCGACGAAATATCTACTGATTACGATCCTCGTAGCCTTTGCAGCGAGTGAGCTATGGTGGTGGCTCGTTGATGTTTTATACACGGCTCGTACTCGAAAGCCAGCTTCGGAAAGAATCCGCGAGAGGGAAGCGCGGGAAAACCCGCTCACAGTTGGCTTCTTTCGGTTCCAAGTCATTTCTGACTCGCTAATGGTAGCAGTTTGGTCCGTACTACTCTGGGCTTTGCGCGGTCATCCCTCGGACGAGCTTGCACTTCCCATCGCGATGATAACGGTGTCGGCTGCGGGCCTTTGGGACGTTAATAGGAAATGGAGACGTCAGAATTCGAAGGCCGTTCAGTCGTCGGATGTGGCGACGTAGTAGCCGGGGCGGGAGCGGAGTTTCAGGTTGCGGAATTTGGGATCGGCGAGGGTGACTTTGATTTCGTGGTAGCCGTCTTCGGTGGTGTTTGCGGGAGAGTAGCCGAGTGTGTATTGGGTGTGCAGCTCGCCGCCGATTTCGTCGAAGGCTTTTTCGATGGTGCGGTCTTTGAAGGTGGCGAAGTGTGCGCCGCCGGTGGCGGCGGCGGCGAGTTCGAGCGCGTGGGCGCTGACCTTATCGGCGACATGACTGACGGCCCAGACGGCGAGGGCCATTAAATCCACCGTGTTGTTCAAGCGCGGGTCTTCTTCTTCCGGAACGGGCGGTTTGCCGGGAATCGGCGGAAGCGGATAGGTGCCGGGCGGCGCGATATCGATGTGATTATTTTTCGGCTCTTGCTGGAGCAAAGCGCGCGTGGTGGAAAGGCCGACGCTGTAGATGGTGACGTTGGCGAGCTGCGCTTTGCGAAGAACTTCGCCGAGTTTTGCCTGGCTGCCGACGTCGGTGGCTTCCGACACGATTAACAAGATGCGGCGGCGGCCGGGAGAGGTGGCGGTGGGTTCCGGCGGTCCGTTGAGCATTTCGACGGCGACGCCGATGGCGTCATAAAGGCGCGAGCCGGAAGTGCTGGACTGGATGTGCGCGAGGGCGCTCTGGAAGGCGTCGGCGTTGTGCGTGAACGGAAGGAGCTTATCGATGGTGTCGTTGAAGCCGACGAGGGCGGCTTCGCCATTGGCGCCGAGAATGGTTTCGGTGATGAGGATTCCGGATTTTTGCACGGCGGGAAGGAGCGGCGCGACGCGGGAACTGGTTTCGACGAGGACGACGAGAGAGAGCGGATCGGTGCCAACGTCAAAGTGAGTGATGGTTTGCGGAACGCCGTGATCGGTGAGGCGAAAATCGGCGGCTTCGAGGCTGGTGACGATCTGATCTTTGGAATCGCGGACGGTGACGGGCGCATTGACGAGGATGACTTTTGACTTGATGGCGGTTTGCGAGCGCCGCGGAGATTGTTGAACGGGAACGTCCGGGCGCGGAACCATGGGGCCGTCGGGGGATTGGGCGATTGCGGAAGAAGCGGCGAAGAGAAGCGCCAAAGCAGAAAAAGCGAGTTTGGTTTTGCTTACCATATTTTTCTTCGCGGCTTATGCCCGGCTCCGCCGAAACGGTGCGCAGGCAAGAGTGCCTACGCTACTGTACTTGATTCGACGCAAGGTAGCGCGCAGACGTTGCCGGGACGGGGTAGGGTTCCTACAATGGAAGTCCGACTCAGCGGAGGCAAGAGCATGTCGTCCGAACGTCCCAAATTGAAGCCGCAGCACGCGCCGAAAGCGCCGCATGAAGATGCCAAATTTCTGGAGAGCACGCCGGCGCGTCCGCTGCGCATTCTGGCGGAGTACATCAACCCGCTGGTGCAACTGAAGCGCGAAGGCATTGGCGACACGATTGTGATGTTCGGATCGGCGCGGCTCGATTCGCGCGAAGTGGCGTCGGCGCGGCTCGCGCGATTGAAGAAGCAAAAACTTTCCAAGTTGAATGCGAAACAAAAAGCGAAGCATCGAGCGGCGATGCGCGAAGCGAGGAGCGCGCTGGAGATGTCGCGCTATTACGAAGAGGCGCGGCAACTTTCGCACAAGATTACGACGTGGGCGATGTCGCTCGGTCCGCGGCCGCGGCGATTCGTGGTGTGCTCGGGCGGAGGACCGGGAATCATGGAAGCGGCGAACCGCGGCGCGTACGAGGCGGGAGGAAAATCGATTGGATTATCGATCGAGCTGCCGCACGAACAATTTGCGAATCCGTATATCAGCCCGGAATTGAGTTTTAATTTTCACTACTTTTTCATGCGCAAATTGTGGTTTGCGCAGATTGCGAAGGCGCTGATCGTTTTTCCGGGCGGGTTTGGGACGATGGACGAGCTATGGGAAATGATGACGCTGCTGCAGACGGGAAAGCTGGCGCAGAACAATTTGATTTTGATTTACGGGCGGAAATACTGGAACGAAGTGCTGAACTGGAAGGCGATGGTGCGGTGGGGCACGATCAACGAGAGCGAATACAAGCTGCTGCAATTTGCCGACACGGTGGACGAAGCGTTCGATCTGGTGCGAGCGGGATTGGAGAAATACCACATGGACGGGGATCCGTTTCTACAAGCGTATTGAGAGAAATTGTTGATTCGCGTTCTTGCATCGTTTTGCACTTTTAGCGCCGGTTTGCCAAGAATTTTCACGCACAACTTTTGATCAGGCGAAGTGTTTAATAGAACTGACGTAGAGCCATGCGAGTAAAGGAATACGCATGGTGCAGGGAACTCCCAGCCTCTAGGCTAATTTCAGGAGGCGAATAATCTATGTTTACAAAACGATGGAAAACAGGCCTGGTGCGATTCGTTTGCGGAACAGCAATACTCGCGTGTGGCCTGCTCGTGACCGGGGCGCCTCGAGCATATGCAGACGACGATTGCCAAAGAAAACTGAGACATGCGGACCACGAGCTGGACCGCGCCGTTGAAAAGCACGGTTACAACAGCAGGCAAGCGGATCACTGGAGGCATGAGTTACACGAAGCAAGGGAATGGTGCTGGGAACACAGTCACCGATGGTGGGATGAACATGAGCGTCGCTGGCACGAGCAACGCGATTGGGACGACCACGATCATGATCACGACCGGCATTAGAGACTGAAAACTGTTGACGCTCGAAAGGGCGCACGACGCGGCGGAGAAATCCGCCGCGTTGTTTTTTTCTGGGCGCGAATTATTTAAAAAACAGGCGGACGCGCCGGATATAAATTGGCGCAACCTTTTGCCGGGCGAGGTGTTTGATTGGGTGTATCGAGCAAGATGGCCCGGACCCGGAATGCGGGAGGAGATCATGAACACGATCCTTGTGGAAGCGAAAAAAATTATTGCGAAAGTGGCGGTGGCGACGGTGGCGCTGGGTGGATTTTTGGCATTTTTCGGGGCGGGAACGGCATCGGCGCATCCGCGCGTTTTTGTTTACGGCTATGCGCGACCGTATGCGGTCTATGTGGGCCCGCGGTATTACTACGGACCCGCACCGGTTTATGTCGGACCGGTGTACGGCCCTTACGGATATTACCGGCCATACCGCTACCATCGCGTGTATCGCTTCTGGGATGAACGTGATCACTGCTGGCGGTACCGCTAAACGATAAAAAAGATTCACTCGGAACGAACGAAAAAAAAGGCGCATCGATTTTGTCGATGCGCCTTTTGTGCTGCAAGGGGGAAGAAAAAAATCAGCGAGAGACGAGCGAAAAATCGTCGGAAAAGACTCCGCCGAAACGCCGCTCTTCGTCCTGATCGTGAAGAAGCACGACGGGAACAACGCGCAACTGCCGTTTGCAGGAATGGCAGGCCGTCACTTCGCCCTGCAGGTCTTGCAAAAAGCCGTCGGTAAAACGATAAAGAGTCCGCTCGCGGCGTGCGTTTTTCTGGTCGCGAGCGCCGCAGTGCGGACAGACGAATTCGACGGTGTCCTGCTGCGGATCGCGGTCCAGAGCGGCCCAACCGGTGCGGCGAACGCCCAAGGTCTCCGGATGTTGCTGGTCCATTGGATTGGCCCTCCTGGGATCTACGTCCCGAGCCTTGGATGCGCGAAGGTGGCAAATCGATATTGGGCTTGTAAGTGGCTGAATTTAAGGTGGTTAGTGTGGCGTTTTACGGATTTGTGTGCTGACCGCAATGGCGGCGAGCAGGCTGTGAACTAATAAAGCAGTAAACAGGCGGGAACCAGAAGCGAGTGGCGGTGTCCAAGTGAAGGAGAGGACGCGCGAACCTCACATCCCTGCGAGCGCTGTGCCGGCGGAAGCAAGGCAGCCTGCAACCGCCGGCGCAGCAAAAAAATCTGGATTGGCTTGCGGAAAAATTTGGGAGAGGTGTGCGATGTCCAACGAAGAAAAAAGAAATTCCGGCGTACAAATAGGAACGCTGGGCGGATGTTTGATTGAAGGAGATACGGAGCAGAAGGCGAGAGAGCGGAAGATCAAGCGGCGGGCATTGGGGATTTCGATTGCGTTGCAGTCTTTGGTGCTGGTGGGGTTGGTGTTGACGCCGTTGCTGGGGAAGACGGAGAAGCTGCCGTTTACGCTGTTTACGCCCATTCCGAACTATTACCGCGCCGCGGCTGCACCGATCGCAGATACTCGGCCGATTAGTGGGCCTCGCCACGGCGAGTGTGTGGTTTGCTTCAATCAGCATCTTTCACCACATCCGCCGACGCAAAGCACGTCAAGGCAAGCTGATGGGCCGATTGATGGGCCTAATATAGGATTGCCAGACGGTCTCGGCGACCGCGAAGATGGTTTGAATATCTTCGACACGCGCAAAGGGCCGACCGCGCCGGAAGATCCAGATAAGAACAAGAAAAGGCGAATTAGCGTTGGCGGCTTGGTGCAGCAGGCGATGCTTGTGCGCAGAGTCGAGCCAATCTATCCGCCACTGGCGCGGCAAATTCGACACTCCGGACAAGTGCGTCTGCATGCGCTGATTGCCGTGGATGGCACGATCGCATCGCTCGAAGTGATGGACGGCGACCCGTTGCTGGTGCGATCCGCATTGGACGCGGTTGGACAATGGCGGTATCAACCGACGTTGCTGAACGGTACAGCGGTGGAAGTGGAGACGGTGATCACGGTGGTCTACACGCTGAACCAGTAGCGCGGCGATTTCGCCGGCGTAGAAACGAAAAAGGCCGCGACAGATTTGTTGCGGCCTCTTTGTTTGCAGCTGGAAAAGGTCCGGAGGCCGCGGCTGCCTGTGTTGCTCCGCGGCCTCCGATTCGCTCCTGGCAACCGACATCGTTTGACGCGGGTGGGTCAGGTTGTAAATTCGGACTGGCCCACGCGCGTGCGAGCTGAAATTAGAAATGGAAGACGAAGCCGGTGGAAAGGCGAAGATTGTTTTGCGTTACGCCGCTGCTGGTTGTTTCCGGGAAGCGCGTGAGCAGATATTCGACTTGCGCGGCGCGGAACGACAAGCGGTGGAAGACTTTTACGTCGACGCCGCCGCCAAACGACGCAGCGAAAGCATTGCTGCCGCTGGTTGCGCCGAAGCCGTTGGCGCCGGCGTGCGCAACGCCGAAAAGAGTTTGCGCGAACGGAGTGAAGCGTTCATGGCGGCGGAAGGAAAAGCGCGGACCAAACAAATAAGTGGAAACGGTGCCGTCGACGCCGGAACCGAGAATGTTGTTGGCGTGATAGCCGCCAAAATCGGCGACGCCGCTGAGCCAGTTGTTTGCGTTGTACGCAACGGACGCGCTGCCGCCGTGGAGATTGAACCCGCTGACGCCGGACGTGCTGGGATTATCGCGGACATAGGAATATCCGACGAAGACGTCGAGTTTCGGCGCGTCCTGCGCGGACGCCAACGCCGTGATGGAAAACAACGCGAGTAAGCACACTACGAGCTTCCACTTCATACAACCTCCCTAAGGTTTGGTTTTTATCGCAAGTGCGCGCGCCAGTGGCGCGACCTTGCGTGCGCGGACCGCTTCAGGCAGGAGAAACGGTATTCCGCGAAGACTCTCTCGCTTGTGTACAAATAAAGATGCGGAAGAAATCGCTCAGGTTGCAGGGAAAAGAAAGTTTTAGAGTCAACGTTACAGCAGAGGTTCGCCGCAAAAACGCGCGATGGACTCGCGGCTGGCGTCGCGCAAGCGGACAAGTTCCTGCCAGTTGGCGGATTGTGAAGCGCCGGTGCGAGCGGCGTCGGGAAAAATCGGCGCGGACAAAGTGATGGTGATGTCGCCGGGGCGCGGAAGAAATGTTCCGTCGCGAAGAAAATTGCGCGAGCCGGCGAGAGAAACGGGAACGATGGGCGCGCCGGTGGAAACGGCGGCTTTGAACGCGCCGAGCTGGAAGGGACGAATGCCCGGCTCGGGAACGAAAGTGCCTTCGGGAAAAACGAAAACGGAATCGCCGGCGCGAAGAACTTCCTCGATGGTTTGCGCGGCCTGGCGGCGAGCGCCGGTGTCGGCGCGATCGAAAGAAAGATGGCCCATTTTTCGCAGGAAAGTTCCGATGAATGGCATGCCGTGGACTTCCCGTTTGGCGACGAAGCGATAAGGAACGCCGAGGCCGAGCATGAGCGGAAGAACGTCAAAATAACTGGTGTGATTTGAAACGTAAATTTTTGCGCCGGGCGCGTTCATATGCTCTTTGCCGACGACGCGAACACGGCTGCCGGCGAGGGCGAAGAGAACTTTTAATGCGGCGGAAGTGTAGCGGCCGGCGGCGCGCTCGTCTTTGAAAAAAAGGACGATGGTCCAGGCGGGGATGATCCACGCGAGGAAGAGACAGATGAAATAGACGCCGCGAATTGCGTCCCATGCGCGATGCAAGCCGGAAGAGACGCTGCGGCCGGCGGTGCGCGCGGTGCTGGAAGCGCCGAGGCGCGCGATTTGCACCCAGGCGGGCGATTTTTTCGCGGAAAGCGTTCCGGCGAGGTAGAGCTGCTTGGTTTCTTCGCGGCGAAGTTTGCCGCTGGAAGTTTTGGGAATGCTGCCAGGTGGAATGAGCTCGACGCGATCGGGCGGAAGGCCGAGGCCTTGCGAAACAAGTTCGGTGACGGCGGCGGCGGTTTTCGCACGAGCGGCGGAACCCGACTCGCGCGATTCGGCGACGACGATAAGTTTTTCCGTGCCGGTGGCTTCGTCTTTCAAACCGAACGCGACGATGCAACCTTTGCGAATTCCCTCGGCGCGGCCGGCGAGCTCTTCCACTTCATGCGGATAAACGTTGCGGCCGCTTTTGATGATGATGTCTTTCACGCGGCCGGTGACGAAAATTTCGCCGCCGGCGCGATAAGCGCGATCGCCGGAATTGACCCAGGCAAAATCGCCTTGTGGCGCCGGGCCAAGTGGAAAAAGCTTTTCCGTCGCCGCGGGATTGTTGTAGTAGCCGCGCGTGGCGGAAGGTCCGCGAAACCAGAGAAAACCTTCGGTGCGGTCGGAAACTTCTTCGCCGGAATCGCCGACGATGCGCACTTCGTGTTCGGCGACGGGCATGCCGGAAGAGACGAAGGAGATGGAAGAGTTTTCGTCGGTGGTGGGGACGGCGAATCCTTGCGCGGCGAACGTTTCGCGATCGACGCGATCGACGAGCGGGCCGCGATCGATCGGAGGAACGGTGACGGCGAGAGAAGCTTCGGCGAGGCCGTAAACGGGGAGTTGCGCGGTACGGCGAAAACCGTGCGCGGCGAAGCGCGCGGCGAACCGATCGAGCGTTTCGGGATTGACGGGTTCGGCGCCATTGAGCGCGGCGCGCCAGGAGCTGAGGTCGACGCCTTCGATATCTTTTTCGGCGATTTTGCGGACGCAGAGTTCGTAGGCGAAATTTGGCGCGGCGGCGATGGTGCCGCGATGTTTGTGAAAAGCTTTCAGCCAGCGCTCGGGCCGAGTGAGAAACGCGAGGGGCGACATGACGGCGAGCGGCGTGCCGAAATGAAGAAGGGTGAGCCAGGCGCCGATGAGGCCCATGTCGTGATAAAGCGGAAGCCAACTGATGCCGACGTCTTCGGAAGTCAACTGAACGGCGTGGCCGATGGCGCGCATGTTGGCGAGAAGATTGGCGTGGGTGAGCGTGACGCCTTTTGGATCGCCGGTTGAGCCGGAGGTGTACTGGAGAAGCGCAATGTCGCTCGATTTGCGAACGCGGCCGCCGCGAAGGTCCGACGGAAGCGCGCCCGGCGCGAGAGGCGGCGCTTTGTCGGCGGCGTCCAAAAGTTTTTCCGCGTCCATGACGGATTCAAGCGAGCGAACGCGCGGCTTCAAAAGCTTCGCGACGGTTTCCGCGCGGCGGAAGGTGAGCAGAAGGCAAACTTCCGCGTTGTTCAAAATGGCCGACTGGCGGCCGGCGTATTCTTCAATGCGATCCGCGCGAAACGGCGGATAGATGGGAACGGGAATCGCACCGGCAAGAAGAATTCCGGCATACGAAACGAAAAAGGCGCGGGAAGTGGGAAGCATGAGCGAAACGCGGCCGCCGGCGGGAACGCCGAGGCGCGCGAGTTCGGTGGCGCAGCGTTGTGCGGCGGCGTAGAGTTCGGCGAAGGTGAGCGTGAGATTTTTTTCGCCGGATTCGACGTCTTCCGTAATGTCGAGGTGGATGCGAGCGGCGTCGTGGAGCGCGCGGTAGCGCAAGACTTCATTGATGGTTTCCGCGGCGAAGACGCCTTTGTCCGCCGCTTCGAAATGCAATTTTTGCGTTTGGATCGCGGCTCGCAACGCGGACGGAGATTCTTCGTGAAGAGCTCCGCCGGAGGGAGCGCGATCGATTAGAGCGGCAAGGTCTTCCGGTGTACTGGCTTCGGCGGCGGCGAGATCGGGCAAGCGAACGCCAAATTCGGCTTCCAAGCGAGCGATGAGCTCAACGCGTTCGAGGCTGCCGAGGCCGAGGTCGCGGTCGAGATTGGATTGAAGATTGAGCAGCGGGAGCGCGCCCTGGCTGCCAAGTTCGATTAACAGTTGACGCACGACATCGAGCACGCGGGCGCGCGAGGCCGAACTATCGATTTGTGTCGTTGGCGTCGCCACCGGTTTTCAGTTGGAAGCTTGCGCGGCTCCCGGTGAGGCTATCACGCGAGAATTGAGTTTGCCACTGCCGGATTCGGTCAAGCGGACGTCTTTTTCGCGGCGACGGCGTATCCCTTTGGCAGAAGCGTGGTGGAAAGGTCGACGCCGGAAAGGTCCGCTTGCGAAAGATCGGTTTCGCGGAGAATGGCGACGCCGAGATCCGCGCCGGAAAATTTCGCGCCGTTTACGTTGGCGAGGCGGAAATTCGTGTTGCGAAGATTGGCGCGCTCGAAATTGACGTTGGACATATCGCAGCGGAAAAACTCGATGCCGCTCGCCTGGGCTTCGGTGAGGTTTGCGCCCGGCAGAACGGCTTCCGTCATGTCGGAGTTGCGCAGATCGGCTTTGCAAAGATTTGCGCCGCTTAAATCGGCGTGAGCCAGCCGGGCTTTGCGCAAGTCCGACCCTTCGAGATTGGCGTTTTGCAAAATGGCGCCGGTGAGATTGGCGCCGCCGAGGTCCACGCCGCTTAAATTGGCGCCGGCGAGGTCGGCGCGGGCGCCGCCGTCTTTGCCGGAGAAAAATTTGTCGTGCGCCTCGAGAATATCGGAGAGGCGCTTGCCATTGTGCTTGATTGATTTGGGTTTGCTCAGCCCCATAGTTTCGTTCCCTTCGCTGGATTCCAGCGACTATTTTACCGGAATAATTGGCAAGCACGAAACGCATAACCGGGAGGCGGGACTGTGCTACTGTGCCTTTATTGTGGGCGATTGGAACGGCAGGAATTCCGTGAAGGCTGGAAGGCGAAAACTTGCGCTGGCGACGGTCGCGCTGCTCGCGACGGGATTTGGCGCGCCGCGAGCGATGGCGCAGAACCGGTCCCAAGACCAAGACAATGAGATCGTTACGAGCCTCACGGGCGGACGCGTGATTCTGCACTTCGCGAAAGAGGCGATTTTGTTTGCCGCCGTGGATCAGCCGGTGGAGCAGGGCGCGCCGCCGCCGCGCGTTGTAAACGTGGATGCACAGCACATCGCGATCCTGTTTGGAGCGTCGGAATGGCGTTCGCTGGCCGACCCAAAACCGATTCGAATGGACCGCAACTTACAACGAATCGCGGGGCGCGATCCGAGGGAAGGCAGCTACGGCGGCGAAGCGGACCCGGACCTGGAGCAGATGGGCATTCAATTTCTGGAAAAACTTCGGCCGCTGGTTTCGCAGTTGCAGCGGAAGATCGATTTCCCCGTCGATCAGCCGTTTTTTGAAGTGGTGGTGATCGGATATGGGCCAAGGGACTATGGACCCGAAGCGTGGACGGTGGAATACCGGATCACGCAGCAATTGATGACCTCGCGGGAGAATTTCTGGCAGACGCGGATTTTGCGTCCGCGATTTACGCAGATTTATCCGCCGGAAAAGCATGCGCCCAAAACGCTCGTGGAAACGGTGTTTCCCGGCGATGCGGCGGGTCCGACGCTGCAAACGCTGCTGGAGGGAAACGATCCGCGGTTTTCCGCGTTCCGGTCCGATCCGAAATTGAGCAAGGCCCTCGATCTATTGATCAAAGGGCAGGCGCAGAAGGTGGAGCCGGTTGATGCGGCGGAGTTGCTGCGGGATGCGGTGCCGCTGCTTTATCCGAAACAGCGATTTTTTATTGGGAAAATGGAAGATCAGCGCGGATTCGACTGGATTCTGCCGCCGGAAGAGCCGATCGAAAAGGCGGAGAAAGACGATAAGAATCGTCCGCCGGAAGCGCCGTCGCTGCGCAAACATCCGAACGATTGACCAGGTTGGCGCCCGAACGGATTTGCGCGCGGTTGAACGAAGCCGCGAGTTACAGTTTTTCAATCGCGTCGCCGACGCGAATTTCACCGCCTTCGACGACGCGGCACAACATGCCGCGCCGGCCGTGCATCTCGCGGCGCAAGCCAGGACGCACTTTTTCCAATTGATCGCAAGGTGTGCAGACGGCGGCGACTTCCAGCAGGGCGTCGCCGATGCGAAGGCGCTGGCCGAGCGGAAGACCGTTTACGTTGAGGCCGTCGGTCGTGATGTTTTCGCGGATGATTCCCGGCGGAAGGTTCATTGCGTCGAGCGTTTCGCGGTCGACGAGAAGGACTTGGCGTTTGCTTGCCGCCCGAGCGTGGGCACAGCCGGAAAAGCCGCGGTCCGGCACGGCTTTGGCCGACTCCAGCCTCTCCATCGGCAGACGCTTCGCGGGAGCGCGAAAAAGATGCAAGACCCTGGGCATGACCTAGTCGCCGGCGGAGCGCGCAAAACCCGCTTGCGTGCCAATATCGTGGCGAAACTGCATGCCATCGAACTTGATCTGGTTCACGGCCGCGTAGGCGGAAGCGACGGCAGCGTCGAGAGTCGAACCGGCGGAAGTTACGCCGAGGACGCGGCCGCCCGAGGTGACGAGCACGTCGCCGACAAGGCGAGTTCCCGCGTGGATGACTTTGACACCGGTATTTCTGGCAACACCGGTTAAGCCGGAGATTGCCTTGCCCGCTTCGATTTTTCCGGGATAACCCTCCGAGGCCATGACCACGCAGACGCTGGCGCCGGGCTTCCAACGGAATTTGGTGGGATCAAAGCGGCGGGAAGCCATGTCGAACAAGATTTCAGCGAGGTCGCAGTCAAGGCGCGCCAAAATCGCCTGCGTTTCCGGATCGCCCAAACGGCAATTGAATTCGAGGACTTTGGGACCTTCCGGCGTGATCATCAGGCCGATGAAGAGGAAACCTTGATAACGGATGCCGTCGGCAGAAAGGCCGCGAAGGGTGGGCTCGACGATGGTCTGAGTAATGATTTCGCGAAGTTGCGCCGGCAAGAGTTCATCGGTTGAAAAGGCGCCCATGCCGCCGGTGTTCGGTCCTCGATTACCGTCAAAGATGCGTTTGTGGTCGCGCGTGGGCACGAGCGGTGCATAACGCTCGCCGTCGACGGCGATGATGAAAGAGATTTCGTCGCCTTCGAGCGTCTCTTCGAGCAGCAATTTGCGGCCGGCGGGCCCGAGTTCTTGTTTGCGCATCGTGGTGTCGAGGAAGGCGAGCGCCTCGGTTTCATCGGCGGCAAGAAGAACGCCTTTTCCGGCACAGAGGCCGTCTGCCTTGATGACGAGCGGATACCTGGCCGCTTTCAATGCGGCGCCAGCGTCTGCTGGATTTTCAAAGACTCCGACCATGTGAGCCGTCGGAATGTTGTGGCGCAGCAGAAATTGTTTCGAGAAAATCTTGCTGCCCTCGAGCTGAGCGGCAATTTGCGAGGGGCCAACGATGGGAAGATTGCGTGCGCGGAATGCGTCCGCGACGCCGTTTACCAAGGGCAATTCCGGGCCGACGACGGTCAGATCGGGCCGCATTTTTTCCGCGAACGCGACGAGCGCGTTGACGTCTCCCGCGTTGATGGCGACACACTCGGCTTCGGCGGCGATGCCCCCGTTGCCCGGTGCGCACCATATTCTTTCCACGAGGGGGCTTTCGCGCAACTTCCAGACGAGTGCGTGTTCCCTTCCACCGCTGCCAACGACCAGAACTTTCAAGTGCGAACCTCGATTGTGGGGACAGAAGCTGCTTTTTTCGACGATAGTCGGCGGCGCGCAACGTGTCAATGCCCGCGCGAACGGGGCATCGGCGTTTGACGCGGTGCGCGACTGCCTCTAGGATGCCACGAACCCATGAAAAGAGCGCGCATCGCGAACACCGCACGGCCGCAAGCTGAGTTTCCAAACCGGTCCACGCCACCGGGCTACCGGTTGCTGCAATTCTGTTTTTTCCTTTCCGGGGCTGCCGGACTTATTTATCAAGTGGCGTGGACAAAATCGCTGGGATTGCTGTTCGGATACACCGCTTATTCCACGGCGACGGCGATTGCGGTTTTCATGGCCGGACTTGCGCTGGGAAGTTACTTCATCGGAAAACGCCGCGAATCGAGCGCGGACAGCGTGCGGATTTATGCGTGGCTGGAAATGGGAGTGGGATTCGGCGGGGCGCTCTCGATTGGCGGGCTGGCGCTGGTTCGCGCGGTGTACCTGGATTTGCATCCGTGGATGGAGGGTTCACGGTTCTTGTTGCTCGGCTTCCGAGTTCTCGGAGCGGCTTTGGTACTGGGCATTCCCACGTTCCTGATGGGTGGAACATTTCCCGTGCTGATGCGGGGCATGGTGCGGCGCGCGCACGAATTGGCGCAACGCGCCGGCCGGATGTACGCGATCAATACGCTGGGCGCGGTGTTCGGCACAATTGGCGCCGGATTTTTTTTGCTTCCGTTCATCGGGTTGCGGTTGAGCGTTTTTTCCGCCGCGCTTCTTAATTTCGCGGCGGCAGGATTGGCATTTCATATCGCTTCACCAGTCGGCATTTCGAAACCGGCCGACATCACGCCCGAGAAAATTGCGGCATCAATCGGCGGAGGAATATCCGGAGCAAGGGTGCGTTGGCTGCTTGTTGCGTTCGCTTTGGTTGGATTTCTGGGTGTCGCGTATGAAGTTGCCTGGACGCGGATGCTTGCCACGTTCATCGGCAGTTCGACGTATTCGTTCACGCTGATGCTTGCCACATTTTTATTGGGCATCGTGCTTGGCAGCGCGATTTTCGCACGGTACTTTTCGCAATCGCGCTTTATTTCGCTCGGCGCATTCGCCTGGACGCAATCGGGAATCGCCGTGCTGGCTCTTTGTTTTCTGTTCTTTTTTCGTGAATGGCCCGCGTTGATTTCCGCGATTCTTCGCGCCACGAGCAATTCTTTTGCGGGAATGTTGCTCGCGCAATTTGCAATCAGTGCGCTGGCGATGTTGCCGGTTGCGATCTTGTTTGGCGTGGCGTTTCCGCTCGTCGTGTCGCTCGTTGCCGGCAATGGCTCCGCGGAAAGCGCCGGCTCTTCCGTGGGCCGGGCGTACGCCGCAAACACGGCCGGAGCGATTGCGGGAGCGCTGCTCGCGGGATTCGTGTTGCTTCCGGCGGTGGGGAGTTTTCGGTTGATCCTCCTGCTGGCCGCCGGCAATGCGCTGCTTGCCGGCGCGCTTTGCATTATTCCAGCCAATCGAAACTGGACTGCCGCTCTCGCCAATGCAGCCGTTCTCGCCGTCGTCGTGTACGTGGGTTGGTCCAATACGTTTTACAGCCGGACCATTGCGGGCTTTGGCGCGCTGTTGTACGGAAATTTTCACGACCAGCGGCTAACGGTCAAGGAGATCGCCGACACCGAAGACGTCGTTTTTTTCGAAGATGGCGTGAACGCGAGCATCTCCGTCACACGTTCCGACGATTATGTGGCGCTCAAGACCAACGGAAAAGTGGACGCGAGCAATCTGGACAGCTCGACGCAATTGTTGCTTGGAGATTTGGGCGCCGTCTTTCACCCGCAGCCGAAGCGAGTTTTGCTGGTTGGGCTCGGCGGCGGAATGACGGCGTCCGCGGTGTCGCGCTTTCCCGATGTCGAACGAATCGATTGCGCGGAAATCGAACCGGCGGTTCTGCACGCGCAGCCATTTTTGGCACCGCTCAATCGCGGTGTTCTGTCCGACACTCGGTTTCACTTGATTTTCGACGACGCGCGAAATTTTTTGCAGACGGCGAGAGAGCCGTACGATCTTATCGTTTCCGAGCCGTCGAATCCTTGGATTGCGGGCGTCTCCGCCTTGTACACGACTGAATTTTATGCGGCCCTTCGAAAAAAGCTGGCACCGGGCGGCGTATTTGTGCAGTGGATTCAAGCCTACGGGCTGGCGCCGGACGATTTTCGGATGATTGTGGCGTCGGCAAGCCCGCATTTTGCCGAGCTTTCTCTTTGGCGCAGCGGAGGCCGCGATTATTTGTTGCTTGCGCGGACGGAAAAATCCGACTTCGCTTTTGAACGCTCGCGGAAATTGTGGGGCGACGCCGCCCTCTTTCAAGATTTCGAGAGCCTGCATTTGACGGCGCCTGAGGCCTGGCCCGTTTATTTTCGGCTGAATGATGCGGAGCTGCGCACCCTGTCGGCTGGCGCACAACTCAATACCGACGATCGGACGCGGCTTGAATACGACGCGCCAAAGCGGCTTTTGGCGGAGACTTTGACGGATGAACTGGCCAGCCTTGTCGCGTCGCTTCAAACCAGCGTGATGCCAAAAAACCTGAACGCCGCCGATCGGCCGCTCACGCGGCTGGCCGCGGCGGAGTCCGCCTTGGATCTAAACGATCCGCGCGCGGCGGAGCTCGTCGCCGAAGCAGGCAACATTGCGCCGCCGGGACGAATTGCGTATTTGAAGGGACGGCTTGCTTTGCAGAAAAATCGGCCGGAAGAAGCGATTGCCTTGCTGCGCGAAGCAGCCAAAGAAAATGCTAACCAATTAAATGTAATGTATTGGTTAGCGTACGCAGAAGCACAGTTTGGCCAAGCGCAAGCCGCGTCGGACCTTCTTGAAGCAATTCTTAAACTTGCTCCACACGACAAGCTCGCTTTGCGCGCTTTGGTACGTTTGGCGCAGCAAAGCGGAGATTGGGGCCGCGCGATTGGATTTGAAATTCGACTTGTTGATGCCGAAGCGCATCTGAATGCAAGCTCGCTTTGCGCACTTGGCGATCTGTATCTTCGCAAAGGCGACCGTGGTGCGGCGGAGCAGCCCTTTCGCGAGGGTTTGCAACGAGACCCGTATGCGTATCTTTGCCATCGAGACTTGGGAGAATTGCTGCGCGCGAATGGAAGATTGGCCGAGGCGGAGTCGGAGCTCGATTTCGTCGCGACGCACTTTCCCGAGGCGGATGGAAAGACGTTCGCGTCCCTGGCGTTGCTCTACAAAGCGGAAGGCAAACTTTCGCAAGCGAGGCAAGCGCTCGCTAAAGGGCGGCGAATTTTTCCTGAAGATGCGTTGTTGCGCAAAATGCTTGAAGGAACGACGCTGCCTTAAACCTGGCTCATGGCGCGAATGGGAATCGTCACACTTGTCGAAGAGTCGGACGAACCAAGCATGTGGCAGCGGCCATCGAAGATGCCGCCCGGATCAATGACAAGGCAGGGCGAGTGCACTTCGCCGGTCACCACGCCTTTGGCCTGAATTTCGACACGGCCTTTTGCAAAAATCACGCCGTCATAACGGCCGGCAATCACCACGCGATTGCCTTCGATCTGACCTTCAACTTTGGCGTTTTCACCGAGAATCAAAGTCTGCTCGGAGATGACATTTCCCTTTACGTTTCCGTCGATGCGGAACGTGCCGGTCACCGTCAAGGTGCCTTCAATCGTGACGCCTTGATCGATGAAGCCTGTCCACTCTTCGCTCTTACCGCTGTTGCCCGAACTGGGCCACTTCCAAGCCATGAATTCCCTCACAGTGCGACTCTTCCACTTTAGCCGCGCGCGAAAACATGTCAACGACGGCGACACATCGAAGTGTCGAATCCGATGACTGAACCAATGGACAGTTTTTCGTTTGTGCTTCGCCGCTACTTCATCAAGCGATCGTAGAGACCCATGAGCTGCGCGTCGTCGTAATACTCGAGAATCAGCTGGCCGGGGCGCACTTTTGTTTTTTGGTGAAGAAGGATTTTTGTGCCAAGGTGGCGCTGCAAATCTTCCAGCGCGGCCTTGATGTTTGCGTCCACGCTGACTTCGGCGGCGGCGCGTTGGCCGCGCGCGCGGCGTGACGCCAGACGCTCAATCTGGCGCACCGTCAAGCCGCCGCGGGCGGCGCGCTGCGCGTAGCGCATGCGAAGCTGCGGATCGATGACGGCAAGCAATGCGCGGCCATGGCCGGCGCTGAGTTTGCCTTCTTCAATCCATTCTTGAATCGTGGATTCGAGTTTCAGCAAACGAACCGCGTTCGCCACCGTCGTTCTGTCTTTTCCGGTGCGCTCGGCGACGAGGTCCTGCGTCAGATCGAATTCTTCCATCAACCTCTCAAACGCGCGCGCCGCTTCGATCGGGTTTAAATCCTCGCGCTGAATGTTTTCCACCAGCGTCATTTCGAGCGCAAGCTCGTCGGGAACTTGCCGGACGATTACGGAGACTTTGCCAAGGCCGGCGCGTTGCGCTGCGCGCCACCGACGTTCACCGGCGATGAGCTGGAAGCGTTTGCCGATTGGGCGAACGACCAACGGCTGAATGATGCCGCTCGATTTGATGGAACGAGCGAGTTCGTCGAGGGCTTCTTCGCGAAAGCGCGTGCGAGGCTGGTACGGGCTCGGCTCGATCAGGTCGATATCGATCTGTTGCGGCCCGGACGCTACTGGTTCTCGTGCCGGTGCAGTGGCGGCGCCTTGCACCGTCGTGGCTACTGGAGTTTGTTGAACTGGAGCGGCCGGTGCCTCAGGCTCCCGAATGAGCGCTCCGAGCCCCCGCCCCAACGCGTTTCTCGGCATTGCTGATGACCTCCTGGGCGAGTTGGGTGTAACCCTCTGCGCCCTTGCTGTGGATATCATAGAAAATAATAGGCTTACCGAAACTTGGTGCTTCCGCAAGCCGGACGTTCCGCGGAATCACGCTCTGGAATATTTGCGCACCAAAGAAGCTGCGCAGGTCAGTCGCGACTTGGCGGGAGAGCGTCGTTCGTTCGTCGTACATCGTGAGGAGAATGCCCTCAATTTCCAGCGTCGGATTGAGGGTTCGCCGGATTCGCATCAGCGTATCGAGAAGCTCGGAAACGCCTTCAAGGGCCAGATACTCACATTGAATGGGAACCAAGACGGAATTGGCGGCGACGAGGCCATTCAGGGTCAAAAGATCGAGAGCCGGAGGGCAGTCCAAGATAATGAATTTGTACCGATCCTGGATTTCCCGCATAAAGGCCTGCAGCCGATATTCGCGATTTTCTGAATTTACGAGCTCAACGGCGGCGCCGGCGAGGTTCTTGTCGGCGGGGACGACATCCAAGTGGTCGACTTGGGACTTTTGCACAATTTTTTCAAAAGGCTCGTTGAGAATGAGTGCGTGGTAAAGAGTACGTCGAGAAGGATCTTTCGCAAAGCCGATCGCGGCGGTGGCATTGGCCTGGGAGTCACAATCGACGAGAAGAGTGGGTTGGTCCGCAGTGGCGAGGCATGCGGCAAGGTTTACGGCCGAAGTCGTCTTGCCAACGCCACCTTTTTGATTCGCCACGGCGATGATGCGAGTCAAGGATTCCCCCGAACCGCGAAAATTTAGCAAAGGTCGTGGAAGTAAGCAAGATGTTTCACGTGGAACGATTTGTTCGTTGTGGAAGATTTGCTGCCGAACCCGTGGTCCACGTGGAACACTGGATAGGTGTGATCCCGCCATTTGGACAACGCCTACCTAAAGTATCCGTCACACGACGAGGCCGAACGTTCCACGTGGAACGTTTCCGAACGCGACTATAACCGCAACCACCAAACATCCCGGGGAAGAAAAGGCAGAATGAATCGTGAATTGTTTCACGTGGAACAACTTGGTCTTTGAACGATCGAGAAGGATAGCTTTCGCTACTCAGTCGGCTTCTTGCGGTCGCCCACCAGAATAAAGCGGCGAAGCGAATGTGGAATTGGATGTGGCTCCTGCCAGTCCCAGCCACCGAGCCGGCGGACT
>DATGEI010000046.1:0-198804 GCA_035310365.1 Candidatus Acidiferrum sp.
TCCCTTATACGGCCTTAGTAGTTGTGTCGTTATGTGTCCCGGCCGGAGTACGGCCGCAATCAATCCCGCAACCAGTCGCGCCTCAAGCGAACGCTCCGAAATCCCCAATCGCATACCCGGAGACGCAGGCAGGTCTAAAGCAGCTCGCGGCCGATATCATTAAAGCGCAAAAGGAAAATAACGCCGCACGCGCACAGGAACTACTCGACAATTTTGTGCTTCCAAATTTTCGCGAGTGGTACGCGCAGAATTTCAGCGACGTTGCCGTTGCAAGGGCGGTACCCGCCTATGCGGCTGGCGCACCGCGATTGCCCGCGCAACTTGCGGGCGCTTTTCTCGTCGCCTATCAGGAAGGGTTCAGGTCGATCGAAGCCGTGCGCTATGACGACGAGCAAAGCGCCTGCACCAGCACCGCGCAAGTATTCAGCGCAATGACAGCGAGGAAAACACGAGTTCCTCTCTACGAACTGAGATTTGCCCACGGCGATCGTTTCAAGGCAGTCTTCGCCTTCGCTTACGTGGACGGTGCATTTCGACTCGTCCTGACCCCGGATTTTTCCAAATCCATCCGCCCAGCGCCGGAGCAAACTGCCGTCCCTGGCTCGACGGACTCGAAGCCGGATGCGCGCATCAGAATGGGCGGCCCTGTGCAGGCTGCAAGCTTGGTATGCAGAGTTCAGCCCTACTATCCGGAAGAGGCGCGGGTTCAACGCATAACAGGCACTGTCAGATTTCATACGATCATCGGGACCGATGGAAGCGTGAAGGAGCTCGAAGCCCTGACGGGGCCTCCCGTTCTTGTTGCTGCGGCGAAACAGGCCGTCAGCCGATGGCGCTACCGTCCGATGCTCCTGAACGGCGAGCCGGTCGAAATCGATACGACCATCGATGTGATTTTTGCTTTGAACCCTTAAATACGGGTGAGAACCGTCTCAGGCCTCAACTAAACCCTTCTCCACCATCTCTTCATCGCTCAACCACAAATCCGGGATATTCGCCGACCCGAATCGCAAAATATCTTCCAGCGCGCCGCGCACTTCGCTCACACGAAAGTCCACGCCGATCTTTTCCAGCAAATCGATGAGCGCTTCCGCCCCTTCCGCCATGGCCGGTCGCGGTAGCACGCCCTCTGCATCCAATTTGTGATAAGTGATGATGTAAATGGCCGAGGGCCCTGCGCCGTGCCGTACAATGCGCAAAAACCCTTTGGTTTTCTGTGGTGCGGGTACCGGATTTGCTGCCAGTGCTGTTCGGGCTGCGTGTGCGCTCATTCCGTCGCTCGCGTCTCCTTTTGTCTCACTGGCTCAGCTGCATCCGCTCGTGCTCCCGCAGTTTTCGCATTTGTAGCACGCGCCGTTCGGCACCATCAGCATTCCACATTCGCTGCAGGTTGGCGCGCCTTCATGCGCATTGGTCATCGAACTCGATCCGGAAGGCTTGATCGCCGGAGGCATCATCAGCGGCATGGACGAAACCGCTGGCGCCATTGCCGTTCCTGCCGCGCCCGCTTCCACCGGAGCCGATCCATTCAGCTTCAGGTAGTCCGCCGAAATAAACCGCCCGCCAAGCCAGCGGGCGATGTAATCCAGCACCGACGATACGAATCGCACATTTGGATTCGAAGTGATGCCGCTCGGCTCAAACCGCGTGTTCACCAATTTATCCACGAACACTTTCAACGGCACGCCGTATTGCAAGCCTAGGGAAATCGTCAGCGCCAGCCCATCCATCACGCCCGATAGTGTCGAGCCTTCCTTCGACATCTTGATAAAGATTTCGCCCGGCCGCCCGTCTTCGTACATGCCCACCGTGATGTATCCTTCGTGGCCGCTCACGCTGAACTTGTGCGTCACGGAAGCGCGTTCGTACGGCATCTTTTCCCGTTGCGCGCGCGCAAACAGTTCGCGCTGCATCGGCAGAAGATCCTGCGCCGCAGCTTCCGTTTTCTTCTCTTCCTTCTTGCCCGCGTTCAGCGGCTGTGACTTCTTGGAATTGTCCCGGTAAACAGCTACGGCTTTCAGCCCCAGCTTCCACGATTCGATGTACGCATCTGTGATGTCTTCGACCGTCGATTCTTCCGGCATGTTGATCGTCTTCGAAATCGCGCCAGAGAGGAACGGCTGCGCCGCCGCCATCATCCGCACGTGTCCCGTCCACGCAATCGACCGCCCGCCCGGAGCCGCCAGCGAGCAATCGAACACCGGCAGGTGCTCCGCCTTGAAGTGCGGCGCGCCTTCCACTTTGCTTTCCTTATCGATGTAAGAAACGATTTCGCTCGTCTCTTCCGGCGTGTAGCCCAGCTTCATCAGCGCCGAAGGCACCGTGTTGTTCACAATCTTGATCACGCCGCCGCCCACCAGCTTCTTGTACTTCACCAGCGCCAGGTCCGGCTCGATGCCCGTCGTATCGCAATCCATCATGAAGCCGATCGTTCCCGTCGGCGCCAGCACCGTCACCTGCGAATTCTTGAACCCGTGCTTTTCGCCAAGCGCCAGCGCGTTGTCCCACGATTCCTGCGCCGTCATGTAAAGGTCCGCCTGCACGTGGTCCGGCTGAATGCCGCGCATCGCTTCGCGGTGCATGCGGATCACGTCAATCATCGGCTCCCGGTTCGCCTCATATCCGGGGAATGGCCCCATGCGCTCCGCAATCCGCGCGGACTGCGCGTACGCCTCGCCGCACATCAGCGCCGTAATCGCCCCCGCCGTGTCGCGCCCTCCGTCGGAATCGTACGGCCGCGCCATGGACATCAGCAGCGCGCCCAGATTCGCGAAGCCCAATCCCAGCGGACGAAAGTCGTGCGAATTCTTTTCGATCTTCGGCGTCGGATAGCTCGCGAAGTCCACCAGAATTTCCTGCGCCGTGATCGTCACGTCCACCGCGTGCTTGAACGCCGTCACGTCAAACTGCCCGCTCGTGTTCACATACTTCATCAAATTCAGCGAAGCCAGGTTGCACGCCGTGTCGTCCAGGAACATGTATTCCGAGCAGGGATTCGAAGCGTTGATCCGCGCCGTCGTCTTGCACGTGTGCCAGCGGTTCACCGTCGTGTCGTACTGCATGCCCGGGTCGCCGCACCGCCACGTCGACTCCGAAATCTTGTGCATCAGGTCGCGCGCGCGCAGCTTTTCGTTCGGCTGCCCGTCGTTCACGTTCTTCGTCCACCAATCCTTGTCTTCTTCCACCGCGCGCATGAATTCGTCCGTCACGCGCACCGAGTGGTTCGCGTTCTGGAAGAAAATCGAAGTGTACGCGTCGCCGTCGATCGCCGCGTCGTAGCCTTGCTCGATCAGCACGTGCGCTTTGCGCTCTTCCTTCGTCTTGCACTCGATGAATTCCACGATGTCCGGATGATCGATGTTCAGGATCACCATCTTCGCCGCGCGTCGCGTCTTGCCGCCGCTCTTGATCACGCCCGCAAACGCGTCAAAACCCTTCATGAAGCTCACCGGGCCGCTCGCAATGCCGCCGCCGCTCAGCGTTTCGCGGCTTCCCCGCAGCGTCGAAAAATTCGTTCCCGTTCCCGAGCCCCACTTGAACAGCATCCCTTCCGTCTTCGCCAGGTTCATGATCGAATCCATGCTGTCCGCCACGGAATTGATGAAGCACGCCGAGCACTGCGGCTTCGCCTGCACGCCCACGTTGAACCACACCGGCGAATTGAACGCCATCTTCTGCTCCACCAGCAGGTGGCACAGTTCATCCTTGAACGCGTCGCGCGACGCTTTGTCCGCGAAATAGCCGCCCTCTTCGCCCCACTTCACGATCGTATTCACCACGCGCCCGATCAGCTGCCGCACCGATCCTTCGCGCTCGTTCGTTCCCGGCTTTCCGTGAAAATATTTGCTCGCCACGATGTTCGTCGCCGTCTGCGACCAGCTCTTCGGCACTTCCACGTCGTCCTGGCGGAAAATCGTCACGCCTTTTTCATTGCCGATCAGCGCCGAGCGCTTTTCCCACTCGACTCGGTCGAACGGCGAAATCTTTCCATCGGTAAAGAAGCGCTCAAACACCAGTCCCTTTCGAACGCCCGCCGCTGCTTCCGCGGCCGCCTTCGTCTCAAGCGTCTTGCCATTCAGTGCCGGCTTCACTGTCGCCATCCGTTCCTCCACGTACAGGCCCCTCGACTTCGGAGGAACCTTTTTATTTTACTCCTCCGCGCACCGCGGAGAACTTCTGCATCCAAAATCAAACTTCCTGCGTCAAATATTCTAGATTCCGGTTCTCGTCGAAGCCGCCCTCGAAAAAAGCGAACGCGGCCGCGCTCCTGCCGGCCTCAGTTCCCTGAAGCGGCAAAAGCAATGCCCTGCCATGGGCCGCCTTCCCGTTCACAGCCTCACGGCAGATTCGCTGCTCCGCAACTGCCGGTGCGAAGCGTTTACTTCGCGCTCGTTTTTTCGTTTAAAACCCGGGCCGGTTTCGTGGGTTTTGTCGCGCGGACCTGCTACTACCCCCGACCGGGTCCGCCTGGCGCTTCCACGTTCCCCCGAATCTGGATTCGCAGTATCGGCGCATGCAAAATGTCTGTCAAGAGAAAAACGCTAAATGTGGATGACTTTTTCGTACTGCGTCTATATCTAGTGGTGCTTATTCTCTTCGCACCCCTCTCCCCTTTTCAAATTTTTTCTTCGCGGCGCTCGCGCTAAACTCTTTGCATCCAATCTTCTATGAAACATTTCCTTTCACGCGCGCTCTTTTTTCTTTCGCTTCTCGCAGTCTTTCCCGTTTCCGCGCCGTCTCAAAATAATCCTTCTCCCACCATCTCCCCTATTCCGCTCGGAGAAAAACTGAAGCTTCCCGGTCTCCCCAACGCCGGAAAAATCAACGACTCTCTTTTTCGCGGCGCCCAGCCGCGCTCCGAAGGCATCGCGCAACTCAAAAAACTCGGCATCACTACCATCGTCGATCTTCGCGGCGAAGATCCGGACAAAATAAAATGGGAACGCCAGCAAGCCGAATCCGCCGGCATTCGCTTCGTCAACATTCCCGTCAGCGGCTGGTCTCCTCCCACCAACGATCAGGTCGCGCAATTTCTTTCCCTCTTCAAAAATCACAACGAAAAAATTTTCGTTCACTGCCGCTTCGGCGACGATCGCACCGGCGTTTTCGTCGCCACCTATCGCATGGCGCACGACCACTGGCCGCCACAGCAAGCCATCAAGGAAATGTATTTCTTTGGTTTCAACGGCTTCTGGCATCCCGCCATGAAGTCCTACATCAACGATTTCCCCTCCAAATTAAAGACGGCCCCCGCCCTCGCCCCGTTCGAAAAGTCCTTGTAGCCCTTCCCCGCTTCAATCCCGCCCCTCACGCTAAGATTAGTCTTTTCTTACATTTACAGCCAAAAAGTCCTGGTACTGCTGTACCCCCTTCAACGGGACTTCCGCTTCATTTCCTTCCCCGTCTCCTTTTTCTATTCTTACGATCGCAAGACTGTCTCTCTTGCACTGGAAAGGGCCGCCGTGAAAGTTGGCCGTTACGAAATTCTCGATACCGTTGGCGCGGGCGCCTTCAGCCGCGTCGTTCGCGCGCACGATCCGTTCATCGGCCGCATCGTCGCCATCAAAATTTTCCCCTCGGAAATCGCGCGCGGCGAAGCGCGCGAGAAATTTTTTCAGGAAGCGCGCGTCATCGGACAGATCTCTCATCCGTGCGTCCTCTCCCTGCACGACATGGGCATCGACGAAACTTCGCAGACCCCATATCTCGTCATGGAATTCGTGGAAGGCCAGCCGCTCGATCGCATTCTGGAAAAAGGCGCGGTCCCGTTTCCTCGCGCCTGCGCCTGGGTCGGCGATATTGCCGTCGCGCTCGGCGTCGCGCATCGCAAGGGCGTCATTCATGGCGACGTCAAGCCCGCGAACATTCTCATCACCGCCGAAGGCCGCGTGAAGCTTTCCGATTTCGGCATGGCGCGCGTCGCCAGCCGCGACACCGGCGGCAGCCCGCTTCTCGGCACGCCCGCTTACTGGTGCCCCGAACAGATCATGGGCCGCCCGCAAGACGCGCGCTCCGACATTTTTTCTTTGGGCGGCGTTCTCTACGAAATGCTCGCCGGCTCGAGCCCGTTCCACGCCGAATCCATCCAGGCCGTCTGCACGCGCGTGCTTTCTTCAACGCCGCTTCCTCCATCGCGCACAAATTCCTCCGTGCCCGCCGCCCTCGACGAAATCGTCGCCAAATGTCTTATGAAAGACCCCGCGCTTCGCCTCGCATCGTGTGAAGCCCTCGCCGAGGCTCTCTATCCATTCGCGCGGCGCAAAGTCATCGTGCAGCCTCAGCCGCAGACCGCGCAACCGCAACAAACGTCCTCTCTGCGCGATCGCGCCGCGCGCCTTCTCCGCTCCGCCTGATCGCTCCACTCTCTCTGCGAAAAAAAAACGTCCCGGCTTTCGCCGGGACGCCTCGTCATCTTTCATCTTCTCCGTGCTATTCAGCCAGCTGGATCGCTTCCTCCACGTGATGATGCGCCTTGTCGATGTGCTGCAGCGCCCGCTGTTGCAGTCCTTGCGCGCGTTGATTGTCTTCGTCTTCGGAAACGTCGCGGTGCGCCTTGTCGATCAATTCCAGCGCGCGATGCAGCCGGCCGCGCCAATCCATCTTTACATCGACCGGCGGGTGATCGTTCAGGTCTTTTCCGTCGTCAATCGCCGCTTTCTTGATCTCCTCGATCGCGGCGTCGATTTCATGAATCGCTTTCTTCTCCTGCTCCCGCAATTCACCGCCGTCCGGCCGTTGCAGGTGGGCGCGCGCATGCCGCAAGTCGGTCAGCGCGTGCAGATAAGCGGGATGGTCTTTTGCCGGTGCGGGCGCCGCCGTCGTCAAAACCGCGGCAACAAACCCCAGCACCAGGGATGCTGTCATAAAACGCAGGGCAATCTTCATTCGCGTAGTTCCTTCAATCGGTTGGATTCCTGGAAGCGCTTCTCCGTCAAACCAGGCGTGTCGCGGACGTTTCCGCACCGCAACATCGCCCGATTCCGTGCCTCCAGATTCCTCGAATCGAACCCTTCCAAGCAAGCAAAGTTGCCCTGCTCGCTGTCGTTCCCGTCACCCGGCCTTTCGGCCTCTCTTCTACGCGCCCGCTTTCCTCACTTCAATTCCGCCGTTCGTCGTCGCCAGCCGTAATTCGCGGCCGCCCGCTCCCACCGTGCCGGAAATGTTCTTTCTGTCAAAGCTTCCCACCACCGTAATCGGAAAATCCGTGCGGATATTTCCGTTGGTCGTCGCCGCGTCCAGCTTGAATGCGGCCGGTGCCGGAAGCGACACGGTAATTCCTCCGTTCGTCGTCGCCAATTCGAGTTCGCCCTTCCAGTCCGCCTTGCCCATCGAGATCGAGACGTG
Organism: Candidatus Acidiferrum sp.; assembly: GCA_035310365.1. Classification (GTDB taxonomy): domain Bacteria; phylum Acidobacteriota; class Terriglobia; order Acidiferrales; family UBA7541; genus Acidiferrum. Next base: position 7,345 of record DATGEI010000046.1, read on the forward strand.
CCCGTTCGTCGATTTGCCGGACGCCCACTCGCTCGTCTCTACCTCCACGTTTCCGTTCGTCGTGCTCGCATACACCACGCTCTTCAAATCCCTTCCGTGAATACCGCCGTTCGTCGTATCCAGTTTCAAATTCACGCCGTGCGGCGCCTTCACCGAAAAAGTTACTTTCGCTCGCGAATTGTGCCAGAAATTCCCCGATTCCGAATCCACTCCGCCGCGATGGCACCGCCCCGGCGCCGCATTCCGCGCGTACACCGCGCAAATCGTCACTCCGTCCGAATATTCCACCACCTCGATGAACGGTTCCTCCGCGTCGCTGTGCCCGCTTCGTGTGGCGTCCACTTGCGAAGCCTCGTCCGCCGCTCCGCTTGCTTCGATTTCGCCGTTTCGCCCAATAATCTCCAGCGTCTGCCCCGCCGCAAGCTTCGCCTGCCAGTGAAAATTATCTTGCGTAAACACCGTCCGCTTTTCTTGCCCCGCGGCGCCGCTTCCGCCCATCGCCAAAAGCGCCAACCCGCAAAGCGCCATCCGCAGCCCATTCCAAACCGACCGAAGTCCAATGTTTTTCGTCATGAGAACCACTCCTTTTTGTTTTACCGAAAATCGTCTTCCACTCTCTTCGCGAAAATCCGCCTGCCGAATATTGGCCCGCGTTACCGCACGTTTCTGACGTTCCCGCCGCCCCTTTCGTCTGATACAAGGCTTTCTCTTTATTTCGGCGCCGCATGGTGGTCGTAGCTCAGCACTCGCGTGATCTTCCACGCCCCATCCTTGTACTGCCACAAGTGCACAAAACGCCCTTCGCCCACGCCCTCCGTATCCTCTTGTCCCGGATGATGGAACCGGTGCACGCCCATCTCAATCGCTCCGTACCCCTTCATGTAGAACACCTGCAACGTTCCCGGCACCAGCTCCCGCGTCACTTTTCCGCAAATATTTTTCTTCACGCTTTCCGTCAGCGCCGCCCGGCCCAGCGTCACGCCGCCTTGATCGTGGTAAAACTCCACATTTTCCGTGAAATATGTCGCAAATTTCTCCAAATCGCATTTGTTGTACGCGTCAAACAGTCCCGCGTCCAGCGCCGTAATCGCTTTGTTTAGTTCTTCTTGCGATTGAATCTTCTCGAGCGGTGCCACCTCTTGCGCCCGCGCCGCCAACGCAAACCCCGCCAATCCCACCACTAGCGCAACTGCCCGCAACGCCTTCCCGATCCGACCCATCGCGCACCCCTTTGGACCGATCCGTCCACCCACCCCGAATCTACGCACCTCCGTCCCCAAATGTTCCTCAATAGTTTGTGGCACATCCTGTAGAGGCCGCCTTCCAAGGCGGGCTCTCATTCAAAAGTCTTGTATGCTTTCTGCGCTTGCGCACCCCGCCGAAATCCCTCTCATAGCGGCCACGGTAAAATTCCGCCGTCCAATCCATTCGAATGTTGCCGTCACAGTACTATGACTTGACAAACAACTCGTTCTGTATTATCATGCCTCGTGCAGTCGGCAAGTCTCTCGCTCACCGGGCGTTCCCGCCTTTTCCACACTCTTCCGCCTCAAAATTTCGCTTCCTCTAAGTCCCGCAGAATCAACACTTGCAGAAGTGTATGCAAACAAACACTTTTAAGTCTTTTATATTCCACACTTACGCGAAATCGGGGGAGGGGGTGGCCGGCTTCTTCGCCAAATTCCAGCAAGAAGCGAACCGCACGCGCAGCCGCGGCGCGGCGCTCAAAATTTCTATGTCGGGGTGAAAAGGAACCGGACTTCCTACTCGTACCGCAGCGCTTCCACCGGATCGAGCCGCGAAGCCTTCATCGCCGGCCAGACGCCGAAGATAAGCCCAATGCTCACGCTCACGATGATTCCCGTCGCCGCCGCCCAAATCGGCACAATTCCGGACCAGCCGAGCGTCGCGCGAATCAGGAACACCAAACCGTTCACAAGCAGCAGCGCCAGCACGCCGCCCGCTCCGGTCAACGTCATCGCTTCCAGCAGGAATTGCCAGGTAATGTCGCCGCTGCGCGCGCCGATCGCTTTGCGAATTCCAATCTCGCGCGTCCGCTCCGTCACGCTCACCAGCATGATGTTCATCACGCCCACGCCGCCGATCAGCAATCCGATCGCGCTCAACACCATTGTCGCCACGTACACCATCAGCATGATGCTGTGAAACTCTTCCACTTCCTGCGCGGCGGTCTTGATGGAAAAATTATCTTTCCCGCCCTGCGCCACGTTTCGCCGCCGCCGCAACACTTCCGTCGCCTGGTCCACGGACTGGTCCAGCATTCCCTCGCGCGCTTGAAAGCGCATGTTCACTTCGTCCGCGCCCGGATAAATCTTCGCGAACGTGTTGTACGGAATCAGCACGCGCCGGTCTTCGTCGCCGCCGCCAAAGCCGCCCTTCGGCTTTTCCACCACGCCGACGACGGTATACGCCGATCCGTCGATAAAAACGTCTTTCCCCACCGGATGGCCTTCGGGGAACAACACCGGAGCAACGTTTTCTCCCAGCATCACTACTTTTTCCCGGTGCTGGTCGTCGCCGTCCGCCAAAAATCTTCCTTCAATCGTCGAAGCGTTCGCATACACCTGGCCAAAGTTTGCCTGCACGCCCCGGAAATCGATTGCCGTCACTTCGCCTGCTTTGGTGCGGATCGTGTGCGATTGCTGCCAATTCGTTTGCAGAAACGTGGTTACGTTCTTGATCGCGGGGCAGAGATCTTTCAGCGCTTTTCCGTCTTCGATCGTCAAAGGCTTGCGTTGCCGCTCTTCGAGCGGCCGGTCGCCTCCGTGCATTCCTTGATCCCACTTGGAAACGAAAGCCGTGTCCGCGCCGAACTGCTTCACCATGTCTTGCACTGTGTTGTCGAAGCCCGTGATCAGCGCCGCGACGAGCATGATCACGCTCACACCCAGCACCACTCCGAACACCGTCAACGCGCTGCGCAGCTTGTGCGTTCGCAGCGTGTCCATCGCCTGCTTCAGATTTTCGCCGTGTGCTTGTGCCATTGCGTCCTACCCGTCCGCCCGGAGCGCTTCAATCGGGTCCAGTTTCGCCGCGCGCATCGCCGGAAAAATTCCAAAGAACAATCCAACCAGCGTGGAAATCACCAGCGAAGTGACCACCGCTCCGGTCTGCATCTCCATCGGAATCGAAGTGGTCGACCGCCCGAGCAGCACCAGGAGATAGGCAAAAAGCACACCGATGATTCCGCCCGTCGCCGCAAGCACCGACGATTCCGTCATGAACTGAAACAAAATATGTTTTTTGCGCGCGCCAAGCGACCGCCGGATTCCAATCTCGCGCGTTCGCTCCGTCACGCTCGCCAGCATGATGTTCATAATCACGATGCCGCCCACCACCATGAACACGCTCACCAGGCCGACCGCGGCGGCCGCCAGCGTTCCCGTCAGGTCGTGCCAAAGCTTCATGATGGAGTCCGAACCCAGAATCGCGAAATTGTCTTCCTTTTCATAAGGCAAGTGACGGTAGGCGCGCATCAGCATCCGCGCTTCGTCCTCCGTCGCTTCCATCATCTCCGCGGCCGGCGCCTGCACGAAAATCGCGATCCAATCCCGCTGCCGGTGCAGCTCTTTTTCAAAGGTGTGGATCGGCATGATCATGAAATTGTCTTGCGATTGGCCAAACGCGCTGCCGATCGGCGCGGCCACTCCGATCACCGTATATTCGTGGGTTTCCGCTCGAATCGATTTGCCGACGGGGTCCACGTTCGGAAAAAATTTCGCCGCAACGTCGGTGCCGATGAATACGACTTCCGCGCGATGGTCGTCGTCGGACTGCGTGATGAACCTGCCTTCCGATATGCCGATGCTGCGCACGTCCGCATAGTTCGTCGAAACGCCCATCACGTCCGTACCCGTCAATTTTTCGTTTCCGCTGCGCACTTCCACCGTGTGGTCGTCCAGCGCAGCCACCGCCCGCGCCGTCTTCATGTTCTCGCGCAACCGCTCGTAATCTTCCATCGTGATCAGCGGCCGCTTCTGCGCTTTCACCCAGGCATCATTGCTGGTGATAATTCCAAAGCGATCCACGATAAATACGTTCGCGCCAAGATTCGCGATTTTATCGGCAACGTAGAAATTCATGCCCGAAACGACGCTCATCACCACGACCAGCGTCGTGACCGCCAGAATCACGCCCAGCAGCGTCAAAAAACTACGCAGTTTATGCGCCCTCAGCGAGTCCAGGGCCAGCCGCATCGTCTCGAGAAACGTCACCAACGACCGGCGCCACTTCGCAAAATCCACACGCTTCGCCTTCGCCGGAAGTGCTCTCGACAACCCGCCCATGGGGATTACGCCCAAACCAACCCTCCTCGGCCGCACACGCCTACAATTGTATTACGCGCGGACATGCCCCTTCGTTCCTTTAGACGCCCAGATTTCTTAACCGCATCTCCAAAAACCTGCAATTCGGTTCGATTTTGCCGCCTCGCCAATGCACCGTCCGCCAAAATTCTATTAACTTCAATTGTATCAATTACTTACAAAGACTTGCCGAGCCGTGCCTCTTCCGCAAGGCGCTCACCAGTTTTAATGATCCCGGCCAACCTGCTTGGGTACACTACGCCTGACGCCCTTTTTTTACCCCAATTGGGCGCCTTCCCGCGTGCAACATCCGGGAATCACGAGGAATCGAATGGGTAGTCCACTTCATGACCGGCCAATGACGAGATTCTCCCTTCGCCTCTCCTGCCTGAGCTTGCTCCTCTCAATCGTCCCGTTCGGCTTCGCCGGGGCGATCCCCGCCTCCGATGACGACGGCGAGCGCGTCGATTCTTCGCGGTTTGAAAAAGCGGTCGCCGGACTGAAAGAGACCGAGCAGGCGCTCTACCTCTATGAACGCATCGAGCGGGTCGAAGACCGCAAATCGTCGGGCGACCCCAATCCATCCGACGTCAGGATTTCCCGTGTGTTCCCTGCCGGCACCGGCATCGCGCATATTGCGCTCGGTCCGGATTCCGCGCCGGCCAACGCGGCGATTTATCGCAGCGATCTGGAAAAACTGTTGAACTCACTGACGTGGGCGGCGCAAAGCGGCAAGCCGCAGCGAGACGCGTACGACAAAGTGGCGAAAAAACAAAAAGAGCGCGCCGAACTGATCGATCAGACGCGAACCGCTTTTCTCTTTACGCTTCTTGGCGAGGAAACGCGCGGCGGCCGCAAACTTTTGAAGTTCCGCATGGAACCGAATCCCGGTTACAAGCCGCCCACGCGCACCGCGGCGATTTTTACGAAAGTGAAAGGCACGGTGTGGCTCGACGAAGCCGCCGGTCAAATGGCGCGAATTGAAGGCGACGTCACCGACGATATCTCCTTCGGCTTTTTTCTCGGCAAAATTTACAAAGGCAGCCACTTCATGCAGGAGCGGTACGAATTCGCGCCCGGAGTCTGGCTGCCGACGTTCTCTCAATACGATTTCGACGCCAGAAAACTTTTCTCGCCCATCTCCGTCCACCAGAAAACGTTCGCGACGAATTATCGCAAAGTGGGTTCGCCCGCCGACGCCATTCCGCTGGTGCGCGCGGAATTGGAAAAATTGGCGTCGTCCGCCGAGGCCGGCAAAAAAAACGGCGCAAATTGATTCGTCCTTCGCCGCGGCATGTTACTTCACAAAAAAGCGATTACGGCTTTGCGGGATCGCGAAGAAGCGAATCGAGATTTTCGCGCGCGAGCGAGTGTTTTGGATTCAATTGCAACGCCCGGCGAAGGTGCGCGATGGCTTCGCCGGTCTGATTATTCGCCGCGAGCGCGCCACCCAGATTGGCTTCGGCATCGGCGTCTTGCGGGCGGAGCGCGACGGCGGCGCGAAGATGCTCGACGGCCTCGGAAAACTTGTTGTCCATGGCGAGCGCGAGGCCGAGATTGTATTGGGAATCGAAATAGTCCGGGCGGGATTTGACGGCGACGGAAAGATGCGCGATGGCTTGCGGAAGATTTTCGGCGGCGAAAAAGGCGCCGCCCAGCGCGTTTTCAACGGTGGCGTCGCCCGGGCGAAGCGCGAGCGCGAGTTGATAGTGATCGATGGATGGGGCAAGTTCGCCGCGCGCCTGGAGCATGGCGGCGAGATTGTAATGCGCTTCGAAATCTTGGGGATTGTTTTCCACGTGATGGCGGGCGATGGCTTCCTGCAGCACGCGGCGCGGATCGTTCGCGCCGGTTGTGGGCAATTGCGGCAAAACCTGAAGCCATAGATGAGCCATCTCGTCGCCGGCGCGATTGCCGGCAACGACGCGTTGCGGCGGCGAATTGGGATTCGCGAGATTGTCGGCGGAGTTGTCGTACTGAAAGCGCATGGAAATCGTGGTGCCTGCAGGGAGATCGATGGGAGTGGTGTACGTAAAGACGGCTTGCCAGTTCAAATCCCAGCGCGGAATGTGGATGAGAGTTTGTGTTTTGCCGTTGGGAAATTTCGCGATGGCAAGGATGTCGCGGCCAAGATAGTGCGCGTGCGGATAGATGGCGAGAAGGGAGACGGATTCTGGCAACGTGAATTCGTCGGCGACGACAAAATTTTTCGCGCCGGCGGGAATATCCAATTTGCGGTCGTTTTCGAGCTGAAGAAGCAAGGGAAACTTCGTCGCGGCGGCTTCGGCAAAATAGATGCCGAGGGCGGGCTGAATTTTTTCCGGCTTGCCGGATGGCTGCAAGTGAGTGTTCAGGATGAGGTCGTTGCCGGGATCGAGGCGGAGCGCCATGTCGTGCGGCTCCGGTTCGAGAATTGTTCCGGGCTTCCAGAAAAAGAAGTGGCCGTCGGGATCGAACGATTCGGATTCGATCTGAAGCTCCATGCCGGGGAAACCCGTGCCGGCGGATTTTTCCCGGCGCCGCGCCGATTGCGAACGATCGACGATCAGGTTGGCGTGGTGCACGAGGCGGCGTTCACCCGGGCGAATTTCGATGGCTTTGATCCAGCGGGTGGAATCGATGGGCGGCCGGAAAATAAAATTCCAGTAGACGTCGCTGCCATTTGCGGGGACTTCAAAAGATGAATCGGCGTAGAGAATCAGATCGGGCTTTCCGAGTTGCCAGTCCGCGCTGAAACGCGGCGCCGGCGGAAGGTCCGCGGCGTCGCCTGCCGGCATTCCGTCGGAAAGCCATTTTTGAAAGAGCGAAACTTCGTCGCTCGTCAAGTGGAGGTCGCCCGTAAATTTTGCTTCACCGTCTTCCGGCAGCCACGGAGGCATGATGCGCCTTTCGGTGAGATCGGCGATCTGGCGAGCGTGGGCTTTGACGTCGCCATAAGTGAGCAAGGAAAACGGGCCCGCTTCACCCGGATGATGGCACGGGGCGCAAGTGCGAAAGACGACGGGCGCCAAATCCCGATTGAAGGTGACGCGTTTTTCCGGCGGCGAATTCGCGGCGGCTGAACTATGGAGAAGTTGCGCTCCGCCGAGCGCAAAAAAACAAAATGCGGAGGAAAGTATTTTGTCGCGATGGGAAGCGGCGCTCATTGCAAATCGGCGATGTAGCAACCGACGGCGGGCGACGACACGAAGGGAGATGGTTTGCCGGCGATGGCCGCGGTAAGAACGTCCTGCAGTTCGTGCGTGGTCGCGGCGGCGCGGGGGCGGCCGGCGATTTCATACAAATTGTCGATGCGGCCGTGATAGAGCAAATGCGCGTTCGCGTCGAAAACGGCGACTTCCGGAATGATGGTGACGCCGGCTTGCTTGACGAGCGAATGGGAAGGGTCGCGAAGCGCGGGAACGGAAATGGCGAACAGCCGCAAATGTTCGGCGATTTGCCCGGCGGTTGTGTTTTTGTCCGGGTAGACGAACCAAAAATTGACTTGGTCCTTGTTTGCATCGTGCATTTGCTGGAGCAAGGGAGCGTAGCGATTGGTGATGGGGCAATCGGTGCTGGCAAAAATCAAAACGGTAATTTTTCCGCGTGAAGCATGGAGAGGATCGAGGGGTTTGCCGCGAAGATCCAGCACGGATTGAGCGGACGCCATATTTGATAATGATGCGACAGTGAAAGCAAAAAGCAAGACGGTACGGAAAAAGATGAAACGTGTAGTGCGGGTGGGGCAGAAACACATGACGGCGAAACTTCTCCCGTGCAGTTGAGTTTCATTTTACACTCTTCGGCCCGCCCCGGCGGGATCGAGAAAGAAAAATATCCGCGGGAAAGCGTTTACATTGATTCGAAAAGGCGGAAAGGCCGGCGGGCAAAAAGCGGCGCTTTATTAGAAATTTCTCGGCTGAACCAAACCGAAATGGCGTGGACACCTGCACTTTCGGACAGTGGCTGAGGCAACACAAGTGGCCGCAAGCACTATGGAGGCGCGCGGAAAGAAAAGCGACACTCGCTGAAGGCGAAAGTACGCCTTCGAACTGCGAGGTTCTTGCGATGAAAATGCTTATGAAACGCGCCGTGGTGCTGCTGCTGGCGGCGGTGATTGTGCTGCTCTTCGCGCCGCGCGGCGTGCTCAGCCAGACGGCTTCGCCCTCCAACATTGCGATGGTGCGGGAGAAACTTGCGGGAACGGATGCGGCGGAAAACGGAACGAGCGCGGCCGCGAAACCCGATGCGCCGGTTCCTTCGCTGAAGGAAATTTTGACGCGGGCGGAGAAGTCCATGGGCGGCTCCGACGCGTGGAAGAAAACGAATACGGTGATGATGAAGGGCGTATTGCAATCGGAAGATTCGTCGGCGTTTGTGGCCATCGAAATTTACAAGAAGGCGCCGGATAAATCGCTGCTGAAGATGAAACTGCCGCAGGATTTGGAAATGCGCGAAGTGTGCGACGGAAAATCGGCGTGGCTGGAAGATCCGCGCGGCGGGTATCACGAATTCAAAGGGGCGGAGCTGGAAAGCCGGCTGAAGCGGTCGGAATTTTCCGAACAAGCGAAGATGATTTTGCTGGCGGCAACGGGAAAAGTGCTGGGCGCGGACAAGATCGGCCTGCACACCGTATACGTGGTGGAATATTCGTCGCAGAAGAATGAAACGACGAAGCTCTATTTCGACCAGGAGAGCGGACTGGCGCTGCGAAGCGAAGAGACGCTGGCAAGGCCGGATGGAAACTTCACGACGAGACTCGACATGGACGATTACCGCGACGTGGATGGAATGATGGTGCCATTCCGGATGAAGAGGACGGAAAAAGGTTCGGTGATCAAGATCAAACTGACGCAGGTGAAAAACAATTTTCCGATTGACGATGAGATGTTCGTGAAACCGGCAACGGCGAAACAATAGTTCGAGCGGTTCGACAAGAAATGGAATGAGGGCGCGAGCGATCGCGCCCTTTTTTTATTTTATTTGTGCGAGGCGCGCGGAGAAGCGCCGCAGAGTGGCCGAAAAATCGCGACGGGCACATAATGGCGAGCCATGAATCCAGGTCCGGTCTATTTGGCGATTTTGTTTTCGCTGATGGTGGGCGCGGTACAGGTCGAATTGACGCGGCGCAACGCACGGGTAGGAAGCACATTTTTTGCGTGGCTGGCGATTACGGGGATTTTGGGCTGCACGGCGAAGCTGCACGATTTTTCCGAGCGGCCTCCGCGGATTGCGGTCCTGATCGCGGTTTCAATCGTGGCGGTTTTTTTTGTGAGCACTTTTTCCGCGGCCAGGAAATTGATCGAGAGCCCGGGACTAGAGTGGCTCGTCGGATTGCAAGTGTTTCGCGTGTTTGTGGAGATTTTCTTGGATTTGGGATACCGCGCAGGATTTGTGCCGGTGCAGATGACGCTGGAAGGAAGAAATTGGGATGCGCTGACGGGACTGACGGCGCTGCCGATGGCGTGGCTGGTGGCAAAACAAAAAGCGCCACGATGGCTGATTTATGCGTGGAATACGATGGGTCTTCTACTGCTTCTCAACGTCATGACCATTGCCGCGCTTTCGATGCCGACACCGCTGCGGCATTTTCAGAATGAGCCGGCGAATACATTTGTGGCGTATTTTCCGTATGTGTGGCTGCCGACGTATTTGGTGCAAGTGGCGTGGATGAGCCATTTGCTGATTTTTCGAGCGGCGCGCGCGCGGAAGTAGCGCGGCGGGCCGGGAACTCTTGCCGCGAGGCGGCGTCTAACCCATCCATACAAGACAAGCGCCAAGCACGAAGCCGCGCGAAAGTGGGAGAGGCCAAAGCCGGCGCGGCTTCGTGCGCAAGAATTTCCCGCGAAATCGTTCTCATTGCGGATCGGCGGACAACTCGACTGGAGTGCCGCGCATCCAGAGTGACAAGGCAGTTATCTCTTCGGAGTGGAGTGTGGCCCATGAAACGGTTCATTGCGGGTGTGTGCGTACTGGCTCTTCTGGCCGGGCCCGTCTCGGCGCAAGAAAATTCCAAATCGCAAACGAAAGCGGCGGACGGCCGGGAAACCGGCGCGGCGAGCGGCGGAGAATCCGCAAGGCTGCCGGTGCGGCGCGTGGTGCTTTACAAAAATGGCGTTGGGTATTTTGAGCATTTGGGGCGCGTGCGCGGAAGCCAGGACGTGCATGTGGATTTTACGAGCGCGCAATTGAACGACGTGCTGAAGTCGCTGACGGTGCTGGATCTTTCCGGCGGACGGATTACCGGCGTGGACTACAACAGTGAAGCGCCGCTGGCGCGAAGGCTGGCGACGCTGCGGCTGGCCCTCGGCGAAAAACCGACGGTGGCGGAATTTTTGGGAGCGCTGCGCGGGGCGCGCGTGGAGATTCGCAACGGCGCGGGCGCGGCAATAACCGGAAAGCTGTTGAGCGTCGAGAAAAAGACGCGAATGGGCACGGCGGGTTCGGTGGAGATGGAGCAGATTTCGCTGATCAGCGACGCGGGTGAAGTGCGAAACGTGGATTTGAATACGAGCACGAGCGTACGCATTGTGGATCGCGATTTGAATACCGAAGTGGGGAAATATCTGGGGCTGGTGGCGTCGGCGCGCGAGCAGGATGTGCGGCGAATGACGATTTCGACGACGGGAAACGGCGAACGGAATTTGTATGTGAGCTACATCAGCGAAGTGCCGATCTGGAAAACGACGTATCGGATTGTGTTGCCTTCGAAAGAAGGAAAAAAGCCGTTGTTGCAAGGTTGGGCGATTGTGGACAACACGGTGGGCGAAGACTGGAACGACGTGGAGCTTTCGCTTGTGGCGGGCGCGCCGCATTCGTTTATTCAGCAGCTTTCGGAGCCGTACTACGGGCGGCGGCCGGTGGTGGCTTTGCCGGAGAGCGTGCAGCTTTCGCCGCAAACGCATGCGTCGACATTGCTACGTGGAAATGGCGGGTTGAGCGGTGCGGTGACAGATCCTTCGGGCGCGGCGGTAGCAAATGCGAACGTCACCATTAAGGATCAGAATGGCGCGATTGTGGCGCAGACGATGACAGACAGCGAGGGAGAATACGCGGTGTCTTCGTTGCCGCCCGGAAATTATCGAGCCGAGTTTGCGGCGAATGGATTCAAGACAAATGCATTTAGCTCCGTGAATGTCGGACCCGGTGAAAACGAACTCGACTCAAAGCTGCAAGTAGGCACAGTCTCGGAAACTGTGGAGGTCAGTGCAAACACGGTGACCGTTAGCTCGGAAAGTGCAAGCTTAGGAAACGCGACCGTCGGGAAAATGAGCGTGATAAATCGCGCGCATGTCGCAGGTCTGCCGATGAACGGCCGGAATTTTGCCGCTGGCGCGGGATTGGCCGGCGGAGCGGCCGGCGGAGCCTTCGCACCTGCGCCACCGCCGCCGCCAAACGCGATTGCAGAGGCGCGAGAAATGGGAAGCGCGGCGGCGAATGGGCAAGGACTGGGCGATTTGTTTGAGTACAAATTGAAAGACCGCGTGACGCTGAAGAAAAACCAGTCGGCGCTGGTGCCGATTGTGCAGACCGACGTGGAAGCGGAGAAAGTTTCGCTGTGGAGCGGCACGAGCGGGTCCGGGCGGCCGTTGCGCGCGATCTGGATGAAAAATACCAGCGCGCTGACGCTCGACGGCGGAAGCTTTAACGTGCTGGAGAGCGAAGTGTTTGCCGGCGAAGGATTGACCGACGCGATCAAACCGGGCGAGAAGCGCCTGCTTTCGTATGCGACGGACTTGGGATTGCTCGTTGAAGCGATGCAGAACGCTTCGCCGCAACACGTGACGAGAGTGAAGATCTTCAAGGGCACGATGACGCAGGTGAGCGAGGAGCAGCAGCGCACGACGTACACCGTGCGCAATCAGGATGCGACGCCGCGCGTGCTGGTGATCGAGCATCCGGCGCGAGCGGGATGGACGTTTCTGAAAAATTCCAAGCAGCCGGAAGAGCAAGCGCCGGGGACGAGCCGCTTCCGCATGGAAATCGCGCCGAATGCGACGGCGATGCTGCCGGTCGAAGAGGTGCATCCGCTCTTCACGACGTATCAGATTTCGAATCTGACCGACGACCAGATTGTCTTTTTTTCGAAGCAAGGCAGCATTACGCCGGAGATGGCGGAGGCACTGAAGAAAATTTCCACGCAAAAAGCGGTGGTGGCGAAGCTGGAGCAGGAGATGGAAGACCGGCAGAAGGATATCGACCGGATTGTGGACGACCAAGGACGCCTGCGGGAAAACATGAAGGCGCTGCGCGGAAGCGCGGAAGAAAAAGCGCTGCTGCAGCGCTATACCAAACAGCTGGACGAGCAGGAAACGCAAATTGCGAGCCTGCGCAAGAAAATCGCGGACACGGAAGCGCAGCGCGACGCCGCAAACGAAAAGCTGGAAACGATGATCGAAGACCTGAACCTGGAAGCGACGCTATAGCGTTTTTGCGTCGAGCCTTGCGCGCGGCAACCTGCCCCAAGAGACAGGTTGCCGCTGCGGCACAATCCGCGCCGCCACACCGCCGACCGAACCCAGGCGATTTACACTGAGGCAGTACGGCAGGAGACGGCAATGCGACGAATACTGGCAAGCGCGGCGATTTTCTTTGCGATTTCGGGCACGGCGGTGCGCGCCGGGCAAAATGTGGTGTTGAAGCACGGCAAGGATGCGCCCACGGGCATCATTTCCGGCGTGGTGCTGGGGCCCGACGACAAGCCGGCGCCGCACGCGGCGATCACCTACCAATCGTCGGCGGGCAGCGCGCCACACGCCGTGCACGCCGATTCGCACGGGCGCTTCACGATCACCAAATTACACACGGATACTTACGATATTCGCGCGTCCGCGGGCGGAGTTTTCTCCGAATGGCAGAAGTATTTTCAGGTGCAGTCCGGCCACACGAGCGAGATTGAACTGCGGCTGATTTACGCGAGAGAGATGCCGAAATCCAAGGGCAAGGCCGGCAAAAACAATTAGCGGGCGATCAAGTCCTTGAGCGCGACGAGGTCGTCGCCATTCGTGTCCGCCACTTCACAGAAGCGCAGTCCGTTCTGCTTCCAAGAAAGCCAATGATAGCCATTCATCGCGCCCGCATATTGCTCCGCGTCCATTGCCGGGTCGGGCCAAATAAAGACACTGACGAAATGCTTGCGGCGGCCGTAGACCAAAGCGGCGACGGTGCGTCCTTGAAAAACGTCGAGCCTGCCGCCGAGTAGCGGAAAGTCTTGCGCCGCAAAATCGGAAACGGGCGGAGCGAAAGCGATTTTCCCGGCAAACCACGGTTTGACGGTGTGCTGGTCTGTAGAAGTGACGTCGGTCAAGTGGCCGGGCTGGAGCGCGCGAATGTGCGCGTCCACAAGTTCCACGGCGGCTGAATCCGCCGCGGTGACGGAAAGCTCGGCGCCTGGACGGCTTCTTTGCGAGAATTTCCAGGAAACGCTAACGACAAGCAAAAGCACGGCCGCGGCGGCAAGCAAGGGCCACACATGAAACCTTGGCGAAGAAGCCCGTGAGGAGGACTCGTCCAAATCGCGGCGGATTTTGTTTTCGAAGCCCGCGGGAAGCGGCTCGTACAACTGCGCGCGCTGAATGGCGGAGCGAAGCGTTTCCTGCGCTTCTAGATCGCGAACGCAGGCCGAGCATCCTTCCATGTGTTGTTCGAATTCCGCTGCCCGGAGAGCATCGAGTTCGCCATCCACATAGCCGTGCAGGATGGAACGGGACACATCACACGTCATGGACAGCCTCCTTCGTTCCAGGTTTGGTGAGCAACTCTTGCAGCCGGTCGCGCGCACGCGCGAGGCTGGACATGACGGTACCGATGGGCATGGCGGTGATGGAAGCAATTTCCTTGTAAGAACAACCCTCGAGCTCACGCAAAACAATCACTTCGCGCGAACGCGGCGAAAGCTGCTCGAGCGCCTTGGTAAGGCGTTCGCGATCGCTGCCGGCAAGCGCCTGCGCCTCCGGGCCGGGCAAGGGCGAGAGGTGCAATGCTTCGTCGAATTCGACGTTGGAATCCATCGTGCGATTCTTCTCCAGCCAGGTGTAACAGCAATTGCGCACAATCTGCAACAGCCAGGCACGCGCGTCCGTGCCGTGAAAGCCGGAAAAGAAGCGAAAGGCACGCAGCAGCGCTTCCTGCGTGACGTCTTCCGCATCTTCACGGCTGCGCAAAAGCCAGCGCGCCAAATTGAACGCAGCGCGCAAGTGCGGCAGTACGAGCTGATCAAATTGCTCGCGGTCTTGCACTGGTAAAACGTCCGTCCTTTTGCCCAGACTACGGGTGTCCACCATCTATAACCGCCGGGAAGCGGGATTTATTCCCGCCTCATAGGACGGCCATAATAGGACAAACGGTTCATGGAGTGGGAATAAAATTTTGCCGGGGCAGGTAAAGGTAGCTGGTAACACGTTGTCCAAGCTGTCCACGGGCGGCGCGCTTTCTGGCGCACAGTGGCGCGCCGCTCAGATTGAAAACTGGAAAGGATTCCGCAGATGAAAAAAGAAGACGAGATCAAGTTTGACCACAACGAGGACGGCATTGACCGGCGCGGCTTCCTGAAATGCATGGCGTGGGCCGGAACCGGTACGCTCTGCGTGATGAACGGCGGCGTGATGAAGTCGTTCAGCTTGAGCCGGCTGGGCGAGATGGACCCGGCGGCGGCGAAGGGCGAGTTGAGCTTCGTGCAGATCAGCGACAGCCACATGGGCTTCAACAAGCCGGCAAACCCGGACGTCATCGGAACGCTGAAGGCGGCGATCGACAAGATCAACGCGCTGCCGGGGAATCCGGAATTCATGCTGCACACCGGCGACGTGACGCACCTTTCGAAGCCGGAAGAGTTCGACAACGTACAACAGATTTTGAAGAGCGCGAAGGTGAAGGAAGCGTTCTATGTTCCCGGCGAGCATGACGTGGCGATCGACGAAGGAAAAGAGTTCCTGGCGCGCTACGGCAAGGGCACGAAGGGTTCCGGATGGCAGAGCTTTGACAAGAACGGGGTGCACTTTGTGGGCCTCGTGAACGTGATGGATCTGAAGGCGGGCGGCCTTGGCACGCTGGGCCACGAGCAGCTCGAATGGCTGGAAGACGATTTGAAGGGTAAGAAATCGAGCACGCCGATCGTGGTGTTCGCGCACATTCCGCTATGGTCGGTGTACCCTGAGTGGGGCTGGGGCACGGAAGACGCGGGGCAGGCGCTTGGGTATATGAAGCGCTTTGGTTCCGTCACCGTACTGAACGGCCATATCCACCAGACGATGCAGAAGGTGGAAGGCAATGTGACGTTCCACACGGCGGCATCGACGGCATTTCCGCAGCCGGCGCCGGGGAAAGCGGATTCACCCGGACCGATGAAGGTTCCCGCGGACCAGTTGCGCAATTTGCTGGGAGTAACGAGCGTGAATTTCGTGCAGGGTCAGAAAGCGCTCGCCGTCGTGGATACAAATCTAAGCTAAGAGGAAATAGACCATGAAACGTATCGTTCCAATTTTGGGCACGGGGATCCTGCTGGTGGCGGCATTGGCTTACGCGACCACCTTGCGGAAGCAGACGCACGCGGCAACCCTGGCGCCGCAAGCGGCAGCCGAGATGACCGCAACGGTGAAAATCGATAACTTCAGCTTTTCACCGGCAACGCTGGAAATCAAAGCCGGCACAACCGTCACCTGGACAAACGCGGACGACATTCCGCACACCGTGGTGAGCAACGATAAGGTGTTCAAATCCAAGGCGCTCGACACGGACGAAAAGTTCTCGTTCAAGTTCGATAAGGCGGGATCCTATCCTTACTTCTGCTCGCTTCACCCGAAAATGACGGCGAAAGTCGTCGTTCAATAGCGACTGCCGGCAGGGACAATCCGTTTGGTCCGAGAACGGATCGATTGCCCGGCAAGGGAAGCTTGACGGGCTTGTCCACCACCCCAAATCGGTCAGTACGTGAAGTAGAAAGTTTGTCGAGGAGATGGAAAAACGGCGCGGAAACGCGCCGTTTTTCTTTTGCCTTGTGCCCTGCTGACGCAATTGAGGCGGCCATTCACGCCGCAGCCGCGGTAATTTTGGCGTGGCCAATCCAATGGAAAGGCGAGCTTCGGGAGGGTAATTTACCGCCGCGCCTCGTTTGCCGCGGGCGAAGGACTCGGCTGGCTTGCGCCTGCGTCGCGTGGAACGAGCGGAGCGATGCGGCGTGGGTTCGCCTGGATTTGGGAGGCCCCACCTGGCCGCAAACGTTATCTCAGGTGCGGACATTTTCGCGAAATCGTCCGCCGCACGAAATGGGGCGGGATAGTACTTCCGGGTTGGCGCGAAGCCGCAGGTAAGTACTGCATTTTGTGATACTTGCCAAATTGGAACGGCGGGATGGTAGGTCAGTAGTACTAAGACCCAGGTACCCCGATAACTGGCTCCTCCGGCCCATTGAGCCATACGGGCGGCGCCAGTAACTTAGATCAACGGGTTGGGGGCCGCGCGGGGACAGCGGTCCCGCAAGGGGCCGTGTGCGAGCTTCCAACCCGGTTCAGTTTCTCCCTCTCAGCCATCAGGCCGCACCGCGCAGCGCACACCTTCCCACCGGCTGCGCGGCCCACCGAATGCATCACAATAGAGCCATCGACTTCCGAAACCCGTGGGCGGCGTTGCCGCGCAAGGAGTTGTGGCGAAGCGATTTTGTTTTTGTGCAGGGTGGATGCGACACGTGAACGGATTGCCGGACAAGCGAATCTGGAGAGCGGCCCTCGTCGGCTCCGCGATAATCTTTCTCGGCGCGGCGGCGACGAATCGCGCGAACGCATCGCCGGGCGCTTTGCCGAACTTAAAACCGGAAACGGCGGCCGCCTTTGACCGGTACCTGGCCTTGACCGCAGCGCGAAATGCCGCCGAATTAAAGCGCGGCGCGCCATTTTTATGGCCCGACGAGCTGAGCGAAGCCGAGCGGCAGACGGCATACGAGTCGTTGCGCGCCGGCTCGACGCGAATCGAAAAGCGGCAAACGAACGACGAAGGCCGCGAGATTCGCTGCCCGGGCGGGCTCGTGCATCACTGGGAAGCAATTGCGTTTGTGAAAGGCGCGAAGGTGGACGACGTTTTGCGCGTGCTCGAGGATTACGACCGCCATTCGGAATACTACAAGCCCGACGTCGAGCAATCGAAGACGCTGCAGCACGATGGCGATCACTTTCTGGCGTTCCTGCGATTCCGGCGGCACAACGTCATCACCGTGGTTTTGAACACGACCCATGACGTGAACTATTTTCGCGATTCGCCGCAACGGGCGCACAGCCGAAGCAGCGCCATTCGAATTGCCGAAGTGGAAAACGCGGGCAAGAGCGACGAACGGGAAAAAACCGCGGGCGACGACGACGGCTTTCTGTGGCGAATGGAAACGTGGTGGCGAATGGAAGAGCGTGACGGCGGCGTGTACATCCAGAGCGAGGTCGTTTCGCTGACGCGCGATATTCCCGCCGGACTGGGCTGGATGATCGGCCCGTTCGTGAACGGCATACCGAAAGAGACCCTGGCATTTACGATGGAAGCGACGCGCAAAGCGGTGCTCGCGAAAAAAGTTTCGCGCTGAACAAACGCTTGTTCAGCAATTTTCCTTGAGCGCGCAGGCGACGACGCCGGAACTGCCGAGCAGCGGGTGCAGCCAGCTGCGGGATTTGCCGTTTTCCGAGGGAAGCAGAATCAACCGATCCGCCCACTCCGCCAGGAGTTCGAATGAATCATAGACGCTGTAGGAATAGGAAAGGCCGTCGCCTTCGGTGATTCGATACCCTTTGCCCAGGGTACGAACCCAATCGAAAGTTTTCCAGGTCCGGGTTTTATACATCGCCAGTTTTGCCAGCCGCGCCAGCATGCTGCCCTGCCCGAATCGGTTGCAATCCGAAATGAGCACCGCCTTTTTCGCAACCCGCAGCATCTCTTTTACGACGGCGTCCGGCCGGTGTACGTGGTGCAAGATCGAAAATTCGCACACCACGTCAAAGCTGGCGTCCGCAAACGGCAGCGCCAGACCGGTGCCGCGGATCAATCTTCCCGAAGCATGGACGTCATTGCGCAACGCAATGCCAAGCAGGGCGTCAACCGGTTCGATCCCGCAAACAAATGCGTCGGGCAAAGCAGACCGGAGATCGTGAATACGGTATCCCGTTGCGGTTCCGACATCGAGCACGGATCGTGCGCCGAGCATGTGCAATATCGCTTCAATGAATCTTCGATTGAAGCCGTCGCCATCGCCCTCATGCGCGTGCATCTGGTCGTACTTTGCGGCGGTTTCGGAATAATAGCGGCGCTGCGCGACTACCGCTTCTTCTACTACGGTGGGCATGCCCCCTCGCGTGCGGCGGATCCAGGAAGGGGGAGAAAAGGTGTGGCCGTTGCGCAGGCGTAGTGTAAACGGCAGAGAAAGAACGTGACAAGAGAATTACGAGCTGGCGAACGATTTTTTTTGCGAAGCTCTGTTTCAGAGTGAAACAGTTGCCGCTCAAGTTTTATCCGAGCGCTTGGTCATTCCCGGCGGTTTGCTTGTTTTTTCTTCGAAATAATTTGTTCGAAATGTTCTCGCATTTGCCGCGCGTACTCTTCCCAGGATTCTTTGGCGGCGGTCCGCTCCGCCGCTGCGCCAAGCGCCTGCGCCAGCAGAGGTGCAGTGCAAATCTTGCGCAGAAGAGTTGCCAGCTGGCGGACATCGCGCGGATCGCGCAAGAGCAGGCCGTTTTCCCCGTCCGCGATAATCTCGCTTACGCCGGCTGAGGCGCTTACGATGACCGGCAAACCGCACGCCATCGATTCAAGAACGGGCAGACCGTATGCATCCTCGAGCGACGGGCCGGCGTACGCATCGGCCGCGGCATAAAACTGCAGGACGTCTGGAGATGGATCGACGAACCGTACGCGAGCGCCGAGGCCGAGCTTTTTGCACGATTCGAGATAGGGTTCGCGGACGTCATTGCCAACCACGAGCAAGTGCGCCGCGAGATCATCGCAAGCGGCGAGCGCGGGCAGGAGGGTATCGAGCCCTTTCTTTTTCCAATCGTTTCCCACCAGGAGAAAAACAAAATCGTTCGCACCGAAGCCAAACTTGAGCCGTGCCGCTTCCCGTCTGGCCGCGCGTACGGAAGGATTGAATACTTTTGATTCGACCGCGTTGCGCACGACGAGGACGTCGGACCGGCCAAAATATCGCTTCAGCTGGCCGGCGACCATTTGCGAAACGGCCGAGAGCGCGACGCCCGGATCGGCATAGACGCGGCGTTCGAGCGCCATGATCAGGCGGTAATACAGAATGCGATGAAGTATGCGCGGCCAGCTTGCAACGGGCGATTTGGAGATGCGAAGTTGCGAGTGTACCTGGTGAAAAAATTCGTGGAAAACGATGTGAACGGTAATGGCGTCCGCATCGGACGCATTGATTCCGGGCGAATAGAGAAGATCGTAGTGAACGTGCCGAACTTTTCGGCTGCGCCAGCGGGAACACCGGTTGGCGGCGTACCACCAGAGAAACTGGATCAGATGCGGCCCGGGAATGGACGAGACTTTGCGCCAGACGATGCGGCCAGCGCCGCCCGATGGCGAGGATGACTCCGGCCGCGACACAGGAAAGCCGGCGACACGCTGCGAATAGAGATCGATATCCGCGGCATGCTCGGAAGCAAGCCGCTCGAGCAATTCCGCGAGCACGCGCTCGGTTCCATGTTGTTTGTCGACAAACGGCGAAAGAACGGCAAGGCGCAAGTTAGAGAATCCAACGCCGGCGAGGCATTTGGGCAGCGAGCCGCGCCGCGTCAAGTTCGGCGGATACTTTGATATGCGGCAGGCGAAACAGAATGCCAAGCAGCAACCACAAATAGGCGTTCAGCACAAAATCCTCGTACGACTGAATGCCGCCGACCATGAACGGAAAAAGCATGAGAAATGCGTACCAGAAAACGACAAATCCGATCGGAAACCACGGCGATCCGCGTAACTCGCGCACAATTTTCCAGGCGCTCGTCACGACGGCAATGCCCATAATCAGCCAAAGCACGAGTCCGCCAATTCCCATCTCGACAACCAGACCACCGAACCCGCTCTCCACGCCGATACCAAGCGGCTTAACGCCAAAAATTCTAGTGATGTATTGGATCCCAAGCGCCGTGGTACCGATTCCATAGCCATACGGCCAACGATCGTAACCGAACGCTCCCACGAAGTTCTGGAGCGGATAATCCCGGGCGCGATGCGTGAGTTCGCTGGCGGAACTGGTAGGGGAAAGTGTTTCGGAATAGACGGCGAGACGATCCAGCAATGCCTCGGGAAAAATGACGAGCAACATCGTCACCGCGAGCGCCACTCCCAGCCCTGCCCTGAAGAAGGCGCGCAGGACGCGCATCACTTCTCGCTGCCTCCATGGCGCGCCCCACAGAAAAGCCGCGGCGACGACGACAATATTAATCAACCCCCAGGCAAATACGCCGCGCGAGGCTGACAACAACATTCCGGCGACAACCAGCGCGACGGAAAGAAACGCCAGCGAGCGGCCTTTGTGAAATCGCAACAGCGTATATCCCAAAAATCCAAGAGACAGTAGCCAGGCGACAACCAGCAGGTCGGAGTACCGTCCGGTACTTACGAACACCGAAGTTGGCCGGTACACGATCACTCCGGAGATCGGGGCGACCCGGTAGAGAGAGCTTAATTCCCGGATATCTTCCTGTATCGTCGCGGGGTTCAGGAAGGTCGGGCCGATGATGGACTGCGCGATGCCAAGCGCCACGATCACGAGAATGGGAATCAAATTGATCTTTAAAAAAGCGCGCAGCTCTAATTCCGAATTGACCAGCGAATAGCCGACCAGCAGCAAAGGTATGTAGTAGAAAAATAATTTCATTCCCAGTATGCCATATAAGATATGAGGCGAGGCCGGGTTGAAGACCTGAAGAAATCCGAACCACACCAGAAGTAATAGGGGCATCAGGAAGGGCGGCTTAAAACTTTGAATTTGCTTTCGCCGCCAGGCGAGAAAGAACGACAGGTAGACGACGGCCACCAGGAAATCCTTCGCGAAGAATATGAGCATATCGTTGCCAAGGTATTTGCGAAAGAAATCCTCAAACAGCAGCCAAACGAGAAAAATGTAAAGCCCTCGCCTAAAATCGTTGAGCATTGCGATGACAAAGGCTCCGACGACGAACGCTAACGCGACGTATACCAACCCCACCGTATCGCCGGCGAGAATGAAGTTGGCGGCTTCGTAGGCCCCCACGATCGCCATCGCACAAATCAGCAAGCCCAAAAACGGATTGCCGCCGATATTGCTTGGCAGGATTTGATGAAGGGGCTTCATTGATGTGCGCGGCGCGTCTCGAGTTGGCGCGCCGGTTACAGTACGATAACACGTCAGATGCCTTCACCGCGGCACACCGTGCCGCAGTGAAATTCCAAAGTTCTAGCCGCCTCGATGAGCGGGACGCAAAATGGAAAACCGCCCGGAATCGTCCATTGGAATCGATTCGACGGACGAAGCGAAATCCGGCCTTGTCCGCTCTTTGCGACCCCGATGAATCATCATGCGCGAACTCGATTTGTTCACAACCGCGGCCAGGCTTTTGCTGGTCGCGACTCGAATCGCTTCGCGGCCTATTGCCGATGGGTCTCGCACGAGCCAACCAAAATTGGCTTCAACCAGGCCGCTTCTTCCAACTTCGTGCGTAAATCGCCGCGTGATTGGCTATCATGCGCTTCCGCGCGAATAGTTCCTGCCCGCGCCTTTGCGCTTTCTCGCCAAACGATTTGGCAAGTCCGGGGTTTGCGGCCACGCGGCGCAAGCACGCAGCCAGCGCCGAGGCGTCACCCGCGGGAAATTTCAGCCCGGCGTCGCCCACAATCTCCGCCAGGCCGCCGATATCGGAACAAATTGCCAGCCGGCCCCTCATCATTTGCTCCATCGCCGCCAAACCGGCGGTCTCTTCGCAAACCGAAGGCATCACCACGACCGAAACGTTCGACACTTCCGCAGCGAGTTCTTCTCCCGATAGGTATCCGGTAATCTTCACGATGGACTCTAACTTCGCGGCCTTCAATTGCGCTTCGATGTTCGCCCGCTCCGGGCCATCGCCGATCAGCTTTGCTTCGCATTTCAACCCTTCTTGCCGCAGCATCGCCAGCGCTTCGATAAACACATGGATGCCTTTTTCTTGAACAAACCGGCCAATCATTGCAAAACAGATCGCGCTAGTGGCATTTCCGGAAGAAGAAGAGGCTTCCGTCGAAGCCGGCTGCGCATCCATTCCGTGATATACGACGGAGGTGCGCGGCACGGCAAGCCTCGTTCGAACGTGTTCGCTCACGGCGATATTCGCCGCCGCCCGGCGCACGAGCGCAAGCCTCGGAAACCCCGCCATCACCTTGATCAACCCGCGCATCCGGGAAACTTCCGCCGTTTGGCATTTCACGCACTCCGCGCGGTTTTTTGCCTGAAAATGGCCGGGGCAAACGGCGCGATCCGGTTGATGAATCAGCAATCCATTCGGGCAAATCGCTTGATACGTGTGGTGTTCGACGACAAATGGTTTGCCGGCGAGCCACGCGAAAAGCATGGGAGCGAAGCTCGGCCCGGCAATGTGCACCGCGTCCGCCGCCCGCACCAGCTGCAGCAACCGCCAAAGACCCGGTTCGCGCACGACCGGAAACGGCAGATTTGCGTCGTCGAAGTTTTGCCGGGCAGTTTGCGTCGCCAGCGTAACTTCCCATTCCCTGGCGCCATCTTCCGCGCGCAGCTCCGCAAGTCCGCGCGCGAGCGACATTACAATCGTCTCTACGCCGCCGATGCCGGGTGCAAAATAATGTGAGTAAAGAAGGAGCTTCACGCCCCGTTTTTCCGGAGTACGCCTACGCCGTGGAGAATGCGGGCCTCCGGTGAGCCGACTTTGCGCGCGAAGTCCTCAAACGCCGAATTCCAGAGGGCGTCGTCCGCAAATAGAAGTTCTCCCAGGCGTAGAAAAGGATACGCGATTTCAAACTCCCAGAGCATGTGTTCGTACGTGTGAAGACTATCGTGCAGAAAAATGTCGATGCGGCCCAGCTCCGGCAGCAGCTTCGGCAGAATCTCTTTCGCGTCGCCCAAATGCACGTGCCACGGCTCGCGCAGCCATTTCGGCACGAACCAACCCGCGTCTTTGCCTTCCGGCAAGTACGCCGGATCGGGCAATCCGACGGAGTGCAATCTGCCGCGCTGATTGCGGTGCAAAGCCAGCAAAATGTACGCCGAAGAAACGCCATTCGCGATTCCCGTTTCCACCACGCACTCCGGCTTCAGCACGCGCACGGCCGCGTACGGAAACAAAACTTTCTTCGCGTATAAATCCGCGCTCGCAATCGCCAGCTCGCGGAATTTTTGTTCCGCTTCCCGCAAATGCCGCGAAAACGCCGGCGACGCGATCGGTTCGTCCAGATACCCGCGAATCGCATCGACGGAAGCGCCGGTAATTTTCGCCAGAAATTTTTCGTCGGCAAGCGTCAGCTCGCGCAACATCGCCCCCAGCGCATAGCGCGGATTCTTCATCGCAAATTGCGCGCGCTGCTTTACATTCTGCATCAGCCACTTCATCGCGTTTCCAATCTCTACGAACCCCGCACTCGCTTCACGCCGGCTTCGATCGCTTCCACCATCGCGTCCACGTTTCGTTCGGGCGACCACGTCTTGATGTGCGCCA
Organism: Candidatus Acidiferrum sp.; assembly: GCA_035310365.1. Lineage (GTDB taxonomy): Bacteria > Acidobacteriota > Terriglobia > Acidiferrales > UBA7541 > Acidiferrum. Next base: position 31,328 of record DATGEI010000046.1, read on the forward strand.
CCACCGCGCGCTTCATTTGCTCCAGGTGTTCCGGATTCCGCAGCGCGCCGGCCAGTTTTTCCGCCAGCGCTTCCACGTTGCCCGCCGGAAAAACAAACTCCGGCGCCACCGGAACCACCAGGTCTTTCGCCGCGCCCACCCGGTCGCTCACCATCACCGGACAGCCGCAACACATCGCTTCATTCACCACCACGGCAAAGGGTTCGTAGGCAGAAGGTAATATCATCAAGTCTACCAGTTTGTAAAGTGCTGGAAGTGCAGATTGATTGACGAAGCCGAGAAACGTGACCTGGTCCGCAATTCCCAGCCTCTTGGCCTCCGCGGCAAGCTCCGCCTTCTGCGCACCTTCGCCGGCAAACAGCAGCCGCGAATTTTCGATTCGCGCCATCGCGTAGGCGCGCAGCAGATCCATCGGCCGCTTCCACGGCTGCAGCTTGGCGCAGAATAAAATCGCGCGTTCGTCGCCGGGCAGCCCATGCTCCCGCCGCGCCGTCGCGCGATCGATTTTTGCCGCTTCCGCCATCCACCAGTCGTTGTCCACGCTGTACGGCGTCAGCGTGATTCGTTCGTCCGCAATCCCCAGCGAACGCATCAACTCCTTCGTTCCCGTCGACGGCACAATCACCTGATCCGCCATTCGGAAAATCACCGGCCAGGTCAACCGCTTCAGCCACTTTTTCCACGCACGCCCGTCGCGCGCCTCCAGCGTCGTCGCATCCGTACCAAACAAAAATGCCGCGTTCGCCTTCTTCGCCGCGCGTCGCGCAATCCAAAACGTTTTACGTACATACCCGGTAAAACACGCGACTGCGTCGAACTTTCCCTCGCGAATGATTTTCTCGAGGCCCGGATTGTTCAGTCCGCCAAAACTCTCGTCGCCAGAACCTTCGTTTGGCACTTCCGTCCATTCATACCCGTCGAGCAGCGGCACATCCCATTTCACTTCCCGCCCAAATTCCGGGTCGTGCCCCGCCTCCGCGCCGCGCAAACTGCAGTACGCCACGTGCAATTCGAGCCGCGGATGCTTCGCCATTCGCCGAAAAATCGGCGCCGCGTATTGCACCGGGTGCGAGGCGACTGCCAGCAGCCTCCATCGTCTTCGTTCACCTGTGCGTTTTTCGTCCATTCCCCATTCGCCCGAAAGTCGTTGCCGGCCCCTTTTCTCGCAACCCTTTTCGCGGCCGTCCTTTTTACGGTTCGAAAGTATAGCGGGTTCCTCAACTTTCCCGCCTGTGCTAAACTTCTTGCGGTCCTCATTCCGTCCGGCCCGCGCGGCTTGGCTGGTTTGCGGCTCACCGTAGACTTCCGCAGATAGTTGAGGCGTAACCCGCCCATCGAGGAATACCAATTGGTTGGGACGCGGCCACGGCATCCGTGCAGCCGCTGGAAATTTCACGCGAGAGAAGGGAAATTGTCATGTCCGGGCACTCAAAATGGGCCACCATTAAACACAAGAAGGCGGCGACCGACGCCAAGCGCGGCCGCGTCTTCACGCGCCTCATTCGCGAAATCACCATCGCCGCTCGCATCGGCGGCGGCGATCCGAATTCCAATCCCCGCCTCCGCACCGCGATTCTCGCCGGCAAAAACGAGAACATGCCGAACGACAATATCGAGCGCGCCATTCTTCGCGGCACCGGCCAGCTGGAAGGCGAGCAGTACGACGAAGTCACCTTCGAAGGATATGGTCCGGGCGGCGTCGGCATTCTGATTCAGGTCGTCACCACCAATCGCAATCGCGCGGTCGGCGAAATGCGCCACACCATGGGCAAAAACGGCGGAAATTTGGCCGAAGCGGGCGCCGTCGGATGGATGTTCAGCCGCAAGGGCGAAATCAACATCCCCAAAGAAGCCGCCAGTGAAGACAAACTTCTCGACCTCGTTCTCGAAGCCGGCGCGGAAGACCTCAAAGACGATGGTTCCGCCTGGTACGTCGTCACTCCTCCCGAATCGCTTGACGCCGTGAAGGAAGCACTCGCAAAAGCGGGCATCGCTCCGGCCAGCGCGGAAATCGGCATGGTTCCGCAAAATTACGTCAAGCTCACCGGCTCGCAAGCCCAGCAAATGTTGCGGCTCATTGAAGCGCTCGAGGAACACGACGACGTGCAACACGTTTACGCAAACTTCGACATCGACGAAAGCGAAATTCAGGCCGCCGTCGGCGCAAACTGAATTTTCCGCGCTTGGAACTTGGATTCGGCCGGGGAATTTCCCCGGCCGTTTCATTTTGTGGAATGGTGTCCGGTACCCGTCAAACCCGCGACGGCGGCGCCGTTTCCGTCTTCCGCCACCGGCTCGTCGAACACGCCACGAATCTTTCGCGCGAGCGCGCTCAACGAAAAAGGTTTCGAAAGAAACGCGAAATTCGGCCCTTGCCCTCCATGATGCACGATCGCATCCGCCGTGTACCCCGAAACATACAGCACTCGCATTTGCGGATGAGAAGCGCCGAGCCGCTCCGCGAGCTTTACCCCGCTCATGCCCGGCAAAATCACGTCGGTCAGCAGCATGTCAATCGGGCTCGAACGCGTTGTGGCAATCGCAATGGCCGCATCCGGATCGGCCGCGGCCAGGACGTTATATCCTTTGCCCTTCAAGTATTCGACGGCGAGCTGCCGCATCGATTCCTCGTCTTCCACCAGCAAAATCGTCTCCGTTCCGCTCGGTACGCCGCCGTTCCGCGCCTGCACGTCGGCAACGGTCGCGGTCTCCTCGCTCAGCGGCAGGTGGACTTTGAACGTCGTTCCCTCTCCCACTTCGCTGTAAACCGTAATGTGCCCTCCGCTCTGCTTCAAGATTCCGTACACCGTCGCCAGGCCCAGCCCGGTCCCTTTTCCCGTCTCTTTCGTCGTGAAGAACGGCTCGAACAAACGCGTCAGCACTTCGGCAGGCATTCCGCAGCCCGTGTCGCTTATGGCGATTCGCGCGTAATTGCCCGGGCGTGCCTCCAGATTTCGCCTGCAATATTCCTCGTCCAAACTTACTTCCGATACTTCAATCGAGAGCCGTCCGCCCGCGGGCATTGCGTCTCGGGCGTTGACCACCAGATTCATGATCACCTGTTCCAGCTGCGTCGGATCGGCCTGCAGGTGGATCGGGTGGGCTCCGGCGTCAACCGATAAATGAATGTCTTCCCCCAGCACGCGCCGCAGCAGATCTTCGATTCCCTTCATGTGCTCGCCGATATTGATGATGCGCGGCTGCAGCACTTGTTGCCGGCTGAACGCCAGCAGCTGCCGCGTTAAAGTTCCTCCGCGTTCCGCGGCCTTCGAGATGTCCCGCGCCATCTTGTAAATCTCGGGATTGCTTTCCGCCTTCTCCGCCAGCATTTCCGCATAGCCGACGATCACTCCAAGCACGTTGTTGAAGTCGTGCGCGATTCCGCCCGCCAGCCGGCCGACCGCTTCCATTTTTTGCACGTGGCGCAGCCGGTGTTCCATGGTCCGTTGGTGCGAAACGTCTTCCACGATCACTTCAAAGTACAGCAGCTCTCCGGCCTCGTCCTGCACCGGCCGCCCGCTGATCTCCACCGTGATGTTCTGTCCGTCTTTTCGGCGCCAGCGCGTCTCCATGCGCGCAAACTGCTTTCGCCGTCCGGGCTGGTCGAACATGTGCGCCGAATATTCGCTTTCCACAAATACATCCGTCGCCAAATTCAGCGATCGAAGTTCGAGTTCCGACGCATACCCGAGCATCGCCGCCAGCGAAGGATTGGCCATCAATATCGTTCCGTCCGGCGCGGCGCGGTAAACGCCGTACGTCCCTTCCACCATCGCGCGAAACGACGCTTCCGATTGCCGCAGCGAATCCTCGAGCCTGCGCCGCTGCGTCACATCGCGTATCGTGGAAGACACCAGAATGCCCTCGTCCGTTTGCTGCGGGCTCAGGCTGATTTCCACCGGAAATTCCGTTCCGTCTTTCCGCAATCCGTAGAGGTCGAGTCCGATTCCCATCGGCCGCACCTGCGTGTGCTGCACGTACTTCGATCGGTGCTTCCCGTGTTCCGCCCAGAATCGCTCCGGCACCAGCACTTCCACCGGCTGCCCCAGCAATTCTTCCCGCTTATACCCAAAAAGTTTTTCCGTTTGCGTATTGACGAGAACGATTTTTCCTCCCTGGTCGACCACCACCATTGCGTCCGGCGCCGAGTCCAGCAGCGTTCGAAATCTTTCTTCGATCCGTTTGCGGTCCGTGATGTCGCGCACCGCCGCGGAAACCATTCGCCCCGATTCCGTTTGAATCGGGCTCAGGCTGATCTCCACCGGAAATTCCGTCCCATCTTTGCGCAAGCCAAACAGTTCCAGCCCTTTTCCCATCGGCCGCAATTGCTGGTAATTCATGAATCCCGCGCGGTGTCCGCGGTGTTTTCCGCGAAACCTTTCCGGCACGAGAACTTCAATCGGTTTTTCCAGCAGCTCCGTTCGCATGTAGCCAAACAGTTGTTCTGTCTGCACATTCACGAGCACGATCTTCCCTTCTTGATTGACGATCACGATTCCGTCCGGCGCCGCGTCGATCAATGCGCGAAAAAATTCGTCCCCATGCACGGGGAGTTTTGAAAACATGGTTGCTCTTTTCACCGGGCGGAATCGCGCCGGAATAACCGCAGGAAGGGGAGTTGCGGAGAATTAAATCTGCGTAATCGTAATCCTGGCCGCACCGCGCGTCAACACAACCTTCGCCTTGGATAGTCGTAGTAGGCACTCATGCCGCGGCAACGATGCGGCGGCGATCGAGCGGCCGCCTCACAAAAGAATTGGCGTGCGGCGGCGCTTGGCCGTAGACTCATTACCGATGAATCCGAAAAATCCCCGTGTCCGCGTCCTCGGCCTCGATCCCGCCGCCGCCGGCCCCACCGGCTACGGCATCGTCGAAGCGGAAGGCCGCAAGTGTCGCGCTCTCCATTTTGGCGCACTGCGCGTTGCGGAAAAGCGCAAGCAATCCGCCGGCGCCGCGCTCGAAGCCGTCCACCGGCTCGTTTGCGACCTCATCCGCCAATTTTCCCCGGACATGATCGCCGTCGAATCCATCTTCTCCGCTCTCAATGTAAAAACGGCCTTGCGCCTTGCCGAAGTCCGTGGCGTTGTGCTCCTTGCCGCCGCGCAGCACCACATCGAGCTTTTCAGCTACGCGCCGCGCGAAATCAAGGCCTCCATCGCCGGCTACGGCCATGCCGATAAGCGCCAGATGCAGCAAATGGTCCGCGCCCTTCTCTCCATGGACGAAACGCCCGAACCCGCCGACGCCGCCGACGCCCTTGCCGTCGCCCTTTGCCACCTGCAAGCGGACCAGTTCCGCCGCCGTTTCGGCATTGCCGCGCCTTCGCCGCGCCCAACCGCCCGCGCAATCGCCGTAACGCCCCCCACCCCTCCGCGCATCTCAATCTTGTGATGATCTCCCGGCTGAAATTCCTCTCGCTGCTTGCCGCGCTGCTTGTTTTTCTCGGCGCCGGGCCCCTTGCCGCCGCTCAATCGGCCAAGGTCACCTTCCGCCGCGTTTTTCCCAACAGCACGCCCGAATTCATCGAAATTACCGTTCGCGAAGACTCCGACGACGCAACCTACGAAATCCGCCAGCTCGACGAAGACCCGGCCAGCGCCCCCTTTCAGGTAAGCGCCGCTCTTCGCGCCAAAATGTTCGGCTACGCCGCCGAACTTCGCCATTTCCAGGCCCAGGACCTGGATGTACACAGGAAAATCGCCAATCTCGGCGCCAAAACCTTCCGGTGGGAGCAAGGCACGCAATCCTTTGAAACCAAGTTCAATTACACCCTCAACCCCGCCGCCACCCAACTCCTCCAGATCTTCGAAGGCCTCGCCCGCCAGCAGGAACATTTCACGCTGCTCACACGCCGCATGAAGTACGACCGCCTCGGCATCAACGACGGCCTTCTCCAGCTCGAGGCAGACTTTAACCGTGGCCTCCTCCCCGAACCCGCCCACCTGGTACCATTACTCGACCAAATCGCCGGCGATTCCCGCGTCGTCGAAATCGCCCGCCAACGCGCCCGCTCCATCGCCGACCGGGCCCGCCGCGTGGGCTAATTCACCTCGCAAATAACTCCATTTATTTGAAATTTATACAGTATTTCGTACTTCTTTATGAATTAATGCATAAAATTTAGATTCGCGGCCCATCGCTTTCGATTTTCTTAAGAAAATAAAGTACTTAACATTCCATCAATTATGGCTAAACTTTTGCATTAATAATGCTCATCCATCGCGTCGGTTAGGCAGCTGACTACTTTTCATCGCCTGCCGCACTGGTCAAATTGACGCTTTTGCTTTCGGTGATGCCTCGGGGGGCTTCGCCGCCGGCAGCACGATTGGTCGATGGCTCAATCCGCAGCTTCTATTTCTAAATGGAGGAGTAATGCAGCGACTTCGCAGCCTGAGCCTTTTCTTTTTGCTTGCAGTCCTTGCTTTCGCAGTCGGATTCGCCGCCGTGTCGACACCCTCAGTTTTCGCTCAGGAGACGACCGCGGGTTTACAGGGTACGGTTAAAGACCCCTCGGGCGCAGTCGTTCCTCACGCAAAGGTGGTTGTCACGGCCGCTTCCCTCGTGGGTACCAAAGAAACGGAGACGGACGGCAACGGGTACTACCGCTTTGCCAACCTTCCGCCCGCCAGTTACATAATCACGGTGACGGCAAAGGGTTTCGCGACGATAAAGCGCGAACTCGTGCTTGAAGTCGGCCACCTTCCGACGGTGGATTTTGCCGTGGAAGTCGGTGCTTCTGCCACCGTCGTTGAGGTCAGCGCCGCTTCTCCTCTAATCGACGTGACGACCAATGTCACCACGACGAACGTAACCGAAGACGTTATTGACAACATCCCGCACGGCCGCTCTTTCCAATCGGTCATTCAATTTGCTCCCGCTGCGCGCAATGAGCCTTTGATGGGCAATACCACCATCAGCAACGGCTCCGGCAGCATCGCTCCGGGCAACGGTTCTAACGGAGGCGATCACGGCTTCTCGGTTGCTGGCGGCGCCGACTCTGAAAACTCGTACCTCGTCGAAGGCCAGGAAACGGCAAACCTCGCCGGCGGCTTCTCCCACACCACTGTTCCCTTTGACTTCATTCAAGAAGTGGAAATAAAGAACTCGGGCATTCAGGCCGAGCACGGCGGTGCATTAGGCGGCGTGGTCAACGTTATTCAGAAAAAGGGCACGAACAAGTATCACGGTTCCGTCTTCGCGCAATTCGAAAATGACGCCATGGATGCCAACCAGCCGACTACCTCTCGTCTCGATCCCGCGACCGGACAACAAGCCGCAGGCCCCGGGGGTTCCGCTGCATGCCTGGCAGCCAATACCTGTTGGGGTGTCATTGACCCAGTCTTTCAGGAATACACGCCGAAGAAGGATAAATTTAGCGACGTCTTCCCCGGTTTCACATTTGGCGGTCCGATCTGGAAGAATCGCATCTTCGGCTTCGTCGGATTCAATCCGGAATTTACTCAGACCGAACGCGGCGTCAACTATGGAGCGAGCAATTCCGCATTTCCAACGCTCGGTCTCGTCAACTTCAGCCAGAACACCCAGACGTATTACACAACCGCTCGTGTCGACACCGTCGTGACGCAAAAGCTGCGCGTTTACGGCTCTTGGCTCTATCAGCTTCAGAAGCAGCACGGCACGAATCTCCCCTTTGCCGACTCATCGCAAGGCCAGGACAATCTCAGTGCGACGATTAACCCATCGACTTATGGGCATTTCATCGGTTACACAGCCCCCAACGTCACCACGAACGTCGGCGCGGATTACAGCATCACTCCGCGCCTGATTCTCACCGGCCGCTTTGGCTATTATTTTGAGAATTACCACGACTTCGGTCTTCCGACCAACGGCATCATCGATCAGTGGGAAACCAACGGCACGACGGCCACGGATGCCTTCGGCAATCCGCTACCGGCTTCTCTCCAGCAAGCGCAATTCTTTGTGAACGCCGCGAATAGCGCCACGTTCACGACGCGAAACGCCAACAAAGCCATTCAAGTTGACGCAAACCTTGCCTGGTACAAGAGCGGCTGGCTCGGCACCCACAATTTCAAGTTCGGCTATCAGCTCAATCGTCTCAGCAACCTTTTGGGGCAGCACTACAACGAACCGTACGTCCAATTCTGGGTGGGCAAGAATGCCGTGTATTCGCCACAAGGATCGGTTGGCCAAGCGAACTGTGCTGCCGTCGAAGCCGCCGATGGCACTTCCAACTGCCAAGGCAAATTCGGCTACGTCAGCGTTTATGATTTTGGCGATGGCGGCGCCGTGACCAGCTATAACCACTCTCTGTTCGTGCAGGACTCCTGGTCCATCGCGAAGGGTCTCACCATCAACGCTGGCCTGCGCGTCGAGAAAGAATTTCTGCCCGCGGAAAACCAGCCCGCTGGCGGCATCGCTCACCCGATTGACTTCAGCTGGGGAGACAAGATTGCTCCCCGCATCGGTATCGCTTGGGATCCCACCGGCAAGGGCAAGATCAAAATTTTCGGCGGCTATGGCCAGTTCTACGACCAGATGAAGCTGAATTTGGCGATCAGTTCCTTCGGCGGACAGTATTGGAACCAATGCTTCTACGCTTTGGACACGTCGAATGTCGCCTCGATCACCCCGGCGTTTGACGCCAATCAGCGCTTCTGCCCCGGCACGAACGGCTCGACTGGCTCCGCAACGCAGGCCAATTTCCCGGGTGGCACTCCCGCAGGCCTGACGTTCCTCGAAAACCAGAACTTCCGCGCCAACCCGACCACTTGCTCCACCTGCTCCGTCACGGAGGAAGGTGTCGCACCGGGTTTGAAGCCGTACAAACAGCATGAATCCACCATCGGCGTGGACTATCAATTAGCTCCCTCGCTGGCTTTCGAAGCTCGCTACGACCGTCGCCGTCTCGATCACGTCATCGAAGACTCCGCGATTTTTAACCCGGCCGTCGGCGAAACCTTCGTCATCGTCAATCCCGGTCAGGGCATCAATTCCACCTACGACAAGTTCTTTAACTTCCTTTACGGCGTGAATAACTCCAACTGTGGTTCCGCGTGCCCTCCGACAATCCCGGCGCAGCGCGATTACGACGGCTTGGAATTGCGCCTTACCAAGTCCATTTCCAGGCACTGGGCGGGATTGTTTTCCTATACCTACAGCCGCCTCTGGGGCAATTACTCCGGTCTCACCAGTTCCTATCAGGGTGACGGTGGTGGTGGCCGCAATGCTCCGAACAATAGCCGCGCCTTCGACGAGCCGTTCTTCTCATGGGACGCCAATGGCCATTCCGCCAGCGGCTTGCTCCCAACCGACCGCCCGAACGTTTTCAAGGGCTACGTCTATTACGAACTGAACTGGCTGCACAAGTTCACGACCGACTTTGGCATCTTCCAGGCCGTGAACCAGGGTTCACCGGAAACGTCGTACCTCGACGTCGGCTTCGCGTTCCCCGGCGGCTTCCCGACGTACGTATACGGCAGTGACAAATGGGTCGACGTCCACCAGGATCCGACGACCGGCTTGATCACCACCAGCAATCCGCGACTTCAGCGCACACCTTGGTTTAACCAGACCGACTTCAACATGACTCACAGCTTCAAGATTGGCGAGAGCAAAACGGTCAGCTTCTCCGGCACTCTCACCAACCTCTTGAACCAGCGTGCGGTTACGGCGGTCGGAGAACAAATCGACAGCAACACGGCGCAGAACTTTATCGCGCCGGGTGGCAATACCAATACTTTATTCAACGGCACCGGGTTTTACTCTGCCGCCTTCCATCCGTACGACGTACTCGGATCGATTAACTCGGCGGCATCAAGCGTGAATTGCCCGTCGACAAGTAATCCGAATGGCGTGTGCGGTCCTCTCACAGTTAACAGCCAGTACGGCCAGCCCAACCGGTATCAGATCGGACGGACGATCCGTATCGGCTTGAAGTTCACGTTCTAACCTTCAACTGCTTTAACAAAAAAGGCGGGGAGCCCAGGCTCCCCGCCTTTTTCTTTTTATCTGAATCACATCCCCCTGCCCACCCTAATTGGCCTTGTGACCGCTACCTGTAATTCCTACCGCCGCCGCTGCGTATGTTAGGATGAGGGCCGAATCTGTCCCTCCCTTTGCCATGGCCAGGCCGTCGACAATGAATTTTTCCGAGGCGGTAGCTATTGCCACCTCCAGCCTTTGGGCGCACAAGCTCCGCAGCGTCCTCACGCTCATTGGCGTGGTCATCGGCGTCGCCGCCGTCATTGCCGTCGTCAGCCTCATCAACGGCGCCAATCAATACGTGGCCACCAAAGTTTTCAATCTCGGCGCCGACGTTTTCGGCGTCGCGTATCAACCTTCCATCATCACCAACGTGGACGATTTCCTGGAATTTCAAAAGCGAAAAAAGCTCAACTGGGACGACTACCAAGCCATCAAGGACGAATGCAAATCCTGCAAGGAAATCGGCGCGTCAATGGGCGGCCGCGTCGAAGTGCGCAGCGGCCTGAATTCCTTGAAGGACACCAACCTTCGCGCGTGGACTTCGCAGATGCCGGAACTTTACGACGTGGACCTGGTCGAAGGCCGCCACATCACCGACGCGGATCTCACCAGCGCCGCTTCCGTCTGCACCGTCGGCATGGACATCGTCGACAATCTTTTGCCCGGCGTCGATCCCGTCGGCAAGGAAATTCGCTGGAACAACGTTCCGTGCCAGATCATTGGCGTCGGCAAAAAAGAAGGATCGTCGCTCGGCACGTCGCTCGACAACTGGATCATTCTTCCGCTCACCACCTATCGCAAGGATTACGGCTCGCAAACCGATTCGCTGCGCATCACGGCGCGCGCCGGCTCCGCCTCGCGCATCCAGGAAAGCGTCGATGAAGTGCGCCAGATCATGCGCGGCCGCCATCATCTTTCCTACGGCGCGAAAGACGATTTCGCCGTCGAGACCAGCGATTCGTTTCTTTCGCTTTGGAAAGACATCAGCTCGGGATTTTTCGTCGTCATGGTCGGCATCGCCTCGATCTCGCTCGTGGTCGGCGGCATCGTCATCATGAACATCATGCTCGTCAGCGTCACCGAACGGACGCGCGAAATCGGCGTGCGCAAAGCGCTTGGCGCGCGCCGCGGCGATATTCTTCTGCAATTTCTCATCGAGTCGTCGACGATCTCCGTCATCGGCGGCGCCATCGGCGTACTTTGCGGAATCATCGCCGCAAAACTCGTTGCGCTTGCGACGCCTCTTCCCGCCGCCGTACAGTTTTGGTCGGTACTGAGCGGACTGATCGTCGCGCTGAGCGTCGGCCTTTTTTTCGGCACGTATCCCGCGTCCAAGGCTTCGCGCCTCGATCCGGTGGAGGCTTTGCGCAGTGAATAACTTTCGCCCATCGTTGCCTCTCCGTGCCCTCTGTGCTCCTATCTCTGTGAACTCTGTGTTAAGCCTTTTCCGTCTTCCTCTTTTTCCCGGCAGTGCCTCGGCCGATTGCCCGATTTCGATTTCGTTATTCACACTGACTGCTCGAAACTGAAGACAGACAACTTTTCCATGTCCACCGCCGCACACACTTTGAGCACGCCACGAACGCAAAAACTGCGCGGCTTCGTGAAACCGGCGCGCGCGCTCGAACTGAAAGACCAGGTGGCGCTGGCGCTCGACACGCTGCGCAAAAATCCGCTTCGCTCCGCGCTCACGATTCTTGGCATCGTCATCGGCATCACCACCGTGATCGCCGTCAGCTCGCTCATCAATGGCTTGAATGAAAACGTGCTTGGCGGAATTCGCGATCTCGGTTCGGACACCATCATCGCCTACCGTTTTCCCTGGGCTTCGCTTTCGCGTCCGCCGAGCGAATGGTTTACGCGAAAAGAATTGCAGCCCGAGTGGGCCGACGAAATCGCATTGTTGCCGCACGTCAAAGCGGCGTCGCCTTCGATGCGAATCTTCCGGCCGCAATTTGGTTCCGGCACGGCCGACGTTCGCCGCGGCGCTTACCGCGCGAAAAACGTGATTCTGCAGGGCAATCAGCCGTCGATCGGCGAAATTTTCGACATCAAACTGGAAAAGGGCCGCATGTTCAATGAGACCGACGCGGAACATCGCGCGCCCGTCGTCTGCCTCGGCTACAACACGGTGCAGACGCTTTTTCCGGAAGGCGAAGCCGCCGCGGTTGGAAAAGAAGTCACCATCGACGGCCAGCTCTTCACCGTGATTGGCACGATGGAAAAGCGCCGCCAGGGAATTTCCGGCGGCTCGAATCCGGAAGACAACATTGCGTTCATGCCGGTCACGACGCTGCGCAAGCTTTACCCGAATCAAAAAGATTATGTAATCTTTGCGAAAGCGAGCGATCCATCGCAGGTTTCGCAGGCGGTGGAAGAGATTCGCGATCTGCTTCGCCGCAAACGGCGCCTTTCGAGCGACAAGCCGGACGATTTCGCGCTTTTCACTTCGGACTATTTTCTCGATCTCTGGAACAAAATCAGTTTCTTGATTTTTCTTCTGATGTTTTGCATCTCCGCCATCGGTTTGCTCGTCGGCGGAATCGGCGTGATGAACATCATGCTGGTGAGCGTCACCGAACGGACGCGCGAAATCGGCGTGCGCAAAGCCATTGGCGCGAAACGCAGCAACATTCTTCTGCAATTTCTGATCGAGGCGGTCACGCTGAGCGCGGTCGGCGGCATTCTCGGCGTCCTTTTTGGTTCCGGCCTTTCCTTGCTGATGAAGTACGGCGCGCACATGTCCTCGCAACTCTCTTTTTTCTGGGTCGTCACGGCGCTGGTGCTTTGCGCCGCGATCGGCATCGTCTTTGGAATTTATCCGGCGTGGAAAGCGGCCCGGCTCGATCCGGTGGAAGCCCTTCGCTACGAATGAGCCGTCTTTCGCGGCTTTTGTTCTAACGCTTTGGTAACACCTGTCCTTCCGGCCAGTCTTTCCCCTTCCTGCAATTCTCCTATTCTGCAATTTGCAATGGTCGCTGGCCGGGCTTTGCCCGTGTGAGGACTTATGTTTCTTCCACTGCGTCATGAAAACATGGAAGGCCGCCGCTGGCCCATCCTTACGATCGCGCTGATCGTTTTGAATCTGCTCGCCTTCCTTGGCACGCGCGGCCAGATCGGCGAAGAAAACCCCCAGCGCACGGTAACCACGGCCCACATTATCAAGCTCGCCGCCATGCATCCGGAATTGACGATGACGCCGGCGGCGCAGGAAGTTGTCGCCGCTTTCGAGCGCGCCAATCCGGCCATCTGGGAGCGCGCCAAATCCGGCAACAGCGAAGTGGAAGACGCCTGGGACGCGCAGATGCGCATGCGAGACGACGATCCCGGAAAGCTGCAGGCGGAAATGGATTCCCTTTGCGCCGATTTGTCCTCGCAAACTTCCGCCTCCTTGCTCGATCAATACGCTTACGTTCCGGCCCACCCTTCCGGCATTTCGTATCTCACCGCCAATTTCCTCCACGCCGGCTGGCTCCATTTGATCGGCAACATGTGGTTTCTTTGGCTTGCCGGCACGATTCTCGAAGACACCTGGGGCCGCATCATCTATCCGATTTTTTATTTGGTCGCCGGCGTCGTTGCGCTCCAGCTTCACGGTTGGGCCAATTCCGGCAGCCTGACTCCGACTTTGGGCGCGTCTGGCGCCGTGGCGGCGTTGATGGGCGCGTTTCTCGTGCGCTTTCCCACGACGAAGATCGACGTCGCCGTGATCCTGAGTCCACGCAGCATCGCCAACCTTGCGTTGGGGAAAGGCATTCGCTTTAAGGCCGCGGCGTACTGGCTGCTTCCCTTCTGGCTGCTTGCGGAAGTTTTTGCCGGCGCACTTTTCGGAAAATATTCGAGCACGGCGCATTGGGCGCACGTCGGCGGCTTCGCCTTTGGCGCGATGGCCGCGCTCGGCCTGCGTTATTCCGGCCTCGAAGCCAAGGCGGACAAAGCGATCGAGTCCAAGGTTTCCTGGACGGCGGCTCCCGCCATTGTTCAAGCGACGGAGGAGATGGAGCAGGGAAAGCTGGATGGCGCGGTGGCCACGCTGCAAGGCTACCTTGCGACCAATCCCGAATCGACCGAGGCGTACACGCTTCTCCACCAGATTTACTGGCGCAAGAACGATGTGCCCGCTTATCGCGATGCGATCGGGAAGCTCATCCAGATTCAGCTGAAAAACAACAATCATGAAGCGGCCTGGCAAGACTATGCCGACTTCAAGAATTCCGGCGGCGCGACGCTTCCCGCCGCCGTCTGGCTGGAATTGGGGCGTTCCGCCGAAGGCCAGGGAAATTTTGAACGCGCCGCGGAAGAATACGATCTTCTGGCCAAGGCTTATCCTGCTGAGCGGCCCGGCTTGCTCGCACTGCTTTCTGCCGGGCGCATTTCGCTCAAAAATCTCAATCGCGCTTCGGATGCGCTGCGTTTTTATCAAGCGGCGGCGAAATCTCCGGTCCCGCACCTCGACTGGGAGTCCACGATCAGCAAGGGAATCGAAGCGGCACAAAAGGCGCTCGGCGCCGTGCCGGCGTAATCCGCGAGCTTCTCGCGCCGCACGCGCTCGCGTGCGCGCACTTGCCACTTTGAGAAGCGCGCCGCTACGGGTACCGTTTGGGAATAAGGTAGACTTTCCCGTGCCATGAGTGCGCCCGGCGGTGAATCCTTTCCTGTTACGCGCCTTTCCGTTGTCGCGGCGGCGCGAAGCAGCGACGCAGCGGAGCGATCGCTTGCGCTCGAGACTCTTTTCGCCGCGTACTGGAAACCCATCTACAAATATCTCCGCTTGAAATATGCGCAAGCGCCGCCGGATGCGCAGGATTTGACGCAGGGATTTTTCGCGGAATTGCTGGAGCGCGGCCTGCTGGCGAAATTCGATCCGGCGAAAAGCCGTTTGCGGACGTATTTGCGGCTGTGTGCCGACAGTTTTGCGCTGAATGAAATCAAGGCCGCTTCGCGCAAAAAACGCGGCGACGTGAAGAGCACGACAAACACGCTTAGCGTGGAATCGCTGGACGCGTCGATTTCGGCAGTCGGCAAGGCGGGCGGGACGCTGATTATGCCCCGGACGCCGATTCCGGGAGTGGGCTACTTTGCGTATTGCGTGGACCCGGAGGGGAATCTGTTTGGCATGATGCAGGCGGACGTGAACGCAAAATAACCGTACCGGCCGAAATCTTTCCGGGCCGCCGAGCGTACTGATGGGAAGAGTTGTTCGGGTTGCGAGACGGGCACGATACAATTCCAGTGGGCCCAAGCCAAAGAAATCTGAGGGGAAAACTCGATGAAAAGCATTATTTTGGCAGTTGCGATGTTCCTGGTGGCGGTGCCGGCGACGGAGACGCTGACCCAGGCGGAGCGAGACAAGGCGATCGCGGAGCTGGAAGGCTCGAAGAAGATGTTCCTCGACGCGACGAAGGGGCTTTCGGCGGCGCAATGGAATTTTAAGTCTGCGCCAGACCGCTGGTCCGTGGCGGAATGCGCGGATCATATCGCGCTCTCCGAAGGCTTTATTTTCGGACTGGTGAGCGGAAAAATCATGACCGGGCCGATGACGCCGGAAAAACGCAGCGCGACGGCAGGCAAAGACGAAAAGATTTTGGCGATGATGCAAGACCGGACGCATAAAGCGACCGCTCCGGAACCGATTGACCCGACGAAGACGCCGATGTCCGGCGACGACGCGGTGAAAAAGTTCATGGAAAGCCGCGCGAAGACCGAGGACTTCATCAAGACGACGCAGGAAGATCTGCGCGACCGCATGTTCGACCATCCAGTGCCGGTGATTGGGACGCTCGATGCGTACCAGTGGGTGCTGCTGATTTCGGGGCACACGCGGCGGCATACGATGCAGATTCTGGAAGTGAAGGCGGACCCGAACTTCCCGAAGTCGTAGAGCGAAGGCTGACGAAAACTTACGGCAGGACTGCGGGAGGGGGTGCTGGTTAACAATAACCACCCCCCTCCCCCTATTTTTTGTAAGTGTTGAAAACAAAGGGACTTTAAGTCCAATGTTCTGCAAGTGTTCATTTGAAAGGGGTTACGGACGCGTTTTTTGTAAGTGTTCATTCCAGAGGGGTTAGCGGAAAAAACAATCGGGGCGGAGGGATTTTGGGGTGGGCGGAAAGGCCCGGTGAGGGAGAAACCTGGCAACTGCACGGAGCATGATAGCGCGAAAAATGTTGGCTGTAAAGTCATAGTACTGTATTTGCATCATTCGAACGAGTGCAGGGCTTGCGGCGTAACTAGGAGTTCCGCGGGACGACGACGATGTGCGACGGATCCCACATTTGCGTTGCGAGGGTGTCTCGTTGTACGGAGAAGCCGGCGAGGCCGGAGATTTGGGGAGAGACGGCGGCGGCGTGGGGGCCGGCGAGGAGATTGAGGGCGATGTGGTGATGGTAATTGTCCCACGCGAGGAAGCGAAAGGCGCCCCAATTGGCGGTGAGATGGAGGCCGAGCGATTCATAGAAGGATTGGGAGGCGGCAAGATCGGAGACGGTGAGATGCATGTGGCCGAGGCGGGTTGCGGCGGGAAAGCCGGACCATTCGCGGGAATCGAGGGCGGCGAACGATTCGAGGTCGAGCGGGAGAGTGTCCATGGCGATTTGATCGGATTGCCATTGCCAGTTTTCGCGCGGACGGTCGGCGTAGACTTCGATGCCGTTGCCTTCTGGATCGGAAAAGTAAAGGGCTTCGCTGACGAGATGATCGGCGGCACCGGCGAAATCCCAACGATGGCGCGCGGCGTGGCGGACGAAGGAGCCGAGCGAATGGCGGTCGGGAAGCAGGATGGCGAAATGGAAGAGACCGGCGGTGCGCGGAGGACGAGGCTTGCCGTCCGTGAGAGCGATGAGGGTGAGATGAAAATCGCCGGCGGTGAGCGTGGCGGAGGATGGAGAAGAATCGGTGGCGAGGCAAAAACCGAATTGACGATAGAAGGCGATTTGCGCGGGAAGGTGGAGAACTTTGAGAGTGACGGAATGGAGCGGCCAGGGATGGTCTGACATGGAGGGATCCAGGGCAAGTATAGAGTAGCGGGGGCGGCGAGCACAGGGAGTGCGGCGAGAAGCGGGAAAATTATCGGTGCAACGTTTGGGCGCGAAACGGCATATAATCGAGAGAATCCAGCCAAAACCAAACGAAGACCCAGCCGGGAGAAAGAAATGCTCTCGGACACCGGAATCACTCTTTTTGGACACACGATCACGACGATGCAACTGCTGCTGGGGGGCACGGGGCTGCTTTGCGTTGTATTACTGATTGCGCTGGCGCGGGGAAAACGGATTGCGATGGCGCGATCGGTCGTGACGGATGAGATGGCGATTCAGCTGGGAAGAATCGCGGCGGCCGTGGAACAGCTGGCAGGAGAGGCGGCGGCGCGAAGGATCATGGAGGAGAAGCAGCGGTCGAATGTGACGCTGCCGCCGGCGGTGGGAGAAGAAAAGCACCCGATTTCGTATTCGATATTCGGGCGGTAAGAAGAAAAACAAAAGATGGCGCCGCAAGTCAACGTTGCTTGATGGCTTAGATCGAAGAGGGCCGCCTCGGAAGGCGGCCCCTACAACAGCTTGCGTTGTGTCGACCTGACGGTGCTTATAAAGAGCGTTCGCACGCTGAAGCGTACGCTACATTTGCGAAACGTCTTTTGCGGCGGCGGAGGATGCCGACGCGGCGAGGGCGCGGAGGGATTCGGTGAAGGGAGCGCGGGCGACGCCGAGTTCGGTGAAGATGGCGGCGATGTAGCGATGAGGCGTGACGTCGAAGGCGGGGTGAGCGGCGTGAACGTCGGGCGCGATGCGGATGCCCTTGATTTGGGTGACTTCGCCGGAAGAGCGTTCTTCGATGGGAATGTGATCGCCGCTGGGAATCGAAAGATCGAAAGTGGAGATGGGCGCGGCGATGTAAAAGGGGACGTTGTTTTCCTTGGCGAGGACGGCGATCTGGTAGGTGCCGATTTTGTTGGCGGCGTCGCCATTGGCGGCGACGCGGTCCGCGCCGGTGACGATGGCGCTGACTTTTCCGGATTTCAAGAAGTGGCCGACCATGTTGTCCGTGATGAGCGTGAGCGGAATGTTGCTGCGATGGAGCTCCCACGCGGTGAGGCGCGCGCCTTGCAGGTAAGGGCGCGTTTCGGGGACGAAGACGTGGAGTTTTTTGCCTTGCTCGACGGCGACCTGGAAAACACCGAGGGCGGTGCCGATGCCGCCGGTGGCGAGAGCGCCGGCATTGCACTGCGTCATGACGTGGCCCTCTTGCGGCATGAATTCGGCGCCGAAGCGGCCGATGGCTTCGTCGGTAGCGCGCTTTTCCGCGTGGACGGCTTTGGCTTCCGCGATCAACGAGGCGGAAATTTGCGCGAGGTCTTCGGTGCGCGCGGTGACTTCTTCGAAGCGGTGTTTCATGCGGTCGAGCGCCCAGAAAAGATCGACGGCGGTGGGACGGGTTTTTGCGAGCGTATCGAGGATGAGGGGAAATTCGGCGCGAAGGTCCGCGAGAGATTTGGCGGCGGATTTTTGCACGCCGATGGCAACGCCCATGGCGGCGGCGACGCCGATGGCGGGCGCGCCGCGAATGACCATTTCGCGGATGGCTTTGGCGACGTCTTGATAGGTGGTGTAGGTGTAAGAGACTTCTTCGCCGGGGAGAAGACGCTGGTCGAGCATGACGACGCCGCGGTCGGTCCATCGGATGGGTTGGGCTACAAACATTCGGGCGTTATCCTCGCAAAGATCTATTGTAGCGAAACACGACGGGGCGGAGGAAATCGGGATTAGTGGTGAGGTGGCGCAAGTTTTGCGTATTTCGAGAGGAAAAGGCCGAGCGTGGCGAGGACGGCGATGGTGGAATTGTAGCCGAGGTGCATGAGGAAGCTGGCGAAGGTCGACTCCGCTCGGGCGCGAACGACGGTGAAAACGATGCCGACGCCGATGAGCGCACCGACGATCGCCCAGGCCCAGCCGAGTTGATAGCCGTGCATGAGACCGAACAGGACGCCGGTAACGAGGATGCCCGGAACGAGGCCGAACGATTTGGCGAAAAGAGGGAACAGGTAGCCGCGGAAGATGGTTTCTTCGACGAGCGGCGCGACGAGAACGGCCATGCCCATGAACGCGAGGGCCATGGTGGGATTTTTGAGAATGTCCTGAATCGGAGCGTGTTCGGGCGGTTTGGCGAGAGCGGTGACGATCATGACGACGATGGAGAGCGCACAGCCCAAGGCGAGATAAAGCCAAGGGCGATTGGGCGCTTTGGTGTTTTGCGGATTTAATTTTCGCCAGCCGAGCGAAAACCAGAAGGGGCTGCGATAGAAAAGCGTGAGCGTGAGATAAAGAAAGATGAAAAGAAGAGCGTACCAAAGAACCATGCTGCCAATGGCGAAGACTGGCCTGGAGAGGGCGAACTGCTGCATCTGTTGCGGCGTGGCGTGGGTGGAGAGAGATTTCGCGGCGATGTAGTAGGCGGTGAAGCCAAGCTGAACGAAAACGAGCGAGAGAAAACCGAAGACGCCAAAGCAGATGAGATGCCCCCAAGACCAGGGGATTTGCAGGTCGGCTGGCGGCGGAGCGAAATGATAGGGCTGAGGATGATGGGCGCCATAGGTGAACGGGTCACCGGGAGGGATTTCGGTGACGGCGGGAACCTGCGACACGGCCGGTGAGAGCGGTTGCGGAATTTCAGGCGAGGAAGAGGGGAATTGAGGATTGTCGTCGGAGAACGTCATGATTTGCCTTTGCGCTTCTCACTGCGCGATTTTGCGGCGCGGCGCTTTGCAGACTTGCCGGGCCACCCGGTTGCGAGCGCGGCGGCGACGAGCGGAAGAAGGAGCTCGTGATGACCCGTGATGGCGAAGCCGCGAGAACCATCCGCGTGCTTGCCCGCTGCGGGAGCCGTTGGGCGCTTCACTACATTTTGCATCGGACGATAGTGCTGGATGAAGTCAAAGTTGGCGGTGGTTATTGGCCGTAAAGGCACACCGAGATTGCGGACGACGGAGACGGCTTTCAAGAAAACTTCCGGCAAGAGCACGGCGGAACCCCAATTGAGATAGACGCCGCCCGGATGCATTTCCTTCACGAGCGAACAGAAGAGACGGAAATCGTGGTGCGTGGCGGCGCCGAGGGCGGGACCGTCGGCGGCGGGATGCATGTGCGGGATGTCCGTGCCGATGGCGAGATGGACGGTGACGGGAACTTTGTGTCGATAAGCGGCGAAAAGGACGCTGGCGGCGGCGTGTTTGGGATTGAGTTGGCGCGAAGCGAGAAATTTACCGGCGGCTTCGCCGTAACCGATGCCGGTGTACGCGGCGGTGGAAGCGATTTTGTTGAGATATGCGCCGGTTTCGCGGGCCATGCCGAAAGCGCCGGCGCCGAGGCCGGCTTCGACGTCTTCGGAGGTGTTGCCGCAGAGGGCGATTTCGAAATCGTGAATGAGGGCGGCGCCGTTCATGGCGATGCCGGAAACGAAGCCGCTGCGAATGAGATCGATGAGGACGGGGCCGAGGCCGGTTTTGATGACATGGCCGCCGAGGCCCCAGAGAATTGTTTTGCGCGCGCGTTTTGCCGAATGGATGGCGGCGAGAAGAGCGCGAAGATCGTTGGCGGCGAGCAAGTTGGGAAGAGAGTCGAGAAAATTTTTGAAAGACGAGTTGGAGGCCGGCTGTTTTGCAAAATCGGCGACGGTGACTTTGCTTTTGCGGGAGGCGAGGGGATAGGTTTCGATCTGGCCGAACTGGAGCGGGAGGATGGAGTAGATGGTCATGGGCGAGCGATTAAGAGTAACGTGCCAAGGCTGGTAAATCCAAGTGTGGGCAACGGGTGGCCGGCTTCAGAAAGCCGGCCACTACAAAAACTACTTAGAGCCGTTGCCATTGGGCGAAATGCCAAGGACGCGAGCGAGGGCCTGGCCGGTGTAGGACTTTTTGGAGCGAGCGACGTGTTCGGGCGGGCCTTGCGCGACGATGCGGCCGCCGCCTTCGCCGCCTTCGGGGCCGAGGTCGATGATCCAGTCGGCTTGTTTGATGACGTCGAGATTGTGCTCGATGATGAGGACGGTGTTGCCGAGCGAGACGAGGCGCTGAAGAACGTCGAGAAGCTTTCGTACGTCGTCGAAGTGGAGGCCGGTGGTGGGCTCGTCGAGGATATAAAGGGTGCGGCCGGTCTGGCGCTTGGAAAGTTCGCGCGCGAGTTTGATGCGCTGGGCTTCGCCGCCGGAAAGAGTGGTGGCGGATTGGCCGAGCTGAACGTAGCCGAGGCCGACTTCGACGAGCGTGGAAAGTTTCTGCTGAATCTGCGGAATATTTTCGAGAAGTTTTAATGCTTCGGAAATCGGCAGATTGAGAATGTCGCTGACGGAATGATTTTTATAACGGACGGCGAGCGTTTCGGAATTGTAGCGGCGGCCACGGCAGATTTCGCAGGTGACGTAGACGTCCGGCAGAAAATTCATTTCGATGCGGCGGAGGCCGTCGCCCTGGCAGGCTTCGCAGCGGCCGCCTTTTACGTTGAAGCTGAAACGGCCGGGTTTGTAGCCGCGTTCGCGCGATTCGGGAAGCATGGCGAAAAGTTCGCGGATGGGGCCGAAAACGCCGGTGTAGGTGGCGGGATTCGAACGCGGCGTGCGGCCGATCGGCGCCTGATCGATTTCGATGACTTTGTCGATGAACTCGATGCCGGTGATTTCGCGGTGCGCGCCGAAGGGCTCGCTGGAACGATAAAGTTTTTGCGCGAGCGTGCGATAGAGAATGTCGTTGACGAGCGTGGATTTGCCGGAGCCGGAGACGCCGGTGACGACGGTGAGCAGACCGATGGGGATGGTGACGTCGACGTCCTTGAGATTGTTGGCGGTGGCGCCGAGGATTTGAATGTTTTTTCCGTTGGCGGAACGGCGCGTGCCGGGCACGGGAATTTTTAATTCGCCGGAAAGATAGCGGCCGGTGAGGGATTCCTTGCTGTCCACGATTTGCTGCGGTTTGCCTTGCGCGACGAGGTAGCCGCCCGCTTTGCCGGCGCCGGGGCCGAGGTCGACGACGAAATCGGCACGACGAATGGTGTCTTCATCGTGTTCGACGACGAGAACGGTGTTGCCGAGATTGCGAAGGCGTTCGAGCGAACCGAGGAGGCGCTCGTTGTCGCGCGCGTGAAGGCCGATGCTGGGCTCATCGAGAACGTACAGAACGCCGCGAAGGCGCGAGCCGATCTGCGTGGCGAGGCGGATGCGCTGCGCTTCGCCGCCGGAGAGCGTGGCGGCGGAGCGATCGAGGCTCAAATAGCCGAGGCCGACGGCGAGAAGGAATTCGACGCGCTGGGCGACTTCTTCGAGCGGACGCGCGGCGATTTCTTTTTGGCGGGCGGTGAGATGAGAAACGATTTTTTCGACGGCGGGGCGCGCGGCGCCGAGCGAGAGCGAAGTGAAATCGGCGATGGACCAGCCGGCGAGTTTTACGGCGAGCGATTCGGGCCGCAAGCGCTTGCCATGGCAGACGCTGCACTCTGTGGCGGACATGTACTGCGTCATCCACTCGCGGTAGGCGTCGGAATTGGATTCCTCGAAATTCTTCTCGAGAAATTTGAGAATGCCGTGGAAGCGAAAGCCTTTTTCTTTTTTCGCTTTGGATTTTTCCGCGGCGCCGTCTTTTGCGTCAGGGGCCCCGGAAGGCGGATAGCCGTACAGAAGCAGGTTCTGGGTTTTTTGCGGAAATTTGTCGAAGGGCGTATCGAGATCGAAGCCGTGCGCGTACGCGGCGAGCTCGAGCGTGCGCTTCAGAATCGTGGAAGCGGAACCGGGGCCGAGACCGCCATCGAAGAGCGGGCGGCTCCAATCGTTGAAAATCTTCGCGACGTCGAAATCGTATTTTGAGCCGAGGCCGTTGCAAGCGGGGCAGGCGCCGTACGGCGAATTAAAACTGAACGAGCGAGGTTCGAGAATCGGGACGCTGATGCCGCAATCGGGGCAGGCAAGTTTTTCGGAGAAGACGTGTTCCTTGCCGCCGACGACGGCCACGGTGACGAGGCCGCCGGCGAGTTTTAACGCGGTGGCGACGGATTGTTCGAGACGCGACGCGATTCCCTGCTTGACGAGAAGGCGATCGACGACGACTTCGATGGTGTGATTTTTGCGTTTATCGAGCGCGGGGAGGTCGTCCATCGGATAAAGTTCGCCGTTGATGCGGACGCGGACGTAACCATCCTGGCCGAGTTTTTCAAGTTCCTTGCGATACGCGCCTTTGCGGCCGCGAACGATGGGCGCGAGGATCATGACGCGATCGTCGGGCTGCGCAAGCTCGCCCTGCAGAATGGATTGCACGATGGCTTCGCTGGACTGGCGCGTGATGGGATTGCCGCAGCGGGGACAATGAGGGACGCCGACGGAAGCGTAAACGACGCGGAGATAATCGTAAATTTCGGTGATGGTGCCGACGGTGGAGCGCGGCGAGCGCGAAGTGGTTTTTTGCTCGATGGCGATGCTGGGCGAAAGGCCTTCGATGACGTCGACGTCGGGGCGTTCCATCTGATCGAGGAATTGGCGCGCGTATGCGGAAAGAGATTCGACGTAGCGGCGCTGGCCTTCGGCGTAAATGGTGTCAAAGGCGAGCGAAGATTTGCCGGAGCCCGAGAGCCCGGTGATGACGGTGAGCGTGTTGCGCGGGATCTCGACGGAGATGTTTTTCAGGTTGTGCTGCCGTGCGCCCCGCACGACGAGTTTGGTCAGGCCCATGTTGCGAGAGTGCTCCCTCCACAGGAGCTCTGGCGCACAGTGGGTAGACTGGGGCCAGAATAACTTTTAACGATAGCAATGGAGCGAGGAGGGGTCAAGAAATGCGCGGCCGCTCGAATGGCGAAGAACGGAAGAAATGCGGAAAGAATGGCACGTAGGTGGGCGGCGTGGGCGGGCCGCGAAAGCCCGCGTGGACGGAGTACAGGAAAGTCCTGACGTGCAATTTTGCGCCGGGGTACCGCGTTTTTACTCAGTTTTAAAGATGCAGAAGACTGAAAACACAAGGGTTAATTTTGGCGAGCGGGTTGCATTCTGTTTCTGACGTGGGGGAGGCGAGCCGAGGATCCCTTTAGGGGATTGAGGGCTGGGCCGGTTCGCTTCTCCCCTTTTTTGTTTTCGCGTCTTTAACCGCAAGTTTTTCGTCTTGCACTTCTGCTGGTGGTGAGCCCGAAAGACTTCGGCGCCTCGCCAACCCCTCCTTACCACTCCAAGAAAAACCGAACCCGGCGGAAGTGCGGCTCGGATCGGAAATGAGAACCTGGAAAATGGAAAAACGACGCTCGGATTGACGTGCGGGACACCGATTTTGGCGTGCGCGTTTGCGCGCGATCAGGCGCGGTGAATTGCGATGGCGGGCGGATTCGCGGAACGGCTGGGCTCGGGATGGCGCGTGGTGTAATCGGCGAGAGTGAGGCCGAGCATGATGGCGAGCCAGAAAAAGCCGGAGATGATGACGAGCTGCGTGCGACGCGGGCTGTACTTGCCGTGCATGAAGAAGAGAATGACGAGCGACATTTTGATGGTGGCGATGAGCAGCGCGATGACGATATTGAAAGGGCCGAAATTCTGGTAGGCGGCCCAAACGGTGATACCCGTGAAGATCAGCAGGGCACAAAGAATGCCAAGGTATAGCAGGGGCGAAACTACGTGATGTTCGTTTTCCGACACGCGAATCTCTCCACTCAGACCAGATGGCGATTAATCAGATAGAGCAATGGGAACAAGAAAATCCAAACAATATCGACGAAATGCCAGTAAAGGCCGACGTTTTCGACCGGGGTGTTGTAATTTGCGTCGTAGCGCCCCTTGCGGGATTCCAGGATGAGCCAGAGCAGCAATCCTGCGCCAATGATCATGTGCAGGGCGTGGAGGCCGGTCATGCCGAAATAGAGGGAGAAGTAAAGCTGGGCGTGAGCGTTGAGGGCCGTCTCCCCTCCCTCGGCTTTGATTCCACTTTCGATCTCCTCAACTTCGTTGGAAAGTTCCTTGCCCTCAAGGTGGCAGGCGGCCGGATTCCTGCTGCAATACGTGATATCGAATCCATGACCAGGAATCAGATGGTGATCAAACTTATCTTTGTATTCCTTGACTTTTACACCCAGGAAGACGCCACCAAGCAAAAGCGTCGCGATGAGCGAAATCGTCACAAGCGCTTTTCTACTGGTCTGCGCGGACCAAACGGACATGGCCATGGTGAAGCTGCTAGCAATGAGTACGACGGTGTTCGCAGCGCCAAGCGGCAAGGACAGCATGTTGCCGGCGATGCCGAACGCCGTGGGATAAGAATGGCGGTTGATCGTGTAGGCGAGAAAGATCCCACCGAAAAAGAGAATTTCCTGAACGAGGAAAATCCACATGCCGAGCGACGCAGTTTCCTTCTGCTGCTCCAGCGTCCTATATTGTCCAAACAGCTCTCCGGTGCGATGCACTCGGTACTCCTTCAACTGATTGCGACAGCGCTTTCGCCATCGAAGTACGGGTCCGAAGACCCGCCACTACACAAAACCCAAAAACTCAGTCGTCGCCGTGAGCCGGAGCGAGCTTGCCCGGCGCTTTCGCGCCGGAAAGGCCCAAATCCGGGCGGTGAACGAAATCGTACGGCTCCCAATCGACAACCGGCGTCTCGTGAAAATTTTCCGTGAGCGGCGGCGAATCCGTTTTCCATTCGAGGCCGGTGGAGGGCCAGGGATTCGGGCCGGCGATTTTGCCGTAACGCATGGACCAGGTGAGATAGATCATCGGCAAGAGATAGCCGATGGCGAGAATCGATGCGCCCGCGGTGGACATGACGTTGAGCACCTGAAACTCGGGCGGATAATTGTGATAGCGGCGCGGCATGCCAAGGCCGCCGAGAATGAATTGCGGGAAGAACGTGAGGTTGAAACCGACGAAGAGAATGATGGCCGCGGCGCGCGCGAGAAATTCCGGATAGAGGCGGCCGGTAATCTTGGGCCACCAGAAATGGAGACCGCCGACGTAACCCATCACCGCGCCGCCGACCATGATGTAGTGAAAGTGCGCGATGACGAAATACGTGTCGTGCAGATGGATATCGAGGCCCAAGCAGGCGAGAAAGAGGCCAGTGAGGCCGCCGATGGTGAAGAGACCGATGAAGCCGAGAGCGTAAAGCATCGGCGTGTCCCACGAAATGGAGCCTTTATACAAAGTCGAAGTCCAGTTAAAAACCTTGACGGCGGAGGGAATCGCGACGAGATAGCTGAGGAACGAGAACGCGATGGCGGCGTAAGTGGCTTCGCCCGTGAGGAACATGTGGTGCGCCCAGACGATGAAGCCGATGACGGCGATACCGATACTGGAAGCGGCGATGAAGCTATAGCCGAAAATCGGTTTGCGAACGAAGGTGGGAATGATTTCGCTGATCACGCCCATGGCCGGAAGAATCATGATGTACACGGCCGGATGCGAATAGAACCAGAAAAGGTGCTGAAAGAGAATCGGATCCCCGCCGTATGCGGGATTGAAAAAGCCGAAGTGGAACATGCGCTCGAGGCCGGCGAGAAGCAGCGTGATGGCGATGACCGGCGTGCCCAAAATCATGATCAAGCTGGTGGCGTAATGCGCCCAGACGAAGAGCGGCAAGCGGAACCACGTCATGCCCGGCGCGCGCATGGTGTGAACCGTTACGAGAAAATTGAGGCCGGTGAGGATCGAAGAGAAGCCGTTGATGAAGATGCCGATGACGGCGGGGGTGACGGCGGAATTCGAATAGATGCTGCTGAGCGGCGTGTAAAAGGTCCAACCGGTATCGAGGCCGCCGGTGGCGAAGGAATACAGAACGAAACTGCCGCCGACGAGGTAAATATACCAACTGAGGAGATTGATTTTCGGGAAGGCCAAGTCTTTGGCGCCGACCATGATCGGAATGAGGAAATTGCCGAGCACGGCGGGAATGGAAGGAATCAGGAAAAAGAAAATCATCGCGACGCCGTGCATCGTAAAGAGCTTGTTGTAGGTTTCCGGCGTGACGAGATAGCCGGCGGGCGTCAGCAAATGAATGCGGATGAGCGTGGCAAAGATGCCGCCGACAAAAAAGAAAAACGTGACGGAAGCGAGATAGAGCAGCGCGATG
Organism: Candidatus Acidiferrum sp.; assembly: GCA_035310365.1. Classification (GTDB taxonomy): domain Bacteria; phylum Acidobacteriota; class Terriglobia; order Acidiferrales; family UBA7541; genus Acidiferrum. The sequence continues at coordinate 58,365 of DATGEI010000046.1, forward strand.
CGTTTGTGGTCGGTGGTGAGTAGCCACGAACGAATGCCGTACGTCGCGTTAAGGTAGTGTTCGCGCGGAAGCTTGAATTCGCCGCCGGTCGAAGTTTGTGTGCCGCTCATGACTTATTTCTTCCCCGTTGCCGGTTCGCCCGCGGCGGGTTTCCCCGGCACAGGCTGGTCTTTTTGGGCTTTGATGTACGCAGTCAGCGCAAGAATCTGATCTTCGGAAACCAAGCCCTGGAAGCTGGGCATCACCGGCTGAAACCCAGCCACAATTTTTGCGTTCGGCTGAAGGATGGACTCGCGGATGTAGGCATCGTCGGCGACGACCGTGGAACCATCGGCGAGCTTGACCTTCGAACCGTAAACACCGTTGTACGACGGGCCGCGGCCTTTGCCGTCCGGCGTGTGGCACGTGCCGCAGGCCAGATCATTGTAAAGCTTTGCGCCGAGCGCGACCGGATCGCTCGTGCCGGAAGTGCCGGCAAGCCAGGCGGCGTATTCGTCGGGCTCCATGACGGTGACCCAACCGCCCATGATGGCGTGGCTTGTGCCGCAATATTGCGAACAGAAGAAATGGTAGCGGCCGGTTTTTGTGGGGCGGAACCACATGGAATTGTAATGGCCCGGCACGACGTCCATTTTCACGCGGAAGGCGGGCACGGCAAAATCGTGAATCACATCTTCGCTGGCCATGACCAAACGGACGTTGCGATTGACGGGAACGTGCAGTTCATTGATTTCGCGGCGGCCGTTGGGCTGTTCGAGCTTCCACATCCATTGTTTGCCGATGACGTAAACGTCGAGGGTGTCCGCCGGCGTGTGGCGATAATCGACGTAAATGACGGCGCCCCAGCCGAACATGGCCATCAGGAGGAAAAAGGGCAAAACGATCCAGGTGATTTCCAGGCGCATGTCGCCGTGGATCGGCACACCGATGTCGTCGGCGTTCTTGCGCTTGTAGCGGAAGAAGAAATAGACGACGGCGACGCTGATCGCGACGGCAAAGAAGATGCACACCGCGACGATGAACAGCATGAGGCCGTCAACGTCAGGAGCGAAGTTGGAGGCCGATTCCGGATAAAGTGGCAATTGCGACTGCACGGTCTTAGTGTGCTCCTTGGTGACGCAAATTCACTTGCGCCGCAGCGCGATCGCGGCGGCGGAAAATCAGGAAAGCGACGATCATGGCGGCGATGGTCAAGATGCCGCCAAGCCGCACGATGGTAAGAATCGTCGCGCTGTAATGGGCGGTGGACGGATCGTACTCGAAGCAGAAAAGCAGAACCTGATCCACGGGCGAGCCGATTTTTCCGGCGGAAGCGTCCACAAGTCCGAGGCGAATATCGCGCGCGGGAAATTCCGCGCCGTAAAAGTATCGCGAGATGCGGCCATCGGGAGTGAGCAAAAGCAAGCCGCTGGCGTGCGCGAAAAGATTGTTTTTCGCGTCGAAGTTAAAATGGAAATTGGCGGCGTTGGTGACGGCGGCGATGGATTCCTTCGGGCCGCTGAGGAAGTGCCAGCCGGTGGCGGTTTCCGGACGGCGGAATTTGTTCATCGCCGTGGCCTTTTTGGACGCGGCCATTTCCGGCGTGTCGCGGTCGTCAAAGCTGACGAAGACCACTTCGTAGTCGCGGCCGGGATTAAAGGAAAGCATGCGCAGCGAGCCGACGACGCCTTGTTCGAGCTGCGTGCACATCATCGGGCAACCGTAGTAAACGAAGGCCAGGAGAACGGGCTTTTGCGCGCGGAGATAATCGCCGAGGCGCACGTCTTTGCCGGTTTCGTCCTTGAAAGGCGAATCCAGCGGCATCTGCGCGTTGAGTTCAGGACGGAAGCCGACACCTTTCAATATCGTGGGCATGCCGCTCGCGGGCTGGCCGACATTGTCCGGCGCCATTTGCGCGCGGGCATTGGCGGCCGCGAAAAGCAGCGCGAAGGAAAGCCCGAGTTTGCAGTACGAACGCATGGGCTTACGGTTTCTTCTCCGGTTTCTTTTCCGCGGCAGCCGGCGTGACGGGCGGCAACCCTTTTTCGGCGATCATCTTCATTGCCTCTCGCACGGGAATTCGCGCGATGCCGGCCTTTTCGTCCACCCAACCATAACTTTCATTGGCGGCCGTGTCGCTCGCGATTTTGTCTCGCATGTCCTGCTGCGCATCCGCCTCATGGCCGGGAACGCCCTGCAGCCTCGGTTCGATCGGCATGCTCATGCTCTTTTCGTCTTCCGCGGACATCTGCTGGCGGATCATCGGACGCGGCTTTTCCTTGCTTGCGACGTATTGCGTGGTGAACTTGAAAAAGTACACGCAGAGAATGAGCGAAACGATGACGGTGAGGGCGAGATACACCAGCGACCACCCGACGGAGGAAATGCTGATGTCGCGCGCTTCGAAAGAAACGTCGCCGTGTTCGGGCAGATTGCCGTTGCCGGTCTTGTGAGGATCAGTGCTCATTGCTTGCAATGGCCTCCTCAAGTTTCGGATCGCCGAGCGGAAGCAGCGGACGCCGCTTCAACTGCCCGGCAAAGAACCAGAACCACAGACCGCCGAGACCAAGAATCGCGGCCGCGTCCCATACGGTTGGCAGAGCCGTGCGCGTAAATTCCGGACGCGTAAGCCAGAAAAGATCGAGTACGCGCATGGCAATCATCCAGACGGCGACGATCGGAATCAGGCGCTTGTTGCGCTTCACGTCGTGCGAGAGCAGAACGAGGAACGGCAGGAAGAAATGCAGCAAGAGAACGCCGACGGCGACAAAGCCCCAGCCGCCCTGCAAACGCTGATGGTAGAACGTGATCTCTTCCGGCTGATTGCCGGACCAGATAATCAACAACTGGGAAAACGAGAAGTACGCCCAGAGCATGTTGAAGGCGAAAAGGAATTTCCCGAGATCGTGAAGGTGGCGTTCCTGAATGAAGTGCGAGAACGGCTCTTTTTGCGAAAGCATGACGATGACGAGAATCATCAGCGCCATTGCGGAAATGGCCTGGCCGGCGACGAACATGAACCCGTAAATCGTGGACGCCCAATGAGGTGAAAGGGACATGACCCAATCGATTGCGGCGAAGGTCATCGCAAAAACGTAGAGGATGATTCCCGGGCCGGCGAAAAACTTGATGCGTGCGCGAAGCTTGCGGTCGTCTTTATTGGCGTCCTGCTGCGCGGACATCGCGTTAAAGAGCAGCGCGAGGCCGATCCAAACAACAAAATACAGGGCAGCGCGGCCGATGAATGCATTCTGCGTGAGCCAGGATTGCTGCAAATGCGAAAGCGCGCCCTCTTCGCCGGCCTTCGGTTGATTGAGCCAGCCGAGCCGGGATTCGCCGCCGACAACGTGCGTGGAATAGAGATACTTCATGCCGAAAACGAGCGGAATGAAGAATAAAACGACGAGTAAGAGAACGCGCGAAGCGGCCTCGAGCGGGCGGCGAATCAGGATGCCCCAATGGCCGCCGGTCAAATGCTGCAGCATGAGCAAACCGAGCGAGCCAAGCGAAAGACCAAGCACGGCAAGGAATCCCACGAGATAAGCACGGATAAACGCTTCGGGCGACACAAACCAGCCGATGATGCACCCAACGAAGCCGAGCACACCGATGACGAGCGCGCGCTTTTCGAGGCGGCTGACGCTTTCCGGCGCTTTGTAATCCTGCGCGGTCATTCCTTCTCTCCCATGGACTTTGCGTCATCGCCTCTGGCGCCAGACGGGCTTGCGATCTTCGCGCGCGTCGATTCGGGCAAGTCGGCGGCTTTTACGTTGCGGCTCAATTGCAGCGCGCGAACGTACGCGATGATGGCCCAGCGATCCTTCGGCGAAATCTGCGCGGAGTAGCCATACATGGCGCCAAAGCCGTTGGTGATGACGTCGAAATAATAACCGTTCGGCGACTGACGAAGACGGTCAATGTGATAGCTGGGCGGGCGCTTCATGCCGCGCATGACGATCATGCCGTTGCCATCGCCCTGCATGCCGTGGCATGGCGTGCAATAAATCTGATAGCGCGCCTGGCCGCGTTCGAGCAGCTTGGCGTCAATGGGAAGCGGGAAGGCGTTCGAATCTTTGGGAACGACAAGTTCGTCGTTCGCAATCGAGCCGCGTGCGACGGTATTTTCGATGAGCGGGCGCTCGGAGCGGCCGTCGGCAAAGAAATCGCTTTCAGAGAGAGGCCGATTTTTCGGCTGATTGGCCATGTCTTGCCGAAGCAGCTCTTCATTGCAGCCGGCAAGGAAAACGGCGCAGGCGGCGAGCAGGAATTTGCGCGCGATCGAGGCGCTAATCTTCATCGCGCACCTCGGTGACAAATTTCGCGCCAATGCTTTCGAGAAATTTGGCGTCGGCCGCGAGATTGAATTTCGCGTCCGTGGCTTCGATGCAGACGAAAAAACCATCGTTCGAAGCGCGCTTGAAACGCGGCACGGTAAAAAGCGGATGATGCGGCTGCGGAAGCAAGTTCAGCGCCAGCATGCCGAACACGGCGAAAGTGGACGCGCCGAGCACGGTCAGTTCGAACGTGACCGGAATGAATGCCGGCCAGCTGTTCAGCGGACGGCCCGCGACGTTCAACGGATAGGCGTACACGTTCACCCAGTATTGAAAGAAAAATCCCGTGAGGCCGCCGCCGAAGCCGCCGAGCAGCGCGAGTTGCGGAACAAAATTGTGCCGCCAGCCCTTGAGGCCGTAGTGAAGGCCGCACGCCTCGGAAAGCCCGGGAATCGGGAACGGCGCAAACGCGTCAAAGCACTGGTAACCGGCTTCGCGGATTTTCCGCGCCGCCGCCATCAACGCATCCGCCGAATCGAATTCGCCGAGTACGCCGTAGAGAGTGTTGCGCGGCTCGGTGCTCATTCGTCACCCTCAGACTTGTGCGCGACCAATTCGCGCATTTCCGCGATGGAGATTGCGGGCAACCCGCGAACGAAGAGGAAAAGCAAGGAAACGAAAAGGCCCATCGTGCCGATGAACGTGCTGTAGTCCCAGAAAGTGGCTTGATAGCGGCCCCAGGCGCCGGGAACGAAATCGCGCGTCAAGCTGATGACGACGATGACGAAGCGTTCGAGCCACATGCCCAGATTAATGACGAGGGACATGACAAAGAGCGCGGCGACATTGGTGCGGACTTTTTGGAACCAGAGCAGTTGCGGCGTGATGATGTTGCACAAAATCAACGCGAAATAATAGCCGCTGTAGGGGCCGTGCAAGCGCTGGTCGACAAGGTACATGTCGAATTTGTTGCCGCTGTAAAGCGCCAGGAAAAATTCCATGAAGTAGCCGTACGCGACGATGAGGCCGGTGGCGAGCATGACTTTCGCCATGTTCTCGAGGTGGCGCATGGTGATGAAGTCTTGCAAACCGTACGCTTTGCGCAGCGGAATGGCGATCGTCAAAACCATCGCGAAACCGGAATAAATCGCGCCGGCGACGAAATACGGCGGAAAAATCGTGGTGTGCCAACCGGGCACGATGCCCACCGCGAAATCGAAGCTCACCACGGTATGAACGGAAAGAACCAGCGGCGTGGCGAGGCCGGCCAGCAATAAATACGCGGACTGATAGCGATGCCAGTGACGCGCCGAGCCGCGCCAGCCCATGGCCAACATTCCGTAAATAATCTGCGCCGGCTTATTCGTGGCGCGATCGCGCAGCGTGGCCAAATCTGGAATCAAACCCACAAACCAGAACAACGCGGAAACCGTGCCGTATGTCGAAACCGCGAACACATCCCAAATCAACGGGCTGCGGAACTGCGGCCACACACCCATCGTGCTGGGATACGGAAACATGTAAAACGCCATCCACGGACGGCCGACGTGAATGCCGGGAAACACGGCGGCGCACGCCACGGCGAAAAGCGTCATCGCTTCCGCGAATCGATTGATGGAAGTGCGCCATTGCTGATTGAGCAAAAAGAGGATGGCGGAAATCAGCGTGCCGGCATGGCCGATACCGATCCACCAGACGAAGTTGACGATCGCAAAGCCCCAGCCGATGGGGATGTTGATGCCCCAAATTCCGACGCCTTTGACGATCAGCCAGGCGATCGAACCGAGCAGCACCATCAAAACCGTGAACGAAACGCTGAATCCCGCGAGCCAGCCAAGAGAAACCGGACGCGTCAAAACGATGGACGCGATTTTGTCCGTTACCGAGGCGTAGTTATAGCCTGGCTCGAGGACGCGCGCCAGGCGGCGAATTTCGGGCGAGTTGACCGGTCCCTCGCTCATGCTTTCTCCAAGTCGGGATTCAAATTGCGCACGGCGCCGAGATACGTGGTGCGCGGGCGCGCGTTCAATTCGCCGAGCATGTTGTAGTTGCGCTGCTGCGCGCGCAATTTCGAAACGCGGCTATTCGGATCGTTGGCATCGCCAAACACGATCGCTTCGGAAGGGCAGGCTTGTTCGCAAGCGGTAACGATTTCGCCGTCGCGAATTTCGCGCCCGACTCCGCCGTTGTCTTTTTCCGATTCGATGCGCACATTGTTGATGCGCTGCACGCAGTACGTGCACTTTTCCATCACTCCGCGGCTGCGCACGGTCACTTCCGGATTGCGCATCAATTTCAGCGAAGGCGTTTCCCAATCCTGGAAACGCAGAAAATTGAACCGGCGCACTTTGTACGGGCAGTTGTTCGAACAATACCGCGTGCCGATGCAGCGGTTGTACACCATGTCGTTCAAGCCTTCCGCGCTGTGCACGGTGGCGCCCACCGGGCAAACCTGTTCGCACGGCGCGTTTTCGCATTGCTGGCACGGAACCGGCTGGAAGTACGCGGGCGGATTGTAGAGCGCCGGAATTTCGACGGCTTCGTTCTTGGCGTCGTCCGTTTGCGTCGGTAAACCGGTTTCGTAATAGCGGTCGATGCGGATCCAGTGCATTTCGCGTCCGCGCATTACCTGATCTTTGCCGACCACCGGAATATTGTTTTCCGACTGGCACGCCACCACGCACGCGCTGCAGCCATTGCACTTGGTCAAATCAATCGCCATCGCCCACTTGTAGTGCTTGTAGTAGCCAAGTTGCTGAAAATCCTGGTACAGCGTCAAACCGTCCGGCGGCGTTTCGTCTTTTTCGTGCGCGAAATTCGGATTCTTTTTGTATTCCTCGAGCGAAGCGGAGCTGACGATCTTGCGGCCTTCGACGTTGTGATGATATTGCGTGCACGCGATCGGATATTCGTCGTCAGTGACGGTGAGCTTTCCGCCCGTCGCGGTCCAGAGCGCCTCCGACGCGCGCACGGAATACGCGTTGAATCCCTTGTTCGAACCGGTCTCTCCGGCCTTCATTCGCCCGTAGCCGAGCGGAAGCACGATGACGTCATCCGCTTGTCCGGGAACGATCCACGCCGCCGCCGTAACTTTGCCGCCGGCCAATTCAATGTTCACAACGCTCGAGCGCACTTGCCCGTGCTCGCCGCCGCGCGAAGCAATCGTTCGCCCGATGCCAAGGCGTTTCGCCGTCGCAGGACTCACGAGCGCGGCGTTATCCCACGCGGTCTTCGTCGTGGGCTTCGCCAGTTCCTGCAGCCAGCCGTTATTCGCAAAGCGTCCGTCGTAAATCGTCGGATCGGGCCGGAAAATGAATTCCAGTTCTTCCTTGGCGGCAGTTTTCGGCGCCGGCAAATTCGCCGGGCTGAATTTTGCCGCGGCCTCGACCGGTGCAAATGCCGTGCCGGCGATTAAGCCGTCATTCAGCGTTTTGCGCCAATTCTTTTCCACGTCGCCGCCGCCCAAAATCGCTTTCACCTGTTCGCGCACCGCGTCATAAGAACCGACGCCGGGCTTGTCGGTGAACGCCGCGAGCACTTCGAATGCGGAGTGCGCTTGATAGAGCGGCGCAATCAACGGCTGAATGACGCTGTACGTTCCGTCAAACGCGCGCGCATCGCCCCACGATTCAAGGAAATGCGTTTCTGGAATGTGCCAGCGCGAAAATTCGCTCGTTTCGTTGTAGTGCGAGCTGAGATGAACGACGGTGTGTACTTTTTTGAGTTTTTGTTCGAAATCGGAGAATGCCCAGTCGCGCGGCGCATCGTAAACGGGATTGCCGCCCAAAATCAGCAGCAAATCCACTTTGCCATTGTGAATATCCGTCGCGAGATCGTGCAACGATTCGGCGTGATTCACCGGATTCGCTTCCACCGGTTCCGTGTAATACACCGTCGAACCCACATTGCCGAGCGCGGCGTTCATCGCATGCGCCAGCGCATGCACTTCCGCCGATTGCTGTTCGCCCGCGACGACCAGCGAAGTACCGCGATTCTTTTGCAAATCCGTGGCTACGGCTTCAATAAATTTCACCGCATTAGGAGAAAATAAAAGGCTCAGCTTCGGATGAAGTTTGGTTGCATAGTCTTCGAATTTTTCGGCAATCGCGAGCGCAAAAGCCTCGATCTCCGAAGCCTTCAGCGGCAAACGATGGTCGGCCGCGGAGCCGGTTACGCTCGGCGTGGGCTCGACCGCATACAAACGATTCATCTCATCGCCCGGACCGCTCAAATGGCGGCGGCGATAAAACTCTTTCTGATACCGAATGTGGCCCGGACCGCTCGAAAGAAAATCCCCATCGAGCGAAAGAATGACGTTGGCCTTTTCGATGCGATAAACGGTGTTGAGATACCGGCCAAACGCCAGCTTCGCGCCTTCCCGCGAACCGTCGGAAACTGCGGGCTCCCACTGATGCCACTTCGCTTGCGGAAACAGTTTCAAAACATATTGAATCTGCGCGGCGAGCACGGGCGAAGTAATCGTGCCGGTCAGAATGCGCAGGCCCGCGCCACTCACGGCTTTTTGCGAAGTCGCCAGGCCCTGCGCCACTTCCTGGAAGTTGGCCCAAGTGCGAATGTCGCCCGCATACGTCGGCGTCTTCGCGCGGTCCGGATCGTACAAATCCAGAATCGAAGCCTGCGCAAACGAATCCGACGCGCCCAGGCTCGACGGATGATCCGGATTGCCTTCAATCTTCGTCGGGCGCCCTTCGTGGCTTTCAACCAGAATGCCTATCGCGTCGGCGCCAAACGGCATCGCCGTCGCATACTGCTGCGGTTTGCCGAGTATCAATCCGTCCGGCTGTTTTACATACGGAACGATGTGCTGTTCGGGCGTCCTGCCGCAGCCGGCCATTCCGGCCAGCGCCATGGAAGCTCCCATCAATTTCAAAAAGTCGCGGCGGTCGACCGATTCGTCCCACTCGGAGGCAGCGCGGGGAAATTCGCGATGGAGCATGTCCTCAAAATGAGGATCGCCGGCAAGCTCTTCAATCGAACGCCAGTATTGCTTGCCCGTGCCGCTTTTCGCCTTGGTATCGGCGGCGGCCAAATCCAGCGGGTATTCACGCAGTTCGCGCTCTTCCGCATTCGGCGGATGATTGTCTTGATCGATTTTGTGCTCGTGATCGCTCATGCCGTCCATCAACGATGACAGGTTGAGCAGCTCGTCAGCTCAACTGTCGTCCGAATTTTTCGTTCCTGCGCGAACTTCGCGCCAACTTCCGCCTGATTTTCCGGCACTTTCCAATCCATGTTGTAAACCTGATCCAGCGGCCGCAGCGCCATTTCGGGATTGCGGTGGCAATCGAGGCACCACTGCATCAAAAGCGTGTTCGCCTGAAACATCAACGGCATCTGATTGACGGCGCCGTGGCACGTCGAGCAGCCGACGCCCTTGCTGACGTGAATGCTGTGGTTGAAATACGCAAAATCGCCCAGCCGGTGGACTTTCACCCACTGGATCGATTCGCCGGTTCGAAAGCTTTCCCGCACCGGTTCCAGATAGCCGACGTTGTTGAACAACACCGAATGGCAGTTCATGCAGGTTTTCGTGGGGGGAAGACCGGCGGTGGCGGAATTTTCCACGGAAGTGTGGCAGTAACGACAATCGAGCCCGTCGTCGCCAACGTGGTGCTTGTGGCTGAATTGCACCGGCTGCTCGCGGAAAATATTTTGCCGTGTAAAGTACGGCGAGCGCGCGAGCGCCAGGATACCCGTGAGCGCCAATCCCGCCAGGAAAATCGCGGAAAAAAGGCTGAAACGGGCAATAAAATTCGTGCTGCGGTGAAAAATCTGGGCCATATTCGCAATGCGCTGTGGCGGGTGCCTCCACTTCGAGGGGCGGCAACCGGGAGACTCCACCATCAATCACTGGGAGCGCAGGCCCGCAGCGTGATTGACGCGATAGTGTCTATCAAAACTTTTGGAAATGCAACTCCTCGGGGAAAATTTCTTGCATGAATTTTTTGTAAAACGAAGCGAAGCCGGCGCAGATTTCGAACGATTCAAAATGAATTCCGTGCTCTCCATTCCTCAAATAGACTTTATGTCGGACCCAAGCAAAACTTATGCAAATTTTCTCTTCTCTTCGTTTCCACTTATCCCCGGCCGTGTTATCTTAGGTGCATCCTTCGCCGACCCCGTGCGGCGAAGCCTCCCTTTCCGACGCAGTTTTTCGGCCGCGCGGCGGCCGAGCCCGCTGGGGCGTGGTCCAACTGGTAGGACACCGCACTGTTAATGCGTACTGACCCACCACACATCTTGTGCCTCTGAATTCTTCGCTCCACAAAATCTCGCGCTGCCAGGCGCGAGATTTTCTTTGGTGCCGACTCTTTTTTCGGCACCAGTGAGGAAATCTACAGCTTATCGTTACGTGTTGCAAGAGGACTTTTGTACTACCGTTTTCGCGAGGCGGAAGACTTCGAAAACCGGTTTGCGACTGCGGGGAAAATCTTACGATAGAAAAACTCGTGGAACTCTTCGAGCGAAACTTCGACGGAGTCGGTCGGTCCGCCGCGCACCGTGAAGCGCACCATTTCGGCGTGGTCCTTCGTCAGTGGATTCGCCGGCGTGCCGATAAAACGCGTCACAGTCTCGACCGCAAATAGCTCGACCTCGATCGCCCCGCTTTTCGATACGAACTTCTCAGCCACGGCGGAACCGGACGGCAAATTTCTTGACGCGATCGGCGATCTTCTCGTGCCACTTCTTCGACGGCCGATCTTCCCCGGGACGATCGACGGCTTCCGATTTCACAACCGTGTTCTCGCGCAGGAACTTCGTCAGGCCCGGATCCTGCACCATCGGGAAAACCTTTCGCAGCAAATGACCAGGGAGCCGCTTCGCGCACGAGAGACAGACTTGCGAACCTCCGATGAGGCGCACAACCACCAGGTCCGTCCGGCAATTCGAACACCTACCGACAAACTCCAAATGACTGCGGCGATTTTCCGCGCGCGCGCGCCTGGCGCGGCGACTGCGATTTTTTCGCTTAGTGTAGTTTTTCAAAAGGGCTCTTTCCAAAGCGGCAGGGGTTCGTTCGCGATCCGCTCGATCTCTTCGAGGTTTTTCCGGCGATTGGCGATCGCTCGTTCTAGAGCTGCGAAGAAATTCCGGCTCCACACTTTCTTGGGAATCAGTTTCTCGGCCTCGATCTTCGAGAAGCCCACGGCGATGCGGCCTTTTTTGTCGGCCACCACCTCGCGCACCTGCACGATGATCGCTATTTCGATCACTGGACAGGACCTTGCGGCGGCGGAATTTCCGGCGCGGCGGCCGGCAACAGGTTTTTCAGCATCTCGCGGATCGGCGCGGCGCACTTCCCGCAGAAACACAAAACCTTTCCGCCTTTTTCCAAAATCACGTAGAGCCACGTCGGATCGAGCAACGTCGGCACCATGCTCTCGACTCTTTGCTCGGCTCCGCACTTCGCGTTGTCGCACTTCTCGATCCAGATTTCGCTCAACGGTTTCTCCTGTCGCTCGCGATCCCATGACAGATCCCGAAAACGGTTGTCTTTGAAACGCCGTACTCACGCGCGATCTGATTCAGCGATCGGCCAAGGCGGCGATCTTCGAGCACCCGCGCCACGTCGATTTTCTTTTTCGGCCGGCCAAGTTTTTTTCCTCGCGCCTTCGCCGCCGCGAGCCCAGACATCACACGTTCGCGAATCAGCTCCCGTTCGAACTCCGCGATCGCGGCCAGTACGTGGAAAACCAGTCGCCCTTGCGGCGTCATCGTGTCGATCTGTTCAGTGAGAGAAACGAAGTCGATCTGCAGCGTGCGGACTTTTTCGAGGAACTCAACTATGTGATGGACGGAGCGGAAAAGGCGGTCGAACTTCCAAACGAGAACGGCATCGTACTCATGGCGGAATAGGGCTTCATTCATAGCGGCAAGTCGCGGCCGCCGCGCTTCGGCTCCCGTAATCCCATGATCGACAAATTCCGTAATTTTCCAGTCACGCCGCTTCGCGTATTCGCGCAGCTCGCGGAACTGGAGATCGGGATTCTGATCGAGTTTCGAAACGCGGCAGTAGACCGCGACGCGCTTCTGCTTTTCTCCCATGGCGAGTATATTCCCGCGCGCAAAATCCCGATGCCCTGAAATTGTGCAACCCGGTTTCTTTCTTCCGTTACGTCTCAACTCGATACAGTTTCCAGACCGGCCTTTTTCTACCTTTGACGCTTTCCCCGCACACGCGCACGCTGGACGGCCTGTGCTGCAACTCGTCAAAATCTCTTTTCCCGTTCCGTACCTCGCGATCGCTTTCAAGGCGCAAAAGGATCCTCAAGGCCGCGATTCGTTTCCGATTCCCGGCTTTGGCGAAATCGTGCGCCTCACCGACGCGCAGGCCGAGGCGGCTCGCCGCTCTCTCTCGACAAATCTCTCCCTGCCGATGGTTTTCGAAATCGACTTCCCCGGCAGCGGCAAAATCCTCTTCATGCGTAAAGAACAAACTTCGCTCGTAGAAAATCTCGATGACCACCAATCCAACGCCGCCTCTGCCCGCTAACACCGAAGAGATCCGTGGGGCCTGCCCCGTGTGTCACTCGGCTATTTTCATCGAGGGCGGTGCAGTGAAGGGAGGCGGTCCAAGCGAGGAATTTCAGGCGCTCGAAAACAAAGCGGCCGCGTGCGAAGAGTGGCGCTCGAAAGCGCAGGCGCTCGAAATGGAACACGCCAGCCGCGACATCGATGCACCCACACCTCAAACCGCACCATCCGCCGGCGCTCCTGTCGTCGAAAAAGAAGAGTACTTCCTGTGAGCAAGAAAACCAGCGACGAGACGCTGCTTTGGATAAGCATCGGCATCATCGTGCTTTTCGGCGCAGTCTCCGCCTACGGATTTTTCAGCTCGAATAAAACGGCCGCATGAACGACAAAAAAGAAAATTCGAAGATCTCACCGGATCCCGCCACCACCCACCGGGAAAAACCCGCCGAGGGATCCAACGGACGGCCGTCAACCCCTGCAGCGGCCGTTCCTACCAAAAAGTTTTCGCGCGCGGAAGAGATTCCGGCGAAGAGGGGACCAGGCCGGCCGCCGAAGATCGAAGTCCAGAGGGGAGGGGCGGAAGCTCCGGCATCCGCCTCGCGAGGGACGACGTTCCCGGCGGCCGCCCCGGCTCCCTCCGCTTCTCCGGCAAAACCCGACGCGATGATTTCCGGCGCACGCGGACTCCTGCAGATGGCGGCGGGAATTTCCGCAGGAATCACCTGGGCCGCTCTCAAAATCGATTACATGGCGGCGCTGTCGGTTTGGCAATTCACGCCGAAGGAACTCGAACAGATCGAGGGACCGACCTACGTTTTCCTTGAGAAGTACGGCCCGATGCTCGACGACTACGGCATCGAAATTCAGTTCGCGGGCGCAATCCTTCCGATCCTCACCGCGAAAGTCTTCGCGATCCTCGCCATGAAACGCGCGATCGAAAAACAAACCTCTTCGCTTCCGCCGCCACAGCAACCACCCGCAGTGACTCCCATCCGGCCGGAAGCGAACTCCAACAGGCGAGAACCCGATCCGCCGGCACCTACACCAACACCACAAGCGAGCGAGAACGACTCGCCTGCTGGAGATCTTCCTAGCGCGTTCCTGCACAACAAAGTCGACAGCGCAACTGAACTGGTGATTCTGTGAAACGCGATCCCAAAGTAAATGGCTCTCTTCCGCAGCTGACCGAACGCGTCGCGGATCTCGAAAGCAGAATTTTCAATTTCTCTTGTCGGCTCACGGCCGTGGAAGTCCAACCCGAAGGGACCGATCTGTATCTGCTCCTTTTCGCTTTTCTCTTCGGCATCATTCTCGGCCGGCAGATCCACAGATTGTTCGAGGCAGAAGCGAATTGAGCAAACTCGTCGCCAATTTCGGACGCCGTGGCAAAGGCAAAACTTCCCTGGCTTACCACCAGGCGAGCCGTCTCGGCCGTGGCGTGTGCGTTTTCGATCCGACGGAATCTTTTTCCATCGGCACAATCGTCAGCTCCCGCGAAGACTTCGAAACCGCCCTCGATCTTGAAATCTCGCCGATTGTTTTTCAGGTGCGGGACGCAGCCACGCGCAAAGACGCGATCGAACAGGATCTGCTCTCTTTCGTGCAGACGATCAAGTACATCCGGGACATAGCTGTTCTCATCGATGAAACTAGCTACGTGCAATCGCCACAGTGGACCGCGTCCGCTTTCGACGACGAAGTTCGCGTCGGCCGGCGCCGCCGTCACGATGTCTACTTCACGCAGCACCGCATCGCCGACTGCAACGGCATCCTGCTTTCCCTCGTCACCGAATTTAATTTTTTCCAGACGAAGTATTCGCGCGATCTCGACCGCATCGCCGAGATCTGCGGCGACCGCATCGCCGGCCTCGTCTCCCAGCTGGGCGAACACGATTTTCTCCACTACGACGTAGAGCAAGAGAATTCCTACATCAACGTGGAACCGGATTCCTGGCGCGTCTCCCTCTCGCCGGAAGTAACACCGCAAACCCACCTCTCTGTTGCGGCCGCCTAACGAAAGGAAACCGCACCATGGCGTATTTCGCTGAAAACCAGGGCAAGGCCGCGCTCATCATCATCAGCTCGACCGTGCTCGCGGCTTTGATCGTGATCCCGATCGCAAACTCGCTACTCGGGTCGTTCTTGCCGCAAAGCACCATCAAGGTCTGAAACATCACGATCGGCGGGCAGTTCGCCTGATCCACTTCTGAAAGGGGAAATCGGAATGTCGTGGAAATATTTTCTGTATTGCACGTTGTACGTCTCGGTCGGTCTGATCGTGGCGGGACTCCTTAGCGGCGTTGTCTCGGGCTTCCTGCCCGCTTCGCTCGGCGGCCGAACGGCGGCTCCGGCGGCGTAAGCCGCGCAGCAATTCAAATCCGAACCGACCTCGCTCGCGCAGACTCCCTCTCGTGGCGGCATTCACTCAAGAAAAGGAAAACTCGAATGTCTCTACGTCTGCAAGGTCCGAACCAGTTTCAGGACCTCACGCTCAGCAACCTCAACCAGGAATACATCCCGATCGGCGATCTCACCCGTCCGAAATGGCTCTGGGGTTTGCTCTGTGAACTAAAAGGGCGCGTCGCTGTCACCGTGGCCGCCACGGGCGCGGTTCTCGCTGAAGCTCCTCAGTCTCTCGTCAACTGGATCCGCATCGAAGGGATCCACAAAGTGCTCGGCAACCGCACGATCTATTACATGCGCGGTCCCACGTCGATCGCTTTCGCCAACGCGTACGGACGCGGCCGCATTCTCACGCTCAACAACGGGGGCATCGTTCCGAACGCGGCCTCGACCGCAATCGGCAACTACGATTTCGACATCGCTTTCCTCATTCCGTTTCCTCCGCAGGGAATCCCGCTCAACCAGCAAGCTCTTTTCATGCTGAAAACGGAAGATTGGAAGACGCTGCAGATCCGCGTCTCGATCGGCGACTCCACCGCGCTGTGGCAAACCACGGCCGGCTCCACGATCACTTTCTCCGCTTTCGGATCGGCGACCGGTTCTCCCCTCTTCTCGATCAACACCATCGAGCCTCAGCTCGGTAGCTTCCGCAATTCGATCAACCCCGCGCTCGTGCAACGCGTTTGGCAGGACATCACCACGGCGTTCACGGCGGCGACCGGCGTCGATCTGCTTCTGTCGCAGCTCAGCGTCGGCCTTCGTCATCGCGGAGTCTTCGCCAAACAGGGAACGATTGCCACGGCGCGATCGGGCGGCGTCATCGTGTTCGCACAGAACGGCCTCTCCGACACTATCCTCTCGCGGCCGCTCGTCAAACTAGACCAGGCTTTGATCCGCAATCCGAAAAACACTTTCGCAGCTAAAGAGTGGACCGGATTCGCGCTCGAAGTTTCGCAGTCGACCGGATACGTGCTCACGGAATTCGCCGAGGGCGGCGACATCCGCACCATCTTCCCCGCGCACCGTTTGACCACGGCGAATAAATTCGAATTCCGCGGCGACGTGAACGCAGCGGCCAACCAACAGGGAGAACTCGTTGAGGAACGCATCGAGGGCAATCCCACCTACACCGACCGGCAAGGCAACGTCCGCACGCTTTTCGTGGAGTAAGAGCGGATCAACCACGACGGAGGAGGGGCGATCCGCTTCGCCCCTCCCCACTTTTCTTCCATCAACGGAAAGGATTTCTTCATGGCATTTTCAGCGTGGGATGGTCTCTCGAATCTCTCGGACACCGTGGTTAGCGATCTCGGCGCTTTCGGCGTCATCGGACAACCGAACGTCGGCGGTCACCAGACGACGCAAGTCGTCAGACAAACCGCTTTGGGCCTCACCAGCTCGATCACCACTTCCGCCACGTCGCCCGCTTCGCAGACGCAGACGTACATCCTGATCGGCGCGGCGATTCTCATCGTAATCGGACTCTTTTTGTTTTTGCCGAAAACGGCGTAGCGAGGAAACGTGTCTTTTCTCGATTCCGTACTCGCCGACACCGTTGGCGTCGGATGGCGGGCCGTCACCGGCACCGTCGATCCCTGGACTAAGCAACAGATCATCGACGACACCAACGCGTCGACGACGGCTTCGCTCAAATCGGCGCAGTCGAACGGGTACGACATCACCGACGCACAGATCGCGGCCACGGCGACGGAAAACGGGACACTCATCACCGACACGCTCAAGACCACGAATTTTCCCGGCGTGCCCGGAGGAGCGGACAGTTCAGATCCTTCGGACGCAGGCATCCACGTTCCCGGACTCGGTAATGTCGGCTCTACGGCATTTCTCGGAAAGATCGACACCATCGTCAACCTCGCTCTCGTCGGCGGCGTTCTACTTTTCGGTTTTTGGGTCTATCAGAATTTCGGCAGAGCAGTCGGAGGGAGTTTCTCTCGCAAATGAGGCGAGCGGTCGTCATCGTCGGAGCCATCGCCGCCGCCCTTTTGTTTCTTTTCTTCGGCGTCAAACCGGCGCAGGCGGAAACACCAATCGACGGAACGGATTCGCAGCCGGGTGATGCAAATCCCGATGTCGTGCAAACGTTTTCGCCGCCGCCGCCCGACGACTTTTCCAACTCGGAAATTGGCGACGTGATTCTAGGAGGTAGTGGAGTGCGTGTCTCACAAGCAAAGATCGATCTTCTCGCGCAGGCCATCGCGACGGCCGAGGGATTTTTCAATCCGAATCCGAACGTCGTTCCCCGCCGCGCTCACAATCCAGGAAACCTCACCAAATCTTTCGGCTTTTCCACGTTCGGCACGGCGAACTCCGAAGGCGTTTTGATTTTCGGATCGGACGACGACGGATGGTCGGCGCTCAAGGGGCAAGTCACGGCGATGCTTACCGGCGCTTCGCACGTCTATTCTCCGTCGATGACGCTCTCTCAAGTCGCTCGCCTCTACACCGGCGGCGACAATCCCGGGAGTTGGGCAGCGAACGCGGCGAGCGTTCTCGGCATCACTCCCGATTCCACTCTCGTCGATTTTCTGGAGAGGTAATGGGAGCGACTCTTCTCATCGTCGGCGGACTTCTGGGCCTCTATTTTTTTTCGCGGCCAGGAAGCTCGATCGCAACGGTTCTTTCTGGCGCGACACACGGCACGGTGAAGCTCGGAAATGCGGATCCGAATTTCGAGCCGTGGCTTGCCGGCGAAATGCAGAAGATCTTCGGCCAGGTCACGAACTCGGTGCCGAACACGCAAGAGGGTTTCGATCTTCTTGAAACTTCGATTCGCAATCGAAGAATGGGAGGGGTTTACAACGGAGTCTGGACGATCGGCTACTGGCGTTCGACGCCAGGCGACTGCGGAGGATCTTCCTCAAGCGGCCTGTTTGGAACGACGAGGCAGATCGGCGTCGGAATCGGCCTCGCTTCGCAGGGAGCGGATTTCGCAAACACCGCTTTCGGTCTCGCCGGCGCGGCCGAATCGGTCGCGAACGCCGTTCCGATCGTGGGACAGATTGCCAGCGTTTTCACTTCGATCTTCTCCGGCATCGCGGCGCATCACGCGCAAGCCGTGCAGCTCGAACAATCCACGCTCTGCCAGGCTGTTCCCGCTTTCAACGCGGCGCTCGATTCGATCGACCAGCAATACCGGCTCGGCCAGCTGTCAGGGCCGCAAGCGATTCAGGCGCTCGAAACCCTCTACCAGCAGATGAACCAGGGTCTCGCACAGATCGAGCGTCCAGGCAAATGCAACGCTTCGTGCGTCTATCTTCGCCAGCTTCGCGGAATCATCGACGCAAAAACTTTGTTTGATTACTAGGAGGAACAAATGGGCGTACTCGTCGCTCTCGCTTCAATTTTCGGATTGCTCTACGTGAACCGCACGGCGTCCGCGTCAGCCGCCGCCGGCTCCACCGCCGGCGCGCTCGGTTCGACGCGAATCACCGGCTCGCCCGACCCCTCCGTTTCCTACGACACAAAATCTCCATTCCAGGCCGATCCGATCGGAAACACGCATCTCTCGATCGCGGATCCTGTCTTCAACACGAACGGCGAACTCGTCGCGCTTCCCTACCGCCCTTCCGACGTTGCCTATGGCGGCGGGATCACAGATCTCGCCGGCGTCGAACAGGATCCGAATCCGGCCGGCGGAACTGGCAGCGGAATTTCCGCGATCGAGAAACTCAACTCTCCGGGTGCAGGTTCTCCGATCGCGGGAGGTGCAGGTGGACGTGTCGTTCCCGAATCGCGGCTTCCGCTTCGCTCTACTTTTCGTCGCGTCGAGCAACTGCCTGTTTTCGTTTCGCGCGCAGGCGATACGGGATCCGGGAAACTTCCTTTCGTTCCTCGCGGCAACACCGGTCCGATTTCTCGCGTTCCGGTTTCTCCTCTGCGTCCCACGATCCAGATCCGCCACACCGGAATTGCTTCGACCGCCGCGCACCTCACCGCAGCGCCGAATCAACCGCAGCAACCGACAAACGTCAGAACCGTTCCGACGCGCAGCTATCTTTATCGGCCCGCGACTCGGCAGACGGCATAAACAAAGGGGACTAGAATGAACAACGCAAAGATCGCTGCAGTTCTCGCAACGGGACTCGGTTTGCTCGCGATCGCGTACTACTACGCGAAAGGAAAACCGGCTAAAGCTCCGGGCGCGGGAGGGCCTTCTGCAAATGCCGGCGGCGCAGTTCCCGCGCGCGCCGCAACTTCCGCTTCCGGCGGATCGCAAGGCTCGATCCCCAACATCATCGCGGCATCGGCCGCACTCACACGGTCCATTCCGCTCGACACTTCGAGCGATGGAATCACGGAAGCTCCGACTTTCCTTCCACAGATCCCGAACAACGATCAGCTTCTTCTCTCGCAACCGGGCGCACTCGGCGGCGGCGGGGGCGGCGGATTTGTCGCGGATGAATCGCTCGGAACCGTGCAACTTCCCGGACTTGGCGATTTCGGTCCCGACATCGCGGGGAACGTTTCCGCACTCGACGTAGGAGGTACCGACGTTGGAACCGTCTACGCTTAAATCCTCACGCGAATTTCCTCCGGCGATCGGCGTCTACTCTCGCCCGGTCGCCTCGCGATGGACGATCAAACGAGAGATCGGTATCGGCACCGTGCTGCAGATCGCCGCGCTCCTTCTTTCTTCTCTCTGGTTCGCGGACCGATTCCAGATGAAGCAAGAAATGATGATCGAGGAGATTCAATCGCAACGAGAAGCGATCCAGCGCATCGAGACCAAGCTGAATCGCGTCGAGAAATATCTCAGCTCGAAGGATTCCCGCTATTGGCAAACGGTCGCGGAACTCGAAAAAACCGAAGAGAGGCAAAAATGAAACCCACAATTCTCGCATTCGTCCTCATCCTGGCCGTCGCAACACTCAACGGCGTCCTCCTTTCCGGTTGTGGCCCGTACAAAGCCGCGAAGGCGGCAAATCCCGCCGCGCAGCAACCGGTGAATACGTTCGAGTCCTACGCCTACCAGGTGCTTTCCGACACACAAGCCGGTCTCGCGGAAACAGACCGCAAACTAAAATCGGGAGATCTGCCGGCCTCGATGATTCCCGACTACGATCGCGCGGCCGTTCTCTATAACACACTCGTCATTTTGCTCAACCGCTACGATGCGGCGTTCCGCGCCGGCAACGACGTGAGCACGGTCCAGAGCGAGATCTCGGCGGATCTCACGGAAGTCATTTCGCTCGCGGTTAAACTCGGCTTCAAAATCGGACCGACAAAGTAGATCTCTCGCAAAAAAAGGAAAAGAGGAAAACCAACATGGCAACCGTCACGTGTCAGAAATGCGGAGCAACCACGCAGACCGACAATCCACTGCAGAATTGCCCTTCCTGCAACACTCCACTCGTCGAATCCGGCTCCACCGTTATCGCTGCCCCGAAACAAAGTGTCGCCGGCAATTCCACTGAACTAGCTCCAGCGGTTGAGGAAGTCAAAGCGGCTCCAGCGGAAGCGCCTGCACTACCTCAGACGTCCGCTCCAGCACCGATTGAAATGCCGTCGCCGGCACCATCTCCGACGCCGGGTGAATCAATGGGCCGCAAAATCGCGGAAGGCGTCGAGATCGGCCTCAGCGATGTTGCGGCCGTTTCTAAACTCATCGGGGACAACTTCTCCGGTACGCCGATCGCGGCGATCTTCAAACTCCTCGGCCCGGCCGCTGGCATCGGCGCGGCCGTGCTCGCACAGCACCTCACGAACCAGGGCTTCGATCTCAGCTCGCTCAAGCCAGCGGAAATTCTCTAATCAGAAAGTAGGACGCGATGTCGCTGCAAAACATTCCGAACCAACCTCCGGCCGTTCTCTTCGCCAGCTTTGAAGCGTGGACGCGGATTCACTTGCAGGTTCGCGATGCGTCGACAATCTACATCGCGAACAAGAAATCGGATCTCGAGCTGAAGGGTCCAGGCGGTCAGCAAGGCGGTCTTCAGCTCACGCAGGCCTCGGGAATCGTTTCCTTGCCGTGGATCGGACCGCTCTATTTGTTTGGGTCGAATCCGAATTCACTCATCGAAATCGCCGTCTTCCCGACGAGCGTCGAAACCGGGAGGTAGAAACATGCGAAACAAACTTTCTCGGCTGGCTTTCTTCGCGGCCGTTCTTCTGCCCTGGTGTTTGCTCCAGCCGGCGTACGCGCAAAATCCAGATCTCACCCTCAACAGCGGATCTAACTACATCGAAGTCGGCCGAGGAATTCCGTGGGGGACGAGCTTTAACCGCACCTACGTCGTCGTGCCGAATTCTCCGAACGCTTCGCTGTGTATTTACGTCGTCAACAACAATCCCACCAGCTCACACACCTTCACGACTAGCGTCTCGCAGTCGGCTGATTCGCAGGTGCCCGATTTCTCTCACAACCAGGGGCGTTTTAATTCCGTCCCTCTTCTCTCGATGCCCGGCTCGATCGCCGCTCTACAGATGGTTTCCGGCTTCACGCAAGCGACGGCGGCCGCGAAAGTCGCTGTGACCTTTGCCGGCGCTTCGACGCAGACCGGCAGTCCTGACACGGCCGATGTCTTCATGGTGCAAACCACCTCGGGAACGTGCGGATCGGCGTCAACCTCGGGAACCGTGCAGGGAACGGCACCGCAAGGCGCGGCCGCTACTGGCAATCCCGTTCTCGTGGGCGGCGTCGACAACAACAACAACGTGCAGCGGTTCCTCATTTCGCAACCGATCAATACGGGTGGCACCTCCTACCCCGGACTCATGATCGGCGACGCTGGCCTTAATTTTCCAGGCGTGCAGACGAACACCGTCACTTTTCCAAACGGGTCCGGCGGCGGTCCTCTCACCGTCATCCCGTATTCGGAAAACAGTTCCGGGAGCGGAATGGTCGCCGTCGTCGCTTCAAACGGCGGCGGGTCCGGTTCGGCGACGAAGCAACAACCGGGGATCTTCGTCACCAACAGCGGCGTCTACTACACCACGAACAGCACGATCACCGGCAGTGGAGCCGTCGCCAGTCATTTCGTTCTCGCCGGCGATTCCGCTCCCACCGCGTGCTACGTCACCGTGCAAGGGGTTTTCAACTCTGGCACCGCACCGACGCTCGATATTTTCTTTCAGACTTCGAACGACAACGCGATCTGGACCGATCGGATACACTTCATCCAGCTCACGACCTCCAACAGCAATCAATTCGCCGGCATCACGACCAGCGCCTCGATCTCTCCTACGGTGCAGTCCTCGGGAACTCTCGCTGCCGGCAGCGTCGTCAACGGTCCGATCGGACGCTACGGGCGGTTTCTCTACAACGTCTCGGGAACCCTTCCCAACTATTTCGTGGCCGCTCAGACCGCCTGCAATTGAAATGGCGCGAAAAGTCTGCGTCCACTGTGCCACCGCCGGCAAGAAGATACCGGCAACCCACGCCGGCGTGATCGGTCCCTGCTGCTGCTGCTGCTTCCAACATGAATACGAACACTGCGCCAACGTCCGCTCTATGGCGATTCCTCCGCCCGCCAGGTGGGAACGTCCGTCCAAACCGGCAAAGTCTCAACAGAGCTGCCGCCGAGCCCGTTCCTGACCATCCTGGCGATCGATCCCGTAGTGTGTAGATGGAGATTTTCCGTCCATTGGTAATTTCCCCGAAAAACAACCAGCGAAGATCTTCGGAGAAATTAATTGTTTAATTCGTGGTCGCAAAACTAGAGTTTTTCGACCGGATGGAAGTAACGCTATAAACCGTGTGTTTTCAATCCTCGTTGCGCTGGATCTTTGGCGGGTTTTCCGACCGATGATTCCTTCTGAAGAGGGCAATCCGGCATTTTCCGCTGCAGGTCGCCGAAACTCCCTCGCGCCGGCGACGAACCGGCTGGAATTTCACCCGGCAATATTCGCAGCGAATCGGGTCGGGGAGTTTCACAGCTCTCATTCTTAAACCCTTTCGAATTCTAAGTCGAGCGTTTTCAGTCTTCCACATTTACGGCGGCCATCGCGGCCACCAAATTGAATTCGATTATTTTTTCCCGGGAAAACCACGTCGAGCCGTCAATTCTGCGAATTAAATCCCCCGGCGTCGTGGTTTTTCCGGCGGCCACGTCGACGAAATCCCTCGTCGCGTTCGGATCCTGCTGAAATTCGATGAGGAGATCAATCAACGCCATCCTCTCGGAATTTGTGAGCTGCACGAGCCAGGCTCCTTCTTTCACTTTGCACGCTCCACGATTTGCTCGGCCGTCAGGCGGTTCGGCAAATTGGGGAATTTCTTTTCGCGGCACTCCGCGCAGATCGTCGAAGTCACTCCGCGTTCGTAAGGGGATTTTTCTCCCAAATATTTTCCGCACCAGGCGCACACGATTTTCACGGCCGGCCGCCTTTCTGTTTGAGCTGCTTCGCTCTGACCTCGGCCGCGATCGCCGATGCTTCCCACGCGCGCAGAGTTTCGAGGGCTTGGTCTTTCAACGTCGCTTCGAGCAAGATCCTCCCCGCTCCACCCGATCCGGGAAACGGGCCGTAGCGGCGCGCGATAAGATTCGCGACCAGATGACGCTTCTCGGCCGCCTCTTCGGTTTCCTTTGACGCTTTGAATTTCATTTTTCCTCCGCGATCGGCGACAACGTCAGCCGGTAGTGAAATCCCTGAATCTTTTTCTCGATCGTGAGCACCTTCGTGCCGCGCGGCAATCCCTCGAGGATTGGCTGGAGTGTTTTTCCGAGAACGAGAAACGCGTTTCGCAGCTGCTCCTCACGCTGGAGCTGTTCGGGCGTCGGTTGCGGATGTCCGGGGAGATACGGCGTCGTGCTCATCGCGAACCTCGTATTTTTCCCCTACGGAGATTCGGAGCTGGTGGAGCCGCGGCCGCGCCGGCGCCGTCGCTGCCGGCACGATCGACCGTAGGAGACTTTCGCGGCGCTTTTCCGAGATAGAACGTGCGGATTCGCTGGCCTTCGCGCCAGGTCAAATACACGTATCCTTTGCGATTTCGCAGGTGAGCGCGTGCGTAAGCGTAGGGATGCCAATCCGACGCTTGTGGCACCCGCACGAAGATCTCGGGAGGGATTGCCCTACTTCTTTTGGCGATCGCTAACGGCCGTTTTTTTCCGGCGGAACTCGATCCGCGTCGACCAGGTGCGTTTGTAGGGTAAGTTTTCAAACGGCCTCCTCGAGGAAGCTCGCGATCGCCAGGAGTCTTGGGTCCTCCATCCCTCGCGAACTTCCCCGCTTTTTGTGATTTCACTTCTTCGGATAAAGCTAGTACCTCTTGGCGATCGCGGAGATCACCGCAAAACTCCCCACGAAAAATCCGATCGAGGCACAACCGATTCCGAGAATCAGAACGTCGATCACGATTAACCTCCCGGTTTTTCCTTCTTTGGCATCGAGGACAGCCGTGCGCCGTACATCGCCCGATGACGTTCCCTTTTCTCAAAATCGATGGCTTCCTCGGATGTCCAAACGACACGCCACTGACAGCCGCAACCATTGCAAAAGACAGTCATGCGCTGCCCTTCGTGATTGAATTCGAGGTAGCTTCCCTGCTGTTTGTTTCCGCACTCGGAGCAAACCAGATTTTTGTATCGATCCGCTCTCCGGTCCGCGTTGGTCTTCATCACGGGCAAGAATTGCCCGTGCCATGGATGTCTCGCTGTTGGCATTTTTCATTCTCCTTAGCCGCTCTTTTTCACTGCAGCGATGCTCGCGACTTGGGGAGATTTGAACCTCAACCGCCTAGCTTTTTCAATCATGGGAGCCAGGGCGAGATCGTCGATGTGACGGATGTAGAGATTCGTGGATCCCATGTACTTGTGGCCGGCGAATTTTTGCGTGGCAACGATGTTGTTCTCGTTTTTGTCGTAGAAATTGCTAATGGATGTCGCGCGCAAATCGTGCGGCCGTTTCTGGCGCGGAATCCCGCACTTCTTTTTCAGATCGTTCCAGTGCCAGAGCACGGCGCGGAAATTTGTTGGCGATCCCTTTATCTGCTCGACGAAAGGAACGACCGATTGCGGGTCCTTCCTGGCGACGGGATCGAAGAAGTCCTGCAGCTCGGTCGGCACGGCGATGTTTCTCTTGATGTCGCCTTTGGTGCGGAGATTGCGGACGCTTTTCGTGGAGAGATCGTAGTGGCAGGGAGCGAGGTTCAGCACTTCCGTCATGCGAAGCCCGATCGATAGAAAAATTCTCAGCCAACATTCCAGCCAGGGCTTTTTCTCCTTCGCCGATTCGAGGATCTTCTTTTCCTCCGCTTCGTTCAGCATTTCGTCGCGCGCCTGATAGGGCTTCACGCGGAATTTGTCGAGGCCGCGCGGACCGCCAGGCAGACCTTCGAAATAGCGAAGAAGACGTTTGAGGGTGTGGCCGAAATTGGTGCGAGTATTGTCGGCAAGACCCCACTCATCCCAAAAATTCAGCATGAGCTTTACGTGGAACGGCTGCAGCTCGTGGAGACGCAGATGTCCTAGTTTGACCTTCACGTCGCGCGCAACGCGCAGGTTGTACCAGTATTTCTGCCCTTCCGCCCACACGTCACACAGATCGCCGACCTTGCCAATCGCGGAAGCGGGATCGCGCTTCATCGCATTCTTTTTAATCTTCACCTCTCTGCGAACTTTTTTCTCGAACTGGATTGCGTCAGTCTCCACCGGAAACGCGAGCCGGTGCTCCTCTCCGTATTCGTCGTCCCACCTCGCCATAAAACTGCCATGGTGCCGATACACGCTCATTTTCCTCGCTCCTTTTAGGGTTTCACCGCTGTCAAGAGGACCTGAAAACCGGCACCAAAATTGGCACCGGTTTTCGAGGCAGGTACTAGACCCCAAAGTACTACGGCACCAACTTTTTCCTGGTGCCGATTTCCTCTTCGTGTTATTTGTGGAGCGAAGTTGCGAAAGGAGTTAGAGACGCCCTACACTGTCAACTGACCAAACTTCACAGTTAGGGATTGGGGCGTGGTCCAACTGGTAGGACACCGCACTGTTAATGCGGACGGTGAAGGTTCGAATCCTTCCGCCCCAGCCAATTTTCTCCTCTACACATCGTTGCGAATCGGGCGTCGCACGGTGGAATGCCGCTGTGAATACCGATTCCATCTCACAAGAGACAGATGTTCCCATCGACGCAATATTTATTGAGCGAGAGGCATCATCGCCCGCCGCGAAGCAAATGTTTCGTGGTATCAGCGGCGGCCATCTTTTCTGCTCCGCGCAAAAAACGCGAATCGAGAGAATTCCCGTCGACGGTTGGCCGTATTTATCGAAGTGAGCGAACGAATCGAACGCCTTACACACTCCCCTTACACCGGCAGCGCCACCACATTGATCCCGGCTCCATCGGGGATCAACCGATCGAGCGTCGCCGCATCCAGCGGAAGCGCTTTTCTGTTCCGGGCATCTTCCATCTTGTACCGGAATTCCTTCAGCAGGTCGATCATCGCGGCAAAACTGTTTTGCTCCTCCGCGTGAACATACGGCGACATTTCCATCACAATAATCGGCCGCTGCTCGCGCAGAACATTCCAGCCGCCCTGCAGAACCGGCAATTCGTGTCCATCCACGTCCATTTTGATCAGATTTATTTGACTTATATTGTGCCGCGCCACAAATCCGTCCAAGGTATCCGCGACGGCGCCTTCCGTGGAGACGAACCGCCCGCGGTGCTTCGGGTGCACCGAATCCACGTTTTCCAGCGGCCAGCTTGCGTAAACGCCCACGGGCGCTTTTTCCGTTCCCGCCCCCAGCATCACTTGCGAAGCCCGCGTGCGCTTTTCGAGCTCCGGGTTTAACGCCAGGTTTCGCAAAAGTTTTTGAAACGCGAAGTCCGCCGGCTCAAACGCATACACTTTTCCCGTCGCGCCAACGTTTTTTGCCAGACCCAAAGTGTGCGCGCCGATATTCGCGCCGATATCCAGCACCACGTCGCCGGGTTTAACCAGCGCGCGCAGCGTTGCCACCGTTGACCGCTCAAACGCGCCCAGAAGATAAATCGAAAAATCGATTCCTTCTTCCAAATCGAGAGCCCAGCGGACGCCGCCGCGCCGCACTTCAACTTGCTTGCCCTTCCCGAATAACCCACGGCTTGCCGCGATCGTGCGATAGGCCAGCCCCGCCAGCGCAATTTTCGTTTTTGTTGTCAGCATTTTTCTGCAATCACTATGATTGGCGAGCCGTTTTCCGGCAAGTGCCGCTTGCGGCCCGTTTCCATCGCGCGCCGGCGGAAGTTAGCTCTTCACCGTCGGCAACCCGGCGCCGAGCCAGCCCTTCCATCCGCCGTCCATCGATTCAACGTTTGTGTAGCCCATTTTCTGCAAATTGTCCGCCACCAGCGCCGAGCGAAAGCCGCCGCCGCAATACAGAATCATTTTTGTGGCGGTGTCGGGCACAGCCGTCTCAATGTCGCGCTCAATAATCCCGCGCCCCATGTGCACGGCTTTCGGCAGATGGCCGCTTGCCCATTCGTTGTCTTCCCGCACGTCCACCAGCAGAAAGTTTTCGCCGGCGTCCATGCGCCGCTTCACGTCCGCCACATTCGTCTCTTTCACCCTCTTTTTCGCGTCGTTGACGAGCTTCAAGAATTGCGGCGAATGCGCCATGGCATGCTCCTTGCGGTGGAATAGAAAAGGCTAGCACAACTTTTGCGAAGCCTCGTTGCGCGAGAAGAACCGTTAAAATCTACTGCTTCGGGGCAGCGTCCGCCGAAGTCGCTGCGCCGCCCTTTTTCGCCAGCGCGCGCACGTAGTTCACCATGCCCCACACTTTTTCCGCCGGCAGCCGGTCGCCTTCGCCCGTCATTTTTCCTTTGCCCTTGGTGATGATGTCGAAGATCTCGCCGTCCGTCACCGCGCCGAGCGATTGCGGATCGCGCCAATCTTTCATTGTGAGCTTCATGGACTCCACCATGTCGCCTTTGCCGTCGCCCGCCGCGCCATGGCACATCGCACAATCGTACCCAAACATTTTTTTCGCGGCTGCCAGGCTCTCCGCCGTCGGCGCAACGGGATTCTTGCGATTCGCGCTTGCCGGTTTGGCCGCATCGGCGGCAGCCGGAGGATTCTCGGCCGGCTTTTCTTGCGTCGCTTGTTGTTTCCCGAATCCGAACGAAGTTGCCGCAAGTACAGTCAGACTGAAGCAGGCAAGTGCAGTCCGCATCGCATCCTCCTGACGGGATCAACTGCCTATTTGCTTGGGACTGTAGCCGGAATTGAGGCCGGTCTAGATCTCGAGCTCACGCGGATTCTACACCCGCGCCGCCAGCGCCGCGCAAGGAACATTTCTTTTTGTACTCGCAATTGCACGGCGTAACGGTGACGCCCGTCACTCCATATCGCGCCAGTTGGGTCCAATACCAACTTCCACGACCAGCGGCACGGCAAGCTTGTGCACGCCTTCCATTTCCTCGCGCACAAGTTTCTCGAGTTTGGATTTTTCTTTCTCCGGCGCCTCAAACAGCAGCTCGTCGTGAACCTGCAAAATCATTTTCGCTTCAAACTTTTCCTCGCTGAGCCGCCGGTCGATCGAAATCATCGCCAGTTTGATCAGGTCCGCCGCCGTCCCCTGCAACGGAGAATTCAGCGCCGTGCGTTCGGCAAAATTCCGCAGCTGCATCTGCGGCGAGGTAATTTCCGGAATCGGACGAATCCTGCCAAACAGCGTTTTCGCCACGCCGGTCTTGCGCGTTTCCGCCAGCACGTTTTCCAGATACGTCTTCACGCCCTTGTACCGCGTGAAATACGCGTTGATGAATTGCGCCGCCTCGCGCTGCTCGATTCCAAGCTGCTGCGCCAATCCGAACGGCGACAGCCCATAGATAATTCCGAAATTGATGGCCTTCGCCGCCCGCCGGTGCTCCGCCGTCTGCGCCAGCGGCCCAACTCCAAAAACCTCCTGCGCCGTGCGCGCATGAATATCTTCGCCATTTCGAAACGCGTCGATCAGCACAGGGTCCTTCGAAAAATGCGCCATCACCCGCAATTCAATTTGCGAATAATCCGCCGAAAGCAAAATCTTCCCTTTTTCCGCCACAAACGCCGCGCGAATCTCGCGCCCCAATTCCGTCCGAATAGGAATATTCTGCAAATTCGGATCGCTCGAACTCAGCCGCCCCGTCGCCGTGCCCGTCTGCGACATGCTCGTGTGCAGCCGCCCGGTTTCCGGGTGAATCAGCTTCGGCAGCGAGTCCACGTAAGTCGACTTCAGCTTCGCAATCTCGCGGTACTCGATAATTTTTTCGGGCAGCGGATGCGCGGCGCTCAATTCTTCCAGCACATCGGCGGCCGTCGAACGCGCCTTCGCTTTCCCGCGCTTCGCCGCGACCGTCAAATTCAACTTGTCGAATAAAATTTCCGCAAGCTGCGTCGGCGAATTAACGTTGAACTCCGAGCCGGCCAGCTTCCAAATCTCTTTTTCCAGCCGCCGCACTTCCTTCTCCATCGATTGCGACATTTTGTCGAGCACTTTCGGATCCACGCGCACGCCAACGCGTTCCATGTCCGCCAGCACGGGCGCGAGCGGCAAATCAATCTTTTCGTAAACGCTGAGGAGCTCCTGCTCTTTGATTTGCGCGCGCAATGCCGGCGCCAGCCGCTGCAGAAAATCCGCTCGCTCGCCCGCGCCTCCGCCCATCGCCGTGTTAAAGTGCCGGAACACGACGTCGGCGAAGTCGTGCTTCGAAGTCGTCGGCCGCAGCAAATACGAATAGATCTGCGTCGCGTCCTGAATGTTTTTTCCGCGCCCCGTCAGCAGCTCGAAAAGTTTTGCATCGTGAACAATTTTCGCCCGCTTCGCATTCGCCAGAATCGGGGCCAGCGCCTTCAGCGCTTCGCCTTTTTCGTCGGCCCACACCGCGCGTCCTTCGCCCGGCTTGCTCGATACCTCGATTCCCGCGATGCGCGTCCCAAATCCTTCCGCCTCTCGGTCGCCGCTCTCCACTTGCAGCCAGACCGCCAGCGGCGCTTTCGCCGGCATTTTCTCGAGCCACGCGCGAAATTCCTCGGCGTCCGCAAATTGCGCGTAATCTTTCTTCGAAGCCGCTTCCCCCTCAACCAAAGCCGGCGCCGGAGCCGCCGCGTCCGCTCCCAGTTCCCGCAGCAACGAATTGAATCCAAGCTCCCGGTAAAGCGCCGCCAGCGCCGCATTGTCCGGCGGCCGCACTTCCAGCTCTTTAATCTTTATCTCCACCGGCGCATCCAGCGCGATCGCCGCCAGCTGCTTCGACATCATCACTTGTTCCCGCTGCTGCTGCAGCGCTTCGCGGTACCGCTTGTTCGGCACTTCGTCCGCGTGGTCCAGCGCCTTTTCCACGCTTCCATATTTCTTGATCAGCTCCGCCGCGCCTTTTTCGCCAATGCCCTTCGCACCGGGAATGTTGTCGATCGTGTCGCCAAGCAGCGACATGTAATCCACAACCTTTTCCGGCGGCACACCCAGAATCTCTTCGACTTTCTTTTCGTCGACGATCGTGTCGCCCTTCGCGCCGCCCGATCCCGTCCGCAACGTCCGCACATTTTTTCCGACAAGTTGCATCATGTCCTTGTCGTTCGAAACGATCAGCACGTCCAGATTCTGCTTCGCGCCCTTCACCGCCATCGTTCCGATCACGTCGTCGGCTTCGTAGCCCTTTACTTCCAGAATCGGCAGTTGCATCGCTTCGCACAGCCGACGCACAAACGGCAGTTGCACGCGCATTTCGTCCGGCATCGGCTGCCGTTGCGCTTTATATTTTTCAAACAGCTTGTCGCGAAACGTCGCGCCCGGCGGGTCAAACACAATCCCCACGTAATCCGGCTGATAGTCCTTAATCAATCGCCGCAGAATATTTCCAAATAAATAGGGCACGTTGGTGGGCACGCCGCCCGGCCCCGTCAGCCGCATCGGCATCGGCGCAAAAAACGCGCGATAGATATGCGCCATCGCATCCACAAGAAACAGCTTCTTGCGTTCGGAACTCATCGCGCGAGTATAGCAAACGCACTCTGTCCATCGGCGACGGCTGCGGCGTGGTGGATAAAATAGTAAGGGCCGCCCGTGGTGACCTCCCAGGCGGCCCTTTTTCCCAAAGTATGACTATTGGCTGTTTCGCTTTTGGGAACTCGATTTCGGTTCGGGCTTTTGCGGCGCGGGTTCCGATGAATTCGTCTTCCCCGCCTGCGTGCCGGAAACAATCAGCATTCGCGTGCCGCTGTCCAGACGAACATTCTTTCCCCCGGACGTGATCAACGATCCTTCCGCGCTGTTCGCTCCCGCCGCATTCAAATCCACTCCGTTCAACCCGAATACGCCGCGGCTATTTGCGGCAAACTGCCCTGCCGAATTGATTCCGCCCACCGCCGCCGTCGTCGATCCCGCAACATTTGTCGTCGTCCGCCCCGTCGCATCAACCGCTCCGCCGGCCGTGCTCGCCGCGCGTCCCGCCGTGTTCGTCACGCTCCCCACTGCGCCGCCCGCCGTTGACGCCACTCCGCCGGCAACTCCGCCCGCCACTCCGCCCGCTACGCCGCGTCCGCCGCTCAGCACTCGGCCGCCCCCTCCCGCGCCCGCATCGCCTTCCGCAGCCAGATCCGTTCCCGCCGCACTGGCCGCCGTTTCCGCACTCGCAAGCGCCTGG
Organism: Candidatus Acidiferrum sp.; assembly: GCA_035310365.1. Lineage (GTDB taxonomy): Bacteria > Acidobacteriota > Terriglobia > Acidiferrales > UBA7541 > Acidiferrum. The sequence continues at coordinate 90,086 of DATGEI010000046.1, forward strand.
ATGCTTCCGTTCAGCGGAACTTCTTGCCCGTTCTTCAAAATCGCTTTATCGAACGCGATCCCCAGCGCCGAATCCGCATCGCCCCTGCCGCGCGCCGACGCTCGCGTCACATGTCCCACCAACTTCGCGCCCTTCGGCACCACCGTCTTCCCTTGCGCTTCAACCTTTTCCGTTGTCCGCGCGGTCACTTCGTCTCCCGCCTTCGCTTTCTTCGAATCCACCGGTGCACTCAGCGCCGCATTGATCGCCGTCCCATCCGCAATCGTTGTGCTCGATCCATTGCCCTGCGCCGCGCCCAAGGTCGACGCCGACGCGCTTCCCGAAGCCTGCCTGCCACTCGCGCTCGCGTCCGCTTGCGCACCAGTCTGAGTACCAGCATTCGTCTGGGCATTCGTCTGGGCATTTGCCGCCATCGCCAAAAGCGCCGCACCTAAAATTGTTAGGATTTTCCGGTCCATGTTGCTCTGTCCTCCCTTTGGATTCCCCTTTTCAAGCCAAACCACAACCCAACCCCCTGTAGATAGGGGTCTCCATCCCAAGATTTGATTGCGCAAAACGCATGCCATTACTTAAATTATTTATTTACATAGAGTTAGCGCGGTCATTCGACGGGCAAACCCGGTCCAATCCGCGCAAAAATACGCGGTACCTGCGCGGATTTACCTCGTCCTGGTGGTAGTAGTCCCTGTTTAGACGATCCCCAGCGGCTTCGCCACTTGCTCCAGAATCTCCGCCGCTTTCAACAATTGTTCCCGCTTGTGCGCCGCGCTAACAATCGCCCGCAGCCGCGCTTTTCCTTCCGCCACCGTCGGATATCCCACCGCCGGCGCGAACACGCCCGCTTCAAAAACTTTCCGCGAAAATTCAAACGCTTTCGCCGCATCGCCCACGTGAATCGGAATAATCGGCGTCTCGCTCACCTTGAATTGGAATCCGCGCTTCTTCAGTTCGCGCTTGAAGAATTTTGTATTCGCCCACAATTTTTTCACCAGCTTTTCGCCGTCCGGCGAATCCAGCAGCGTGAACGCCGCCTGGCACGCCGCCGCCGTTGCCGGCGGATGCGAAGTCGAAAACAAAAACGGCCGCGCCCGCAAATACAGGAAATCGATCAAATCGCGCGAGCCGCAAACGTACCCGCCCATCGACCCAATCGCCTTGCTCAGCGTCCCCACCTGGATGTGCACCCGCCCGTGGCAATCCAAATGATCGACCGTTCCGCGTCCGCCGCGCCCCAGCACGCCGCTCGAGTGCGCGTCGTCCACCATCATGATGCAGCCGTATTTTTCCGCCAGGCCGCAAAGCTCCGGCAGCGGCGCAATGTCTCCGTCCATCGAAAACACGCCGTCCGTAATGATCAATTTCTTTCCGGCAAAATTCGCGTGCTCCTGCAAAATCCGTTCGCAGTCCTTCACATCCTTGTGCTTGAAGACCTTGATCGTCGCCTTCGAAAGCCGCGCCCCGTCGATAATCGACGCATGATTCAGCTCATCCGAAACAATCAAATCCTCTTTCCCCAGCACCGCCGAAACCGTTCCCGCATTCGCCGTAAATCCCGATTGGAACACCACGCACGCTTCCACATTCTTGAACTTCGCAATCTGCTCTTCCAGTTGCATGTGCAGTTGCATCGTTCCCGCAATCGTCCGCACCGCTCCCGCGCCCACCCCCCATTTCTTCACCGCTTCAATGGACGCTTTCCTCAGCCGCTTGTCCGTCGCCAATCCCAAATAATTATTCGACGCCAGATTGATCACTTCCTTCCCGTCAAATGTGCAAACGGGCTTCTGCTCGCCTTCCAGCACGCGCAGTTTCGGCGCCACTCCCTTCGCCCGCAACTCACTCAGTTGATCGGAAACGTACTGCAACGGATTCTGCTTCGTAGTCTGCGTTGCTGCGTCTGACATGGTTTTCTCCGCGCGCCGGCCGGGGCGTCGCTTTTAGGTGTGACTGAGACCGTTCGGATACAGCAAAATTTTCCCCGCAAGCCCGCTCTGCAATTTCACAAACGCGCTTTCAAATTTTTCCAGGCTGATTCGCTCGTCAAACAGCGCGTCCAGATTCAGCCGTCCCGCCTTGAGCAGCGCCGTCATCTGCTCCCACGTGTCGTACATCCGCCGCCCGTAAATTCCCTGCACCGTCGCGCCTTTGAAAATCACGTCGTTCACCAAATCCAGCGCCACGCTCTCCGTCGGAATTCCCAGCAGCGACGCGCGTCCCCCTGCTCTCAACGCCTTAAACCCTTGCTGAATCGCCGTCGGATTCCCGCTCATCTCCAGCAGCACGTCCACGCCCGTCCCCGCCGTCTCGCCCAAAATCTTCTTCACCGCATCTTCCGTAGCTGGATTAATCACAACATCCGCGCCCATCTTTTTCGCCATCGCGCGCCGGTGTTCATTCGTTTCCGTCGCAAATACCGTCGAGCTCCCACACGCCTTCGCCACCACGATCGACATCAACCCAATCGGCCCGCAACCGGTCACGAGCACGCTCTGCCCCGCAATCGCTCCCGCCAGCACCGTGTGCACCGCATTCCCCAGCGGATCCAAAATCGCGCCGTAATGCTCCGGAATTCCCGCGTCGAGCTTGATAATGTTCGCCGCCGGAATCTTCACAAAATCCGCGAACGCGCCATCCTGATCGATCCCGATAATTTTCACATTCGGGCAAATATGCGCTTCGCCCACGCGGCACTGGTGGCAGTGTCCGCAATTCACATGCATCTCCGCGCTGACGAAATCGCCCGTCTTCAGCATCGCCACTTCGTCGCCCACGCGTTCGATCACGCCGCAAAATTCGTGTCCCAGCGTCACCGGCGGCTTGATCCGTCCCTGCGACCAGCGGTCCCACCCATAAATGTGCAAATCCGTGCCGCAAATCGACGCCGTCTTCACGCGCACCAGCACGTCCGTCGGCCCAATCGCCGGCACCTGCGCCGGCTCCATCGAAAGCCCGCGCGCCGCTTGCATCTTCCGCAACGCCTTCATTTTCGTCGTCATTTTTGTCTATTCGTCGCGCGAGCTACCCACCCGCGCCAAAATCGATGCTAGCACACGCAAGCAGCGGAGGCACTCGCGCCCGCGCCCAACCCGTCCGAATTCCCGCCTCGTATAGCCTTTATTTAGCGGAGGGGCTTCAGCCCCGTCGTGCTTGCCACGTTCGCAAAACTCGCAACACAAACCATCCCCCACTCCGTATTTCCACCTTCGTAATTCTTTCCTCTCCGCGTCCTCCGCGTCTAAGCGTTCCTTCATTCTTCCCTCTCCGTGTTCTCTGTGCTCTTCCCTCTGCGCCCTCTGTGCTAAGTCCCTTTCTTTTCTTCTTTCTTTTCTTCTTTCTTTTCTTCTTTCTTCTCCGCGTCCTCCGCGCCTCAGCGTTTATTCGTTCTTCCTTCTCTGTGTTAATTCCCTTTGTTCTCCTCTTTCTTCCGCCTCTTGTCCATCCCCACCATCTTCCCCGACGGCGGATCCTTCTTGTTCAATTTCACCGCTTCCGCAATCAGTCGCTTCACCCCAGGCCTCTTCACATCCGCCACGCTCCGCAGCTTCACATGACGCACGCCCTTCCCCGTCCCTTCCAGCAATTTCTCCGCATCATCCAGCATCGCTCCCCGCAAAAACGCCAGCGACAAATGTTCTTTCCCCAGCACAAACACGCACAGCGGCCCGTTCGAATCAAACGCCGGCGTCTTCCACGGGCTCACATACTCTTCGCACTCCGCCGCCGTCTTCTTCACCAGCGTCCGCACCGCCTTCGCCACCACCGCAAACTTCCCCGCCTTCTTCACATACGCATCAATCCACAATTTCCCGGCCATCCCCTCAATCGTCGGCACTTGTTCCTCCTTTATGTTTCTCCGTTCGCCCTCTGTGCCTCCGTGGCAAATTCTCTTTCTTATGTAGTGGAGGGGCTTCAGCCCCGTTAAGCTTGGCAAAATCCCTCGCTCCTCCACGCCAATCTTCGCCAGCGCGATCTCTCCGTGCTCTCTATACTCTTGTCTCTGCGCCCTCTGCGTTAATCCTTTGGTTGGCTCCTCTGTGCCCTCTGTGCCTCTGTGGCAAATCCTCTTTCTTGTGTAGTGGAGGGGCTTCAGCCCCGTTGAGCTTGGCAAAATCCCTCAATCCGCCGCACGCCTACTTCACCGCCACAACAATCCCAATCTTCTCGAGCGCCTTCAAATACTCCACCACCAACTCCACCGGCACCGGCCCATACTCCGCCGACACCGCGTCCCGAATCTCCTGCGCATTCCTCTTCCCATCCGCAAAATTCAACACTTCATACGCATACTCCTCGCCGCCGCCCCACAATCCCTCGTAACTCAACAACTTCGGCGTCGCAATCCCCGCCGCCTTCGCATGCTCCGCAAAATAATCGTATCCAAACACCACCAGCGGCCCCTTGGGCTCTCTCTTTCTGCCATATCGCAACGCGCCGTTAGCACTTAGTTCCGCCGCTGGACATTCGGGCCCGTCCATTCGCAGATACTCCTCTTTTGAACCTGAGAAACGCTGCAATTCATTTAGCGAACTCGTCTCATACTGCAAGTTAAAATCGGCCGCGCATTCTATCTCGCGGCCAGAAAGTGAGTTTTTTCGAGCAACAAGCATTTGCTGCCGCCACGGATCTCCATTCGCAAGCACACCCTTCGCGGCGGCAAGACGACGGTTCTCCTTAGCCAAAAAATACCCGCTCGCCGCCCCAATAAACGCCGCCCTCTTCAACTTCGTCGCATCAATATTCGCCGCCGAATCGAAATTCGTATGAATGTACCGGTCCGGCCAATCATTTAAATAAATCGCCGGAATCCCGAACGACGAATCCTCGTACACATCGTGGTCGCTCCCCATCGTGTACGCCGAATACTCCGCCCGCAACGGCTCCTTACCGCCCTCCGGCGCCACCAGCGGATACTCCGCCTTCCCCGTCGCCGCAAGTTTATACGACTCTTCATTCACCCAATCCGCAAACGCCCACGCCACGTCATGCACAAAACTCGGCAAACTCATCGGCCCCCGCGTCACATGAAACACCGCCTTCGTCTCCGGCCCTCCTCCCACCATGTCCATGTGAATCACCGCTTTGATTCGCTTCGCCAGCTCCGGCCCGTTCAAAAAGTTATCCGCAACTCGAATTGTCGTTTTGCCCGGTTCGTTGCTTGCCGAAAGTGTGGCGTACTGACCCTTGCCATTCAGCAGCGCCAGCGTCCCTTCGATTTCCGGCGGAAACACAAACCGAATCGTCCGCGCCGGCCGCTCCAGTTTTTTCTCATCAATCAATCGCTGCAACGTTCGCGCAACCTCCAAAATCGCCGCGCACCCGCTTGCATTGTCATTCGCTCCCGGCCGCTGATGATCCAGATGGCAACTGAACGCAATCTCTTCCTCCTTCAACTTCGCATCCGCCCCCGGAATCGTGGCCGTCACCACCTCATAATTCCCCGCATGCTGCCCCGCTTTCACATGCGCCTGCAGTATGATCTTCTCGCCGCGTGCGAGTCGCTCCTTAAATCTCCGCGCCGTCTTCAGCGACACCATAAACGCAAACGTCTTGTTCTCCGAGAAAGTATCAAGGTGTCCCCAACGAATCAGATTCTCGTCTTCGCCCCACCACGCCGTCTTCTGGTTCTGCGCATAACTCACAATACCCGCCGCGCCAAATTTTCCAACCGCCAAATCCTGTACCGCTCCCGGCTGTGCACCAACCAACACAATCATTCCTTTCACGTCCTTACCCGCGTAGTCGCTTTCTTTCGTCCCTTCGCCTACATCCACCAGATCCGCGGTAACATCCGCCGACTCACTATCCTCTGCCAGCACCACCGGTTCCGCTTCATAGCTAGACAGCAGCTTGTTTCGAAACTCGAAGTCATCCGCAGAAGTGCCGCCATTTTCTGTAACTGTGTTCTCATAGCGGACTAATTTAAGCCCTAGCTCCCACAATTCCGCACTTTCCGCATCCCACGCCGGCCGCGACCTCTGCGTGCCATAAAAAATCTTTCCATCCGCCGGAAACTCCAAAATCGCCACATCGCTCAATCCATACGCCCGCAAACGCTCCGCCACCAGCTCCGCCGCCTCATGAAATCCGCGCGACCCGCGCTGCCGGTGAAACCGCGCAATCCCTTCCAGATTCCGCTTCGCCGTCTCTCCGCTCACCTCATTCGCCAGCGCTGCCACATCCTTTTCCGGCAAAAGCGGCGGCTTCTGCCCGCGCGCCTCCGCCCCACAAAAAATCCCCAGCCAAACTCCCACTCCCGCCGCAATCGCCATCCGCTTCATCTGCCCGTCTCCTCACCCAGCATTCTCTTCTCTGCGTCCTCTGCGTCTCTGCGTTAAAGATTTTTCCATTTAACGTGCAAGCGACGTCCGTGCGGCACTCCTCTTTCCCAATTTCGATTTTCTCTTTTCCATTTTCTTCCGCAAAAGTACAGCTGCACCAAATCCGTCACGTCGCACAACTGGTTTCGAATCAATTTCCGTTCTAACGTTATCCATGAGCTTCCCGCGCAACTCGCTCCGCGCCGTCAACGCGAACGATTTTGGTCGGCCGCTGCCGCTCGCCAAGCTCTCATCCTCTATCCGCTTTCGGCAAACGCAGAAAGGTCAACGGTTCACTCCGGGCAATCCCGCCGCGGGCCAGCCTTTCGCCATACTCCGGGCCCCCGATTCCCTTCCTTTAACGCTGCACCGTCAACTTTTAACTTGTTTCTTTTCATACTCATGCAAACGCCTTCGCACACAACCCCTTTCTTTTGATACTCATACAAACTCCCCGGGGGGTGGCATGGCCACCGCTTCTCCGGCCGGCTCCCGCAGGCGCGCGATATATCGTGCCCTTTTCGCGAGGCGCCGAAGCGAACTTGGCGCAGCGCGAGCCGCCCGCCCGGATTCCTCGCCCGCGCGCCCAAGCGCAAATGCATCTCCCTCAGTTTCAATCGTTTCCTCGCTCTCACCCAACTTCACCCGGATGGGCACTCGATCTCTCTCCGGGCGTGGCAATTTCTGTTCGACACAAATCTTTCCGCTCAACGTAGTACTCTCTGAGCGTGCATCCAACTTTGACATGACACCGACCATCGGCCCCCTCGCCATCCAGCTCGACCGCGTCTCCCGCCACTATACTCTCGGCGCCACCGCCATCCGCGCCGTCGATGACGTCTCTCTCTCCATCGCCGGCGGCGAATTCGTCGCCCTCCTCGGCAGCTCCGGCTCCGGCAAATCCACTCTCCTCAATCTCATGGCCGGCCTCGACCGTCCCACCTCCGGCGCCATTCAGGCCGGCGGAAAAAATCTTGCCGAACTTTCTTCACTCGATCTTGCCCGCTACCGCCGCAACACCATCGGCATGGTCTTTCAATCCTTCAATCTTCTCCCGCGCATGACGCTCGCGGAAAACGTCGAGCTTCCGCTTCGCCTCGCCGAAGTCGATCGCGCCGAGCGCGCCACCCGCGTCGCCGAAGCGCTTGAGCGCGTAAAACTCGAAAAGCGCGCCGGCCATCGCCCCGCCGAACTTTCCGGCGGCGAACAGCAGCGCACCGCCATCGCCCGTGCGCTCGTCAATCGCCCAAAAATTCTTTTCGCCGACGAGCCCACCGGCAATCTCGATTCCGCCACCGGCGAAAGCATCATGAACCTCCTTCTCGAAATTCGCTCCAGCCTCGGCATGACCATCGTCATGGTCACGCACGAGCGTCCCCTCGCCGAAAAATTCGCCTCTCGCCTCGCCGTCATGGGCGACGGCAAACTCTTGCGCGATGGCGCGATCGCCGGAGCCAAATGATGACAAGAGCAAAATCATGAAACTCCGCGACATGGCCGAACTCGCCGTCCGCAATCTTCGCGAGTCCATTCTGCGCAATTCGCTCACCACGCTCGGCGTCGCCGTCGGCGTCGCTTCGCTCGTCGCCATGCTCTCTTTGGGCGTCGGCCTCCAGCAGCTCGCCAGCAGCCGCCTCACCAAGAGCGGCCTCTTCGACACCGTTTTTGTATCGCCTTCGCCGCGGCTCGGCGTGCGCGGCGGCGCCGCCGCCGCGTCCTCGCCACCCACGCCCGTGCGCCTGCTCGACGAAGACGCGCGTCAGGAAATTTCCAAACTGCCCAATGTCATCGAAGTCTTCCCGCAGATTCGCTTTCCCACCGAGGTTCGCTTCGACGACAAACCATTTCCCACCGTCGTGGCCGGCATGCCGCTCTCTTCCAAGCTCAGCGGCGCCTTCGACGGCATGAACGGAAATTTCTTTTCGAGCGAATCCGCCGACGAAGCGATTTTGCAAATCGAATTCGCAAAGGAACTTTCCGCCGACACCAAATCTCTCGTCGGAAAATCCCTTTCGATCCGCTACGCCGAACGCCAGCAGCTCGAAGACGGCTCCGGCGGCTTCAGCATCGTTCCCAAAGACAAAAAACTGCATATCATCGGCATCGTCGAAACGGAACCCGCATCCGGTTTCGGCGGCTTCGGCAATGGCCGCCTGCTCATTCCCATCGGCGTCGCGCAATCGCTTCGTGCCGCACAGGTCAACGACCTTCGCGACGTCGTGCGCGGCGGCGCGTCCAAGCCGACCTACGCCAGCCTCACCGTCCGCGTGAAATCCACCGCCAACGTGGACGAAATCGAAGCCAGCGTCAAAAAAATGGGCTTTGGCGCATTCTCTCTTCTCGATGCGTCAAAAAGTTTGAAAATCTTTTTCCGCGTCCTCGATCTCCTGCTCGGCCTTTTCGCCAGCCTTGCTCTCGCCGTCGCCACGCTCGGCATCGTCAACACGCTCGTCATGGCCATCCTCGAACGCCGCCGCGAAATCGGCGTCTTGAAGGCGCTTGGCGCGGCGGACGGCGACATCAAGCGTCTCTTCTTCGTCGAAGCCGGCGTGATGGGCTTCGCCGGTGGAATCGCCGGCGTCATTCTCGGCTGGCTCATCGGCCGCGCCCTCACCCTCGCCACGAATATTTATTTGAAGCGCCAGGAATTGCCGGGCGTGGAAATCTCTTCCGTGCCGCTCTGGCTCGTGCTCTTCGGCATCGGTTTCGCCGTCGTGGTCAGTCTCGTCGCCGGCCTTTATCCCGCCTCCCGCGCCGCGAAACTCGACCCCGTCCAGGCCCTCCGCTATGAATAGCCCGCTCCCTCTCCTAAGGACTGCGCTTTTGTCGGTTTCCGTTCTGGCCGTCTTCGCGATTCCTGCCGTCTCCCAGGAAAAATCGACGAGCCTCGCGGACGCGCGCTCTGAAGTCGAGACGAATCTTCGCACCAAGGAAGGCAAAACCTACGACGAGCAACTCGGCAAGGAATTTCAGCAAAAACATCTTTCCACCTTGCGCGAATGCAAAAAATCGACCGGCGATCTGAGCAATTTTTGGATTTTGATGAAAGTGGACAAAACCGGCGCTGTGAAAGAAGTCCTGCTGAGTCCCACGACAAAACTCGGATCGTGCACGCGCGACGTGTTGCTGAAATCTAGCTTCTCACCGCCGCCCAAACAGAATCATTGGGTGAGCATTTACCTGCAACTGACAAAATGAAGTCCACTCTTCTTCCAATGCGTCTCTCTTTGCTGGCCGCCGTGGTGTTTCTGATTTGGCCGGCCAGCACGCACGCCGCCACCGGCCGCGTCGAATGCAATTCTCTTCCCAGCAAAATCCTCGCGCATCCCGTTCGCTACTGCGTCCTGCTTCCGCCCGGTTACGACGCCGAAAAAACTCGCGGGTTCCCCATCCTCTATTTTTTTCACGGCCTTGGTGACGATGAACAGATGTTCGTGCATTCCGGCGGCTGGAACATGGTGGAAGATCTTTGGGAACGCAAGGAACTCGGTGAATTCCTGATCGCCACGCCCGCCGCCGGAGCGACGTTTTACATCAATTCGCACGACGGAAGAGTGCGCTACGAGGATTTTCTCGTGCAGGAATTCCTTCCGGCCATCGAAAAGAAATTCCGCGTTCGCGCCGGCCGCGCGAACCGCGCCGTTTCCGGCGTTTCCATGGGCGGATACGGCGCATTGCATCTTGCCTTTCGCCATCCGGAACTTTTTTCTTCCGCCAGCGCGCACAGCGCCGCGTTGATTGAAAAACTTCCCTCGTTTCTCGGCGGCAGCGTGGCGCAGAATTCTCCGCGCGCCCGCGTTTTCGGCGGCACGTTCGGCAGCCCGCCCAACGCCGCGTTCTGGGAGCGCAATTCTCCCCTGGGCATCGCGCGCACCGCCTCGCTCGCGGGATTGAAAATTTATTTCGATTGCGGCAACGAAGACGACTTCGGTTTTGCGGACGGCGCCGCGGCGCTCGACCGCGTTCTTGCTTCACGAAAAATCCCGCACGAATTTCATCTCTATCCCGGCCGCCACGATTGGCAATACTTCGCCACGCACCTTCCCGCATCGCTGCAATTTCATTCCAGCGTATTCGCGGGCCGCGCGCCAGCCGTGCGCGCAAAGTAATGCGGATCCCAATGTTTTATTTGCGCGTTTTTTCGAGGGTAATCGTGCCGTCGACCAGAACCTGGTATTGAAAATGTTCGGTACGAATCAGCTCTGGAACTCTTGGATCCTGCGTGAGGACGTGGAAAACGTCGGTGTCTTCCGGCACGTCGCTCAGGACGTGCGTGTGAAATCCTGCGACAAGTTTCTTTCCTTTGCCGGTCGGTGCGCCGCTTTCGAGAATGGATTTGTGCATCTGCCTTCTATCGACGATTTTGTTGCCGTCGGGAGAAATAAGGTAGCGGACGTCGCCGCCGAGCGGATAAATCCTCGCTTTCGTCTGCGCCGGATAGACGTAGACGTAAAGCTGATCCTGCGGCGCGGGCAAAACCGCCGTGTTGTACGGCCGGTTCGCTCCCGCGAAATCGTGCTGGGCAAGTTCGATGGCCCGGGCGGCGAAGAGATAAAAGCCGGAGTCGCCGCGCTGGACGGTTTCCTCGGTCACGCGAAATTCCTGGGGCTTCGCTTGCTGCACGGCTTCGTAATGAATTGCAAACAGATTTTTGTCGGCGGTAAGTTTTCCGAACACGACGTTCCACCGGCCATTTTCTTTTTTGGCGATGTAGTGCTGCCCTTCCACGGTTTTGGGATTTGCCGTTTGCGCGGCGTCGGAAGCGTGCCAGGCGGCTTGATCGTATTCATTCAGCAAAATGCCGCGTTCGGTGATCGCAATCAATTCTTGCGCGGTGGGCGCGGCGGCATTTTGCGCGAAAGCGCGGGGAGCCGCTACAAAAAGCAAAAAGGCACTCAGTGTTATTTGCGCAAGTATTTTCGTCCGCAACGCTTTTCGCTCCAAGAAACGGGACTCCGAGTAACATCCCATTGTCCAATCAACCGAGGAGCGCCGTCCATGCCTTCTCGCGTTGCGCGGCGTGATCTTGCGGTGGAGAAAAAGAAGGGCCGGAAAATCGCCGGCCCGTTTCCCTTGGAAATGGTGCGTCGCGCGAATCGCTATGCGCCTTCGCCTTTGCAGCAATCGTGGATTTTTGCCGGTTCTTTCCATTCGGCTTTGGCGTCGACCATCTGATTCTTTTCGTACTTGTCGTGGTGCCGCACCCAGGCCATGGTGTGAGCGAGGCCTTCTTCGTCGCGGCCTTTCGGAGCGACGTCGAGAAAATTGTACGCGCCAATGAAAATGTCGAGTCCGCGTCCGAAAGTGGAATAGGTGTGGAAGACATTTCCCGCGGCGTCTTTATAAAATGCGCTCGCGCCGGGCCCTTCTTCGCTGGGAAAATTCGTCATCGCGTAGTTGTAATCGACTTTTCCGTCGACGCGCTCTTCCGGCTTGAAAGAGACGTGGAAATCGAAATTAAAATCGGAAGCGCTCGAAGAAACCCATTTGAATTTCCAGCCCATGCGCTTCTGGAAGGTCTGGATCTGCGCGAGCGGCGCGCGGGAAATGACGGCGAAGGAGACGTCGCGCGCGTTCAGATGAGGCGCGGGACCGTCAAAATGATCGCCAAGGTAGGAGCAGCTTGGGCAGCCCTCGGCCCAATTCGGACCGAACATGAAGTGATAAACGATGAGCTGGCTGCGGCCTTCGAACAGATCGGCGAGCGAGACTTTTCCGTTGGGGCCGTCGAAGACGTAATTCTTGTCGACTTTTTCCCACGGAAGTTCGCGGCGCTTTTTGCTGAGTTCGTCGCGCAGCCTCGAAAATTCTTTTTCTTTTTTCAGAAATTCGGTGCGTTCCGCGAGCCATTCCTGGTGCGAGACAACTTTGTGTTGTGCCACCGTGCTTGTCGCCATTTTCGTGTCTCCTTAATTCGTGTTTATGGCCGTGCCTTGATCGCGAAGCTGTCGTCGACGCGGATTACCACCACGGCCAATGGCGTTCCCGCGTCGTCGGTCACGACCGGACCCGGGGCGCTGCCCTGGTTCCCGCCGAGCATTGAGTTTTCGTAGTGTGGAGAAAAAACCATCATGTGAGGATGCCAGTGGCCCGCGGGGCCAAGAATCTGGTCCGCGGACCACATGTACGCAAAACTGACTCGGTCCCTTTTTGGCAAGGCGCCGGTGGAGTAAGCGTCCGAAACGGCTTTCGCGATCTCGTCGGGATTTTTCCCGCGCAAGCCGAGCGTATGGCGAAGTTCGTAGTAAGGCACGACGGTTTGCGCCGCTTGCGGGTCGAAACAGATCGGCGCACGGAGCTTGGAGTCGTAGACGAGGTTGCGAAGATTCGTGGGCGTAAACGTCGGCGCCCCGAATCCCCGCATCACCAGGCAGACAAATCCATTGTCGCCTTCCCGGACGACCTGAAAGCCCGTGGCCGTCAGGACTTTGATGGTGGCTTTGCCGGAGATATTGTCGGGAGCGGCGCTCTTTGCAAGAGCAATTTCGGCGTCTTGGGGCATCAGGTATTCTTCGACAGGAGGGTACTTCATTTCCTGCGCAAGCGTTCCCAACGCAGCAAAACCGGTCAGCGAGAAAAACATGGCGAAATTTAGATATCTCATATCGATTTTGGTCTCCTCTTTGCGACGTTAAACCTTTCCGCTGGTCGCGGGAGTTATGCCGCGACGGCTTTTCCCGCTTGCTTGGCTTCGCGCATCTGCGAAATTACTTTTTTGATCGCGGCGTTCGAACCCGGGCTGCGCTTTTCGCGCCAGGCTTCGAGCCGCGCGCAATGCGCTTCGAGATTGCCGAGGAATTTTTGGCTGGCGAACATTTCGCGCCAACCGGCGAGGACGGGTTTCACTTGTTGAAAGACGGCCCACTCTTCGCCGCTATTTTCGAAGACGAGGTCTTCGTCGACGAGGCCGCGATTCGTCATGCTTGCGACCATTTCCCAGTACGTGAGCACCTGGCGCATGCTGGCGTTTTCCCTGCTGCCTGGAGGACAGATTCGCATCACGTCGTCCAGGTTTTGCGGATGGAAATGGTCGGAAAACCATTCCCGCGCTTCGCGCAACCGCGGCTCGCGCCGCAGGTCGTACAATTTTAACTGCAGAGTTGCTTGTTCCACCGTTGCTTGTCCCATACTTCCTCCTTTTGCATGAACCGCTTGCATTAACCGCCGGAAAGTTTTTTTGCGCCGCGCTTCCATCGCAGTTTTCGAAGGAGCGCTGCCACGCCCCCGGTCGATACAAAACCGCCGATCAATAAAGCCGTGGTCGAAATGCATGCAGGGCACATCGGGAACCTCCTTTGCCGGCGCGCGGTCAGTTTGTGCGCGTGGCTTCCGCCGCCGCTTTGACGCGCGCGTGAATGCTGGACCAGCCGCGAACGACGCCCTTGCGGTGATCGTCTTCAATGAGGCCGAGGGCGAGATGGCGGAATTTGATCAAGGTGCCGCCCGGTTCTTCGCTGAGCCGGTATTGCAGATTCGAACTGACCGGATACGACATGAAGAGCGGGCCGGCGAATTCGAGAAGCGTGGGCCGCTTGATGGCCTGCACGTGCGCCCAAAAGTGGCCGTTGCCGTCGCCGAGTTCGCGGTACCAGCGGCCGCCGGGCCAGGCTTCGAGCTTCATCGGCATGGGCCCTTTTTCCGGCACTTCGTTGAGCGGACCGAGTTGCTGAAGCAACGATTCGAACGTTTTTTCGATCGACGCGCGCACGTGAATTTCTTCCGCGATGCTGAGCGTCAGATCCTCGACGGTAATTTGACTTGCTTGTTTTGCGACCGGCATGGTTTCCCCCTTTTTCTTTTTGCGAACGATTGACGAAAAAATCTACCAATCCGATTTTTTTTCGGCGTTTTCCTTCACTCTGGCCAATTGATGGCGCCACATCCGTTCGAACGTGTTCGTCCATTCCCATAGCGGCCGGATCGCCGCGGCATTTACGCGGTAGAGCATTTGGCGGCCCTCCCTTCGCGCGGCCACGAGGCCCACGTCCTTCAGGACCTTTAAGTGTTTCGAAACCGAGGGCTGCTCCATTTCCATGGCGTCGACGATTTCGCTGACGGAACGTTCCTGAAGCGCGAGGAAATTCAGGATGTCGCGGCGGCGCGGTTCGGCGACGGCGTTGAAAGCGTCGGTGGTGGTGGCGGCTCTGGCCATGGGGCAAATATATGCCCATATCGGAATATGTCAAGCATTATTTTTCGCGCTTATTGTTTTTTTTGTTCGCATTGCTGGAGGCTGGCGCTGATCCGCTCGCGATTCCCGGCTTTACACAGACTAGAAAATTCATGACGAGCTGAACGGCAGACGGCAACGCCACGATGCAAATCGCGCACGCGCGAAGTTCGGCCTCGCGATGCGGGTTACCAGAGCGAAGCGACTGGTTGTTCGTTAAATGTGGGCTTGGGCCCGTTCCAATTCGAAAGATGAATGGCGTCAAGAAATGGCTTGGCGGCGGGATCGTACGCCACGCGGATGCTTCCACCTTTTCCCGCTGCGCCGTCAAATCCGCTGCGCCCATCCTGACCCGACAAACCGCTGCTCCCGTTCGGACTGCCGATGCCGCCCGAGCCACCGCTTCCGCCGCGCCCGCCTCTTCCGCCGGAGCCGCCGCGGCCTCCGTCGGCCTTCACCGTGAGCGAGCCTCCTTGCGGATCCACCAGAAAAAGTTTTTCTTGGCCCGCGGCAGTGACGCTTACTTGCAGCAGGATGTGATCACCGGGACGCACCGCCACGCTGATCAGCACGTTCGGCGCGTTTCCACCCGCGTCTCCGTCTTTTCCATTGGAGCCATCCGTGCCATTGCCGCCGTTGCCGCCGGCGGAAGGATTATTCGGGTCCGTGGAACCCATGGTGCCGCTGGAGCCGGCCGACCCGTCCATTCCGTTCATGCCATCGGAACCGGGCGCGCCGGGAAAATTTGCGACGAATGGCGCATCGTAGCGAATCGGAATATCGAGTTCCGTGTGCAAATCGGGATGGCTGGGCGCGGAGATCGTCACATGGGCGGTTTTTCCTTCGCTGTAGCGAGGATCTTCGCGCAAGGACAAGACGCCCTTTTCGTTCACGTCGACAACACTTGCGACAACGTTCAGATCTTTCCACATCACTTTGCCGCCGCCTTTGCCTTCGGTGAGGAGGATTTTGCCGTCGGGTTGCGTGAAGGAGACGACGAGCGGCGCCTGCAATCCCGGTGCGATGCCCGTACCGGCGGCGAGCTTCGCGGTCATGGAAGTGACCGGGGTTTTATCCAGCGGCACGCGGGCGCCGAGGCCGACTTTGATCGCGGAACAGCCAGCGGCTGCGAGCGCAGCCGTCACGCAAATGGCCGTTATCCAAAATGGACGATTGCCGGCAGAGGTTCGACTGGAGCGGTTGTGACACGCCTGCACGATTGGCTGGAACATGGCGCCCTCGCAAGAGGCCGTTTGCTGCGGCGCGCGGCCGGAGATGAATAAACTTCATACTTTACTTGCATTAAATGAGACGTTTCGCGGCGCGGGCGCGTTTCGACGTTCTTAAAATCGCGGCAACCTCTCAACCTTTTCGCAAGACCTGTTATCATCCCCGCCGTGCTCTTTCGGAGGCTCGATGAGCTTCAAACAGCGGTTCGACGACATACGCACCGGATTTGAGCGGCCGTTCTGGGTTGCAAACACGAGCGAAATTTTCGAGCGCCTCGCCTACTACGGAGCGTTTGCGTCGCTGGCAAACTATCTGCACGAAACGCTCAGTTTTCCGACGGTGCAGACCGGCACGCTGACGGGATTTTTCGGCGGCATGGTGTGGTTCCTGGCGATTTTTGGCGGCGCCGTCGCCGACCGGCTCGGATTCCGCCGCGCCCTTTCCCTCGCGTATTTGATTCTTGCGGGCGCGTATTTCCTGCTGGGATCGATCGGCGCGCCGTGGCTCCTGCCGGTGCGGAATGCCGTTCCCCTGTCCTTGTTCGTGGGCTGCATTTTGTTGCTGCCGGCGCTGGGCGTATCGCTCGTGAAGCCAAGCGTGGTGGGAACGACGGCGCGCGCCTCGCGCGAAAACGTGCGTTCGCTCGGCTATTCGATTTACTACACGATGGTGAACATCGGCGGATTGCTTGGGCCGTTCGCCGGTTCGCTGGCGCGGCGTTACCTGGGGGCGGGCAAGATTTTTCTGATCGCCGCCGCGGCCGTTTTCGGAATGTTTTTTTTCGTGCTGGCGTTTTTTCGCGAACCGAAACGCATTGACGATACGCCGCTGCCGACGATCGGCCAGACGTTTCGAAACTTCGCCACCGTGCTCGGCAATCCGAAATTCATGATTTTTCTGCTGATCTTCACCGGCTACTGGATTGTTTTCTGGCAACAATGGATCGTCATGCCGGTCTATCTCCATCAATTCGTGGGCAAGGAGATTGACGTCGAGCGGATCTTGATGACGGACAGCATCATCGTCATCACCTGCACCATTTTGCTGAACCAGCTGACGAAAAAACTCGCGGCATTCAACGCCATCATTCTGGGAACGTTCATAACGGGAATTTCGTGGCTGATTCTGGCCTTTCACCCTTCCCTGTGGGGCGCCGTGGCAACGATCGCGGTGCTGGCAATCGGAGAAATCGTGCACCAGCCGCGCTATTACGAATATGTTTCGCGGCTCGCTCCCGAAGGGCAACAAGGAACGTACATGGGATTCGCTTTCGTGCCGCTTGGAATCGGCTCGCTCGTGGGCGGATGGTTTGGCGGCAAGATGCTGAATTATTTTGGCGAAGTGATGAACCGCCCGCAATGGACGTGGTTCGTGATCGTCGGCGTTGGCCTTCTGACGACTCTTCTATTGTGGATTTACGACCGAATCGTAAAACCGGGCAAAGCGCCGGCGTAAAGTCTCCTCACAGGCCGATGAACTAATTCACCAGGCGGCGCAGGGATTCGAGCGCGTTGCGCGCGAGCGAATACCGCGGCTCAATTTCGAGCGACTCTTTGAAGCAGCGGATCGCTTCCGAGTACATCTCTTTCGCCAGATACGCGCGGCCGAGATTGTAATGAGGAAAATGGCGCGGTTCGTAGCGCCTGGCGTCCACGGCTTGCTGCAGCCAGGGGATTGCTTCGTCAAAATGGCCCAGTTCGATCATGTACGCGCCAATGTCGTTGTAGGGATTGCCAAAATCGGGATCGATCTCGATCGCACGCCTGCACTCGGCAATGGCATCTTCGAGTTTGCCCTGAAAGTGATACGTCCAACCCAAAAAGGTATGCGCTTCCGCGGTGGGATGAAGATCGAGCGACGATTGATACAGTTCCACCGCGCGCTCGTAGTCGCCTTCCATCTGCGCCTGATACGCGTCCTGCAAGACTTCCCACGCCTGAGTAATGGTCTCCTGATTCATGACCCATTCTTATCACCATGCCCGCTTTCCGCCTACGGTACAAAAGTCCCGGTCGTGCTTCAGCGGAACCTGTACTTTTTGTCGGGGCAAAAACTGGCATTTTCCCGAAGTTCCAGCCAAAATAGTGGTTGGAATCATCTAATTCGCCGGGGGAAATCGTGAATCGTTCTCTTGCTCTGTTGGGAATTGCTTTGCTGGCGTGTGCCGGCGCGGTTTTTGCGCAGTCCAGCCCTTCGAAATCGGGCGCAACGAAGAAATCGGCCGCGGCCGCGAAAGACGCCGAAGCCGTCAAGCGCGGGCACGACGTTTTTCAAGACAAGTGCAGCATCTGCCACTTTGATGCGAGCGACGCCAAAAAGATCGGGCCGGGTTTGAAGGGCATGAACAAGCGCGGCACGTTCAGCGTGAACGGAAACAAGGTCACCGATGAGAATCTGAAGACCTGGATCGAAAATGGCGACTCGTTGATGCCCCCGTTCAAGGAAGTGCTCGAGGAAGCGCAAATCAAAGACGTGATTGCGTACGTGAAAACCCTGTAATCCGGCGAAATCGATTTGCTTGGCGAAGTTGCGAAAACGGCCGCGCCGAAACTTCGCGGTTTGTAACGACACGTAAGCGCGTGAAAAACCGCCGGTAAAGAGAAAAGCCCCCGCTCGCCGGAAGAACCCGGCCGCGGGGGCCCATAAATTCCACGAAAAAAACTACTTCAGGATCGCATCCTTCAACGCCTTTGCTGGACGCAGGCGTACCACCGTCTTGGCCTTGATCTTGATCTGCTCGCCGGTCTGCGGATTGCGGCCGATGCGCGCCTTGCGGTGCGCCTTCACGATGCGGCCGATGCCCGGGATGACGAACTTGCCTGCACCGCCCTTGGCTTCCTTCACCGCCAGCTTGTGCAGTTCTTCAAAAAAAAGAGCCGCTTGCTTTTTGGGAGTGCTGAGTTTCTCCGCGATGTGCGAAACGATCTTCGTCTTGCTCAGTGGCTTAGCTGCCATCTAGTTTGCCTATCCTCCTCGATTTTCTTTCCATCCCGGCGCCGCCGGGACCAGCCGCGGAATTTCTCCAACTACCCATTTTTGAAGGGAAAAACTCGGGCCGCTCCGGAATATAGCCAACTCAGTATGGGAACGCAAGTTAAAATGCGCGAAAATTGGGCAAAAATGAAGAGTTTTTTTGCCGGACTGTGGATTTTCCGGCCAAAAACAGCGATTTTTGCGGTGCGCGCGGCCAAATTTCCGGCATTTCGCCGCCACCCGCTCGCAACGGCCGAATCTAAACCCATTTCCGGGGTTGTTATGGCGCAATCTTCTAACCTGGATTCTGCTTGCCGCTTTCCTCCGCCTTCGAAAAAAAGTTTGGCGCGCCAAGCCGGATAGATCGCACCCGTCCGCATTTGCCAGAATCGCCTTGCACGCTACACATTTTCCGCGAGGTGTTTGATGAATGCTTTTCGCGCCGTTGCCATTCCCACCGAAGTGGCCGATTCCGTTCGCGCCACGATGAAGTCGCCCACATACGGCTTTCCGGCACACCGAGAAGTCGCCGCCGGCCGCGCGCCGTGCCGCCACTGTCTCGAATTGGTTCGTCTGAACGAAGAAGAGCTGATTCTCTTCACGATGGACGCGTTTCACGCACTGCCAAATGGAGAAAGCGTTCCGGCCTCGCCGGGCCCCGTCTACATTCACGCCGAAACGTGCGCGCGCTACGGGTCGCGCGAAACCCAAAACGGAATCCCCGCAACCTATCGCGGGCGATTGTTGACGCTCGAAGCATTCGGCGCCGACCGCAAGCTGCTTGCGGAAGTGCGCGCCTCGAACTCGCAAGAAGAACAAATCGCGCAGGAATTGTTCGCAAACGCCGAAGTGAAATACATCCACGTCCGCAGCACCGAAGCCGGCTGCTTTTTATTCCGCCTCGAACGAGGTTAATTTCGCATACTCTCGCGGCGTAATGGTGGCCTTTTTCGGCAGCCTAACCTTTCACCGTTGTAACCGGCGCAGCGACGGAACTCCAGAAACGCCAAGTCCCCTTCAAAGCCAAGACAATGGAGCTAGACATTAGCCGCCAGCGAACGCCGGAAAAAGGCGCGCTATTTTGAGTTTGTGCCGGCCGGCTGCTTCAATTTGGCCAGCAGTGGTATGAGGTCCACGCCTATACCGAGTCGAAAATAGTCTTGGTCCGTAGGCTGGACAGCCTGGATGACGACGGTCGGATCATCTAACGCCACAAATTTCGAACCCGGCAGTAACACCAAGGCCGGTGTGTTGCGATTTTTTTGGAGATGTGAATACGAGGACCCGAAGATTCGGACAGTCCCGGCTGTCCCCGGCACCGGATACGTCCCAGAAATAGTCAACACATAACCGTTTAGATGTCCTGCCGTCACGGTTTCGTCTTGTCCCCATCGCACGTCGAAGGTCCCCGGGTATACGTTTTCGGGCTTACAACCCGATGTCGATTCCGAGTCCGCACAGTCTCCGGTTAGATAAAACGTCTTTACTCTGAGACCCACAAAATAGTTGCGATAGAACCGCGAACGATTCGGAAAAAGAAACGCCACGCTCGTAGGTTTCGTACTCGGCGTGGCCGGGCAGGTGAAACTGGCCGAAGACGTCAGGCCGTAGCTGCACAAAGCCGCCGCAAGCTGCGGAAACTGCGTTTCCAACTGGGGCATCTGGGCGAATTGCTGTGCGAGGTTCGCGTTTAGCCCGAATTCCTGCGCGGTTCCCGTGGGGCTAAACGGAGTCACGCTGCCGCCGCCCAGAATTATGCCCGCGGTTGTTCTTGCCCAGTTTTCTTTCCAACCAAACTGTGTTCCATGCCAGGGCGCTTTAAAGTCGTACTCGATGCCCGCCTGAATTTCGAAGCTTTGCGTGATCTGCCCGATGTTCTGCCCGGAAACTCCGCTTGCAAGCGACGTGGGCGAGGATAGTGAACTGAGGTTTGTATTCGCCGCCGCCGGTACGCTTGCGATCCGCGGATCGAGAAAAATCCAGCACTTTCTCGATAGTGGATGAGCCGGGTCGTGCCCAGACTTATCCGAATCTTCTTTGTGATCTCTACACCAGCTGCTGCCAAGAAAACTAAGCGGAGCGGCTAAGTTGAACGACGCGAAATATTGTTGACTAGGCCCTGACGCGCTCGATCCTGTGGCGTTAATACCAACCAATCCCAATGTGTACAACGAGGACTGTACCGTCTTCTGTCCTCCCACTATTACGGCCTTGCTCGCGACGCCGGTTCCGCTATCTGCCGTAAACTGCGCGATCACCTTTTGCCCCGCGTCGAGCGTATCGATCAGGATTTTGAATGTTCCATCGTCCCGCACCGGCTCAACCGGGCCCTGCGCTGCTCCGTCTACACAGAGTCGAACGGTACCCGATTGGTCGCTTTTTACCCGGCCTGTGACAACCACATTCGTTCCGGCCGTGATCTCGTCAACCGTTAATTGGAATTTGGAGTCCGAACTAGCTGCAAGAGGGCATTGAGACTCGTCTGCCTCAACCGTTACAGCCTCGCTCGCTGGGCCGACTTCCTCTCTCGACTTCGACGACGTAAACTGCACCGTCACTTTCTGTCCTTTTTTGAGGGCATCAGCCACGATCTTGAATGTTCCATCGTCTCGCACTTTTTCCGGATTTCCCTGCGCGACGCCGTCCACGCAGAGTTGAACGGTGCCTGCGTCGCCCTTTTGCACGGATCCGGCAACTACAACATCCGTTCCGGCGGTAATTTTCTTCAGCGTTGGCTTGGAAACACTTGTGAATACTGGCTCAGCCGGGCACGTTTTCTGCGCTTCCGCGTAGAGAGGCCAGAGACTTAGAAAAGCAAGATTCAAAACGAATAGACAAAAAGCCCGCTGGGCGTTCATTTGCTGCTTTCTCCTTAGGCAAAGCGCAATCTTCCGCGTTCGAGATGCGCGGTTCGAGGTGGGCGCTCGCTCCTGGTTGTAACTGTTCAGTATTAGTACTACAATACCATAAATTCAGAATCCATAGGTACGATAAGACGAGGTGCCCAAACATTAACTATGGCGGGTGGCCGCTCCACGATTGTGGGGAACAGAAAACGAGAAAACGAGAAAACGGCGAATAAGCGCCCGCTCACCGCGCCCTTTGCAAGCTTCGTGTATCATTGAATTTCGCAAACTAATGAGACTCGAAGTTCTTCCTTTTTTGACGTGTCCCCATTGCGGCGGCGTCCTGGCGTTTGCCGGCTCCGCCCCGAACCCCGAATCGGACGGTCACGTGATGACCGGAGAACTGCAGTGCGCGGCCTGCACTTCCCGGTTCGCAATTCACAACGGCGTGCCCATTCTTCTGCCCGCGAATCTTTCCCGCATTAAATTGGAAACCGCCGCGCGCTTCGCCGAGGAGTGGACCCGCTGGAGCGAACTTCGAGACTACTACCAGCGGGAATTTTTCGATTGGGTCGCGCCGCTCGAACCGAAACATTTCGCCGGCCAGTTGATCTTCGAGGGCGGATGCGGCAAAGGCCGCCACACCGCCATCGTCGCGGAAATCGGCGCGAAAGCCATCGTCTCGGTCGATCTTGGCGAAAGCGCGTTTGTGGCCTTCGCGCACACGCGTAAATTCGCGAACGCGCACATTGTGATTGGCGATTTGCTCAATCCGCCGGTGCGTCCGATGTTTGACCTGGCTTTTTCCGTCGGCGTTTTGCACCACCTGCCGGATCCCGCCGCCGGATTCGCCAGCCTCGCTTCTCGCGTGCGCGAAGGGGGCCGCGTGGCTTTCTGGGTCTACGGCCAGGAAGGCAACGAATGGATTACGCGTTACGTGGACCCGGTGCGCAAAGCGCTCACGTCAAAACTTCCCGCGCCGCTTTTGCGCGTGGCTTGCATTCCGCCGGCGCTCGGATTGTGGGCGGTCATAAAACTATTCTACTGCCCGGGTCCCGGCGGCAAGGGGCCGGCCAAACTCCCTTACGGCGATTATTTCGCCGCACAATACACCTACCCGTTCGACGAGATTCACGCGAACGTTTTCGATCAATTGGTGACGCCGGTGGCCCACTACCTTTCCGCGGATCAGGTAAAACCGTGGCTGGCTTCCGGTTTTTGCGACGTCCAGCTGCGCTCGCACCGCGGCTATAGTTGGACGGGCCTGGCCACCGTTTCGCGCCATGGTCCGGCCGCGGACGCGAAAGCCTGAGGCCAAGCAAAAGCCGCGCCGCGTTGCGCCAGTGCGGCGTTTGCCTTCTGTGTTGCGGGAGGCTTACAGGCTGGCCAGGTCTTCGTAAAAGTGCGCGATCGCTTTGATCCCGCTGAAATAATTTTCCAGGTAAATGTGTTCGTCGGGCGCATGCGCGTTTTCGTCGGGCAAGCCGAAGCCGATCAGCACGCAGGGCACGTTGAAGGTGTCGTGCATCTGCGTGACAAACGGAATCGATCCGCCTTCGCGGATGAAGACGGCCTTTTTTCCAAAACCTTTTTCGAGCGCCGCTTGTGCCTTTTTGAAAATCGGCGCTTGATACGGCGCGGCCCACGGCTTACCCGTGCTCAACACTTCAAATTTGCACTTCACGGTTTTCGGCAGCAGTTTGCGAATGTATTTTTCCACTTGCGCGGCGATTTTCTTCGGATCCTGGTGCGGCACAAGCCGCGTGGAGAATTTCGCGTACGCTTTCGAGGGGATCACCGTCTTCGCGCCTTCGCCCGTGTACCCGCCCCAGATTCCGTTCAGCTCGAGCGTCGGCCGCGTCCAAAGCTGCTCCACAATCGTGAATCCCTTTTCGCCGCAATAGCCCGGCGCGCCCACCGCGGCCTCGAAGGCTTTTTTGTTCCACGGCAGAGCGTTCAGCGCTTTGCGCTCGGTCGTCGAGAGTTTCGCCACTTTGTCGTAAAAGCCCGGCACCGTCACGTGAAAATTCTTGTCGTGCAGTTTCGCAAACAGCTCGGTCAGAATCGTGAGCGGATTCGGCACGGCGCCGCCGTATACGCCGGAATGAAGGTCGCGCTCCGGCCCCGTCAATTCAATCTGGTAGTAGTTCAATCCGCGCAAGCCGTAGGTAATCGACGGCACGCCTTTGCCGAGCATCGACGTGTCGGACACGAGCAACGCATCGGCCGTGAGCTTCTCTTTGTTTTGCTGCACAAAATTCCACAGGCTCACGCTGCCGACTTCTTCTTCCCCTTCGATCAGCACCTTCACATTGACGGGAAATTTTCCGTGCCGTTCGTGAAGCGCTTCGAGCGCTTTCAAATGAATGTGCACTTGCCCCTTGTCGTCCGCCGTGCCGCGCCCGAACAGGTTTCCATTTCGCACCGTCGGGTCGAACGCCGGCGTCGTCCACAGCTCCAGCGGCTCGGCCGGCTGCACGTCGTAGTGGCCGTAAAAAAGTACCGTCGGCTTGCCGGGCGCTTCGAGCGATTCCGCGTAGACGAGCGGGTGCATCGCCGTCGGAACGATTTCGATCGATTTGAATCCGGCCGCCCGCAGATTGTCCGCCACCCATTTTGCGGCGCGTTCAATATCGGGCTTGTGCTCGCTCTTCGCGCTCACGCTCGGAATGCGCAAAAATTCCTTCAGTTCCGTCAGATGCCGTTCCTGGCGGCGATCGATAAATTCAGCAAGGTTCATAGCGGGAACGAGTAAACCCTTTCCGAGTGTTATACGCAATTTGTCTTACGAATGTTGCGGCGAAGGGAAATGTAAGGCGAGCCGGAGAAGATTTCCGCCGCTGCGATTCTCATCATAGAACGGAGAAAGGAGCGGCACAAGGCAGGCGGCCGAAAAAACCGCCGCACCGTTGCGAATCCGATACATCCAATATGCCTCTCGATTGACGCCGACTGGCGGCCCTCCGAGAATGGAGGCATGGTCGAAGCCACCTTTACCTCGCCGCGCCGCAGCACCCGCGTTTTTCGCCGCCTGCCGGTGAAGGCCTCGGGCAAGGACCACAACGGCAAGAAATTCCGCGAAGCGTGCGAAACCGTGGTCGTCAACTCGCACGGCGGCTTGCTGCTGCTCAAGCATGAAATCGACGACGGCGAAATGCTGGTGCTGGAAAATCCGGTGACGCAGGAAGAACAGGAATGCCGCGTGGTCTTTATAGGCGAGCCGAGCGACCGCGGCCAGCGCGTCGGAATTGAATTTCTTACGCCATCGCCGCATTTCTGGGGCGTCGAGTTCGACGATTCTTCGGCGACGGGCGTCACACACTAAGTTGCCGCCGAAATCCCGGTTTTCACCGGGGCCGGCGCGGCGCCTTTGCCGCGAAAATAGCCGTCCCACACGCGCCACAGCAGCAGAACGGCAACGAGCGCGCCGTAAAACAGTGGCTTACGGACATCTGATTTTACCAGCCAGTAATAATGGACGACTCCCAGAATCGCCGACGCGTAAACCAATCGGTGCAGCGCCTGCCAGCGTTTTCCGCCGAGCCGCCGGATCATGCCCGCGGTGGAAGTTGCCGCCAGCGGAATCAGCAAAACAAACGCTGCAAAGCCCACGGTGACGAATTTTCGTTTCGCCACGTCGTCCCACATCCCGGATAAATTGAAGCTCTGATCCGGCCCGAGGTACGTGATGAAATGCAGCACCACGTAAAAAAATGCGAAGAGCCCGAGCATGCGCCGGTAACGAATCAATTCCGGCAGCTTGAAGGTTTTTCGCAGCGGCGTGACCGCCAGCGTGAACACCAAAAATCGCAGCGTCCAATCGCCGGTGGTGTGCTGCAGCGTTTCCACGGGATTGATGCCAAGGTCGCCGCGGAATAATCCCCAGCACAACAGCGCAAAGGGAAGCGACGAGGCGAGGAACACCGCGACTTTTGTCCATTTGCTGGTCAGCAGTTTTCGCACAAGCGCCGCCGCCTCAGTGGAACTTCTTCAAGTCCATCCCGTTGTAAAGCGAAGCGACCTGGTCGCCATAGCCGTTAAAGGGAAGCGTCTTGCGGCTGAAAAGTTCGCCGAGGCGGTGTTCGGTCGACTGGCTCCAGCGCGGATGGTCCACAGCCGGATTCACGTTGGAATAAAAGCCGTACTCGTTCGAAGCGGCGGTGTTCCAGGTGGTCGGCGGCTCTTTTTCCTGCAGCTTGATTTTCACGATCGACTTGATGCTTTTGTAGCCGTACTTCCACGGCACGACAATCCGCACCGGCGCGCCGTCCTGATTGGGCAGCGTTTCGCCGTACATTCCGACGCAAAGCAGCGTGAGCGGATGCATCGCTTCATCCATCCGCAAACCTTCCACGTACGGATAATCCAGCCCGGTATATTTCGATTGCGGCATTTGGCCGGCGTCGTAAAAGCTTTCGAACGCGACATACTTCGCTTTTGCCGTCGGCTCCGCTTGCTTCAGGATCGCGGCGAGCGAATAGCCGATCCAGGGCACAACGATCGACCAGCGCTCCACGCAGCGATGCCGGTAAATGCGTTCTTCGAGCGGCGCCAATTTCAGAATTTCGTCCATGGAAAATTTTCGGGCGGTTTTTACTTCGCCCTCGACGGAGACGGTCCAGGGCGTCGTCTTGAAGTTCTGCGCGTACTTCGCGGGATCGGCCTTGTCGGTGCCGAACTCATAATAATTGTTGTAATGCGTGACGTCGTTGATGGGTGTGACTTTTTCATCGGTGCTGAAGGGACCCTTCACGAAATTGAGTTTCGATGTGGCATACGCGGTGAGGCTGGGCGAGGCGAGAGACAAGATTCCTTCGCCGGCAAGCGCCGTGGCCGCGCTGGCGATGCCCAGGTCGCGCAGGAATTTTCGCCGGTTCGAATACACGTCTTTGGGCGTCACATCCGCATACGTCAGTTCTGGCTTTCGCCGAATCAGCATGATTTCGTCCTCAGGGCCGGTTCTGCCGGCAGGGGGGCGGTTCCCTCAATCCTAATAAAGATACGCGCCGCCGCTTAAATTGGATGCTCGAGTACGCAAAAAGATTCGCGACGAGCGCCGCCAAATCCGCCTGTTTCCTGGTTTACAATACCCCGGAGCATGGTTCCTTTTCTCTCCATTATCGCGCTGGGATTTTTTCTGGGCATGCGGCACGCCACGGATGCGGACCACGTTGTGGCCGTGACCACGATCGTCAGCCGGGAACGCACGATTCGCAGCTCCGCGCTGATCGGAATCCTGTGGGGCCTCGGCCATACGATCACGATTTTTGCCGTTGGCTCGCTTATTATTCTATTTGGCGTGGTGATCCCGCCGCGCCTCGGCTTGACGATGGAACTCTCCGTCGGCGTGATGCTGATTCTGCTCGGCATACTGAATCTTTCCGGCGTGATGCGCTGGGTTACGCAAAATTTTGGAGACGGCCACCCGCACACACATTCCCACGGGCCGGGCTTTCGTTCTGAACCAAACGGCGTACAAATTCGCGACGCGGAAATT
The DNA here is from genome assembly GCA_035310365.1 of Candidatus Acidiferrum sp. Taxonomy (GTDB): domain Bacteria; phylum Acidobacteriota; class Terriglobia; order Acidiferrales; family UBA7541; genus Acidiferrum. The sequence continues at coordinate 117,119 of DATGEI010000046.1, forward strand.
GCGCCTTCGCTCGGCTGGATGGATCGCATTTTCGGCCGAATCAGCCTGTACCAAATGTTCCGGCCGCTGGCGGTGGGCGTGGTTCACGGACTGGCGGGCTCGGCCGCAATCGCGCTGCTCGTCTTGACGACGATTCGAACGCCGGCGCTGGCGATGGCCTACTTGCTGGTATTTGGCCTTGGAACCGTTGGCGGCATGATGTTGATTACGGCGGCGATCGCGGTGCCGTTTACGTTTTCCGAGCGCCGCTTTGCGAGGATGAACCGGTTGCTTGCGACGGCGAGCGGCGTGGTGAGCGTGGTGTTCGGCCTCGCAATCGTGTACGAAATGGGATTTGTGCACGGGCTTTTCACCCGCAATCCCACGTGGACGCCGCGCTGATTCGGCTGTTTTTGTTTGCACGGGCGGCGTGCCTGTGCCGCCGAGGCAATTCGTGAACATGGAAAAGTCCAGCCAGCAGGCGCAGCGCAGGGTTTTGAAACTTGACGCGCGCGACAACGCGATCGTCGCACTCGTTGCATTGCAAGCCAGAGAGTGCGTCGCGTGCGAAGGAAACGATTACACCGTTGCCTGTAACATTCCCGCAAAACACAAATTCGCTGCGATCGATTTTGAAGCGGGCGACGAGATCATCCTGTACGGCGTGCGGGTGGGCAAAGCCTCGCAGAAAATTCCGCGCGGGCAGCTACTTTCCACAAAAAATATCCGGCACGATGCGTCTCCCTACGGGCGCCGCCGCGAATCCGCCAAGTGGACGGCGCCGGACGTTTCCGGCTGGCGAACGCGGACATTCCTCGGCTATCACCGGCCCGACGGTCAGATTGGGACGCGCAATTATTGGATCGTGCTTCCGCTTGTTTTTTGCGAAAACCGGAATATAGAGATACTGCAACGCGCGCTCGAGGAAGAACTGGGTTTTGCGCGCCCGCAGGGCTATCAACAATTTGTTCGCGAGCTGGCCGGCCTCTACCGCGCCGGGCAACTCGGGCGCATTGCCGCTGCTCGGTTCGAGGAAACCGCGCGCGGTTCACACCCTTCGCGCCTTTTTCCGAACGTGGACGGAATAAAATTTCTGACGCACGAAGGCGGTTGCGGCGGCACGCGCGAAGATTCCAGCAATTTGTGCGGGCTGCTGGCCGGATACATCCATCATCCAAACGTCGCCGGCGCCACCGTGCTCAGCCTCGGTTGCCAGAATGCGCAGATTGCGATTCTGCAAGAGCAACTGCGAGTGCGAAATCCGAGTCTGAAGAAGCCGGTTTTCTTTTTCGAACAGCAGAAGAGCCTTTCCGAGGCGGCACTCGTCTCCGATTGCATTCGCCAAACCTTCCTGGGCCTTGTTGAAGCGAATAAATTGGCGCGTGCTCCCGCGCCACTTTCGTCGCTTACCGTGGGCCTCAAATGCGGCGGCTCGGACGGCTTTTCGGGAATTTCGGCGAATCCCGCGATCGGCCACCTGGCCGATATCGTGAATACGCTCGGCGGCCGCACGATCCTTTCCGAATTTCCGGAGCTTTGCGGCGTGGAGCAAAACCTCGTGGACCGCTGCGTCTCGGACGAAGTTGCCGAACGCTTCAGCCGGCTGATGGACGATTACGCGGCGCGCGCGAAAGCCGTTCGTTCGGGATTTGAAATGAATCCGTCGCCGGGAAATATCAAGGACGGCCTGCTGACCGACGCGATGAAATCGGCGGGGGCGGCAAGAAAAGGCGGCTCTTCGCCGGTGACGGCGGTGCTTGACTACCCGGAATACGTTTCGAAACCCGGTTTGCATTTGCAATGCACGCCGGGCAACGACGTCGAATGCGTTACGGCGCAAGTGGGCGCGGGCGCCAACATTGTGCTCTTTACGACCGGACTTGGCACACCGACCGGCAATCCGATCGCGCCGGTGGTAAAAATCTCCACGAACACGGAACTTGCCGAGCGCATGAGCGACATCATTGATTTCGACGCCGGCACGGTGATTCGCGGCCTGGCGACAGTCGAACAAGTTGGCGAAGAGATTCTCGAGCGCGTTATCGAAATCGCGAGCGGCGCCGCAGCCACCAAGGCCGAAACGCTGGCGCAGGACGACTTCATACCGTGGAAGCGAGGAGTTTCGCTGTAACGGCGACGGCTGCGGAATTTTGTGGATGATGGTGTCCACCGCGGTTTAACGCCGCGCTCGGATGGCAGGGCTTGCGCCAAAATTCAGCGTGTGCGGGCGCGCGTGTGGCAAATTGGCCGCTAACTCACAGAATACGTTAGAATTAAAAACGGAGGAGTGGGTGAGCGGTTGAAACCGGCGGTCTTGAAAACCGTTAGACTCGAAAGGGTCTCGGGGGTTCGAATCCCTCCTCCTCCGCCATTCGAACTGTGTACGGTCCGAAGACATCCTTAACAGAACGTTCCGGAGACGTAGGTTACATTTTGGGCCAAACGGATTTGGTGCGGACCGCCATCGCCAAGCCCGCACTCGGCACGAACCCCTCGCGTTCTCGATCTTCGGCGCTTTCAGTAATCCTTTCGCCAAGCTGGATTTTTCCGCCCGCCCGGGCGCGGCGCAAGCGCCTATGATAGAGAGGACGGACAGATGCTCTCTACTCGGACTATTTCGTGGATTGCGGCAATTTGGGTCTTGGTTCTCGGCAGCTACGCGCTGGCGCCCTTCGTGCTTCATGATAAACAGTCGCTCATCACTTTCGGCGACGTCGCGCAATGCCTCGTACCTCTTCTCGCCAACGCCGGCCTGCTGATGAACGCGGGAACGCCGCACTGGCGCCGCAACGTTTTTTGGATGCTCTTCGCCATGGGCTGCACGCTGTGGATGATCGGCCAATTCCAGTGGACGTACTATGAAGTTTATCTTCACCAGGAAATGCCCGACCTTTACCCGGGCGACGTGACGTTTTTCTTGCGTGGCATTCCCATGATGGCGGCGCTTGCGCTGCGGCCGCATCGAACGCGCAGCGAACTCCGCCTGCGCTTCGGCTATCTGGATTTCGTATTGCTTCTGACGTGGTGGATGTTCTTGTACGTTTACGTCGTCATGCCGTGGCTTTATGCGTCGCCATCGGTCGCGCAATACAATTTCGGCTACGAGATCGTTACGAATATCCAGAACACCGTAATCGTCGTCGGTCTCGGTTTTCTGTGGTTGCGAACGCGCGGCGCCTGGCGGCTGGTTTACGCCGGCCTGTTTGGCGGAGCGGCATTGCAGATGACGGCCTCGCTTTTTATCAACGTTGGCATCAACCTCAAGACGTACAAGACGGGATCCTGGTTCGACCTGCCCATGCTCGGCTCCTTTCTGTGGTACGGCACGGCGGGATACATTGCGCACATGCGACAGAGCGCGCTCGAGGCGCCCGTCGAGAGCGCGAACGCCGGCGAGGAAGAACCGGAAAATCAGACGACGTGGGCGACGAAGCTCGCCATGGCCGCCGTGCTTTCTTTGCCGATTTTCGCCTTCTACACGCTGAAGTATTCGTCCGATTCGCTTGCGGTGCGCGATTTTCGCTTGTACGCAACGGTCATTGCGTCCGCCCCACTCGTCTTCCTGGTTTTTATGCGGCAGCATCTGGCGGACAAAGAACGCTTGCGCCTGCTCGCGCAATCCCAACTATCAATCGAAAACCTGCAACGGCTGCAGACGCAACTCGTGCAATCGGAAAAGCTGATTTCGCTCGGCCAGCTTGCGGCCGGCGCGGCGCACGAAATCAACAATCCCTTGACGGCGATTCTCGGCTATTCCGATCTGCTTGCCGACGATCAAACCATTCCGGAAAAGAGCCGGACCGTTGCCACGAAAATCCGCGATCAAGCGCGGCGAACCAGGACGCTGGTGCAAAATCTGCTCAGTTTCGCGCGCCAGGTTCCCGCGGAACGCACGCTGCTGGACTTGAACACCGTGGTGAGCAACGCCGTGCAACTCCGCGCGCTGGATTTGCGCAGCGGCACGACGAAAGTGGAATTGCAACTCGAATCCGTGCTCCCCGGCGTGCGTGGCGACGGGAATCAACTGCTGCAGGTTTTCTTCAACATCATCAACAACGCGATTGACGCCATGGAATCGGCTCACGGCGGCGGCACTCTGACGGTGAAAACCACGCGCGACCGCGCCTGGGCCGTCGTCCTGTTCAGCGACACCGGACCCGGCATAAAGGAACCGCATCGCGTGTTCGATCCGTTTTATACGACCAAACCCGTCGGCAAGGGCACCGGCCTCGGTTTGAGCATCTGTTTCGGCATCATTCAGGAACATGCCGGGCGCATTCTTTGTTACAACCGGCAGGAAGGCGGCGCGGTGTTCCGCGTTGAATTGCCCGCCGTCCTGGCTTCGCTGCCGCCACGCGAGGCGCAATTGACCGGCACCAGCGCGCCGCAAAAGACTTCCTGAAGTTTTTTCGCGCCGCTCGTTTGCGCAATTGGTATGGGCGGCGGCGCATGAGTGCAAGCGAGACGTGCTGGAGTTTTCCTCACACAAACTCCGCCGGGAGCCTCCATGTCCGATGCCGCGATTCTGACCGAACGACTCACTCGTAAATTCGGCGAACTCACTGCCGTGGACAACGTAGATTTGCGCGTCTCCGCCGGGCAATTTTTTGGCTTTCTGGGACCGAACGGAGCCGGAAAATCCACCACAATTAAAATGCTGACCGGGTTGCTCACGCCGACGGCGGGCCGAATGCAATTGCTCGGAATCGATTTTTCGCGCCATCCCATCGAAATGAAACGCCAGATTGGCGTCGTACCGGAAGGCATGGGCCTTTTTGAACGCCTGACCGGCGCGGAATATCTAACGTTTGTGGGCAGGATGTACGGACTGGATAAAGCGACCACCCGGCAACGCAGCGAAGAGTTGCTCGAATTTATGCAGCTTGCCGACCGGCCAAAAACGATGATCGCGGATTATTCTCACGGCATGCAAAAGAAATTGGCGCTTGCCGCGGCCGTCATACACGGCCCGCGCATCCTGTTTCTCGACGAGCCGTTCGAAGGCGTGGACGCCCTGGCCGCGGGCGCCTTGAAAGCGCTGCTGGGAAGAATGACCGAACGCGGCGTCACGATTTTTCTGACCTCGCACGTACTGGAAATTGTCGAACGCCTCTGCAGCCACGTGGCCATCATCGACCGAGGCAAACTCGTCGCGCAGGGATCGCTTGAAGAGCTGCGCGCGGGCGTGCGCGGCGCCGAAGGCAGAACGACGACGCTCGAGGAGATTTTTCTTTCGATCGTGGGCCGGGGCGGCGCCGAGCGGCCAAATGTGGAGGAACTCTCGTGGCTGATGTAGCGCGCTCGCCCGGTTTGTTCGAGCAAGTCTGGCTCGTGGCCGGATTGCGCTGGCGGATCCTGCGCAACAACGTGAAGAACAAGAACCGCGTGTGGGACGTGATTGGCGTCGCGATTTCGTCGATCGTCGGAATTGTTTTTGTGTTGGGCCTGGCGGTTGCCATTTTTTTCGCCACGGTTTCGTTTCTCGATAGTCGTCATGAAGCGCGGTTTGCGCTCCTGTTTTGGGGCATTTTCTTGTGGTGGCAGGTTCTGCCGATTTTTGTGGCGGGATTTTCGCCCACCTTTTCGTTTCGCTCGTTGCTCCGTTTTCCTTTGAACTTTTCCACGTTTTATTTTCTGGGCATTGCGTACGGCCTGGCGGATTCCGCCGCCCTCGCGTCCATTCTTTGGCTGATCGCCATGATCGTCGCGACGGCAATGACGAGGATTTCTCTTGCGCCGGCGATGCTTTTTGCCGCCGCGTTGTTTGTCGCGGTGAACGTCACGTTCGAGCGGCTGATCGGATCCTGGGTGGAAAAGATTTTGTCCAAACGAAAGGCGCGCGAATTTTTCCTCGCGCTTTTCGTCTTGTCGATGGTCGGCGTGCAGTTCATCGGCCCCGCCATTCAGAAATATCAAAAATCCACGAAGCCCAACGTGGAACGAATCGTGCGCTATGCACGGCCGCTTCCCGCGTCGCTTGCAGGCGAAATGATCGCGCGCTTTGCCAACGGCGACTTGGCCGAAGCGGGCGCGGCCGGCGCGGGTTTGGCGGCTTATTCGTTGCTTCTGGGCGGACTGCTTTTCTTTCGCTATCGAGCGCAATTCCAGGGCGAAGAGCTGAGCGAAACGCTGGCGCCGGCGCGCGGCGCGGCGAAATCCGCGGCTGCGATTCGAGGGACTGCCGGGCCGGAGCTTGGCTTGTTGCCGGCAACGGTCGCGGCGGTTATTCGAAAGGAATTTCGCTATCTATTCCGGAACGGATTCATGGCCACGGCGCTTTTGTTTCCGCCCATGCTCGTGTTTCTCTTCACCATTTATTTCAGCGGGCCACATCCCACCAGCGTCAAACACGCCTTTTCGCCCGATCTTTTTTTTCCGGCAATGATGGCATACGTGACGCTGATGTTGATGGCGCCGTCCTTCAACTGTTTTGCCTATGAAGGCCGCGGCATGCAGACCTACTTCATGTTGCCGGTGCCGTTTCGCGACATCTTGCTCGCGAAGAATTTTCTGACCGTTTTTATCATGACGGCCGAAATCACCGTATGCATCGCGCTCCTGAAATGGCGCGTGGGATTGCCGCCACTTCCCGTTTTTCTGGCAACGATCGGCGCGCTGATTTTCGCCGTCGCGGGACAATTGACGATTGCGAATTGGTCGTCGCTCACCTTTCCGAAAAAAATGGAATTCGGAAAGATGCAAGGGAACCGGCAATCCGGCATGGCGGTTCTGATCGCTTTCGCCGCGCAACTGGTGTTCGGAAGCACGTGCGGCTTGGTGCTCTTCGCGGGGCGCGCGGGGAGCAATCCCTGGCTTTCATTGGAAGTTTTTCTATTTCTCGCGGGAGCGGCCGTGGCGGGTTACATCGCGGCGCTGGACCCGCTGACAAAATTGGCCGAAGTGAAAAAAGAATCCATCCTCGATACATTGATGAAGTGAGTCGCAAGATCGGGTCCGGGGAAAAATGTGGCCATCACGGCCAATCCTGTGCGGCGTGGTAGATGCGGGAGATTTCCACGGCTTCGGATTTGAGTTTGTACACTACGATGTACGGAAGCGGCGGAAAGATCAGCTCACGCCGGCCCGAAATCCTGCTGCTCCGCCCAAGTTCGGGAAATTCCCGGAGTTTTGCGCAACCTTCAAAAACCGCCAGCACCACTTCCCGAGCGGCCGACGGGTTTTCCGCCGCGATTCGGGCGTAGATGCGTTCCAGGTCCCGATATGCTTCTTCGGACCATCGAACTTCCATCAGGGCTTGAGAAGGCGCTGCAGACGCTCGCCGACTTGTTCGTGTGTAAAGTATTCACCGCGTTCGAGCTGAGCCTCGCCGATATTTACGGCCTCAATGAAACGGGCGTCGTCCTCAAGATAGCGCGCGAGAATATCCTGTGCGAGTCCATCGACAGTGCGCCCTTTCGCCTCGGCGACTTCAGCTAGCCGGGAAACTTGGTCTGCGGTAAGAGGAACTTCCATACTTTCCGAGTGTAAGCGGATTGCAATCCACGGTCAACGAGGTGGACGTAGTGAAGAAAAACTGTGCGGCGGGAACTGGGTTTATGTGGAGGCGTTGGAGAGGAAGCAGAAGTAGCTCACGCGCCGGAAGAAGTTAGCGCCGCGAGGATTTTCTCCGCGGCGTGGCCGTCGCCAAACGGATTCGGCGCGGCGGCGGACGGCGCGGCCTTTCGGCCGGAGAGCCAGTCCGACGCGCGCGACGCGATCTCTTCCGTCGAAGTGCCCACAAGCTGCGCCCAGCCGGATTCGACCGCTTCCGGCCGTTCGGTGATTTCGCGCATGACCAGCACTGGCGTCCGCACAGTGGGCGATTCTTCCTGCACGCCGCCCGAATCCGAAAGAATGAGCGCGGCGCGTTTCATCAGGTGAACAAATTCGGGATACGAAAGCGGATCGACGAGCAGCACTCGTTCGCGATCGCGCAGCCGCGCGTTGATCGCCGCGCGAACCGTCGGATTCGGATGAACCGGAAGCACCGCGGTGACGTCGGCAAATTTTTCCGCAAGCGCCACTACCGCCGCGCAGATCCGCTCGAGCGGGGCGCCGAAATTCTCGCGCCGATGCGCGGTGACAAGCAGAATTCTGCCGGAAAGATTTGCCAGCCGCGAATCGGCGAATTGCACGGACTTCGAAAGGATGCCGTCGAGCGCATCCACGACGGTATTGCCGGTCACCACGATGCGCGCATCGGGAACGCCTTCGGCGCGAAGATTCGTGGCGGCACGTTCAGTAGGCGCGAAATTCAAATCGGCCAGCGGAGAAATCAGGCGGCGGTTCATCTCCTCGGGAAACGGGCGAAGCTTGTCTCCGGTGCGAAGCCCGGCCTCGACGTGGCCGACGCGTATTTTTTCCTGAAACGCGACGAAAGTGGCGGCAAACGCCGTCGTCGTGTCTCCCTGCACGAGAAGCCAATCGGGACGAATTGCGCGAAGGACGCCGGGAAGCGTTTCCAATACGCGGGCGGCGAATTGCACCGGCGTCTGATCCTCCTGCATCAGGTTGAGATCGTGATCGGGCTCAATCGAAAAAACGCGCAGCATCTGATCGAGCATGCCGCGGTGCTGCGCGGTTACGCAGACATGCATCTCGATCCGCGCGGCGCGCGCGGCGCGAATGATCGGCGCCATCTTGATGGCTTCGGGCCTTGTGCCGAAAACGGTGACGATTCGCATGATCTATTTTGCCGCCGGCGGTGCCAGAAGCGCGTCCGCGATGCGATTCGAAAGAATAGACCAATCGTACGGCTCGACAAAATGATCCCAATCGGCTTCGGAACTCATGCTCCGCGCCCGCACGAATGCGTTTGCCCAATCGGTTGCGTTCGGCTCGGCCAGAAGAACGTTTGGCCACGCAAGCCGCTTCCAGGTTTCCAGCGGAGTGGATACGACGAACTTGCGGCACGCCGAGTATTCGACAACTTTTATTTGAAACGCGAAGTCCGTGCCGGTGGTAATTCCTTGCGCGAGAACGCCGACATCGATTGCATTGAAATACGTCGAGATTTCGCCGGGAGATATTCCGCCCGTGGCGATCACGCCGTTCGCTCGATTCGCTTCAAGCATCGATTGCCAGTGCTGCGCGGGACCGACGATGAGAAGCGCGGCGTCCGGCAAGCGCTCCCGTGCCGCCAAAAAAGCGTTCACGACGAGATCGACGCCGGTAAACGGGCCATGATTGCCGATGTAGCCGATGACGAATTTGTTTTCCAAGCCGAGTTTCGCGCGCAGCGCCCGCACTTGCTCCCGCGGAACACCGCGCAGCTTTCTGAGATCGGCCCCATTGGGCAACGGAAGCGCAAAGACGGAACATTCCCGCGCCAGTTTTTCGCAAAGCGGCTCGCTGACGGCGAACACCGTATCCATTTTCGACGCGATGTTTCTTAGATTCGCGCGAATTTCATCGATCCGCGCGGCCGTCTGTTCGTGCTCCGGAAACCAATCGACGACGTCGAAAGCCGACCGAACATCAGGCAAGCGCTCGGTGCCGAACAGCTCAGAAGCGTAAAGAACATGAGTGATGCCGTAAGTCGCCAGAACCTTTCGTAGCACGCGGTGATTCCGCGATTGACAGAACGCCATCGCGCGGGCAGCGCCGAGAACACGGTGAAGAAGAATGGGTTGCCACACCGGAAGCGCAATCGGAGTGAATCCATCGGCCGGCGCAACGATTTTGGCGGAACGAAACGCGGACGAAGCGGCAACGGAAAATTGTTTGAGGCGGCGCCAGAAAGGCGAAGCGGCGTCAACATGAAGCGCATCGCGCCACTTGAGAACGAACACCTCAAACCGCGACGTAAGCCGCCGCGCAAATTCAATTTCTCGAACGGAAATGTCTTCCGCATAGATGTGGGGAATAACGAGAAGGCGCCCTTTTGGCGAGACCGCGGACGATGCGGACGCCGCCGCCGTCATTTTTCCACCAGAAAATTGCCGATCGCGAGCGCGTCCATGCCGGAAGAGAAAAACGTTCGAATCGCGTCCGTCGGCGTGTGTACAATCGCCTCGCCGCGCAAATTAAAACTCGTGTTCATCACGACGGGCACGCCGGTAATTTTTCCAAACTCATCGATCAAGCGGTAATAGAGCGGATTGCTCTCTCGCTCCACCGTCTGCGGCCGCGCGCTTCCGTCCACGTGCGTCACGCTTGGAATCACGCCGCGCTTTTCCGCGCGCACTTGCGCCGTAAGGATCATAAACGGCGAATCGTACGCCGACTCCAGATATTCCGGCGCGGCTTCTTTCTTGAAAGAAGGCGCGAACGGCCGCCACCATTCGCGGAATTTCACGGCGTTGTTCACCTTCGCGTTCATTTCCGGATCGCGCGGATCGGCCAGGATCGAACGAGCGCCAAGCGCGCGCGGCCCGAATTCCATCCGTCCCTGAAACCAGCCGAGTATTTTCCCTCGCGAAAGCAGCTCCGCGGCCGCCGCGGCCGGGTCGGCAAGTTTCGTGTGCTTGATTTTGTACGTGTTCAACGCGGATTCGATCGCCGCGTCGTCAAACGACGGGCCCCAGTACCCATGGCGCATCGCCTTCGCCGGAAGTTTGCCCTTCGCATCAAGGCACGGCGCGAGCGCGGCGCCAAGCGCGACGCCATCGTCGCTCGCAGCCGGTTGCACGAAGAATTGTTCCACGAGCCCGCTCGCCGCGATTTTTCCGTTCGCTTTCGAATTCAGCGCCACGCCGCCCGCAAGACATAGATTCCGCGAACCGGTCTTTTGCAGCGCGAGCCGCACGATGGACATCATCGCGTGTTCGCACGCCTCCTGCGCCGCAAACGCAATATTTTTGTGATGGTCGGAAATGTCCGATTCCGCTTCGCGCGGCGGTCCCAGCAATGGAATCATATTTTCGAAAGGCGATCCCGTCACCAGTTGCCTCGAATGAACGCGGGGAGGAGTCGAAGCCACATCGATGAATTTCGCAAGATCCACGCCCGGCTGTCCGTACGGCGCAAGGCCCATCACCTTCCATTCGTCGGAGTTTCGCACGAAGCCGAGATACGCCGTGAATTCGCTGTAAAACAATCCAATCGAATCCGGATAGTCGATCGTGAGCACGTGGTCAAGCCGCCCGTTGCGTCCGTGCCAGATTGACGTCGCTTCCCACGCGCCGCGTCCGTCCATCACCACCACCGCCGAATCGTCGAATCCCGAATACGCGTACGCGCTCAGCGCATGCGCGAGATGGTGATCCACAAACCGCATTCGCGCTTTCGTCTCGCCGAACGCGCGCCGGAAGGGCGCCGCACCGGCCCCCTGATGCCACATGCTCAGAAAGTGGCGCGACGAGTTCAAAACATTCAAATAATTCACCGGCCAGCCGCCCGTCGCATAAAGCTTCAAGTCGTGCCGGTACACCGGCCCCGCCGTTTGCCATCCAAAACACACTTCGTCCACTTGCGCCGCGGTGATTTTCGCGAAATCGAGACAAGCCTGGATCGCAAGTTTTGGAAATCGCGCGTCGTGCTTCAATCGAGAAAGGCGCTCTTCCGCGACGGCGAACAGCAGTTCCCCATCGCGCACGATGCACGCCGAGGAATCGTGCATCTGCGAATAATTGATGCCAAGAGTGATCACGTTCCGGCTGTCGCCTTCTGGTGTCTGTCGCAGACAAATTGAAACAGCGCCTGGACTTTCTTTGCGTGGTTTGCCCAGCTCAATCTGCTCATTCTGGTTCGAGCCGCTTTTCCCAATGAGGCGCGGAGCTCAACGGAACGGGCCAGGCGCAAAATCGAATGTTCGATTGCATCGGCATTCGCGGTCGGAATCAAGAGCCCGTCCACTCCATCCTCGACGGAATCGACCATACCGCAGGCGTCCGTGGTGATCACCGGCATGCCGGAAGCCATCGCTTCCATGACGGCAAAAGAGGGCCCCTCCATCAGGGAAGGAAGCAGCAATATATCGTGCTGTGCGTAAAGCAGTGGCATATCTTCCGCCGGAACTCTAAAGATCACGCGCAAGTGTTTCTGCAGGTCTTCGCCGAAAAAACTCCGTATCGTTTCCTCGGCGGTGGAAACTCCAGCAAAGGTCATCGTCCAATCGCTAAACCTCGTTAGCAGACGGTTCAAGGCGTCGCGCAAATAATAAATGCCGCGTTGGTCAAGCCAGGTACCGGCGTAGAGAAGACGAAGCGGGCTCTGTTTCTCGTATTCGCGCGCCGTGAAAAAGCGCTCGTCCACGCCGCTTTGCACGTAAAGAATGCGCTCCGGATCGAGATCGTATTTGAGATGGAGCATCGTCCAGACGTCCCGGCAAAAACAGTGTGCGGCATCCGAGGTCGTAACCGAACAATCGAAACGTGATTGATTGTAAAGCCGCTGCCACGCTCGGTTCTTCCAATTGAAATGCCAAGCGCGGCCCTTGCGGGCTTCACGCTTCATCGTGTGAGTGCGCCACTCTTCCAGCGCGTGGAGCGACACCACGTAGGGCGGATCCCCTCTTTTCGGAAAAAAACGATGCAAGGCGCCGTACGCGAAGCCCACCGGCGCGTGCAGATTCGCGATGTCGTATTCACCCGCATGACGGCGAATATACTTCGCGAGCCGCCACGCAAATTTCGTTTCTCGAAAACGTCCGCGCATCTCGTCGTCGGCGACAATGTCTTCACGAAACACGAGATCCACCTGATGGCCTAGCCTCGTAAGTTCGCGGGACAGGTTATACAAAACCGCGGAGGTCCCGCTCTCAAGGCGCTTGGGCGATCCGGCTGTCATCAATATTTTCATTCCCTCTCCGGAATCGCGCCATCAATGCCTGGAATTAGCGTTGGCTTTTTGCCCCAAATCCCGGTTCTGCGTCACGCGCAGAACATGTCCGTGAGAAGGATTTGGAAGCAAGTGGCGGCGCGCACGCCGATAGAACGGACTTTCGACCAAAGCGCGCTTCAGGCGGAAGTAGACGCGTGGCGGCAACAAAAGCGACGGCAACAACGTCATAAATTTGAACGCGCGATGGACGGGAGAAGCCACGTCGATGACCTGCTGATAGAGCCGCCATTCCGACCGGAATGTTTCCCAGGGCAAGCCGCCGTCCAGGGATAGGCGCAACGAGTCGGCGTCCGCTTTGATATTGTTCGTGATGATGCGTGCGGCCTTGGAATTCACATTAAGCTCCGAAAATCTGTCCACTAACGCAATTTCCAACGCTTGCAAAATACGGCACTTGCGCCGAAGGCGATCGCCGTCCGCGTTGGTGATTTGATAGAGATTCGAACCGTGCAGACGATAGTAGGTCAAAAGGTCCGGCAAGATATAAGCGTCGTGAAGCACCGCCGCGAGTGTAAACAGATATTCGTCGGCTTCAAATACGATCGACTCTGGGATCGGCCCGATCTCGGCCAAAACGCGGGAACGAATTGTCATTCTGCTCGTGCCGAGAAAACTGCCGCGCACGATGAAGGACTTGGCGCCGGCGGGGGAATTGGCGCAGAAACGATTGCCCTCGCGCAGGAACTCGTTTTCTTCGGTTCCATCGGGCTGGACGATCACTAGACCGTTGCCAACGATGCCGATGGCCGGGTCTGAATCCATTGCTTTCGCAACGGTCGACAGTTTGTTGGGTTTCCACCAGTCGTCCCCATCAAGGAAGGCGACGATTTCACCGCGACACTGCGGGATGCCCGCATTAAAGGCCGACGCCTGGCCGCCGTTTTGTTTGGCGATGTGCGTTACGCGCGGAGCAAATTTCTTAACGAGTTCGGCGGTGCGGTCGGTAGACCCGTCGTCGACAACGAAAATTTCGAATTCTTCAGTAGGGAAATCCTGTTCCAGCGCGCTGACGATGGCTCGTTCGATGAACTTTTCGTGATTGTAGGTGTCGATCAGTACGCTGACATAGGGTCGTGCCAACTTTTCCCCTCGCGCCTCGTGGATTCCAACTCGACAATATTGTCTCCGCGCAATATCCTCGAAATTGCTGCGTCCAGTATATAGTATCCTCGCTCGCCATCCGACGAACGAGCGTCTCTTGTGGCGCTTTTGCTGCAAGCTCCGCGGTCGGCGGTGATCACAGTGCTTGGAAGATCACACGCGAGCGGCCATCCGAATTTCCTTGAGTAGCGCGCGTCGCGCGATTGGCACGGCAAGACAAAACGCTTCCCCTTCGCGATGTCCGATGATTTCGCCGTAATAGCCGAGTTGCGGCAAATAACTCAGCACCTCCTCCGCCGCCGCCGAACCCCAATTGTGGATTTCGAGAAACAACAACGGCTTGGCCGCCTGCAGAGTTTGCGCCGCGCCACGCAGTACAAGAAGTTCCGCACCTTCCACGTCGATCTTTATGAACTTCGGAGATCGCTTTGCCCCAGCCATGAATTCATCCAGTGTGATCGCACGGCTTTCGACCGCCTCGAGACGCGGTTCTCCACTGCGATTGACCGCGGAAGTGCTCCAACTCAGGGTTTGCTGTGCGACGCGGGCCAGCTTGATGGGGCCTGCCGAATCCAGCAGTGCGACGTTTTGCAAATCGATGTTGTCTGCATGATTGATGCGAACGTTCTCCTGAAGAACTCGGAAATTCTCGGGCACCGGTTCGAAGGAAGCCACGCGACCGGAATCACCGACCAATTGCGAGAGAAAAAGCGTCAGGTATCCGAGATGCGCGCCGGCATCGATGCAAAAATCGCCCGGTTTCACGATGGCACGCTGCAATCGAATGAGCCCCGGCTCGTAGATACCGAGGGTGTAGATGATGTGCGACTGCCACGAGAGCCACATCTTGAATCTATTGCCAGACGGCCCAGCAGAGACAACCGCGATCGGCTGCCTCTCAAGATGAAAGAACAGCCATAGGACCAGACGGAGAAAATGTTCGTAGAGCCAAACACGGAGAGACGTGGGCACCGCGACAAAGAGGCGGACGGCCGCGTCACGAAGACCAACCCGTATTCCCGAGGCTACTCCAGTTTGAGCCGGAAATGAAAAAGTGCTCATCGTTCAGTATCCATCCGCACAAGACGAAAACGAGTTGGGATCGCTCGCTCGACGATTGTCTCCCGGTTGTATCCGTCTATCCTTTCGCCGACGATCGCTCGCGACAACTTTCCCCTCGGATCCACACTTCATACTCGTGCCGTGGACGTGCTTTGGGCGAACTCTTCATACCACGCAATCGTCTTGCGAAGACCCTCGCGAAACGGCGTCGAGGCGCGCCAGCCGAATTCCCTTGCGGCGCGTGTCGTGTCCAGGCAGCGGCGCGGCTGGCCGTCCGGTTTGGTTGCGTCCCACCGGATCGCGCCGCGATATTCGCAGGCTTCGGAAATCTGTTCAAGCAAAGCGCGGATCGAAATCTCTTCGCCCGATCCGAGATTCACCGGATCGGCCTTTTCGTATTTTTCCGCCGCGGCCACGATCGCCTGCGCCGCGTCTTCCACATAAAGAAATTCGCGCGTTGCGGCGCCCGTTCCCCACGCGACAATTTCCGCCGCGCGCGCGGCTTTTGCCTCAACGCATTTGCGAATCAGCGCCGGAATCACGTGCGAACTTTCCAGATCGAAATTATCGCGCGGCCCGTAGAGATTTACCGGCGTCAAGTAGATCCCGTTCAAGCCGTACTGCTGCCGGTACGCTTGCAGCTGCACGAGCAGCATTTTCTTGGCAAGGCCGTACGGCGCGTTCGTCTCTTCCGGGTAGCCGTTCCACAGTTCGTCTTCGCGAAAAGGAACCGGAGTGAATTTCGGATAAGAGCAAATCGTTCCGGCACACACAAATTTTTCTATCCCGGCCACGCGCGCGGCTTCGATGCAATTGATTCCCATCGTCGCGTTGTCGTAGAAAAATTTTCCGGGGTTCGATCGGTTCGCGCCGATTCCTCCGACCACCGCCGCCAGATGAATAAAAATGTCCGGCTTCGCCTCGTGAAAAAGTTTTTCCGCATGCGATTTTTCGCGGAGATCGTATTCCCGGCTGCGCGGAACAATCACATCGGCGCATCCCGCCGCGCGCAGCGTCTCGACAACGAACGACCCGAGAAAACCGTTGCCGCCCGTCACCGTGACTCGCCGATTTTTCCAAAATGCCATCGATTTCGCCCTTAGTGCTCCGACGCTTGTCCCTGCGCCGCCTGCATCACGCGCGTTACCGAATTCTGCCAGTGATTCCAGTGCGCCAGCTTTTCCCGAAGAATCGCCTGGCCCTTGCCGTGCGGCTTCAGCCCCGCCTGTTCCATATCCGCGTCCACCATGATCGCCACCAGATCCTTAAACCCCACCTTCGGCGCCCAGCCAAATTTCTCGCGCGCCTTCGTCGTGTCCGCAATCAGCGTATCCACTTCGAGCGGCCGCTTGTACCGCTCGGAAATCTTCAGGTACTTTTTCCAGTCGAGTCCGGCGTAGGCAAAAGCTTCGTCCACGAATTCGCGGACGGAGTGCGCTTCGCCGGTGCCAATCACATAATCGTCCGCCGCATCCTGCTGCAGCATCGTCCACATCGCTTCGGCGTATTCCGGCGCATAACCCCAGTCTCGTTTCGCCTCGAGATTGCCCAGAAAAAGCGCTTCCTGCTTTCCCGCAAGAATGGCGGCCACGCCGCGCGTGATTTTGCGCGTAACGAACGTTTCGCCGCGCCGCGGGCTTTCGTGATTGAACAAAATTCCGTTCGTGGCGAAAAGCCCGTAGCCTTCGCGATAAATTCGCGTCATCCAATGCGCGTAAACCTTCGCCGCGGCGTACGGGCTCCGCGGTTGAAATTCCGTGGCTTCGCTCTGCGGCGGATTCGCCGAGCCGAACATTTCCGAACTCGACGCCTGATAAAACCGCGTTTTGCCGCCGCACCGCCGCACCGCTTCGAGCAGGCGGATCGTGCCAAGTCCGGTGACGTCGCCGGTGTATTCCGGAATATCGAAGCTGACGCGCACGTGGCTTTGCGCCGCCAGATGGTACAGCTCGTCCGGCGCCAGCGAATAAATCAGATTCGGAATCCACTCGGTGCTCGAAACGTCGCCGTGATGAAGAAAAAGTTTTGCGCTCGGCTGATTCGGGTCCTGATAAATGTGATCGATGCGCGACGTGTTGAATGTGCTCGCGCGGCGAATGATGCCGTGGACCTCGTATCCTTTCGAGAGCAGAAGTTCCGCAAGGTACGAGCCGTCCTGTCCCGTAATTCCGGTGATCAGCGCTTTCTTCATGCGTTTGCCGGCCGGCCTTTCTTGATCGCACCGCGAGATAGGCCGAGCCTTCTGCGAATTCCCGCGGTTGGCGCGATGCACGTTTTCCAAAACCATTCCTTCATCGCCGCGCGCTGGCGCCGGAATCGCACGCGCCGTATCGTTCCATCTTCGAAAAGCTCGTGCGACACATCCAGCAGCGTGTGCGTGTGCGGCACTCCGCCATAAATCGCCAGATTGCGGCGCGCCTCTTCGCCCCAATACGCTCCTTGCTGCCCGCCGGCGATGTGCTGATATTCATGATTCTGATGAATCGCGCGCGTCACGCGTGTGATGTCCACGACGGGCACGCCGCGCGCCCGCGCGTCCTTGATCAGCCATTGATCGAACCACGCGCGGCCCAGCGTGAGCGCGGGTACATTTGCGAAAACACGCGGAGGAAATACGAAAAGATCGATAGCGGTCGGATTTCCCGGAATGCCCTTCGGCATGATTTCTGCGCGCAGCTTTTCTTCTCCACGCCGGGCGAAGTCGAGCGGTTCGTCGAGCTCGACGTTGAGGCGGTACGCAACGGCGAGAAATTCCGGGAACTGTTTGTGGATGGTTGCGACGGCGCCCAGAAATTCCTGCAAAAGAATGATGTCGCTATTCACGTAGCAGACGAGCGGGGTATTTGCGTATACGCGCGCGCGGCGGAGAAGATCGTCCAGCATCGGCGTGCCGAATTCGTTGCGGGCAATTTCCGTTTCGTGGCGTGCGCCCAGTGCCGCTGCGGTTTCAGCGATCCCGGTCTCGGTGCCGTAGAGACGAATGTCCGGACGCGGATCGAGACGGCTCCAACTGGAAATCGCGTTGCGCTGGATGACGCCGATGTGGCCGGAGAAGGCCTTGGGCACGGCGAGAATGGTGATCGATGGCGTCATGTTCAGTGCGATGAGCTTTGGCTTGCAGCGGCTCGCGAAGACTCCGCCGCGGCGATCTCCTCCAGAATATCATCGAGCGACTTTGTAAGCTGCCAATTCGGATAATGCGATTGGAATTTTCGCAGATCGGAAATGTAGCAGATGTGATCGCCTTTGCGATTTTCGTCCACGTAACTCCAATCGAGTTTTTTTTCCGTCAGTTGCTCGATTTTGGAAATGGCTTCGAGCATGGAGACGCTGTTTTCGCGGCCGCCACCCATGTTGTACACCTCGCCGGGGCGCGGATTCGCGGCGAAGGCTTCGATCGCCCTTACCACGTCGTGGCTGTGAATATTGTCGCGAACCTGCTTTCCCTTGTACCCGAAGACGGAATATTTCAGACCGTTGATAGTGGCCTTCACGAGATACGAAAGAAAACCGTGAAGCTCCACGCCGGAGTGCGAAGGTCCCGTGAGGCAACCGCCGCGGAAAATGCCGACGTTCATTTTGAAGTAGCGGCCGTATTCCTGCGCCACCAGATCGGCGGCGGCTTTGGAGGCGCCGAAAAGAGAATGGAGCGTGCGGTCGATGCGGCAATTTTCCGAGATGCCGTGAACATCCTCGGGGCGCGCGTATTCCCAGCGCGTGGGAAGCTCCACGAGAGGAACTTCGTTGGGAGCGTCGCCGTAAACTTTGTTGGTGCTGAGGAAAACGAAAACGGCTTCGGGCGAATGCCGGCGCGCGGCTTCGAGGAGATTGATCGTACCGAGGGCGTTGACTTCAAAATCGAGAATCGGGATGTCGCGGGCTTTGTCGTGCGAAGGCTGCGCGGCGCAGTGGACGATGAGATCGAAACGGCGCGAGCGAAAAAGTTCGTCGAGCGCGGCGCGGTCGCGAATGTCCGCAGCAAAGTGCGTGAAATTTTTCGTGGAAGCTTTAAGGCGCGCGAGATTCCAGAGCGTGTCGCCGGCCGCGCCAAAAAATTCGCGCCGCATGTTGTTGTCAATGCCGACGACGGCGTGACCCTGCCGGTCAAAGTGTTCCACGGCTTCGGAGCCGATAAGGCCGCTCGAGCCGGTGACAAGAACTGTCTTGGGCATGCAGGAATTTTCGCACGAAGCTGGCCCGAGTCGTTAGAGGCGCCGAAGCGGTGGAGTTTCTGGTTAACCATAATCACCCCACCTCCCCTTTTTTCGTAAGTGTTGAAAACAAAGGTCCTTTAAGTCCTTTGCGCCACAAGTGTTCATTCTAAAAGGGGTTACGGGGCTATTTTCATAAGTGTTCATTCTAAAGGTGGTTAGGGTTTCTAGGGGGCTCCTTCGGCTCTCGAGAGTCGCGCGGGACTTGGATCCTTCGTCGAATGGCGACGAGCACAGGGAATGATGGCAGGAAAAGGTTGGCATGTATACCGTAAAGTGTATACAGCATATGGTTAATTCGAATGGGTGTGGAAAATGGGAGCTGGAAATGGAAGAAGATAAAGGAGATACGGCGAGCGATTTGGAGGGTTTGACCGACGGTTTTGTAGTGGCGGGTCTTTAGACCCGTGTCGTTTCTCCTTCTTTTTGCTTCGCGGTTTAACGCCCGACAAGTGGAAAGGCTAAAGAAAGACCAAAGAAAAGACAAAAGAAAGAGAGGAAAAAGAACGGGTCTAAAGACCCGCCACTACTTTTTCCTTTCCTTCTTTCGTGGCTCGACTTATCGTTCGTGCCTCCGATGACGCTCCATCGAAAAAATCCGCGTCTCTCGGCCAAAAATTATTTCGGCCGCCAAAGCTATTTCATCACCATCTGCTGCGACCGTCGCACGCAATACCTCGCGGCGGCGCCTTTCGCACTCCATGTTGTGCAGATCTTCCTCGAATGTGCCGCGAAACATTCGTTTCTCGCGCACGCGTACTGCGTCATGCCGGATCACATCCACTTTCTAGCGGAGGGCACTTGTGCGGATTCCGATCTCCGCGAATTTGTCCGCCTTTTCAAACAACGTACGGCCTTCGCATTCCGAAAGCGCCGCGGCTTGCCCCTCTGGGAGATGAGTTATTACGAACACATTCTTCGCCCCGCGGACGCCGTCGAAGAAGTCGCGACCTATATATGGTGGAATCCGGTGCGCAAAAACCTTTGCCCGACTCCGCAAGAATTCCCGTTTTCCGGCTCTCAAACCATCGATTGGATGAATCGCGCTCTGCTCGGCACCCGGTGGTCCGCTCCCTGGAAGGCGAAGAAACGGCCGTTGTAGTGGCGGGTCTTTAGACCCGTTCTTTGTTCTTCTCTTTCTTTGTTCTTTTCTCTTTCTTTGTTCTTCTCTCTTTCTTTGTTCTTCTCTCTCTCTTTGTTCTTCTCTCTCTCTTTGTTCGTTCCCTTGCCTTGGTCTTGTCTTTCCACCGGCGAGAGGCGAAGGAAAAACGACGGAAAAAAAGGAACGGAATAGGACGGAGGAATAAAGAAAGAAACGGAAAAAAAGGACAAATTCAAAAGAAAGAAAAGAAAAAGAACGGGTCTGAAGACCCGCCACTACAACATCCAACAACAACGGCCAACGACGACGGCCACAACAACATCCAACGACGACGGGCGACGGCAACGGATATTACATTTATTGGTCCATGGAGTGTTTTGGGGGGCGGGCGGGGTCGCGGCGAGGGTCTTTTTTTAGGCCGAGGGCGTGGCGGAGGGAACGAGTTGCGTTGAGGAAGGGATGCCTATTCGCCGTTAGTTTTGGTACGGCGCGGAAGTGATCCGAGCAATCGTTGGGTTGCTATTAGCAATTTTTCTTCGTAAACCCTCGCCTTCCTATATCCAACCACCAATGCAGAACACGCAGAAAGATACTTCAGAGTAGTAAATTTCCAGGACTGGGAAAAACTAAAAGCACGATTTTGACGGGTGAGAAAGATAAAGGAGCGCCAGCGGCCCGGTGGGGCGTTTTCGAATCTCAATGACTGAGACAGAATCTCCCAGCGATCTCTAAAGAATTTGACGTAGAGTTGCCCTTCCAGAGATGGATTTCGTGCTAGCCATTCGAACATTGATTCGATAAGTATTTGGATTCGTAGACCACGAAGAGTTCTGGCTTCAAGGGACATTTTTGCTTCGTCGGCGTAGTACGAATTTGAGCCATGAATTCGGTATACCGTCAGTGGTTCCTGTAAGGCAACGATAGGGGAGATTAACGGAGTCAAGATAACTAGGTATGCGTCTGCAAGCATGCGGATTCTCTCAGGAATTATAAGTAAGGGATCGATGATACTTCGCCTAAACGATGTGCACGACGCGGGTTGAACAAAGTAGGTGAGATACTCTTGCGGATTAGCGCGCATGTCACCAGAGGTTAGCGGCGTCTGCAGAGCTCGCCTCTCATTTGAACAGGAGTTCCATTCAAGCATCTGGTGATAGACCATTCCGGCGGACGGGGTATCTTTGAATGCCTGGCAGATGCTGGCTAGTTTAGAAGGCACAAATACATCGTCCGCGTCAAGCAAAGCGATAATCTCGCCGCGAGCCTTGGCGAGGCCGAAATTTATGGCGGAGGCTTGACCTCCGTTTTCTTTGACGAAGTACTCGATGCGGGAACCATATTTTTTGACGCGCTGTGAAGTGTCGTCGGTAGAGCCATCGTCCACCACAACGATTTGAATTTTTTCGAGCGGGTAGTGTTGAGAGAAAACACTGTCGATAGACTGCTCGACAAATTGTCCGTAGTTGTATGTCGTTATGAGAACTGTAACCGTCAAGGATTCCATGCTGCCTTTTGTCTTCCCTGCGACTATCGCATTTGGTCGCCTTGGTATTTAGGATCTGCTCGTTTGGACGAATAGAACGACGCTCTTCTATTTAAGGCATTTTTCAACGAACGCAAGAGCTGGTTGATAGAGTGTCGTACACCACGGTCGGTCGGTGTAGCCGAGCGCAAGGCTTCGAGATAACCTCTCGGATGAACGACATTGAGCTGGTCTAATTTGGTTTGCTCGAGTTCGGACTTTAGCGTCGGATTGCTCATGACGTATTTGGCTTCGGCAAACAGCACTGTGTTCTGGGCGTACCACCAGTCCACGGACTGATTTTGCCAAACGCGCTTGCGTATCAAGTCTATGGCCAGATAACTATGCTTACGGAAGAGCGATACCCAGAAATCCTGCCATTGTTCGTTAATGTGATTATTGCCACCTTGGCGCGGAATTGCGGCGGAGAAGAGAATTGCAGGAGCAAGGCGAGTGATCGATTCGATAAAGGTTGTGGCAGAGGTCTCGGGCAGATGCTCGGCGACTTCCAGGGAAATCGCAAGATCGAATCGTCGTTCCAAGTGAAAGGGTTCGGATAAATCCATGGACCGAAAGTATTTCGGGTCAATTTGTAGGTCTTCGCCCTGAACGTAATCACCATCAATTCCCAAAATGTCACTCACACCGAGTTTATGAAAAGCGGCAAGCCAGGTACCGTCGCCGCACCCAACATCCACGACACTATGCGTGGGAATCGCCCGCAACACTATCGGCACGATGACCTCGGCTGAAAGTTCCGCTCCCTTGCGCATTTCCTGATAGAAGGACTTCGTATAGTGTTCGTTGGACACGGAAGGCCCACACATTTTTACTGCGTCTTAGGCTTTTGAGCAAATGCCCATACGACAATAGCGAATTGCGGTTCATTGTGCAGGCTGTGCTTTCGCCGATTGTAGTTGGTCCAGCTAAGACCAGGCCTCATATCGGCGATCAGACATTCCCGGTTACCCCATGAAGCAGTATTCAATACTTCGAAATACGCTACCTCTAGCAACTCGCGCATTCCCCTCTCGGTCCAACGGTACAAGTCCAAGGGGAACTCGTGCACTTTTAGGAGAAACGGTGTGCTAACGACAAAAATACCTCCAGGGCGCAGCATCCTGTGAACATTTGCAACCGCACGATCCGGACGCAGCACATGCTCCAGCACTTGCTCCATGATGACCAAATCGAATTGATTCTCGGCGAGGGGACCTTGGCAAATGTCGAAATGCGGATACTCTGCAGTCCGATAACTGCGAAACTCGTATCGTCCCTGTGAACCGGTGCCGCTAATCTCCAGTGCATCTATTTTGGAGCAATCGAGGGATCTTATGAACTTCTCTACCTCCCGATTCATGACGACGCGACACCACTGAACATCTGTTGTGGTGTTTAGCCAGTCTCGAACGCGTTGCTTGAGGGGGGCTGGGATCATCGTCCTCAGCAACGAGCCACCGCCCGAAGACTTGAGGAAGGAATGCACGAGACTACGGAGTGTTGTCATATGTAGTCCTCGTCGCGATTCCTATACCAGTTGCGTAGTCTCAGATTGTCCGAACACGAGGCCATGGTGATTTGTCACCGTATCAGTAACTGGAATTCTACTGCTCTGGACCACTTCGAAGAAAACCGCATTGGTCACCCAATCAAATGTATCCTGCCCAGCACGGCCCAGCCATAAAGAGACAACGTAAGAACCTGGCATCAACCATAACTCTGGTATGTGCGTCTCAATCGTGAATTTGCCTTCATAATTAGTACGAAAGGTCTTTGTTTGATCGTATAGCCACATGGCAATAACACCTGAGGTCGTTACAAATTGGACGGCAAAGTTAAAATCGGTTCCGGGGCGCTCCGATATTCCAGACGCACGTATCCTCACACAGTGGCCCATAGAAAGATTGGTATGCGAACTTCCTTCCGCGTCTAAAATCTGTACTGATGTCAGTTTGACGTGTCCGCTGCCCGTGCGATCCCAGAGAAAGCCCTCTATCGTGCTCAATGCGTTTCTGATATAACGCATTGCAATCTCTTCAGGGTCACCGTTGGCGGTTAGATGACCCTCTTCGATCAGCACAACGCGCTTACATAGTTGAGTGATAGCACCCATATTGTGGCTGACGAGGACGACGGTACGGCCGGCTTTAGCCACGTCGCCCATTTTGCCGAGACATTTTTTCTGGAAGTTTATGTCGCCGACGGCGAGGACTTCGTCGACGAGAAGGATTTCCGGCTCGAGGTGAGCGGCGACGGCAAAGGCGAGGCGGACGTACATGCCGCTCGAGTAGTGTTTAACGGGCGTATCGATAAATTTTTCGAGTTCGGCGAAGGCCACGATTTCGTCGAATTTCGAACTGATTTCGCGCTTGCTCATGCCAAGGATGGCGCCGGAGAGAAACGTATTTTCGCGGCCGGTCAATTCAGGATGAAAACCGGTGCCGACTTCGAGAAGACTGCCGACGCGGCCATGAATTTCCGCCCACCCGGTGGTGGGCTGCGTGATGCGCGAGAGAATTTTGAGGAGCGTGGTCTTCCCCGCCCCGTTGCGGCCGATAAGGCCGAGAACTTCGCCTTCTTTCACTTCAAGCGAAACGTCTTTTAACGCCCAAAAGTCTTCCTGCTTTTGGCGCTGAAAGGAGCGCAACGGCGACTTCAGTATGCGGCCAAGCGAATCGCGCAGCAGGCCGTTTGATTGCACAAGGCCGCGGCGGTAGCGTTTGCCGAGTTCCTCGCCGCGAATGACGACGGATGTAGTCATCGTCTGAACGTCCTAACGTCGGAAGGTCTTAAGGTCGAAGAAGAAACGTCCGAACGTCCTGACGTCCTAACGCCCGAAGGTCTAAGAGGCGAAGAAAAAACGTTGGAACGTCTAACCGTCGTGGAAAGAAGGGCTGAACGCCGATCGGAAATTGCCGGAACTGTCATCTTCGGTGGCCTTCGCGTCCCAAACGTTTTGCACCAATCTGATCTGTAGGTTTCGCGTTCGATTGTTTCAAATATTCCATCAAGCGGCTAATTTGGGAACTGCATTTTGCGCAAGCGTTGCGAAGGGTTTCCGCCTCCTCCGGCGAAACATAACCGGCATCATATGCCACATAAAACTGCGCTCGAAGTTCCCCCGCCGAACCCTTTGCCCTGCCCAAGAATTCCAGGAATAAAATTTCGGTACGGCTTTCAAATCCTTCCGCGATATTTGACATGACCGAGACCGCTGCGCGGCGCATCTGATCACGCAGGCCAAAATCCCTGGAGAAGGCTCCTTGAGAGGTGAGTGTGTAGATCCCTCTGGTTAGCTCGCGCGCTGTTTGCCAGGCTTCGATGTCCTCGAATTTGCGAATAGTGGGCATAAAGAACGTCTTAACGTTGCAACGTCCGAAGGGCGGAACGCCCAAACGTGGAAGAAATAACGTCCGAACGTTGGAACTCCCGAAGGGCGGAACGTCTAACAACGGACAGCGAAACGTCGCCAGGTCGGATTGCCGCGACCTTGAGACGTGTGGACGTGAAGACGTTCAGACCAGCCTTAAACGCGGTCGGCAACGGTGCCCTCCATGCGTTGGAAGAAGACGAGGCCGCCCGCGAGGATGACGAGGACGGCGGCGGCCGAAACAAGCAGGCTGACGGCGGGAGCGTGGCCATGGCCGGTGAGCGCCCAGCGAAAACCGTCAATCACGCCGGCCATGGGATTGAGGCCATAGAGCCAGCGCCAACGCGGCGGCACGAGCGAACTGGGATACGCGACGGGCGAAGCGAACATCCAGAACTGAAGAAGAAATGGAATGACGTATTTCACATCGCGATAGAGCGCATTGAGCGCGGAAAGCCACAGGCCGACGCCAAGCGCGGTGAGAATGGCGAGCAGCAGGAAGAGAGGAAGAAGAGCGGCCGTGGCGCCGGGCCGCATGCCGTAAAACAAAGTGACGCCGAAGAGGACGGCGAAGCCGATGGCGAAATCGACGAGACCCGAAAGGACGGAAGAAAACGGAAGGATGAGCCGGGGAAAATAAACTTTGGTGATCATGCGCTGATTTTCCACGACGACGTTGGTGGCGTTTTGCAGCGCGTAATTGAAATACATCCACGGCACGAGCGCGGCGAAATAAAAAACGGGATACGGCAGGCCTTCGGAAGGAAGCCGGGCGAGGCGGCCGAAGAAAAGTGTGAAAACGAGCATGGTGAGCAGCGGCTGCAGAATGACCCAGAGGACGCCGATGGCGGTTTGTTTGTAGCGGATTTTGACGTCGCGCCAGACGAAAAAATAAAGGAGTTCGCGGTAGGCCCAGAGTTCGCCGAGGCGCAGATGGAAAAGGCCGCGCGGCGGCGCAATGCGAGTGACGATGGGAGCGGAATGGCGCGAGGCAGACGAGATCGCGGCCGTGGCCGGCGAAGAAGGCGCCGACGCCATCAGGAGAGGCTCCGGCGGAGAAAGCGAGAAGAAAACATTGTTTAAGGTTACCAGAGAAGAGAAAGGATGGAAGGGCGGAAGGCGCGGGAGCCGAGATCGCGATGTTGGCAACATCGAAGAGGGCGGACTAAAGTCCCGCCCCTACAGAGGAAGGCGGGACGGGAGTGTGTGGCGGTGAAGATCGAACAGTGAGCTAGATCGAAGAGGCCGGCTTCGGAAAGCCGGCCCTACAAAAGCCCTACAAGATCGAGAAAAGATCAGGGGACGGGATGTTCCTTGAGCTGCTGGACGTCGCGCTGTTCGATCTGGCGCATGAGGTCTTTGCGGCGGAGAAAATAATCGTGCAGCTGGCCGGCGAGCTGGCGCGGCACGACGAAGAATTGATTG
Source organism: Candidatus Acidiferrum sp. (assembly GCA_035310365.1). Classification (GTDB taxonomy): domain Bacteria; phylum Acidobacteriota; class Terriglobia; order Acidiferrales; family UBA7541; genus Acidiferrum. Next base: position 143,674 of record DATGEI010000046.1, read on the forward strand.
CAGGCGACTTCGGCAAAGGAAACCGGTCCGCGCGCGGGAATCAGATGCGCGCCCCACTGAAACATGAGGCCGAGATTCCAGAAAACGAAACAGAGGAGCAGCGCGGCGGAAGCGAGCGTGGCGGATTTGAGCGAAGCAAAACCATCGGCGAAGCGCTGCAGCAGAATGGCGAGGCCGAGAATGAAAAATACGGTGAGCGAAACGAAAAAGCGATTGCCGAACGAAGAGATGCCGGCCCAGTCCGGATACGAGGCGATGAAATAGTAAAAAGCGAGAACGGCGCAGAGAACGGGGCCGCCAATGCGCGGAGCTTTGCGCCAGAAGAGAAAGATTCCGATGGCGGAGAGGATCAGCAGCGGCGTCCAGGAAAAAAGGCCGTGATTCGAGGAAAAAAGAACTTGCCGGAAGACGGGCGACGTCCAGTTCCAGCGAGAGATGGGAACGTAACCGGATTCGAACAGCGAGCCATAGACGATTTTCTTCGAAATGAGGGTGGGGAGAAAGCAGACGACGAGCGTCGCGGAAAAAATCAAATAGCGCAGGAGCAGCGCGGGAATGGACGAAGGGCGGCGTTGCTGGATGGCGTCGCGAAGGGCGAGCACGGCTTCGGCGGCGAGAAGAACGAGGAGCATGGCGTTGGCGTAATAAACATTGAGCATGAGGCCCGAGATCGCGCCGAGCAGAATCCACTGCGGAATGGAGCGGCCCTCGCGCGTGCGGAGCCAATAGGCAAAAAACAGCGCGACGACGAAAGCGGAATGTGCGTGCGACCAGGAGGGATTGAAATACATATACACGGCGAGCGAACTGCCGCCCCACACGGCGAGCGTGGCAAAGAGCGCGCAACGTTCGGAAACGAATTTTTTGGCGAGGCGAAAGGCGAGGAAGAGAGCGAGAAAGCCGTAGAAGGCGGTGCCGAGGGCCATGGCGTAGCGATAGGGCGCGGAAAAACCGTCGGCGGAAATTGGGGAGCCGAAGGCGCGGGCGACGAGAACGCCGGCGTGGGCAACGAGCAGAAACGGCGACCAGAGAATGGCGGGGCCGATCGTGAAATGATTTTCCAGGTGGCCGGTGGGCGTGCGGAAATCGGCGCGGGGCTGGCCGGATTCGTCCAGGCGGCCTTCGCGGAAGCTGGTGTTGGCGTGCTGGTAGTCGGCGGTGAAATCGAGATCGCGCTGAATGAGGAGCGCGCGGGCGTAAGCGTAATACCCGACGCCATCGCCGCGAACCCAGGGATTGGAAAGCGGAAGGGTGACGAGAAACAAGAGCACGAGGAGGCGCTCCGAAAAAGTGAGCAGGCGAATTTTGCGAAACACGCTGGCGTTATTTTCCACGGAAGATCTGTCAGCCCAATAAATTGAACTACCCGAGATGCAGACCGTCCTGAGGAAGTGGGGACGGATGCCACGCCTGTAAGTTAACCGAACGATACCGCAATCCGGCTTCGAGAAAAACAAAAAAGTGGCAGGGCTAAGCGGGCGTGCCGGCGGCCAGGCGCGCGGAAGCGAACTGCTTCTCTTTCATGTGAGCGGCAACGCGGTCGATAATTTCGTTGAGGGGCGTCTGCGGACGGAAGCCGGTGATGCCGTGCAGTTTATCGACGCACGGGACGCGGCGCATCATGTCTTCAAAACCGGGCTCGTAGGCTTTGTCGTAGGGAATAAATTCGATCGAAGAAGTGCTGGCGGTGCGCTGTTTTACGCGATGAGCGAGGTCTTCCATCGAGATTTCTTCCGTGTTGCCGATGTTGACGACTTCGCCGACCGAGCGGTCGCAGTCAATCAGCTTCACGAGGGCTTGCACCGTGTCGCGCACATCGCAGAAGCAGCGGGACTGTTTTCCATCGCCGTAAACGGAGATGGGCTCGTTGCCGAGGGCCTGGCGCACGAAATTGGGCAGCACCATCCCGTATCGGCCGGTCTGCCGCGGGCCCACGGTGTTGAAGAGCCGGACGACGATCACGGGAACTTTTTTTTCTTTCCAGTAAGAAAGCGCGAGAAATTCATCCAGGGCTTTGGAGGCGGCGTAGCTCCAGCGTCCTTTGGTCGTCGGGCCGAGCACGAGATCGGCTTCTTCGCGAAACGGGACCTGCGTGCTTTTGCCGTAGACCTCGGAAGTGGACGCGGTGAGAACCAATTTGCGTTTTCTTGCCGCCGCTTCGAGGATGTGCTGCGTGCCATTCACGTTGGTTTCGATGGTGCGGACGGGGCTTTCCACGATCAATCGCACGCCGACCGCGGCGGCGAGATGGACGACGACGTCGGCATCGTCGACGAGCTCGGCAACGAGCTGGCGATTTTCAATGGAGTCGAGGTGATACTCCATCCGGTCGGAAGCCTTGAGATGGCGGATGTTTTCCATGCTGCCGGTGGAGAGATTGTCGAGCAGCACCACGTGATCGCCGCGATCCAGAAGCCTTTCGGCGAGATGGGAGCCGATAAAGCCGGCGCCACCGGTGATCAGAAAACGCACATTGCCTCCTTAGAGCGCCAGATCGTCGTCATCGGATTGGCTGGACTTCCGCATTTTGCGCATGTCGTCATCCGAGAAATGCGGAAGGTCGCCGGCTTCCTGCGGTCCATATCCGTAGGAATACGGATAGTAGCGGTAGGAGTAGTAGTAATCGGGCGCGCTGGCATCGACGGCGTTCAGCACCACGCCCAGCATCCGGCATTTCACGCTGGTCAACAGGTCGCGCGTGCGGGTGAAAGCTTCCTTCGGCGTTTCGCCGCTGCGGACGACAAGCAGCACGCCGTCCACTTGCACGGAGAGGATGACCGCGTCGGTCGCGGCCATGATCGGCGGCGAATCGATCACAATGAATTTGAATTTGCCGCGAAGTTCGGCGATGGCGTCGGCAAGCTTGTGTGACGAGAGCAGGTCCGCCGGATTGGGCGGAAGCGGACCCGTCGGAATCGCGGCAAGATTGGGAATCAACGGGTGCGGAACGATCACCAGGTCCAGGCTCGAAACGCCGGCCAGGTACGAGCTGAGTCCGGCGTATTTTCCGTCCGTCATATTCAGCAAGCGGCCCACGCCCGGCTTGCGCAAATCCGCGTCCATCAGCAGCGTGCGGTCGCCAAGTTGCGCCAGCGTGACGGCCAGGTTCGCGGCGGCGGTGGTTTTTCCCTCGCGCGGCAACGCGCTGGTGACGAGAATGACCTGCGGCGGATGCTCGGCCTGGGAAAGCAAGAGCGCGGTTCGCAAAGCGCGAAACGCTTCGGACATCTGCGATTTCGGAAGATGCTGGGCCACGAGCTCGATGCGCTTGTCGTGGCCATTGCTCGAGCCGCCTTTCAGAAGTCCGCGGTGGCCGTTTCCGTTCGAATCGGTAAACGCTGGCACCACGGCGAGAGAAGGCAGGCGAGAAAGAGTTTCGATGTCGTCCGGCGTTTTCACGGTGTTGTCGAGGTACTCGCGCAGCAGGGCCAGTCCGACGCCGCCCACGAGGCCGACGATGAAAGCAAGTGCGATGTTGCGCGTCTTGGCCGGACGCGTCGGATAAGACGGAACCATCGCCGGGTCCACGACGCGAATGTTCGAAGACTTGAGCGCGCCGGCGATGTTGGCTTCCTTCAGCTTCGTCAGCATGCCGTCATAGAGCGTTTTGTTGGCTTCGGCTTCCCGCTTCAGAATGTTGTATTCGACAAGCCTCTCCGACATCTGATTGGCTTCGATTTTTTGCTGGTCGAGCGCCTGCGTGAGCAGCATTTCCCGCTGCCGCGCCGCGTTGTAGTCGCTTCCCATCTGGTCGATGATGCTTTTCTTTTCATCGGAGATGAGCTGATCGAGTTCCTTCAGCTGGCCCTGCAGCCGCTGCACCTTCGGAAAATTCGGTCCGTACTGCGCGAGGGCGTCGGAGGCTTGTGAATTCACGTCGCCGCGCCGCTTGAAGAGGTCTTGCAGGACGATGTCCGAACGCAACTCCGGAACGGAGTTCGCGTCGCCCGATTTCGCGAATTCATACAGCGCCTGGCGCTTCATGCGCTCGCTTTGCGCGTCGGTCAGTTCCTTGTTGATGTCGGAAAGACGCTGGGTGGAGATGTTCTGCTTGTCATCCAGTTCCCAGATTTGATTCTTGCGCTCGTACTCAATGCGCGCGTCTTCCGAATGCTGCACTTTGAGTTTCAAATCTTCGAGCTGGTCCGACAGCCACGAGGAAGCCTGCGCAATGGCCTGGTAGCGGCTGCGAAAATTGTCTTCGCGGAAATTTTCGATGTGCGCGTTGACGACGCGCGCGGCCAGCTGCGGATCGGTGGATTCGAACGTCACATCCAGCAGCCGGCTATTGGGCACGCGCCGGACGCTCATGCTGCCGAGGAACGCGGCGAGTTCCGGCGGCCGTTTGTGATTCGCAAGACTTCCGGAAGCGATGGCTTCCGAAGGGCCGTCGCCGGAGGCATATTCCGGATGGCTGGCGAGTCCCGTGCTGCGAATCGTCTGCAGCGCCAGCGTTTCGCTCGTCAAAATCTTCGACTCGGTCTCAATGTAATTGTCCGCATCCATCACGTAATCGAACGAATCGGCGCCCTGGAACGGCAGGACATTGGAATTTTCACGGTCGATTTCAACGCGGGCGGTCGTGGAATAGACCGGCTGCATCCGGAACGTCGCAATCGATACGATCGTGACCACGGCCAGCAGGAAGGAAAGAATCAGCCACTGGTGCTTGCGCAGAATCAGCAGATAGTCGTACAGGTGCGGTTCGCGCGGAGAAAGATCGAACGGCACGTACCGCGACGGCGCGCCCAACAGCTCAACCGCTCCGTTGGGGCCGCTTTCTCTCGGTACGAGTTTGTTTTCGTCGGACATGCGATCTCAATTCCCCTGCCCGACGCGAAAGATCGCGACGGCAGTGCCGATGCCAAGGCCAATTTCCGCCGCCCTCAAAAGCGCGGTTTTGCTCCCGCTTTGCGGAACGTACAACACGTCGCTGGCCTGGAGTTTGACGTCTTCCGTTTCCTGATTCAAAACTTTTCCGAGATCGACGATCAACTGATGCTGCTGACCGGCGGCGTCTTTGCGAATGATCACCGCCTGATGCTTCCGCGCGGTCGCACTCAGTCCGCCCGCCAGCGCCAAAGCCTTCAGCGTCGAGAGTTGTGCGCGATCGTTCGTGACCACGAATCCGCCCGGACGAGCGACGGCGCCCAGCACATACACAATGCCGGCATGCGGCACCGTCACGATGTCTCCGCCCTGCAGTGTAATGTTATTTCGCGAATCGCCCGCCTCGAGCAGCTCGTTCAGATTAATCGTAATCGTATTGTTCAGCGCAGGCGGCGCCGCCGGCGCACTCGTCAAAGCCGCGGCATCCTTCAACGGCGCCGACGATGGAGCCACAGACGCAGCGGAAGCCGCCGGCGTACCGGCCACATCGGCGGGCGTAATTTCCGGAGGTTCGCCGGAAGAGTCGGCGGAGGCCTGGTCGGGCCGCGTGACGATCACGGTATCGCCCGCGTCGTTCGAAATGCCTCCCGCTTCGGCCAGAACTTCCAGCACGGTGACGGGACGATCCGCCGAATAGACCATCGGGCGCAGGACCGCCCCGACAATCGTGATCGGCTTGCTCTTTTTTTCCTTTACGCTGACATTCACTTGCGGGTGAGACACGAGGCCGTTTGCCTCGAGCACTTCGGCGATTTTTTGCTGGACCTGGATTTCCGTCAGTCCGCTCACCATGAGGCGGACCGGAAGCAGAGGAAGGCCGATCGATCCGGTTTGGCTGACGCGCACTTCGCGCGAGAGTTCGGCAACGTCGAAAACTTCCACCGCGAGGAGATCTCCCCGGCCGACCACGTAATCTCCTGAAGGCGCGTGAGACGAGCTCGTGAGCGCTTTGATCCGGTCGTTTGTTTGCTGCGGTGTTTCGAGTACGGCCTGCGCGCGGCTACGCGGCGCCAGAACCAGTATCCCAAGCAGGGTAGCCGCGACGAAACACATTGATCGCGCACCCAGTCTGGCTGGCTGCATTCTTTTTCTTCCCCCGTCCGATTATACAGCCAGCAAGCCCACGTAAATCAGCGATTTCGAGAGTGGCGATGCTTGGCGGCAACCGCAGTTTGCGCCGGGGCCGGCGTCATGTGGGAACCGGCGAGCAGGGCCATCAAGAAAAACAACGTGGCGTTCGCCGGAATGTGCAGATTGAAATCCGCGAGGCTGTGGACGAGCAGGCCACAACACCCGGTAAGGCCGGCCAGGCGCAGCGCGGAGGAAAACGAAATGCTCGGCTCCTGCAGCGAATGCAGCCCGGCGAGCAGGAGCAAAGCGATGAACCAGGCGCAACAAAGGCCGCCGAGAATGCCCGTTTCGGCAAGCGCCTCGAGGTAGTCGTTGTGCGCGTGATCGATGATCCTTCCATCGTAATGCGATTCATAGGACGGATAGACGGTTTCGAATGCGCCGAGCCCGGCGCCGAGAAGCGGATGGTCCAGAAAGATGCGCCAGGCGCCGTGGCGCATGGAAGCGCGCTTGCTTTCCTGAACTTCAAGCGTTTGCAGGCTCGCGAATCGCGAAAGGATTTGATTGACGCCCAGCCAGGAAACCAGCGAGATGGCGGCAACGAGCACGATTCCGCCGGTGAGAAGGTGCTTCGTGCCGGCGCGCTGCAAAAGAATAATCGAAACCACGAAGAGCAACTGCACGCCGAGGCTTACCAAGCCGCCGCGCGACGCGGAAAGCATGAGCGCACAGATAAGTATCAGTGCGAACAGGCCGATCAGGAAGCGGCGCTCGCGCCGTACCTTGCCAAGAATCAGCGGCACGAGAGGTATGGGAATCAGGAGTTCGGCGAAGCCGGCAAAGTGATTGCGATTGACGTAGGGCCCGAAGGGAATCCCGCCATACCGCATTTCGCGCACCCAATACAACTTCCCGTTGAACGTCAGGTGCTGCAGGATTCCCAATCCGGCCACGAAAAAACCGAACAGCATGGCGAACCAGAAAAATTCGCGCCAGTCCTGCAGCGTGCGGAAGGCCTGCGCGGCAAGAAACACGAATACCACGTCCGCGAGCAAGAGGAGGAATTGCAGGCGCGTTTCGTGCGGCGACGCCGTTCTGTGAAAAAACCACTGCATTGCGGCCACGCCGGCGAACGCAAGGAGCGGTGGCAAAATGCTGGGAAGCACCACTTCTCGTTCGTCGAACAGCACGAAAAAAATTGCCCAGAGAAAAAATAGCAGGCCGGCCCCCGTTTCGAAGACGGCGAGTGACCAGTCTTCGACGCCCCCGTGGGCCAGCACACCAAAGGCAAGAAGACCGCAAAGGGCGATGCGAACGGCCTTCATCGCTTGGGCGGCTCCGCAGCGACGGGCACAAGGGCCACGTCGTCGATCCAGGCGATGCCCGCAATTTCGCCGTCGGGCGATTCGGTGGGATAGCGAGCGGCGCAGACCGAGGCAAAGTGCGTGTCGCGCGGCGCGGTCCAGAGCGCGGTGACGGTCGTCCATTCTGAATCGCCATGAACTTCGGGCGTCGCAACCGTGGCCATGTTGCCGTTCGAATTGCCGTAGAGAACAAATCGAAGGCCCTGATCGGAAGTAATGCCTTTGGTGCGAATCCACGCCGAAAGTCGATAGGATTTCCCGGGCTCGACGATAACTACATGACAGATATCCGAAAAGTATAGATTCGTTCTGCCGGCAAAGAGCAGCCGCAGGGATTGCGCTCCGGAATGTTTTTCGTGCGTATCGATGGCCGCCTGAACGGTTTTGACGACCGGGCCGTAATACCAACCCAAGCCGTGGGAAGAGAACGACGATTCGAACCCGCCATCCCAAAGGACGGAACCGGGCGGATCGGGCGGAATCGGATTGGCCATTTTTTCAGTGGCTTGCTTCCACAGCAGCGCGACATCGGCGAAGCGGCCGCTCTGGATCAAGGAATCGGCCAGCCGCGTAACGTCTACAAGGTTTACGCTTCCCGGCGAAAGATACGCGCGCGACCAGACTTGCATGGCGGTATCCAGCTGCGCGCCGTTCGTCAAATCGAAAATAATGTCCATGTACGACCGCATGTTTTGCGGAATGACTTTTTCGAGAATTTCCGGAACCGCGGGGACCACGCGAAGGCAGCGGGAAAAAGCCTCGGCGCTTCGTTTTGGATCGAGCGCGAGCGATTTCCGAATTTCCTCGAACGCGTGCGGAATCTGATTTTGCCGGAGCAGGAAATTTCCGTAACTCCAATGGACGTCCGCGGAAGACGGATAGACGCGTGCGGCGTCGAGATAACTTTCCCGCGCGCTGTCCAGTTTGCCGGATTGTTCGAAGTTCGCGGCCAGACCGAGCAGCGTATCGGCGGAAAGAGGATTGAGCGAACGAGAGACGAGAAACGCATGAAGGGCGGCATCGGGGTCGGGTTGCTCGAAATCGTCTTGATAAGAGCGGCCGAGGAGATACCACTTGCGCGCGTCGGCCGGTTCGAGCCGCACGGCGCGTTCGTAGCCGGCGCGCGTGTTGAGCTCGATGGCGTGCGTGGCTCTGGCGTTGCGAATGCTGAAATACGCGAGGAGACAAAAGACGGCGAGAGAAACGAAGGGCAGGCCGCGCGCCGCGCGAATCGGAAGCTTGACGATCATGGTTCATAACTGTGCCCAACCACCGCGGGATGAAGCAAGAGCAAAGTCATGCGCGCGAGATTTCGCGCGATTCATGGCAGATGAAGAACGGCGATGCGAACGGGTTCGAGTTGAGTGACGTCGAGAATTTTGTCGTCGTTGAGATTATCGATGTGGCTGTTGGAGATGAAATAAAAATCGGAGCCGCGAATGGCGCCGGTGGTGGGAAGGCTGGTGAACGGCGAGCGATTTTCGAGGACGGTGGTGCGGGTGACGCGAGTGCCGTCTTCGGAAAGCTTGAAGGCGGCGACGCGAGGAGAGCCGATGCCGTTTTGAATGGCGATGAGGCCGCCGTTGTACCAATAGAGGCCGTCGGCGCCGGCGAGGGTGCTGTGCGGGCCGGGATTGACGTCGATGGTAGCGAGTGTTTGCAGGTCGACGCGGAGAACGCCGAGAGAGTCCGCGACGAAAAGCGTGTTGTTGTCGGGCGCGAGGGTGATGCCGTTGGGATAGAAAAGATCGCGATGGACGGGGAGTGGAGAAAATTCTTGCGTCGCCGGATCGAAGCGGACGATGCGATTGTCGACGCTGTCGGTGAGAAGGACTTCGCCGGATTGGCGAACGACGAGGTCGTTGAAAAAATGTTTGCGGGAATCGCCCGGCGCATAACGGCCGAGAAGGATGCCGCTGGAGCTGAAATGAACGAGAGCGGAATTGCCGCGGTCTTCGGCGGTATTGGCCCAGACGGTGGAATCGCGCGGATCGAGGCGGATACCGAGGACGGGAAAAAGACGATCACGGTTTGCTGGAACGAAATCGGAAACGCGGCTGCCTGGCGTGATTTCAATTATTTTTCGCTGCGCGAGGCTGCCGAGATAGAAAACCTTGCGATGGGGATCCCAGGCGAGACCTTCGGGGATGAGATTTTTTTCTTCGGTGAGTAAGGCGAGGCGAGCCTGGGCGACGACGGGAAAATCGCGATGAATTTTTTCGACGAGTTCGGTGAATTCATGTGAAGTGCGAAGGCCGGCGAATTCCGGGCCGCCGGATGGATCGAATCCTTCGCGGAGGGCGATACATTCTTTCAAAAGCTTGAGCGCTTCCCTGCTTTCACCGAGATGCTGCTCGGCGGCGGCAAGGAGGTAGAGTGCGGCGGCGCGGTCGGGAAAATGGGGAAGAAGTTTTTCGACGACGGCGATTTGTGCGCGAGTTTCGGCGGCGTCGGTGGGCTCGGCGGGAGCGCCGCGCACTTCGTCCGGCGCGCCCTGCTGCGCGAGAACGGGCAGGGCGAAGAGCGCGGCGACGAAAAGGGAAAAGAGAAAGCGGCGCGCGGCGTTTGGTGCGGAAGTCATGGCTTCCTCATTCGATGCGGAGGCGCGGATATCATACTTGACGGACACCGGGGTGTCCCGCGGAGGCGTCCGGGATACATGCCCCGCATTTTTGGCAAAGAGTGCGGAAGTAATTGAGAAATAAGGAGATGAGTTGCCGCGTACGGCCAAAAAGCAAAAGAGCGAAGACGGGGCGCAGAAGAGGGGTACCCACACCCCCCGGGGAGTTTGCAAGAGTATCAAAAGAAAGGGGTTGCGGGAGGAGGCGTTTGTATGAGTAGCAAAACAAGGGGGATAGGGATTGGTGGGCGGAGCGGGATGAACGGGCTGGAGTTCGTGAGTCACGAGGAAGGGTAGCAAACGAGGAGTATAAAGTCAACAGTTAATTGATCGTGCAATTCGAATGGCTGTGGAAATCCGTTCGAACGGAAATCTTAAAGGCAAAGATAAGTGGAAGAGCGGACCCGCGCTTTCAGAACCCGAAAGCGAAGGGCACGCGGAGATCGCGACTCGGTTATTTTTCTGGCGGCTCGGATCGAGGGTTCGATTCGCCGCTTTACGTCATAGGCCAGCGCGGGCGTATCGTTTTCGTTGAGACGCCTCAAGTCTTCCATATTCCGCGCCGAGAAGATGGATTTACGAACTTGATAAGCTATCTCATAAATAACCGCGCAATACTGAAGTTGTTTCTTCAGGGGCTAAAGCCCTACTTTTCCTCGCCTCATCGTGGGGGCTAAAGCCCCCACCTCCTAAAGAACCCACGTCATAAAGGCTAAACCTCCTAAAGCCGCTACGTCCTAAAGAACCCACTTCTTAAAGCCTGCACCTCTTAAACCCGCACGTACTAAATAACCATTTATGAGATGACTTTGAGCCTTTTCCGGCATAGTTCGCCACTTACCGGTTAGCGGAACAAACAAAACTCAGTTAGAGTACGCGGCAGAAAACGAAAGGCAACGCAACCGAATCGACATTCGAAAGGCGGAGCGAAAATGATCCCGAGCTTTTTGCAGAAGCAAAACACGCGGCGCGAAATGTTGCGAAACTCGGCCGGGTTTGCGGGAAGCGCATTGCTGGCGCAATTTTTTCCGGCAAGTTTTCTGAGCGCCGGCGTTCCTGCGCTTCGTCGGCAGGCGGCGACGCCTCCAACCGACTCTCTGGGGGCGATGCGGGCGCAGATGGGCACGGTACCTATCCACACGCAACCGCTCGCGGAAAAACTCACGTTACTTTCCGGCCCTGGGGGAAATGTTGTGGTGCTGAACGGGCCCGACGGCAAAATCGTGGTGGACACGTTTCTTCTGCCGGCCTGGCCGAAGTTGAAAGAAACGCTGGATGGGCTCGGCAATGCGCCGCTGAAAACGGCGATCGACACGCACTGGCATGTGGACCACACCGACAATAACGCCAATCTTCACGCGGCGGGCGCCACCGTGCTGGCCCACGAAAACACCAAGACGCGGATGGCGGAGCCACACGACAATGCGCTTTTCGGTTTGCACTTTGCGGCATCGCCCGCGGATGCTTTGCCGCAGCAGACCTTCAGCCGCAGCAAAGAACTGCACGCCAATGGTGAAATTGTAATGCTGCAATATTTCGAGCCCGCGCACACGGACACGGACATCTACATTCACTTCCAGAAGGCCAACGTGATTCACATGGGCGATACTTTTTTTAACGGCTTCTACCCGGTCATCGACGCGAGCACCGGCGGAAAAATCAATGGCATGATTCTCGCCGCCGATAAAATTCTCGGCTTGGCCGACAACAGCACGAAGATCGTTCCGGGGCATGGCCCGCTCGGCAACAAAGCCGATCTGACGAAGTACCGCGAGATGCTGGTTGTGGCGCGCGATCGCGTGCAAAAACTGAAGACCGCCGGCAAATCGGCCGGGGAAATAGCGGCGAGCAAACCGTTTGCGGACCTGGAGGATACCTGGGGCAAAGGGTTTTTCAACGGCGATGTTTTTGTGCAGATGGTGTATTCGGCGCTTTGAGGGGCGAGGCAAAGGCGCGGCCGTTCCGCGGTACGCCCCGCGTCGCCGATCCAAGCGCGGCTCCCGGGAACCGCCGGTCGCCATACTTATTGAGCATCGCAAATCAAACCATCGTGAGCGCGGGCGCGGGAGAAGGGGCGGGGACAATGCAATGAGAAATGTAGTCTACGCAATCAACCTTACCCTCGATGGCTGCTGCGACCATACCAAATTCGCGCCGCCGCCCGACGATGAGGGACTTACCGAACATTACACGCACCTTTTGCGAGAATTTGACGTGCTCGTCTATGGGCGCAAGACCTATCAATTGATGGTTCCTTATTGGCCGGATATTGCAAAAAGCCGGACGGAGACAAAAGCGGACATCGAATTTGCGCAAACTTTTGTCGCCAAGAAGAAGATTGTTTTTTCGCGAACGTTGGCCGGCGCTGAAGACGAAAACACGAGAATTGTTCGCACGAACCTTCGCGACGAAATACTTAAACTGAAGCAAGAACAGGGCAAAAATATTCTGGCCGGCGGTGTGGATGTTCCTTCACAACTGATGGAGTTTGGCCTCGTTGACGAATTTCGTTTTGTGGTTATGCCAACGATTGTGGGAGAAGGCAGACGATTGATGGAAGGCGCGAGCCTGCCCGAGAGATTGCAATTGAAACTGATTGAGTCAAAGACATTTAAATCAGGATGTGTGGCGCTTCGTTACTTGAAACAGTGAGAGAGAACTTTCCACGGCTCTGCCGGCACTTGGCAGAATGGCGTTTTCGCGCGCGGGTGGAGGGCGGCGGGTCCTTGATAGCGATGGCCTGGCGCATTGCTGGGGACAATTCGCCACACCAGACGGCAGGTACCTTTTCTATTCGCGTGGAACGAGCGAGAAGGACTGCGCGATCTACTGGGTCCGTTTCGACCGGCTGCGGGAGAGCTTGAGGCCCAAGAAATCTTGAGCGGATGTATCGGCTGCCGCCGTCTTCGTTGCGGTAGGTCGGCTTCTTCTGTACAGCCACGCGTCTATCCACGAAACCAATTAGGCGCCGATGCCGCTAAAAACCAATTCCATTGACTTCATCCAATCCAACGAGGACTTCAAACGTCGGGGCTCCCATTGTGTGAACCATAACTGAAAGCGGTGGGCCCGTTCCAATCGTCATGTGGCGAGTGGGGCATGGTTCTTCCGTTTTTCCGATTGTAATGCAAGAGTATATCATTCGCACACTACACTTTATAGGAACCACATACTGGAAGGGGTGCGGCGCCGAGGTTCGACCTGAGCCACGGAAAAGCAGATTCCGTACGCGCCAAAATACAAAAGGTTTGGAATGACAGTGGTTGTGCGCTAGACGGCGATGGCGGGGAGGATGGCGCGGACGAGGGTTGGAAAGAGTGCCGCTTATTTTTCGGATCGAAAGGTGATTTCCGGGAACGCGTTTTTACGAGTGCAAAAAGAGAAGGGCCGGCGGGAACTCCGCCGGCCCTTTTGCTTTGGAATTGCGAGTTGCGGCGTGCCGCTTATTTGTCCGCGATCTGGATTTTGGGACTGGAGGTGCCTGGATCCAGCACGACGGACTTCGATGGCGAAATGATGTAGATGAGCGTGTTGCAGGTCGTGGTAGTAGCAGTGAACGTGCAACCGGACGGAAGGCTGATCAAACCAGTGTTGGAATCGAGGGAGAAGGTGGTGGTGTTGATCTGGCCGGCGGTTTGTGAGCCGCTCGTGTTGGAATCCGCGGTTACGGTGACGTTGGGAGTGGCGAAAGTGGCGACGCCAGAATTGCCGCCATTCGACGAACTCTGCAGGTCGATATCGCCGAAGGCGAAAGAGCCGGTGACGGACGAGTTCGAGAACGGACCGCCGGTCTGCGATTGGACCATGCCGAAGTCCACGGCTCCGTTGCTGTTGAGGAAGAAAGCCTGGGACGGGCTCGAGAGGTAAAGGATTGGTTGATGATTTCCGGTGGTCGCGACGGTCTCGCGTCCGGCGGGGGAGACCGCGTAGGTTCCCGAGATACCGAAGGAAGAGAAGACGCCGCCGTCGTTGCGGAACTGGAAGCCGGAAAGGGTGTTGTTGCCGGTGGTAAACGGACCAGTAAGGAAGAAGTCCGCACGTGACGGGCCTCCTGCGGCATCAAGGCCGGAGTCGTAACCGATGTACGAGCCGGACAAGGGATTGGCGGAGAAGGACGAGGTGGACTGCTGGATGAGCTCGCCGGCGAAGACGGTGTTGGTGGTCTGATTGTCGCCATCGAGGATGAGGACGTCCGAGGCCGAGACGACATAAATTACGGTGACGACGGCGGCCGGCGAACCAGTGGGCGTGAATAGGAAGGAGCCACGGCCGGTGGTGCTGGAGACGCTGTAAGTGCCGCCGCTCAAGATGGGCACAGCTGAAGCGGGCCAGGTGACGGCCGAACTGCCGTCGAGCTTGCCGTTGGCGTTGAAATCGACCTCGCCGCCGGTGACATTGCCGCCGGAGAGGTTGAAGACACCGACGGCGCCGAAGGATCCGCCCGAGATGCCGTTGTTGCTGGTGGCGGTGTTCTGCGAAGAAGCGACGCCGAAGGCGTAATTGCCGGTGAATTGACCGGAGGCGGTGCCGAAGGCCGCGGGAGTTTGCTTGCGGAGGGTACCGGCGGTGAAGGGACCGGATGTGTCGAAGTCAATCATGTGACCGATCGAGGCGACGCCAGCGGAGATGCCGGCGAGGCTGGCACGGTAATGCTGCGTGCCCTGCGAGGTGACGATGCTGAGGCAAGCGCGGTGGTCGGGACCAACCGCATACGTACCGCTGCTTACCGCGAGGCTGAGAATGCCGGCGGTGGAATTGAGGTTCTGATCGAGGGTGCCGGCGGTGATGGAGCCGGAGCCATTGAAGGTGAGCACGCCGCCGACAAGGGCCGGTTGCGGAGCGGTTTCACCCGCGCCCGCGCCATTGTCGAAGCCCTTGAGCACAAAGGCGTACTGACCATTCAAGAGCGCTTCGCTGCCGGTGGCGGCGCCAGCGCAGGGATCGAGAACGACGACAAGCGTGAAGCTTAGCGTGGCGCCGGTTCCGATGCCATTGGTGGCGGTGAAGGTAATTGGATAACTGCCGGCGGTGCCGGTGGCGGGCGTGCCGGACAAAGTGTTGTTGAGTGTATTGAAGGTGACGCCAGTCGGAAGGGCGCCAGATTCGGAAATGGTCGGCGATGGGAATCCGGAGGCGTTCACATTGAACGAGCTGAGCTGGCCGATGTCAAACGTGGTGGTGTCGTTGGAGGTGAAGGCCGGAGCCTCGGTGACGGTGAGGGTAAAGCTCTGCGTAGTTGTGCCGGCGCCATTCTTGGCGTTGATGGTGATGGTGTAAGTTCCGCCGGTATTGGCGGCGGGAGTTCCGGCCAAGGTGGCGGTGCCATTGCCGTTGTCGTGGAACGTGACGCCGGAGGGGAGTGCTCCCGTTTCGGTGAAGGAGACAGCGCCCGTGGCAGTGACGGTGAAGTTGCCGGACGAGCCGACGGGGAAGGTGGTGGAATTGGCGCTGCTAAACACGGGCGCGGTGTCGACGGTCAAGGTGAAAGACTGCGTGGCGTTCGGAGTGACGCCATTGTTGGCGGTGATGGTAATCGGGAAAGAGCCGGCGGTGCCGCTTGCCGGGGTTCCGCTGAGAGTGGCGGTGCCATTGCCGTTGTCGACAAAGGTGACGCCGGAGGGCAAAGCGCCGGTTTCAGAGAGTGCGGGTTTGGGTACGCCGGTGGTGGTGACGGTGAACGAGGAATTCGCGCCGACGGTAAAGGTGAAGCTGGCGGCGCTGGTGATTGCCGGAGCCTGGTTCACGGTGAGAGTGAAGGTCTGATTGGTTGAGCCGGCCGAGTTTGTGGCGGTGATCGTCAAGGTGAAGACGCCGCCGGAGTTGGCGGCGGGAGTTCCGGCGAGAGTGGCGGTGCCGTCGCCGTTGTCGTGGAACGTGACGCCGGACGGGAGTGAGCCGGTTTGCGTGAAGGAAGGCTTTGGCGTGCCGGTGGCGGAGATAGTGAAGGTGCCGGACGAGCCAACGGTAAAGACGGTGTTGTTCGCACTGGTGAATGCGGGAGCGGTGTTGACGGTGAGGGTGAAGCTTTGGGTGGCGTTGGGCGTGATGCCGTTGTTGGCGGTGATGGTGATGGGGAAAGTGCCGGAAGCGGAGGCCGTGCCGCTGAGAGTTGCGGTGCCGTTGTGATTATCGACAAAGGTGACGCCCGTGGGCAAAGCGCCGACCTCTGAAAGCGCAGCACTTGGGAAGCCGGTGGTGGTGACGGTGAACGTGCCGAGAGCGCCGACGGAGAAAGTGGCGGTGGCGGCGCTGGTGATGGCGGGAGCCTGATCGACGGTCAAAACGAAGGATTGGCTGGCGTCCGCACCGATGCCGTTGTGGGCTTTGATGGTGATGGAGAAGGTGCCACCGGTTCCGGCGGCAGGAGTGCCGGCGAGCGTGGCGGTACCGTTGCCGTTGTCGACTAAGGAGACACCGGAGGGCAGGGCGCCGGTTTCCGTCAAGCTGGGAGCGGGAAAGCCAGTGGTGGTGACGGAGAAAGTGCCGGAGGAGCCAACGGTGAACGTTGTGGCCGCACCGCTGGTGATGGCCGGAGACTGGCCGACGGTGAGGATGAAGCTTTGCGTGGCGTTGGGCGTGATGCCGTTGTTGGCGGTGATGGTGAAGGGGAAAGTGCCGGAAGCGGTGGCTGTGCCGCTGAGAGTTGCGGTGCCGTTGTGATTATCGACGAAAGTGACGCCGGTGGGCAAAGTGCCGACCTCTGAAAGCGCAGCACTTGGGAAGCCGGTGGTGGTGACGGTGAACGCGCCGAGAGTATTGATGGTGAAGGTCGACGAAGCAGCGCTCGAAATGGCGGGAGCCTGATCGACGGTCAAAACGAAGGATTGGCTGGCGTCCGCACCGATGCCGTTGTGGGCTTTGATGGTGATGGAGAAGGTGCCACCGGTTCCGGCGGCAGGAGTGCCGGCGAGCGTGGCGGTGCCGTTGCCGTTGTCTTTGAAAGTGACGCCGGATGGAAGCGCGCCGGTTTCCGTCAAGCTGGGAGCGGGAAAGCCGGTGGTGGTGACGGAGAAGGTGCCGGCGGAGCCGACGGTGAAGGTGGTTGCGTTGACGCTGTTGATGGCCGGGGCTTTGCCAACGATCAAGGTGAAATTCTGGCTTGCGGGTGTGCCGACGCCATTGGTAGCAGTAATGGTGATGGGGAAAGAACCGGTTGTGCTCGTGGTGCCGGAGAGGGTTGCGGTGCCGTTGCCGTTGTCGACGAATGTGATTCCGGTGGGGAGTGCACCGGACTCGGCGAGGGCGGCGGTAGGAATTGCGGTGGTGGTGACGGAGAAGGTTCCCGAAGTTCCGGCGACGAACGAGGTGGTGTTGGCGCTGGTAATGGTGGGCTGTTCGTTGACGGTGATGGTGAAACTCTTCGAGGAGGTTTGCGGAGCACCCGTGCTGGAATCTTTGACCTGGACGGTGAAGGTAGACGTACCGGTTGCCGTAGGCGTGCCGGTGATGGCGCCGGATGAGCTATTGATGCTGAGGCCGGGAGGAAGAGTGCCAACGGTGACGGAATAAGAAAGAGCGCCGGCGCCGCCGGTGGTGGTGATGGAGGCGTTGTAGGCGGTTCCTTTGACGGCGGCGGCGAGAGTTGAGGAGGCATTCGAAATCTGAGGAAGCGGCGAAACGGTGACCATGATGGTCTGCGTGATGGCGGGGTTCGAAGCGGAGGCGATGGTAATGGTGGCGGTACCGCCGGCACCGGTGGTGGGAGCATTGTACGTGGCGCCGGAAACGGACTGATTGGCGAGCGCGCCGACGCCATTGAGCGTGAACGTTGCGCCCTTGGCGAGAGGGTCGTTATCTACTTGCACAGAAATGGTAAAGGACTGGCCAAGATCGAGGGCCTGTGCGCCCGTGGGAGAGGAAACGGCGATGGAAATGGGTTTTGGAGAACCAGTACAGCCTGAGAAGACGAGGAGAAAAATCGCCAGAGCTGGGGCCCAGAGTCTGCGCATAGTACGCTCCCAATGAATTTTTTTGACACACCGGAACCAGGCGGAAACGAACGGGGCGCACAAGGACCGTTCCATCCGCAACGAATTCACCAATTCGCGGCAAAACGTTAAATTGCAAAAAAAGCTAAAAAAAACCTGGTTCCTCAGACAGAGTTCCGAGACCGGTGTTGGCCTCGAGGAAAAGGCCGACACGCTCGTTCCGAGCGAAAGGTACGCTCTAAAACACACCAAGGAAGCAAACGCGCCAATCGCTGCGAAAATCAGAAGCCTGTAATGGGACGAACAAAACTCCGTACTTTGGCCAACAAATGGAGGCGATGATAGGGGAAGACGGCACCGCAGTCCAGAATAAAATGTGAAGATGGAAAGGATGTTGCGCAAAAGTAATAATTGGATGAATGAAGGGGTTCCGCAAGGCGAAGAGTTGGCGGAAAAGAAGATTTTCGCGGCGGCGAATGCGCTGGGCAAGGGCCGGCGTTGGAGCGAGCCGATCGTGAACGATGAAAAAGGAACGCGGGATGCGGGATGACTGAGCGGCGCTGGCGCGCTAGACGGCGATGGCGGGGAGGATGGCGCGGACGGGAGTGGAAACGGAGCTTGTGGGAAGAGGCGGGCGGGGCGAAGGAGCGGCAGCGACGAATTGCGCGTGGAGGTTGCGTTGAACGCGACGACCCCAGGCGCGGACAAAACCGAAATTGAGACCGCCGCAGAGGGCGGAGCTGGCGAGGGGAACGAGGCGAGCGACCCATTTTTCGGCGGCTTCGGCGCCGAGACGGACGGCGAGACGTTCGACGATCATGGGCGCGATTTTTTCGACAAGCTGTTTTTCGGCGAGGTCTTTGCCGAAATCGATGCCGGTGGCCGCGGCGGCGGCGAGCCAGAGTTCGCGTTTTTGTTCGTCGCTGCGGAAATCAAATCCATAAAGAAGACAGAGGCGCTGGATCAAACGGAGTGTGATGAGGGTGAGAAGACCGGCGTCGGGAACGAGCGTGATCATTCCGCCGAATCCGAAACCGGCGCCTTCTAGAAAGGCGAGGCGCTGCGCATCGCGAATCAAAACGGCGGCGATGGAGTCTAATCGTTCGACGGGAAGATAACGGAGCTGGCGGAAATCGGTGACGTGAAGTTTGTGTTTGCGCGCGAGGTAACGGCGAAAATCTTCGCGATTGATTTCGATCGAGCGCATACCGCCGCGAAGACCGAACCGGAAAAGCCGCGTGAATGAGGTCCCGATTCCCATGGGATATAACCCCAGAATAGTTTAGCGCATCTTACGCCG
This sequence comes from Candidatus Acidiferrum sp., assembly GCA_035310365.1. Taxonomy (GTDB): domain Bacteria; phylum Acidobacteriota; class Terriglobia; order Acidiferrales; family UBA7541; genus Acidiferrum. Next base: position 162,847 of record DATGEI010000046.1, read on the forward strand.
GTTGGATTCGGGGAATACGGCCGGTGTCGCGGCGGTCTACGTGGCAGGTGGAAATAGAAGAGGCGCGGGCAAGAGGGCCTGCGGCGGTTGAGGGTAATCGGAACGCGGCGTCGAGAGCGCAGTACTACTTGACGCGCAAAAGGATTTCGGTAAACTGCGCTTTCTCGATGGCGACGAGCGTACAATTCGTGCCGGCGGTTCCTCCCGCGGATCTGGACTATCCGCAGAAGGAAGCGGCGTTTTTCTACGGGCTATTTTTGCGCGGACATTCGGCGGAGCGGCTGCGGCAAGATATTGAAGTGCCTGCGGCGGTGCTGGCGAAGTGGCACCGCGAAGCGGAGCGAGAGCCGCAGCTGCGCGATATTTTTTCGCGAATGGTGGAGTACCGGCGGCACGTGCTGGCGATTTTTGATCTGCTGGTTGAGTCGGAAGGAAATCAGAGAATTCAGTAAATAGACTGGCCGGACGAAGCGGCCGGAAATCCCCGCCGTTTTGCAACATTAAAAATCTTCCAAAAACTGTAAAAACCTGTACGTTGGTACAGTTTGAGCATTCGCAAGGCAACCCAACCAAAGGCGCTTGATTCTAACCGCTGCGGGGGGACAAGTGTCACAAAATGCAGGGGATTACGCATTTGACGTGGTCACGGTCCAAGGGTAGAATCCACAAGTCTCCTAGAAGTAGAGGTGTCTCCTATCATGTCCAAGGTAATCCGCTCGCTCATCTCCGGCGTTTTTGCCATCTCCATTACGCTGCCACCGGCTTCGGCGCAGCAGGCGCAAGCGCCTGCTAACGATCCGACCGCCGCGCCCGGTCCGCAAAAGCTGACCAAAGAGCAGAAGAAGAAGATGGGGCGCGCTCTGAAAGAGCTCGACAAGCAATACAAGGAATGGCTGAACGAAGACGTCATCTACATTATTTCGCCGGACGAGCGGACCGCGTTTTTGCAACTGGATACGAACGAAGAGCGGGAACAGTTTATCGAACAATTCTGGCTGCGGCGCAGCAGCAACCCGGATCTGCCGGACAATGATTTTAAGGAAGAGCATTATCGCCGTATCGCGTACGCAAACGAGCACTACGCTTCGGGCATACCGGGATGGAAGACGGATCGCGGGCGCATATACATTATTTGGGGACAGGCGGATGAAGTGGATTCGCACCCGACGGGCGGGACGTACGACCGGCCGATTGAAGAAGGTGGCGGCTCGACAACGACTTATCCTTGGGAATCGTGGCGGTATCGGTATCTGGAAGGATTGGGAAATAACATTGAGCTTGAATTCGTCGATCCGACGGGTTCCGGGGAATACCACCTGACGTCGGACCCATCGGAAAAAGATGCGCTGTTGCACGTGCCGGGCGCCGGCTTGAGTTTGTTGGAATCGATGGGCTTGGCGACGAAAGCGGACCGCTTTACGCGGTCGGACGGGACGAACCTGCCGACGGCGCTGGGCGGCACACCGGCGAGTTTGGACGAATTTAACCGATTGGAGCAATACGCGAAGGTGCAGCAAGCGCCGCCGGTAAAGTTTAAGGATTTGGAGTCGCTGGTGACTTCGCGCGTGGTGCGAGACCAAGTGCACTTTACGTGGCGGACGGACTTCCTGAAAGTCACGAACGATACGGTGCTGGTGCCGGTGACGGTGCAAATTCCAAACGGCCAGCTTTCGTTTCAATCGAAAGACGGAGTGCATTCGGCGACGATCAACGTGTTTGGGAGAGTGAGCACGCTGACGGGCCGCGTGGTGCAGACGTTTGAAGACGCGGTGAGCCGGGATTTTCCGGATTCGCTGTTCCAGCAGTCCGTGAAGCTGCAATCGATCTATCAAAAAGCGGTGCCGCTGCGCCCGGGATTGTACCGGCTGGATTTGGTGATCAAGGACGTGCAGAGCGGAAACGTGGGCGTGGTGAATACGCGGCTTGCGGTGCATCAATACGAGGATGCAAAGCTGGATTCGAGTTCGCTGATTTTGGCGGACCAGATCGAGCACGTGCCGGCGAAGCAGATCGGCGCGGGGCAATTTGTGCTCGGCTCCTCGAAAGTGCGGCCGCGCATGGAAGCGGACTTTACGACGGCGGACAGGCTGGGAATTTACATGCAGGTCTACAACCTGAAGGCGGACGAGACTTCGCACAAGAGCGCGGCGGCGTTTCAGTATACGGTGAGAAAAGGCGAGCAGCAGATCATGCAGTTTAAAGAGACGTCGGCGGAGATGAAGCAAGCCGGCGATCAAGTGACGATTGAACGGCTGCTGCCGCTGGCGACGCTTGCGCCGGGAAAATACACGCTGGAAGTGAACGCAACCGACACCATTACGAATCAGACGATCACGAGAACGGCAGAATTCACGGTGAAGGAACCGGCGGCTTCGCCTTTGAAGTCCGCGGCCAATACTGCACCGGGGAGGTAAGGGATCGTGAAGCAGGGACCACTCCTCATCCTGGGGGCCCTGGCCTTGACGGCGGCGTGCGCATCGCTGGGAGCGAGCGCGGCGCTGGCGCAGGCGAAGCCTGTCACGGGCAAGGTGACGGGGGTGGTGCGCGATGCGGGCGGAACGCCGCAGATGGGCGCGAGCGTTGAATTGATTCCGGAAGCGGCGGGAGCAATCCTTTCCTCGGCAAGTTTCCTTACGAACACGCAAGGCGTTTTTCGAAGCGAAAAACTGGTTCCTGGGCTGTACTCGGTGCGCGTCACGCTTGCGGGCTTTTTGCCGACGCTGCAACAGCATGTACGGATCAACGCAAATCTAACGACGCTGGTTCGCATTGAGATGGAATCGATGTTTGCGAGCCTCGATCAATTGAGGCGGCAGCCGGCGGCAAAATCCGCCGATGCGGAAGATTGGAAGTGGGTGCTGCGCTCGGCGCCGGGCATGCGTCCGGTGCTGCAGTGGAATGAACATGAGGTGGTGGCCGAGCCAGACGAGCGGCGCGAAGCGGGAAGCGGCGCACCGAAAATGTTGCTGGAATTTACGGATGGCGCGCGGCGGCCGGGTTCGGTTTCGAATATCGCTTCGGCGCCGGGCACATCGTTTGCCTACGACCAGAAGCTAAGCGGTACGGGCCATTTGCTGGTGGCCGGACAGGTGAGTTATCAGGATTCCGCGGCCGGGGGAATCGCGACGGTTTGGCTGCCGACGGGAACGCTCGGAGCAGGTCCGCATACGGCGCTGGTGGTGCGGGAAGCGAAACTGGGCGACACGGGATTGACGTTCCGCGGGGTGCGGCTGGATCAGGGCGGAGCAGTGGGACTTGGCGATCGCGTGCTGGTGCGGTATGGAGCGGAGTACGTGCTGGTGGGGCTCGGCAGAGGCGCGGCAGCGTTGCGGCCGAGAATTTCGGCCGAGGCGCGCATTACGGAGTCTTGGAAAGCGGATTTGATTTTCGCGTCGGAGCCGGGCTCGCCAAACATGATGGAGTCTGGGGCCGGAGACCTGGCCGCAGCACTGAATGAAGCAATGGGAGAGCTTGACGCTTTCCCGACATTGACGTGGCGCGGGGGCCGGCCGGTGTTGCAGGGCGGGTGGCATGAAGAGATTTCGGCCGAACGCAAACTTGGAGAAAAGGGAAAATTGCAGGTTGCGGGTTTTCATGACGACAACCGGCACATTGCGGTGTTTGGACAGGGACACGATCTGCCGATCACGGAATACTTTCAGGATTCGTTTTCAAATGGATTTGCGTACGACGGAGGCTCGAGCAGCAGCTGGGGAGCGCGCGTGGCGCTGCGGGAAAAGCTGACGGATGACGTGGAGTGGACGACGGTGTATGCGTACGGCGGAGTGCTCGCGCCGTCGGACGAAGTTGGCGGGCCATTGCGCAATTCACTGCGAAATGCGTCGCGCAATTCGATCGGAACGAACGTAAGCTGGACTTCGCAGCGTTCGCGCACGAAACTGACGGCGGGCTACAAGTGGATCAACGGGCCAGCGCTATCGAGGCTGGATAATTTTGGCGAAACGCTGTATCAGATGGATCCGTTTATGCACATTTCGATTCGACAGCAACTTCCGCGGTTTGGACATGGCCGGTGGGAAGCGATCGCCGATTGCGACAATTTGATGGCGCAGGGGTACATACCGATCACGACAAGGGATGGGCAGGCGGTTCTGGTGCCAGCGTTCCGCACGGTGAGGGGCGGATTGAGCGTACAGTTTTAGGGCGAAAAGGGTTTGGAAAGCTGTAGACGCTCTACCAGAAAGTGGAATTCCGCGGTACACGGGTCCATCCGCTTCTGTAAACCATAGATAATAAGCCGTTTAAGAGACGAAAAAGATACCAAAGATTGGAATCGCACTTGCACCCAGAATTGGTAACTCGGGGTGTAACCCGATCGAGCCGCCAGATGAAGCAGAGCCTCCGTGCCAGCGTCGGATCAGTCCTTGTTGCGGTTGGAACAAGGGTCGGTGCCGTGGTCCTCGCCATCGCCACCATGGCTGCGATGGTGTTTGCGCTGCTGAATTTCGACCAAAGAGCGAGATTTGAACCTCCGGACGATGGCGTCGCGTGGTGGGATACGAATCACGGCGTCGAAGCGCGACAGATTGTTGCGAACTCGCCGGCGCAAAAGGTGGGAATTCGGACGGGGGACGTAGTAAAAGAAATCAACGGGGTGCCGGTCCGAAGTGCGCTGCAAGTTACGAATGTGCTGTGGCACGCCGGACTGTGGACGCAAGTTCGGTACAAATTAGCGCGGAGTGGAGAGGAATTTGAGACGCCGCTGGTGACGGCACCGGCGGAAGATCCGGCGTCGGTTGAGAATTACCTGCGGTTTGCCGGATTGTTGTTTCTTTTCATCGGCTTCTTTATTTTGTGGAAGCGCTGGAACGCTCCGAGAGCAATTCATTTTTACGTTTTTTGCCTTGTTTCGTTTATTTTCTGTTCGTTCCACTACAGCGGGAAGCTGGATCCGTTTGACTACGAAGTGTATTGGGGAAATATCGCGGCGACGCTGCTTGCTCCGGCTTTGCTGCTGCATTTCGCGCTGGTTTTTCCTGAACGCGGCGAAAATATAAGCCGATCGGCGCGCAAGCTTGCGGTGGTGTACGGACCGGCGCTGGCGTTGGCGTTGGTGCACGTTGCGGTGGCGAGCCGATCGATCGGGTTCATTCCGTGGGTGGGTTCGCGTGTGGTGCTCGCGCAACTGGAACTGAGTTACTTCGCATTGTGCTGTATCGCGGCGGGCGTGGTTTTCTACGTAACGTATCGCGGGGCGGCGCCGGGGATTCTGCGGCAGCAGCTAAAGTGGCTGACGGCGGGCACGCTTGTCGGCTGCCTGCCGTGCGCGCTGTTCTACATTTTGCCCTTTGCGCTCGGCCTGCCGATGATGCCGTGGATGAAATTCGCGGTACTGAGCCTGGTGCTGATTCCGATCTGCTTCGGCTACGCCATCGTGCGCTACCGGCTGATGGACGTGGACATCATCTTCAAGCGGGGCCTGGCGTATACGGCGGCGACGGCGGGAGTGCTGGTGGTTTTCTTCGCGCTGGTTGGGGTGATCGGCCTGGTGTTCCACACGCAGGCGAATGGGAAATGGGGCGGGGTGCTGGCGATCGTGATTGCGGCCTCGATCTTTGAGCCGTTTCGGCAGTGGTTTCAGGGGCGGCTGGACCGGTTTTTCTATCGGGACCGGCTGGATTACCGGCGGACGCTGATCGAGTTTGGCAGCGCGCTGACGAATGAGGTGCGGCTGGATCCGATGCTGAGCTCGGTGCTGGATCGCGTGTCGCAGACGCTGCTTGTGGATCGAATTGCGGTGTTTGTGGAAGACGCGGAACAGCCGGGACAATTGCGGCTGGCGCGTTCGATGGGGCTGCGAAGGAGCGAGCCGCTGGACCTCGGCTTTATCGCGCCGAACCGGCCGGAATTTGCCTCGGGCGCGATTTTCTATGAGTCCGCGCGAACGGCGAATGTGACGGAAGCGGCGAGGCGAACGATCGAGCAGCTCGATTTGAATTATTTCGTGCCGTGCCGGATTCGCGAGCAGACGGTGGCGGTGCTGGGACTTGGGAAGACGGTGGATGGAGATTTTCTATCGAGCGACGATGTGGAGCTGGTGACGACGATCGGCGGGTACGTGGCCGTGGCGCTGGATAATGCAAAGCTGTACAGCTCGCTGGAGCAGAAAGCGCTGGAAATCGCGCGGCTGAAGGACTTCAGCGAGAACATCGTGGAATCGCTGAACATCGGCGTGATGGCGGTGGACCTGTCGGGAATCGTGGAAAGCTGGAACACGCGGATGGAGCAGCTTTTTGGAGTGACGCGAGCGGACGCGGTGGGGCGCAAGCTGGATACGCTGCTGCCGGCGGAACTGGCGGCGGAAATTATTGCGCGCGGGGGCGAAGAACAGGTAACCGGCATTTATAAACAGCGGCTGCAGCATCAGGGAAAATTGCTGACGATGAACGTTTCGATCACTCCGCTGGTGAGCAAATCGGGCGAGCGAATCGGCCGGCTGCTGCTGTTTGACGACGTGACGCAACGCGAGCGGATGGAAGAGCAGATGACGCAGACGGAAAAGCTGACGTCGCTCGGATTGCTGGCGGCGGGCGTGGCGCACGAGGTGAATACGCCGCTGGCCGTGATTTCGAACTACATTCAAATGCTGGCAAAGCAGATGCCGGAAGACGATCCGCGGCATTCGATCATCGAGAAAATCGTGAAGCAGACGTTCCGGGCGAGCGAGATCGTGAACAACCTGCTGAATTTTTCGCGAACGGGAGCGGCCGAAGTTGTGAACGTGGATGTGAACAAGGTGGTGGAGGAAACGCTTTCGCTGGTGGCGCATCCATTGAAGACATCGCAGATTCAAGTGGTAAAGAACCTCGGCGATGAATTGCCGTCGGTGCGCGGTTCCGCCAACAAGCTGCAACAGGTTTTCTTGAATCTATTTTTGAATGCGCGCGACGCGATGCCGGGCGGCGGCATGCTGGAAGTGAAGACGGCGGCGCACAACGGCAGCGTGGAAATCGAAATTGCCGACACCGGCGCGGGAATTCCGCGCGAGCACATTCACAAGATTTTTGACCCGTTTTTCACAACGAAGGCGACCGGACGCGGCACGGGACTGGGGCTTTCGGTGAGTTACGGAATCATCCAGGAACACGCAGGAAAGATTGACGTTCGGTCGACGCCCGGCAAAGGAACATCGTTCCACGTGGAATTCCCGGCAGTCAGGAAAGCGGTACATGTCTAAGGGCTCAATTCTAGTAGTTGACGATGAATCGGAAATTCGCGAAGGACTGGAACTGCTGCTGACGGGCGAGGGCTATGGCGTATCGAGCGCGGATACGGGCGAGTCGGGGCTAGGAAAGCTGGAAGAGCGGCCGTTTGATCTGCTGCTGCTGGACGTGAGCCTGCCCGACCGCAATGGCATCGAATTGCTGCGCGAAATTCGGCTGCGCGACCCGAATCTGCCGATCGTGCTGATCACCGCCTACGGATCGATTGAGATGGCGCGAGCCGCGTTCAAAAGCGGCGCGATGGACTACATCACGAAGCCGTGGTCAAACGATGAATTGCTGGCGCAGGTGGCGCAAGCGGTGGAATCGCGCAAGCTGCGGGAAGAAAACGTTCAGCTGAAGCGCGCGCTGAAGCAGCGATTTAATTTCCCGAACATAATCGGCAAAAGCGAAAAGATGCAGACGATGTTCGATTTGGTGGCGCAGGTGGCGCCGTCGCGGTCGACGGTGCTCATCAGCGGGGAGAGCGGCACCGGCAAGGAGCTGATCGCCAAAGCGATCCATTCGGCTTCGCCGCGGGCGGACAAAGCGTTTGTGCCCGTCAATACCGGTTCGATTCCGGTGGATTTGCTGGAGTCGCAGCTGTTCGGGCACGTAAAAGGCGCATTTACGAGCGCGGTGGCTTCGAAAAAAGGATTGTTTGAAGTTGCGGACCAGGGAACGATTTTCTTCGACGAGATCGCGACGATCAGTCCGGAGACGCAAGCGAAGCTGCTGCGCGTGATTCAAGAACGCGAATTCATGCGACTGGGCGGAACGGAGCAACTCAAAGTGGACGTGCGGATTGTGGCCGCGTCGAACATTGAATTGCTGACGCTGGTGCGCGAAGGGCGATTCCGCGAGGATTTGTATCACCGCTTGAACGTGATCCACCTGCAATTGCCGCCGCTGCGCGACCGCCGGGAAGACATTCCGATGCTGCTCGCGCACTTCATGGAACGCTACTGCCAGGAAAACGCGAAGCCGATGCGGACGTTCACGCCGGGCGCGATGAAGTTGCTGATGGATTACGACTGGCCGGGCAATGTGCGGGAACTGGAAAACGTGGTCGAGCGCGCGGTGGTGCTTTCGACTTCGGACCGAGTGGACGTGGATTTATTGCCGGAGAGCATCCGCAGCAAAGAGATCGTGCGCGGGGTGCGGTTGCAACTGTCGGAATTCATGCCGCCGCTGCCGGGAGAGGCGGGAGCGCGCGCATCGGCGGACAACTCGCATCCTTCGCTGTTCCAGATTATGGACGAAATCGAGCGGCGAATCATCGTGGACATGCTGGAACGGACGAATTGGAATCAGACCGAGGCCGCGGAGAGATTCATGATTCCGCTATCGACGCTGAATCAGAAGATCAAGCGGCTGGGAATTGACGTGCGGCGGCGCGGGCGGATCAGCGATGATTCGTTCACGGCGTCCACGGGAAAATAGCCGCGGGCGAATTGTGGCGCCGGGCGAAGCATGGGGGAGGGATGAGTTTTTCGAGAAAAATGGTGGCAGTGTTTGGCGCTGTGACGGCGGCGGGCGTGGCGCTGCTCGCCATGCCGCGCGGGGCCGCGTCGCGGGCCGCACAAGGCAATGAACCGACGCCGGCGTACCATTCCGAGGTTCCACCGGGCGCGTTGCCGCAGACGATGGACTCTGCGGCGTTCGACAATCCGATCGTGCAAAACGCGTACGCGCTGGCGGCGAAAGTGAAGCGGGTGCTCTATCAGCAGCCGTGTTTCTGCCATTGCGACCGCAGCATCGGACACGAGAGCCTGCTGGATTGCTACGTGGGCAAGCACGCTTCCGTGTGCGACGTTTGCATGCGCGAAGCCTTGTATGCGTACGAACAGACGATGAAAAAGAAGACGGCGGCGCAGATTCGCGACGGAATTTTGCACGGCGAATGGCAGCAGGTTGACACGTCGAAGTACCAAACGTTTCCCGCGAAGCGGTAGCGGGCATTTTCGTGGGCCGCGCTTTCCGCACTTGTCTGCACGAGCCAAGTTCCGTAAACTTTTAGAGCCCAGACAAAATTGGAGGAAATGATGAAGTTTTGCACTCGAGTCTATGTGTGTCTGCTTTTGCTTGCGGGATTTGCCTTTGGCGCTACCTCAAATGTTTTTGCGCAGAATTCGGATCATGCCGTCTCCGCGCAGGAACTGCGGAAGGACGTGCAGAAGGCTTCGAATGACCGGCGCGCGAACGAAGCGGCGATTCGCGATTTGCTCGCGACGGAACAAGCGCAAAAAGCGGCCAAGAGCGCAAATGCGGATCTGCACAAAGTGAACGACGCGGTGAGCCAACTGAGCGACGAAGACGCGGCGCGGCTGGCCGCTCAATCCCGCGAAGTGCAAAAGGACATTGCGGCCGGCAATTTCACCGACCGGGATCTGTTGATCATCGTCGTGGTGATCGCGCTGCTGGTGCTGGTCATCGTAGCCGTCCGCTGAGAAACGCCCGCCAAACAGGCCGGAGTTGAAATGCGAGTACGCCTGAGTCTGACCCTGTTGCTGCTGGTTCCCATCGTGGCGATGGGGGCCGGCGGCGGGGTGTGGCTCGATGTGCCGTTTATCCATCAGGAAAAAGAAGGCTGCGGGTCGGCGGCGCTGGCGATGGTGCTGCAGTATTGGAGCGGGAAAGGCGCGGCGGTTTCGCCGGAGCGATCGGATCCGGAACGAATTCAGCGCGAGCTTTATTCGAAAGAGGAGCACGGAATTCGCGCGTCGGAAATGGAACGCTACTTTCGCGATGCCGGTTTTCAATCGTTTCAATTTCGCGGCGAATGGAGCGACCTTGCGAATCACCTGGAGAAGGGCCGCCCGTTGATCGCATGCCTCCAACCGGGAGGCAAATCTCCGCTTCACTACGTTGTCGTGGCCGGATTGGACAAGCAACGGGACGCGGTGGTGATGAACGATCCGCAACGCGGGAAATTGTTGCGCATGGAACGCGCGGAATTTGAAAAGGAATGGCGGCGGACGAACGATTGGACGCTGCTCGCCGTTCCGAAGATCGCCGAGTGAAGACGTTACTTGCCGCGTGCTGTTTTGCCGCGCTCAGCTCGTTAAGCGCAGAGGTCGTTTCGGCACAACAGCAATCCCCGGACATCTCGCCGCTCGAAACGGTGCAAAAACTTTATGGCGAGCAAAAATGGGAAGAGGTTGTGCGGTTGGCGCGCGGCCAAACCATTCCATCGGCGGAATTTTGCTATCTGTACGGCATGGCGCTCGCGCACCTTAACCGCTGGCAAGAGGCGCGGGACGCTTTTACGGCCGGCATTCGGCAAGCTCCAAAAGACACGAGACTACTGACGGAACGCGCCGGCGCGGAATACCGGCTGCAAAATTATTCAGACGCAAAATCGGATTTGCACCTGGCGCTGACGCTCAATCCGAAAGACGAATACACCCTGAACTTCCTGGGGACGATTTATTTGCTGGAAGGAAATACGGAAGCCGCGCTGAAATACTGGAACCGAACGGAAAAGCCGCGGCTCGCTCGGGTGACGCTTGCCCCCAAACCCGCCGCAAATGAGGCGCTGGTCGCTCGTGCGATTGCATTTAATGCGCCGCAAACTTTAGACCTTGGGGCGTTTCGCACGACCGAAGCGCGACTCGAGAACCTCGGCATTTTTCCGCAAGTGCGACTGGAGCTTGTTCCGGCGGGCGAATCGGACTACGACGCGATCTTGCACCTTGGCGAACGCGGCGGATGGGAGTATTCGCATTGGACCGGCGCGCTCTCCTTGCTCAGCGGAGTTCCCTACCAGACCGTGTACCCCGAGTGGTATGACATCGGCGGTCGCGCGATCAATTTCTCCTCGATGGCGCGCTGGGATTCGCAGAAGCGGCGCGCGTCCGCTTCTCTGACCTTTCCGATTGGCCATCAGTCGGATCGAGTGGTGGCTATTTCCGTCGATGGGCGAGACGAAAACTGGAATCTGTCGCAAACGTTCACCGGAACCGCGTCGCCAATTACCGATTTGAATTTGCGGCGGATCGAAGCCGCGGTCGAGCTGCGTTCCGTGGTGAACGGAAATTGGAGTTGGACGGCGGGCGCGGGCGTGATCGCTCGAAGCTTCGTGAACGGCGACGCAAACGCGAGCCTCGCCGGAGCGCCTTTTTTTACAAACAGCACGTCGCTGGAAGCTTCCGTGAGCGTCAAACGCGCCATGATACGGGTGCCGGAGCGGCGCTTTACGGTAACTGGTTCGGTGGAGTCGCACTTCGGACGCGGCTTCAAGGAGAGTCTCGGGCCATTTGGGTCGGCGGGAGGATCGCTTCACGCCGAATGGCTGCCGCACGCGAAGGGCGAAGACGACGCAATTCACGTCAGCGTTCGTGGTGCGGACCTGTTCGGCAATGTTGCGCTCGATCAGTTGTTCGAACTGGGACTGGATCGCGATTCGCCGCTGTGGCTGCGCGGCCACGGCGCGACGACTGACGGAAGAAAAGGGCGTGCGCCGCTCGGACGCCGCTATGTGCTGATCAATTCGGAATACGACAAGAATGTTTATAACGGCGGATTTTTCCGCTTGTCGGCAGGGCCATTTCTGGATACGGGGAAAATTACGGACGATTCGGCGATGTTTGGCGATCCAAGGTGGCTTGTGGACACGGGGGCGCAGATAAAACTGCGCGTGCTCGGAAGTGTTTCGATTGCGATTTCTTACGGCAGAGACTTACGCAACGGGCGCGGCGCGTTTTTCGGAACTTCCGAACGTTGATCGGCCCGACGGCCCGTGAATCAAACTTGCCAAGCTAGAAATTAAAGACGAGGCCGCCGCCGATCTGAAAATTGTTCTGCGCCTGGGAATAAAGTTGCGAGCGAATATAGTCGCCGCCGAAGCGCACGGACGTTCGGTCACTCAGTTTGTAATCCACGCCTCCGCCACCCTGAAAGGCAAAACCAGTTTTTCCGCCGGCCGCCGTCTGCGGGAGCATGTGCAGGCCGCCGACGAGTCCATGCATCCACGGCTCGATTCTGCGCTTGCTATCCCGCCAGGCGATGCGCGCGCCGCCGGTGAAAAGAAGGGATTTCGAACGGTCTCCTCCTAATACGCTCGAGCCGAAAGCGGCCACGGTATTTCCTTCGACGGCGAACCAGTCGTTCAGAAAATACGACAGCGAAGTTTGAAGACCACTCAAATTTGCGTTGAAAGGCGCCGAGCGAAAGCGAAAGTAGCTATACCCTTCGTTCAATTGGAATCGATACCCTTCGTATTGGCCGAACAAAGAGGGAGCAGGAGCGGGGGGCTCGGCGCTGAGGCTGACGGGAGCGGTGGGCATCGCGATGGTGTCGCCGTCAGCGATGGAGAGAAAGCGGATGCCGTCCTTGGCGGGGGCAGACGAATGAGCGGTTTCCGAGTCAAAAAGATTTAAGCTCGGCAATCCGCTTTGCGCGGAAGCCAAAGTGGCGCCGCAAAGAACTGTGAGTACAGCCAAAACAAACCGTCGCATATTCATGATCCTTCAGGTGTCGGCCACGTGCCCGGAAACGGCCACCCGTTTACGGTAAACAACCAAGAGCGGGTTTGTCCATGCTATTTCTTGCGGTGGGCCGGCAAAACACCACGTTGCTGACCAATGAACGGTGCCGATTGGCGCAAATTGGCCTGGGTACGCCGCGAGATGAGGGTCAGCGGCCGTGGCGCAAGTAGTCGTCGGTCTTGTTCAGCCAGTCTTCCCGGGGCGGATTGAAGACGTCGAGGTCAATCGTGTCTTCGAGCGCCCACGCTTCGTGCGGCATGTTGGAAGGGATGCAAAGGACTTCTCCGGCTTTGACGACGATCTCCTTGCCGTCGATGGAAAATTTGAGCGCGCCTTCCAGGATGTACGTCACCTGTTCGTTGTGATGATGATGCAACGGGACGTGGGCGCCTTTCTTCAGCAACACGCGCGCCAGCATCAGATTCTGGCCGGTAAGCATTTCGCGGTCGATCAGCGGATTGAGTTTTTCGCGTTCGACGGTGTTCCACGGAATGTACTTCGCTTGGGGTGGGTTGCTCATTTCTTGTCTCCGTACAGCTTTGCGGCGGTATCGTGCAGGTACAGATGCGCGATTTCCATTGCTTTGTCTTCGCTGATGGCGCCCTCCGCGACAAGTTCGGCGAGTGCGGCGGAAAGAGACGAGCGCGACGTCTTGGCCGCGAGCCAGAAGCCTTCTTCGGCACCCAGCGCGTCGTTAAAAGGAAATGCATCGGAACCGAACATCATCTTGTCGGGAAAGAGCGTGAGCAACTGTTTCAAGACGAGCTTGAATTGCGAAGGAAACAGCATTTCGGATTGGAGCGATGTGTCCAGATAGACGTTCTTGACGGCGGTGAGGAGCGCGGCCTCTCGTTCGTACGGCCATCCGCCATGGAGCAGCACGAAGGTGGTGTCTTTGTAGCGCGGATCGCGCAGCACGTTTTCGAGGTTGAGCACGTTGCCCTGGCGCAGGCTGAAATAATCGCCGATGCCGACGGAGGAGTGGAAATGCATGGGCAACTTCAGCTTTCCGGCCTCGACGACCATCACGCGGAAAATGTAGTCCTGAAAGAGGCGGTACTCGTCGACGGTGGGGACGCCGCCGTCCTTGTATTTGGCATAAATGGCGGCGGCTTTCTCGCGCGGCGGATCGCTGAAATAGAGCGAGCGAAAGTACGCGGCTTCGAATTTGACGGCAACGCCGCCGCGCTTTTGATTGTCTTCCATCGTGCGGCGCACAAAATCTTCGTAGTCGGTGAGAACAGGAGGAAGTCCCGAGGCGTTCATCTGCTTTTTGTAGCGGAACAGCATTTTTTCCTGAAGCGGAATGTACACGCCCATGTCCGGCGTGCTCGCCTTTTGGTCGCGATTGTCGAACGGATAGAAGAACGAATCTCCGAAGAAAACCCAATGGAAACGCTGTGGATCGAGATAGGAAGCCATGAAGGCGCGATTGGCGAGGCAGACATCGAAATTCAGTTTGTCGAGAATTCCGTTGAAATAGGCGGAATCGCCTTTCGCCTCGGCGGCTTTCTTTTTGTCCGCAAGCCATTTGGCGTGCTCGGGCTTGAAGTCGTCATATGGATAGCCAAACATCGCCTTGGCCGCGGTGACGAATTCGGGATTGTCTTCGCGCAGACGGAGCATGCTGCTTTCGTCCGGCGGTGAGGCCATCGCGTCGACGTCGGAATCGTCGGCAAAACCGGGATGCGAGTGATTATCGTAAATGGCGATTCGCTCGATCTTTTGCGAGAGGCGATCGTAGATGGCGGGAAATTCAGCGGAAGGAAACGGGCTTGTTTGCGCGGGCGTGTTCGAAGCTGCGGCGAGGCCGAGGGCGGCGAGCACAATGATCACGACAACTTGCTTCATGCGAACCCCCGTCAACAAAATCTGCAATTCGTATTTTGCAAAAAGGAACGCTACTTCGCGACTGCCGCGCGCCACTTTACCGACACGCGCTCAATTCTTTCCAAAGCCTCTTCCAGAAGATTTCTGGCGCTCACCAGAGAAAAACGGAGAAAATTTTTGCCTTCGGCGCCGAACGCGGCGCCCGCGATGGCGGCAACGCCCGCTTCTTCCAGCAAAATGCGCTGCACCTCTTCCGCGCTCGCTCCGGTTTCTTCGACGTTTACCCACGCGTAGAAAGCGCCATCCGGCGTTTGGCAGCGGAAGCCGGGAATTTTGTTCAGGCCGGAGACAAACAGGTCGCGGCGTTTGCGGTACTCCGCCGCCATCGCGTCCACGGCATTGGTCGAATCGCGCAGCGCTTCGATCGCGGCGACCTGCGTGAATTCGGCCGCGCAAGTGAATGTGTTTAACACGAGCAAATCCATGGCGTCGATGACATGCTTCGGCGCGACGGCGTAGCCGAGGCGCCAACCGGTCATCGCGAAGCTCTTTGAGAAGCCATCGATGATGACCGTGCGCGCCGCCATTTCCGGCAAGGCCCACGGCGAAAGGTATTCCCCGCCAAACAGGATGCGCGCGTAGATTTCGTCGCTGAGCAGCCAGAGGTCGTGTTTCTGGGCAAGGTCGGCAAGGCCGCGCAGGGTTCGATCGTCGAAAACCGTGCCGGTTGGATTGTTCGGCGAATTGAAAATCAAGACGCTGGTTTTGGCGGAAATTTTCGATGCAATTTCGCCGAGGTCCGGTTGAAATTTATTTTTCTCGGCAAGCGCAAACGGGATTGCCTTTGCGCCGAGTCCGCGGGTGAAGGACGGATAGATGGGGAAGCCGGGGTCGGGGTAAAGAACTTCGTCGCCGGGCTCGATCAAGGCCATCATCGCAAGCGAGAGGGCCATTTTGCAGCCGGGGGCGACGAGAACTTCCTCGGGTTGCACGTCAATGCGCCGCGTGCGCTTTAAATAAATCGCAATCTCTTCTCGAAGAGCGGGAATGCCGCGCGTGGCGCAATAGCGATCGCGGCCGCCGGCCACGGCGCTGCGCACGGCGTCGACCACGGGCGGCGCGGGATGAAAATCGGGTTCGCCAAGCTCCAAATGGATGATCGAGTGGCCCTGCTTTTCGAGTTCTTTCGCGCGCGAGAAAACGGCGAGGGCGCCTTCGCCATTCAATTGTGAAACGCGTGATGCAATTCGCCGGGTTCCCATGGGAAAAAGTCTATCATTTCGCGGCGGGAGGCGGAGTGACGGGAATACGGAGGCCGTCGATGAAGCGCGGAAGCATTTCGAAGGCGGCGGCGGTGAGGAACAGTTCGACGAGTTCCGGTTCGGTGAAATTGGCGTGCAATTCGGCAAAGAATGTGTCGTCGACGGCTTTGCCGCCCTCGTGCAGTTTATCGGCAAGGCGAAAGCCGAGTTTCTCCTTCGCCGAAAACGGACCGTACTCGAAATCGGCGACGGAGGAGATCTGCTGTTCCGTGGCGCCTTTTTGGCGAGCGGAAATGCTGTGCGCGCGAATCGCGTATTCGCTGGCGTTTCGCTGCGAGATACGAACGGCGACGAGTTCTTTATACCAGCCACGCAGAGCGCCATCCGCCAACAATGGTTTGAGGAAACCGGCGACGGCGGGCGCGATCGCGGGCGTATGCGCGAGCACTTTAAACATGTTTGGCACCACGCCGCGCGCGGCAAGCAAGGCGTCGTAAACCGCTGCAATTTCCGGCGTAACCTGATCTCGGTCCAGCAAGCGAATTCTGCACTCTGCGCTCATTCGGTTTGGCTCCCAAGAAAGTTTACATGCAAAAAGGAAAAGCGCCCCGGACCTCGGAGCGCTTGGGGAAGGAGTTTTGTGTTTCGCATCTGCAAAAATGCGTAGCGCAAGGAGAACTGAATCAAACGCGGCGTGCCGACGGTGGAGACGCTGGATTACCGGCGGCCTTTCCGATGCGAAATCGCGGGAAATCGCCCGGCTTGACCTGCCCCGCGCACTGGGAGACTATTGCGTAACTAACTTCGTCTGGTAACCCGGCGAGCCGCAAGAGCGTCCAATTAGTGTGTTCGACCCATCCCAGGGGGTGGCTATGACCAGCAAGATTGCCTTCCGTTCGCTCCTTTCCCTCGCTACCTTCGCGATGCTCGTTTCGGCATCCGTGGCGATGGCCGATAACTCCCACGCGCGAATCATCCGCCTCAGTTTGGTGCAAGGCGACGTGCGAATCGCCCACAACGTCAATGGTGACCCGTTGCAATCGCCAGACAATCAGTGGGAGCTGGCTTCGCTCAACCTTCCCGTCCATCAGGGCGACGCGCTGGCCACCGACAATGGCCGCGCCGAGGTCGAATTTGAAAGCGGCAATATCGCCTTTCTCGCGGAGAACACGGTTCTGGAGTTTTACGATCTGTCGCTCGAAGACGGCTCGTTTACGACGCGGCTCATTGTTCGGCAGGGTTCCGCGTCGTTCTACGTTCGCCCGGAACACGGCGATTACTTCAGCGTGACGGGCGGCGACTTCAGCGTGGAAGCGTCCGGCAAAGGGTATTTTCGCCTGAACAACTATGACGACGGCAGCGACGTGCAAGTGTTGCAGGGTCATGTCTCCGTTCTGACCAAAGACAAAACGACGCCTCTCTCCAAGGGCCAATCGCTCTCGATGAAGGCTTCGGACACGTCGGCGATTTCGGTTGAGAATGCGGCAAACTCCGACGATTTTGACCAGTGGGTCTCCGGAAGAATCGCGTCGGGCCAGGCGGCGCTTACCGCTTCGCAGCAGTATTCCGGTGTTTATGACTACACGTCCGGCTTCGGCGACCTTTACACGTTTGGAGGCTGGTACTCCGTAAATGGCTTCGGATATTGCTGGAGGCCGTACGGAGTTTCCTTCGGCTGGAATCCTTTTCAATTCGGACATTGGTTTTTCGATCCCGCGTTCGGCAATTGGGTCTTTGTCGGAGGCCAACCGTGGGGCTGGCTGCCCTACCACTACGGCAGTTGGCTATTTCAACCAGGTCTCGGCTGGGTTTGGACGCCGACCGGTTCGTTTCCGCACACGCGTACGGGAAGCTTTGCGCATGCACGAACGACTGCGTGGAGGGCCGTAACGGCGACATGGGTGCGCAATGGCTCGCAAGTCGGACTTGTGCCGGCGCATCCTTTGGATGAGCGCGGCAAAACGCCCACAAATTTGAGCGAAGGAATTTTCCCGGTTTCGCAACGCGGCGTGCTGGATCGAGTGCAACTGGCCGACGGCGAAAAGTGGAAGAGCTTCAAGAACTCGTCGCGCGATTCCTTGCCAATCGAAACATCCACTGCCGCGCCTCCGGCTCGCGTGGTACGGACGATGGCGGGCGGCGGGTCGTCCAGCGGCGTCGCCATTGCAGCGTCCACGCGCGAATCCGGGATCGTGTTTGACCCCGCCGAGCACCGGTTCGTGAATTCGGCCTCAACCTCGTCAACATCAACGGACGGAACACAACGCGGCGGCGTGGGAAATCGAACCGAGGCAAACACAAGCGGGCGCGAGATGCCAACGGGCCGCGCGGGTGCCAGCACATCCGATTTACGGCGCGGCAACGAAACTTCTGGCACGCGCGGATCGGCCACCACGACGCGCAGCTCGCTTCCTCCTTCCGCCCGAACTTCGGCGATGCCGCCGGTTCCTCGCCCCTCCGCATCGGGCGAGCGCACTGGCGGGTCGGCAGGAACAAATGGCGGGTCGCGATGGGGCGGGAGCTCATCGGGAAGCTCGAGCGGCTCCACACGCACGTGGTCAGGCGGATCGCCTTCGAGCTCGGCGTCTGCGGGGTCGTCTCACCCGTCGTCTTCATCGTCCGGCGGAAGGCCGCACTGAGCAGCACAATCGGTAACAAACCAAGAACAGCTTTGGCGGGATCGGGATCGATATGAGATTTCACTGCGGGCGGGTGAAACGTGGGGAACCGCGGGACTAAATTGGTTTGGAGGCCTTGCCTGTGACCTTGATCGCTTTATCCGTCGACGGGTCGTAGAAAACGGTCACTTTATCGCCGTATTGATAGCCGCCCTTATCGATAATCTTCTGCATTTTTGTGCTGGCTTCCGGCGTCAATGTAAATGTCTTCACCGCCATCTCGTTTTGCTTGGACCGGACGGTGATCAGCACGCTGTTCGAATTCATTACCGTGCCTTCAAACTTCGGATAGGGCGACTGTTTTTTCGGCTTGATCGTTTGGATTGCAATCGCGGCGGCCGTGCCGACCACGACCGGATCCTGCGCGTGGGCAGCGCCGCAGCTCAAACCGGCAAGCACGGCAACGGCAATCGCGTGCTTCACGCCGAAATGTTGAAACCGTTTCATTCCATGTCATCCGTGGCAATTCGCAATGATTTCAAAAATCGCACGTCTTGTGGCGTCATTGCTAACCGCGCCACCGCTTTGCGTTCCACTTCCGCTTCCTGCAACGACTCCTGATCTACCTGGATGCGCAACGATTCCAAAAATCTTTTGTCGAGCGTGGTGAGGCTGGTTTCCTTGCCATCCGCGTCGCGCTTCGCCAGGCCAATCGTCGCGTCCAGTTTCAGCACGATGTCGTACCCGTGTGCGCGCACTCCGGCTATCGCTCCGGTGATGCGGTCGGACTCGGACACCGTATCGTTGATCGCGTGTCCCAGTTCGCGAAGCAAGTTTTTCAGGTGATCGTCGAGTTGCAAGGCTGGCTCCCTAGTACCACAGAGCCCATTCTAGGACTCACTTCTGTTGGATACAAGCGCGTGTGTTGGCGTTGTCTCCAAACGATTCACAGCCCTTTCGTACAGTTTCGCCACGTGCGCTAAGATGTCTCTATGGCTGCCGTCGCACAAACCGTCTCGCCGCAACCGCCTCGTCGAAAAGGATTTCGCCGCTTCTGGCTTGCCTTAAAACAGCTTTTCCACGAACTGGTGGGGGCGCTCTTCGCGGTGTTTGCGTTGTTTTGGGCGCAGAACGCCCTTCGCGCGTGGAGCATGGACGCCGCTCATTGGCTGGTCGGCACGTCCGCGCTTCTTGCCATTTTGATGACGGCGTTTTCTTTTACCTCGTTTCGCAACGCCCGCAGAGTGCACTCCTCCTGACGATGACCGACCACGCAAAGCCGCCCGCACGCGACCGCAAAGCTCGCTTTACAACTTTGTCCGGAATTCCCGTTGCGCGCTTATACGGGCCATCGGAAACCCGTTCGCACGCGCCGGAAGAATTCATCGGATACCCTGGAGAATCTCCGTACACGCGCGGCATTTATCCCACCATGTACCGCGGCCGATTGTGGACAATGCGGCAATACGCCGGCTTCGGCTCCGCCGCCGAATCGAACCAGCGTTACCGGTATCTTCTCGGCAAAGGGCAAGCCGGCCTTTCCGTCGCGTTCGATCTGCCCACGCAGATTGGCATGGATTCCGACGCGCCGCTGGCCGTGGGCGAAGTGGGAAAGGTCGGCGTCGCCATCGATTCGCTCGAAGACATGCAGACACTTTTCGACGGCATTCCGCTCGACACCGTTTCCACTTCGATGACGATCAATGCGACCGCGGCGATTCTTCTGTGTCTCTACGTCGCAGTGGCGAAAAAACAGGGCGCGAATCTTTCGAAGCTTTCCGGCACGGTGCAAAACGACATTCTCAAGGAATACATCGCGCGCGGCACGTACATTTATCCCGTGCGCCCGGCGATGCGCATCGTGACGGACATCTTTGCGTGGTGCAAAGACAACCTTCCGCGCTGGAACACCATTTCCATTTCCGGTTATCACATTCGCGAGGCCGGCTCGACGGCGGTGCAGGAAGTCGCGTTTACGCTTGCCGACGGCATCGCGTACGTCCAGGCTGCGCTGAACGCGGGGCTCGCGGTGGACGAATTTGCGCCGCAGCTTTCCTTTTTCTTCAACGCGCACAACGACCTTCTCGAAGAAATTGCAAAGTTCCGCGCCGCGCGCCGCCTCTGGGCGCGCATCATGGCGGAACGCTTTCACGCGAAAGATTCGCGTTCGCTGCTTCTGCGTTTTCATGCGCAGACGGCGGGCTCTTCTCTCACCGCGCAGCAGCCGGAAAACAACATCGTTCGCGTCGCCATGCAAGCGCTGGCCGCCGTGCTCGGCGGCTGCCAATCGCTGCACACCAATTCGATGGACGAAGCGCTGGCGTTGCCCACGGAAGACGCCGCGCTGATCGCGCTTCGCACCCAGCAGATCATCGCGCACGAAACCGGAGTCGCGAACACGATCGATCCCGTCGCGGGCTCTTACGCCATCGAGCGCCTGACCACCGAGATCGAATCCGGCGCGAAGGCATACATCGAAAAAATCGACGCGCTCGGCGGAATGTTGCACGCCATCGAGGCCGGCTTTGTGCAGGGCGAAATTCAAAAGGCCGCGTACGATTTTCAGCGCGCCGTCGAATCCAAGGAACAAATCGTTGTGGGCGTGAACGAATTCGCCGCCGCCGAGGAGCGCGCGATTCCGCTCTTGCGCGTCAACGAGGAAATCGAGCGCAGCCAGGTGGCACGGCTTCATGCGCTTCGCGGCAAACGCGATGCGGCGAAAACCGAATCGACCCTGGCTGAACTTGCCCGCCGCGCCGCCACAACGGAAAATCTTTTGCCCGCGATTCTCGCCGCCGTCGAAGCGTATGCAACCGTCGGCGAAATCTCGGACGCCTTGCGCCGCGTCTTCGGCGAATACCAAGAGTCCGTCGTGCTCTGAACCGCCTTGTTCGCAGCCTCTCTCTTCGGCGAATCTGTTCTGTAGTATTCTGGCCTCGGCGGTGATTTGATGAAGCTCATTCTCGCCTCCGCTTCGCCGCGCCGCGCGGAAATTCTCCATTCTGCAGGTTTGCAATTCACAGTCTTGTCTTCCGCCGTGGACGAAACGCCTGTTCCCGGCGAATCGGCCAAAGAAATGGTGCAGCGGCTCGCGGCGGCGAAAGCCGAACTTGCCGCCGCGCGCGCCGTCGGTCCGGCAATCGTGATCGCCGCCGATACGGTCGTGATGCTCGAAGGAACGGTGATGGGCAAGCCTCGCACCACCGACGACGCCCGCCAGATGCTGGAAAAATTGGCCGGGCGCACGCACTCTGTCATCACCGGCGTCGCGCTCATTCGCCTGCCCGATGCCGAGCGGCGCGAATTTCTGGAAACGACACAGGTCCACTTCGGCGCTTTGGATAAAGACGAAATCGTCCGCTACCTCTCGAGCGGCGAACCATTCGATAAAGCCGGCGCGTACGCCATTCAAGGACGCGCCGGCCGCTACATTCCCCGCATTGAAGGCTGCTATTACAACGTTGTCGGCCTTCCCCTCGCGCGCTTGTGCGCCGCGCTCGCTTCGCTCGGCTGGACCGAAGAATAGTTTTCGACACAAAAAAGAAGCGCCCATTTAGAGGGCGCTTCCCAAAACGATTGGATTGTCTTGCCGGTTTACTTTTTTGGAGCGGCGCCGCCTTGCGTGCGCGCGTTGTGCTTCTTGTTATAAATGTTCTTCGAAGCGTTGTTCTGTTCTTTATTCACTTGCGCCTTTTCGCCGGCCGTCAATTTTCCGCCGTTGGCCGCGCGATCCGCCGCAACCTGCTGGTTGATTCCCTTTTGCTGATTTTCCAGCTTCGCGGTTTCGCCGGCCGTCAACTGGCCGCTCTTGACGCCCTGCGCGATGCGGTCCTGCTGATTTTCGCGGCGCTGTCCGACTTTGTTGTTTCCGTATTGCGCGGTATTGGCGTTGTGCTTGTCCTGATAAATCTGTTTAGACAACTGATTCTGCTGCCGGTTCACTTGCTGCTTTTCCGCGGCCGTCAGTTTGCCGCCGTTCGCGGCGCGATCGGCCTTGATTTCGCCGTTCACTGCCGCTTCTTTCGTTTCCAGCTTGGAAGTTTCTCCGGCCGTCAGCTGGCCGCTCTTAATTCCATTGGCAATGCGATCCTGTTGATTTTCCTTGCGCTGGGCGATTGTGGGATCGGCGGGTTTGGCAGCTGGCGTTTGTGTGGCCGATGTTCCGCTGGCCGCAGGATCTTGCGCCAACGCCACACCACCAACCATCAACGCCAATACGGGCACTGCCGTCCACTTCGCGAACGTGAATTTCATCGTTTCTCTCCTCGACCTCATTTTGATTTCTTACCGGGCTGACCTGTTTAACCCCAGTTTGCCCGCAAAGTTTCGCGCGGGGCTACTGGCCTGAAGTGCAGGTTCAGCGAGATTGAAAACCGCCTGGCTGTTTTCAACATCGTTTCGCAAACAAAAAAGGCGCCCCGTTCGGAGCGCCTTCTTCAAGACATTTTCAGCCTTTTGCGTCAGTGATTCGCGAAAGGACTTACGATTTCTTCTCTTCCGCCGGCTTTTCCGTTGTTGCCGCCTGCGCTGGCGCGGCGGGGGGCGGCGTGGCTTGCGATTGCTGATTGTTGCCGGACATGCCTTCCTTAAACCCGCGCACACCTTCGCCTAAGCCCCGCATCAGCTCGGGTATTTTGCGCCCGCCGAACAAAACCAGTACAACCACCAGAATAATCAGCCAGTGGATTGGAAATTCCATAATGCCTCCTGCCCCTCACTACCAGACTTGTTCACGCCGTCATCTATTCCGCACGCGGTGCAATTGCGTGAAATCACAGTATAACACGCTCATCTCCGGCCCGGCGTGTTACCCGCTCCCTGTCCAGGTATTCGAGCAGGGGAATGGCGTACTTTCGTGAAATACCCGTCAGTTCCTTGAAGGTCGCAACCGATATTCGCTCGCTCTTCGCCTTTTTGTGGCCGGCCACCTTTTGCCGCATCTCCTGTAACGCATTCGCATGGAAAATCAGTTCCGCGGAAACGCGCACCAACTTCTTGTCTTTCAAGAGCATTTGCAATAACTTCTCCGACCGCTTTGCTTCCACCGCAAGTTGCGCGAGCACTTCCTTTACCGGCGGAACCGTAAGCCCGGCTTTTGCGAACGCATTTTCAATCTGATCGCGTGCGCGCTGCTCCTCGGGCAGAAGCGTTACTTCCGCGCCGGCGCGCTTCACCGTTTCGCCTTGCAGAACCAGCTTTTGCTCTTTCGCCAATTGCTCAAGCGCCGCACGGAATATTTCCGGTTTCAAACGCCGCCCGGATTTTGCGCGCAAGTCCTCACGCGCAATCCCGCCGCTCAAGGGATTTGCTTTGTGAAATGCCTCCAGCGTCGCCGTGATTTTTTGCTGCAGCGCGGCGAACGATTCTTGACCGACCAGCAGAAGCGGCGATTGGCCGACAGCGCGAAGCCTCCCGCTTTCCTCTTCTTTTTTTGTCACGGCGCGGATGACCTCATCCGTCCAGCCCGTGCGCGCGGCAATCTCTTCGTGGCTCAGGCCGAAGAGCGCACGAACCGCCATTGCGTGCAATCTCTCCCGTTGATCTCCCTTTTCGAGCGTCTCGAGAAATGGAACTCGCCCCGTGTCTTTTGCGGCCGGCCGCCGCGCCAAATTGTCCAGCACGATGCCGCCGCCAATCGTCACAACCGGAGAAAATTGCCTGACTATAAAACGATCGCCGGGCAAAATCACCGCCGGCTCTTGCAGCCGAAGATTTGCGAACGCGCTGCCGCCACCGCCGAGCTCGTCTGCTCCGTGAATCCGCACTTCCGCAATCGTCTCCACTGTCCCGCAATGAAAATGAACTTTTGCGCGCTGCTTCAATCGTGGCGCGTCACCCAGCAACTCCAGCCGCGCATCCACACGATGCGTTGCACGAAATCGTCCCGGCGCCGCCAGCACCATCCCGCGTTTCACCGCCGTGTGCTCGATTCCCGCAAGATTCACCGCCGTCCGTTGTCCTGCGGCAGCCCGTTCCGTGGCTTTGCCGCCCGATTGCACGCCACGCACGCGGAGCCGCAGCTTCTCCGGCAACAATTCCACTTCCTCGCCGGCAGCAACGGTTCCCTCGACCAGCGTCCCCGTCACAACCGTCCCAAATCCCTTAATGGAAAAGGCGCGGTCGATCGGCAAGCGAAACAGTCCTGCCGAATCTTTGCCGGCAACGAGATTGCCTTCGCGCACCAGCGCAGCCTTCAATTCCGCAAGCCCCGCGCCACTTTTCGCGCTCACCGCCACAATCGGCGCCTGTTCGAGAAAGGACCCGCGAACGTAGTCCTGCACATCCATTTTCGCCAGTGCCAGCGTGTCGGCATCCGTCACATCGCATTTCGTCAGCGCGATAATTCCTCGCTTCACGCCCAGCAATCGGCAAATTTCAAAATGTTCGCGCGTCTGCGGCTTGATCGATTCGTCCGCGGCGACGACCAGAATCACCAGGTCGATTCCCGCCGCGCCGGCCAGCATATTGCTCACGAATTTTTCGTGCCCGGGCACATCGACAAAACCAAAGCGCACGCCGGGTTCATCGAGGAATGCGAATCCCAGATCGATCGTGATGCCGCGCCGCTTTTCTTCTTCGAGCCGGTCCGGATTCGTCCCGGTCAGCGCTTGAACGAGCGACGACTTGCCGTGATCGATGTGACCGGCGGTTCCGACAATGATGTGTTTCAGGGGAGAACTCATTTTTTGCGCGAACGAAGATGCTACGGCACGCGCAGAGGATAGGCAAATTCGGCCGCGTAAGCGCTTGGATTTCCTTCGGCGTAAATCTACAAATTACTTGGCCGCGCCAATTTCATCCACAATGGATTGCGCCGCCGCTCGCGGATCATCCGCGGCCAGAATTGGCCGGCCAACCACAACGTAATCCGCTCCGGCGCGAATGGCTTCCGTCGGCGTTGCCGTCCGAGACTGATCGTCTTTCTTTCCGTTCAGGTCGTTGCCCTTCGACCTCACGCCCGGCGTCACAATCAGAAAGTCGCGTCCGCAAACCTTGCGAATCGCTTTTGCTTCTTGCACCGAAGCCACCACGCCGTCCACGCCGCACTTCTTCGCCAGTTTTGCCAGTTTCGTCACGCTGGTCTTTGGCACGCCCGAAATGCCCACTTCGCGCATGGTCTTATGATCCATGCTCGTCAAAATCGTGACGGCCAGCAATCGTGGCCGGTCCATGCCCAGCGGCACGCCCGCGCTGATGGCCTGCGCCGCCGCTTTCAACATCGCGCTGCCGCCAAGCGCGTGCACATTCACAAGTTGCACGCCGTTCATGGCGGCCGCGGACAAGACAGCGCCCGCCACCGTGTTCGGAATGTCGTGGAATTTTAAGTCGAGGAAAATGCCGGGACCGAGCGCCGCAATCTCTTTCACGCCGGCGGGGCCCGCGGCCGTGAACAATTGATTGCCGATCTTGAAAAGGCCCACCAGATCCGCCACCTGCTTCGCAAACTTCACGGCAGACGACAGCGAATCAAAATCCAGTGCGACAATCAGGCTGCTTCGTGGATGGGCGTCGAAGGGCACGGTTTTCGTGACCCCTCAACGGCCGGGGTCAGTGTTTGCTCGGTACGTCCAGCAGTTCCAGGCGAACCTGGTTCACGCCGGCATGAATCAACCCGATCTTCCGGGCTACGCGGTAGGATACATCAATTTCGCGTCCTTCTTGATAGGGACCGCGGTCATTGATTCGTACCAGTTCAAATTTGCCGTTCCGCGGATTCACAACTCGAACCACCGAACCGAAAGGCAGGTTCGGGTGCGCGGCAGTCAGTGCCTCGGAATCAAACTTTTCGCCGTTCGCCGTCTTCTTTCCGTCAAAGCCCGGCCCATACCAGCTGGCGTTGCCCACCCAAGTCTTGATCGGCTTGGCTGGCTCGCTCAAGTGCGCAACCAGTGGGGCTTCCATTGCCGGTGCGATGAGGAACATCAGTGGCACCCAGCGAACTGCAGCCCAAATCATGAACAGTGGTTTTTTCATAGTGTTGTTTTTCTGCTACAAACTTCCAGAAAAGTGTAGCATCAATGAGTCGTTATGTCAACCGTTTTCTGCATCAAACTTTCCACGTATCTCATTCACAGTAAACACTTTAGCTTCGAAAAATGCCTTCGGTAGCTCCCGAACTAGCCTCTCACTGGCCCGAGGGTCAGTAAAACTGGCCGTCCCTACCTGTACACAAGTCGCACCGACAGCCATATATTCAAGCACGTCGGAAGCCGTCTCGACGCCACCGAGCCCAAGAATTGGTGCCTTTACCGCACGAAACGTTTCCCATACCAACCGCAAAGTGATCGGTTTGATCGCCGGGCCGGAAAGGCCTCCGGTCTTGTTCCCGAGCCTCGACTTTCGAGTCCGGAAGTCCACGCTCATCGCCGGAAAGGTGTTCGCCACCGTCAAGGCATCGGCTCCCGCGTCCACCACGGCGCGCGCAATAAGTCCAATGTCTGTAACAAGCGGCGAGAGCTTTACCCAGAGCGGTCTCTTGCCGGCCGCCTTTCGCGCTGCTGCCACCACCTCCGCTGCCATGCTAGGGTCGCTCCCGAACTGCATCCCGCCCTTCTTCACGTTTGGGCAGGATATGTTCAATTCGTACGCCGCCAGCCCCTCTTCGCCCTCCAGGACTCGGATGACCTCGACGTAGTCCTCCAAGGTGTAGCCGAAGACATTCACGACGACCGCCGTATCTATTTTGCGCAGTACCGGGAGTTTTTCGGAAATAAAGGTTCGTACACCGACATTTTGTAGCCCAACCGCGTTCAACATTCCCGAAGCGGTCTCGCAGACCCTTGGTGCCGGGGCCCCCTCAATTGGCTCCCTCGAAAGGCCTTTTGTAACAAAACCTCCCAACGCCTCGAGGTTCACCAAATGGGCGAACTCCAGCCCGTATCCAAAGGTTCCGCTGGCGGCAAGAATGGGATTTCGTAAGCGTAGCGTTCCAACGCTTACGCTGAGGTCGACATCGGCCGGTGATTGGCCGCGTGGTACGGCGTCGGCAGGATTCACTTCACCAAGAGAATAGCACGAAGCGAGGCCGGACGAACGTCTTTCGCCGGCAAAGAAGGCATCAGTGGGCGGTGGCAGGCTTCGCGACGGGAGGATTTTTCTCCAGCGCTTCGCTCAAGACGCGTCCGTCGTGCGTCGAAAGCGTGATTCCGCAAAGTGCCGCGAGCGTCGGCGCAATGTCCGCCGGCGTGACCGCGCCGAAGTATTCGCCCTTCTGAATTCCCCAGCCCATCAGGAGAATCGGCACGCGTTGATCGTAATAATACGGCGTTCCGTGGCCCGTGCCGTAATCGCGCGCTTTGCCCGCAGGACTCGAAACCCCCAGCCAATAAGGCTTCGGCACGATCACCAAGTCTCCGCTTCGGGCCGGAAAAAAACTGTTTGCTTCGGCATTTCGAATCGGACTGTTCGTCGCGGGCCGATCCGTCAATTGTTCCGCGCGATAGACGTCCGCCACGCCGGGCACGCCTCGGATCGCGGCCAGCACTGCGCTCAAAGCCGTCGGCTCCATTTTCAACTTGTCGTAAATTCCCGGCGCAAAGTACACGTCTGCACTCGCAATGCGCGCCACCGCCGGCGAAGTATATCCAAACGATTTGAGCGCGTCTTCGATTTTCTGCTGCACATCGGGAATGTGCAGGTCGCCCGCGTCCACGCCCGTTTGGGCCATGCTCTCCGGCGTCGGCACCACGCCATGGTCCGCGCTCAATGCCAAGACGTAGTTTCCTGCGCCGACCTTTTCATCCAAATGCTTCAGCAATTCTCCCAGGTCTTTGTCCAACCGCACGTACATGTCCTGCACTTCCCAACTTTGCGGTCCGAAGGCATGGCCAACATAGTCGGTCGAGGAATAGCTCACGCCCAAATAGTCCGTCCCGCCACCTTTTCCCAATCCCAGCTGATCAATGGCCGTCTCGGCCAGCTGCGTCAAATAAGAATCCGCAAACGGGCTCGTCGCCCACTGTCCATAAAATGATTCATCCGCTTCGCTGCCGCCGCTTTTCCCGCGCAGCGGATGGGGAAAAGTCAGATCCCAGCCGCTCGGCGCAGAGGCGCCCAGCGCTTTCTCCTCGTACAGATACGCACTCCGCGGCAACGAAAGCGCCCAGGTCTTTCCATAGTCTGCCTTGACCGGGTGCGCTTTCGCGTAAGCCTCGATGAACGGCAGCGTTCCATACACGTTCGAAGTCACCCAGCCGTCGCCTTCGAACCATGTCGCCGCATCCGCCTTATGCCCGCCAAGCATGATCGACGCCCGCGCTTTCAGCGAAAAAGTGACCACGCGCGTGGCCGCCCCGCCTTGAAATCGCAACTCGTCCGCAAACGCCGGCACGCGAAGCTGCCACACGCTGTCTCCGCCCTTCGGCGCAGCGCCCGCATAGCCGGAATTTTTCGCCTTCGGGTCCGCCGTGCAATTCGTCATTTTTTGCGACTCGCGGTCCCACCACGCGTTTGCCACCATCCCGCTTATCGCCGGCAGCGCGCCGGTGGAAATCGTCGCGTGGCCCACGCACGTTTCCGTCGCCGCATACGGATACGCCGCTTCGCGGAACCACGCGCTCTGTTCCACGAGCCGTTTCAATCCGCTCGTCCATTGCCCGCGAAATTTCTCGATGTAGTCCGCCCTCATCTGGTCCACCACAATCATCACGACGAGTTTGGGCCGTGCGGCAGAGGCAGCCGGCCTGGCCATGGTCGATGGTTTGGCCATCTTTTCGGCCGCAATGGGTGCGGCCTTCGGCGCCATCTGCGCGCTTGCCGTCGAGCTGAATCCCAACGCCATCGCCGCCAAAACCAGTCCCGCCCGTCGCATCATTTGCGTTCTCCCCGCTCAGAAGGGCGAAAGTTTATCACGTCCCTATCGGCCAAATTATTTCTGTACGATGACTCCCCGCACGCCGCCAAGCGCCGTCGCTTGTGTTAAAATCCCCAGCAATATGCCAATCGTTGAAAAAGGTCAGATCATGTCCGCGGCCGAAATCGACCGTACCCTGCAGCGCGTCGCGCACGAAATTGTGGAAAAAAGCGGCGGCACAAAGCACCTGGCGCTCATTGGCATCCGCCGCCGCGGCGTGCCCCTGGCGCAGCGCATCGCGCAAGCCATGCGCGGCATCGATGGCGTCGATGTGCCGGTCGGTATTCTGGATATCACCTTGTATCGCGATGATCTTTCCAAAGTCGCGCCGCAAGCCGTCTTGCAATCTTCCGACATCAAGTTCGGCGTCGACGGCATGGACCTCGTCCTCGTCGACGATGTGCTTTACACCGGCCGCACCATTCGCGCCGCCATGAATGGCCTGTTCGACCTCGGCCGCCCGAAGCGCGTTTCTCTTTGCGTGCTGATCGACCGCGGCCACCGCGAAATGCCGATTGAGGCGCAATACGTCGGGCGCAACGTGCAGACCAGCGACACGGAAATTGTGGAAGTTCGGCTCCGCGAAATTGACAATGAAGAACGCGTCATGCTCGTGGACCGCAAGGAATAGTTTGGAGTTTCAATTGAGGTTTTTGCCGGAACAAATGTGACGCCCCGCTTCCGCGATCTCTTGGCGCTTGAACCGCTCTCCGCTGACGAACTTACTTTTCTTCTCGATCAAAGCAAACCGTTTCAGGAAATCCAGCGCCATCCGCTGAAAAAACTGGCGACGCTTCGCGGCAAGACCATCGCGCTCGCGTTTTTTGAAAATTCCACGCGCACACGCATCAGCTTCGGCACCGCCGCTTCCCGGCTCGGCGCGGACACCATGAATTTGCAAGCCGAAGCCTCCAGCTTGAAAAAAGGCGAAACGCTCCTCGACACCGCGTTCAACCTAAACGCAATGAAGCCCGATTGCTTCGTGATGCGCCATTCCGCCTCCGGCGCGCCGAATTACGTCGCGCGCCATCTCGATATTCCCGTCGTCAACGCCGGCGACGGCACGCACGAGCACCCTTCGCAGGGGCTGCTCGACGCGCTGACCATTCGCGACCGCAAAGGCGCCATCAACAATTTGAACGTGACGATTCTCGGCGACATTCAACACAGCCGCGTCGCCCGCTCCAACATTCACCTGCTCGGAAAATTCGGCTGCCGCTTCACGCTCTGCGGCCCGTCCATGTGGGTTCCGCGCGAGCTCGAGAAAATTGCGCCGGGCACTCCGATTCGTTGCGTCTACCGCATCGACGAAGCCCTTGAAGGCGCCGACGTCATCATCATGCTCCGCGTGCAAACCGAACGCATGAACGAACCGTCGCTTTCGCCGAACGATTACATTCTCGGCTACCAGCTCAACGCCGCGCGATTGCGCCTCGCAAAGCCCGACGCAATCGTCCTCCATCCCGGCCCCATCAATCGCGGCATCGAAATCACGCCGGAAGTTGCCGACGGACCGCAGTCCTGCGTGCTCGAGCAAGTCACGAACGGCGTTGCCGTGCGCATGGCGATTTTGTATTTGCTCGTCACCGGTGCCGCGGAAGACGGCTCGCATCCGGCCATCGAGCAACCCGTCGCGCACAATCGGCGCGCCACGGACAAAGTTCCGGTAAAGAAGGACTCTTAGCATGCTCTTGATACAAAACGGCCGCGTTCTCGATCCGGCGTCTAAAACCGACGCGGCCATGGACGTTTTGCTTGACGGCGAAGTCATCAAGGAAGTCGGTGCGCCGGGAAAATTTTCTTCACTCAAAGGCGCGCAAGTCCTCGACGCCAGCGGCCTCATCGTCGCGCCGGGCTTCATTGACATGCACGTTCACCTGCGCGAGCCCGGCCAGGAATCTTCCGAAACGATCGAAACCGGCACGAAATCCGCCGCGCGCGGCGGCTTCACCGCCGTCTGCTGCATGCCGAATACGAAACCGGTTCACGACAACGCGTCGATCACGCGCTTCATCCTGGACAAAGCACGCAGCGTCGGTGCAACGCGCGTGTGGCCCATCGGCGCGGCCAGCGTGGAAAGCAAAGGCGAAGCCATCGCGGAAATTGCCGCCATGAAAGAAGCGGGCATTGTCGCCGTCAGCGACGACGGAAAACCGATCGCGACCGCCAAGCTCGCACGCCAGGTGATGGACTACTGCGCTTCGCTCGATTTGCCCGTCATCGAACATTCGGAAGATGTTTCGCTTGCGGCGGGAGCCGTCATGCGCGAAGGCGTCACGTCCACTCGGCTCGGCCTGCGCGGAATGCCCGCGGCGGCGGAATCCGTTTGTGTTGCGCGAGATGTGCAAATCGCGGAACTCACCGGCGGCCGCCTTCACGTCGCGCATCTTTCGGCAAA
Source organism: Candidatus Acidiferrum sp. (assembly GCA_035310365.1). Lineage (GTDB taxonomy): Bacteria > Acidobacteriota > Terriglobia > Acidiferrales > UBA7541 > Acidiferrum. Next base: position 194,519 of record DATGEI010000046.1, read on the forward strand.
GGCTTCGCTCGATCAAGTTCGTTGGGCAAAATCCCGCGGTTTGCGTGTCACCTGCGAAGTCACTCCGCACCATTTCACTTTGATCGACGAAGACGTTCAGTACGATTCGCGCTTTAAAATGAATCCACCGCTCGCTTCCCGCGAAGATCGCGAAGCGCTGATTGCGGGCCTCGCCGACGGCGCCGTCGACGCCATCGCCACCGATCACGCGCCGCACGAACCGGCTCTCAAGGACGTCGAATTCGATCGCGCCCCGTTCGGCATTCTTGGTTTTGAAACGGCGATTGCGCTCACGCTCGAGCAACTCGTTCACACGGGAAAAATTTCGCTCATGCGCATGGTCGAGCTCTTCACCACTGGCCCCGCAAAGGTCCTCGGCAAGCAACGCCGGCTCGCCGCCGGCGAACCCGCCGACGTCACACTTTTTTCGGCCGCGCACGAATGGAAGTACAACGTCAACGATTCGCCCAGCAAATCCCGTAACTCGCCGTTCGACGGCCGCACGTTCAAGGGCGCGCCGATGGCCACCATCGTCGCCGGAAAAATCGTCTTCAAGCGCTAGTGCAACTTTGTATTTTTCGATTTTATGCTAGTGCGCCGCGGGTTCCGCCGCCGGATGCATTCCATGATGCGGCAGCTCGTGCGTACCGCGTGTCAGAGGTTCGATTTTCAGCCTGTAGAAATGATCGAGCGGAATTCTGCCTTTTCCAATGGCGTAGCTCTTTTCAATCGCCTTCGTAACGTATGCTTTTGCCAGCGTCGCCGCTTCCACCAGGCTGCGGCCCGCCGCGAGCTGCGCCGCCAACGCCGAAGCAAACGTGCATCCGGTTCCGTGCGTCTGGTCGGTCTTGACCCGGTCGCCGCCCAGTTGCACAAGTTCATTGCCGTCGAAAATCACGTCCACCGCGCGATCCATGTGCCCGCCCTTCACGATCACGGCTTTCGCGCCCATCTCCACAATTTTTCGCGCGGCGGCTTCCATCGCCGCAACGTCTTTAATTTCCATGCCGGCCAATATCGCGGCCTCGGGCACGTTTGGCGTGATCACGCTCGACCGCTTCAATAATTCCGCCGCCACATACTTCACTCCGCCCGCATCCAGCAATTCAGTGCCGCTTGAAGACTTCATCACCGGATCGTGCACGACATGCGCGAACTTGTGCGCGTCCAGAAATTCGCCCACGACGACGGCATTTCCGCGATTTCCCAGCATGCCGATTTTCACCGCCGCAATGTCGCAATCTCTTGCCAGCACGTCCAGCTGTTCGCGAAGCTCCGCGCTCGGCGTGTTGTGCACCGCCTCCACCGCCTGGGTGTTCTGTACCGTCATCGAAGTGATTGCCGCCACGCCGTAACAACCGTGCGCCGCGAACGTCTTCAAATCCGCCATCGTTCCCGCGCCGCAGCTCGGATCGAATCCGGCGATGGTCAGCAGAATCGGGGGTGTTGCATGTCCGTTCGTGCTCATCGTTCGTTCTTGCCTCGTTCCGCGAAGAAAATTGCCGGTCACGCTTCCCGATTCGCGGGAAAACGCACCGGCACTTGCGAATGTACGCGCACGCTTGTCGCCGCGCAAGAAAAACTTTCTAAGTTTTCGATTGGAAACGCGGCCAAACCGGAGAGTCGTTGTCGAATCGCGGTGCAATTCTCCGAACGAAACTAAAACTCCGCTTCAAATGCGCGGAATCGCCTCTCGAGCTCCCATTGTTGTTGCGCTTTTTCGTTCGCCTGCAAAAATTCGCGGCATACTTTCGTGGGCTTTTCGCTCCCCAATTTATCTTTGGCACATTCGGATGTGGCGCGCGAAAAATCGTCTTGCCTCGTCCACAAACTTTTCCCCGGCAAAAACGCATGCTCTAATCCCGTTCGAACCATTTTCTTCAATTCGCCGTACTTGAGTCCGTACGTTTCCACCGCGCGCACATATTCATTCGTCAAATCGATGCGCGACACGCCTTCATCGTCCGTCGCAAGCGCCACCGGCACGCCAAACATCCGATACATCGGCAACGGGTGATGCGTTCCGCTCACGCCGAGAATCAGATCGTTGCTCGATAGATTGATCTCGACCATCACGTGTTTCGCCGCCATCTCCTTCAATAGCTCGCGCGGACGGTCTTCATACATCACGTCCACGCCATGCCCGATTCGCTCCGCGCCCGCCTCCACGGCCAACCGGATGTGGCAACACAAACCTTCCGGCGTCACCATTCCGTAGGCCAACTCGCCCGCGTGCAGCGTGATGTGCACCTTGGGATAAACTCCGTGCAGAAATTTCACCATCTTCATCTGCAGCGCGTAATCCCGCATCGAAATGTAGCCGTCTTCCGGCATCACGAAATTCAGTCCAACCACGCGCTCCGGATCGGCCGTTGCCGCTTCAAACCCCAGCACCGTCTGGGCAAACACAATCTCTTTCGGAAGTCCGCGCAAAATCTGGTAAATGAATCGCACATCCACTTTGCAGGCGTCCGCGGGGTTCGCTTCACCGCAGTGTTCGATCTCGCGCCGCTTTTTTTCGATTCCATCCAAATGCGCCGTCGCTTCTGCCACATTTTCTTTCAATCCGTGCGCCAGCAATCCGTCTCGGAGAGAGGCAAAATCATCGTTCCATCGAACTTCACTCGCCGCCTTCGCCGCGATTGAAAAGTCCGGCGTCTCCATCAACTCCATGTATTGTTCGTTTTGTGCCGCCGCCCGCGCCGCGGCCTCGTCCACCCACTCCGCCTTGTGCGAAGGATTCGTGCCGCCGAATTTTGCGAACGTATCGAAAAAATGGTCGTGCCCGGAAACGCCGGCGTATGGCACAAAACTCCGCATCGAAAACGAATCAATCAGCTGGTCGTAGAGCGATTGATTCTTGTAGGCTTCGCTCGACGGCACGATCGTTTTGTCGGCTCCATCCGCCGCGCATTCCGTAAACGCCAGCTTCTTCGTGTCCACGCACAATCCATCTTCCACCGCCGCCCTTATAAACGACTCTGCGTACACGCCGCCGCTCAAGTGATAATGCAAATCGGCGCCCTTCGGCATTTTTTTCAGGAATTGCCGCAGTTGCAGCGGGTTTTTTCGTGCAGCCGCAAGCTGCAGTTCGCCCATTCGATCGCCGTTCAGCGCCGCCGTCTCGCCGCTCTTTGCGTTTGGTGACTGGGCAATCGACAAATTCGCGCCAAAGCACGACAACACCAATGCCGCCAGCATCGCGCCAAACCGGCGCCACTTCGTTTCAAGTTTCATGTTGATTTGCCCTCAGCGCTTGCGCGTCGAAATTCCGTCTCAGGGAAAAAGGCCGCGCACAAGCGTCGCTTCCGCCACGCGTCCCACCGCCAGAATCATCGCGCCCGCGCGCGGCGGCACATGGTGCTTGCGCATGGTTTCCACCATTTCATTGAACGCGCGGACCATGATCTTCTGCAGCCGTTGATTTACTTCGTCCGAATCCCACAACAGACCTTCTTGATTCTGCACCCACTCGAAATAACTCACCGTCACGCCGCCGGAGTTCGCCAAAATGTCCGGCAACACGGTAATTCCGCGCCGCGCCAGAATTTCGTCCGCATGCGGCGTCGTCGGCCCGTTGGCCGCTTCCGCCACGATGCGCGCCTTGATCGCTTCCGCGTTGTTCAGCGTGATCACATTCTCGAGCGCCGCCGGCACCAAAATGTCGCACTTCATCGTCAGCAAATCGTCGTTGGAAATGCGCGCCGCTCCCGGCATTCCCACAACGGTGCCCGACCGCTCTTTGTAACGAATCGCTTTGATCGGATCGATCCCGCGCGTATTCGTGACGCCGCCGCGCGTATCGCTCAGCGCAATAATCTTCGCTTTTTTCTCCGCGAGCAATCGCGCCGCCGTCGCGCCCGCATTGCCAAATCCCTGAATCGCCACCGTCGCGCCGCGCAAGGGAATTTTCTTCAGCTTGCACGCCTCTTCCACCACGTACACCAATCCGCGCGCCGTCGCTTCCGCTCGTCCTTGCGAGCCGCCAATCGCAATCGGCTTTCCCGTCACCACGCCCGGCACGGTGTGTCCGACCATCATCGAGTACGTGTCCATGATCCACGCCATCGTTTGCGAATCCGTGTACACGTCCGGCGCCGGAATATCCTGATCCGGCCCGATCACGGGCAGAATTTCGCTCGCATACCGCCGCGTCATCCGCTCCAATTCCGCTTTTGACATGCGTTTCGGATCGCAAATGATGCCGCCCTTTGCGCCGCCGAACGGTACATTCACGACCGCCGTCTTCCACGTCATCCACGCCGCCAGCGCCTTCACTTCATCCA
>DATGEI010000047.1:0-2996 GCA_035310365.1 Candidatus Acidiferrum sp.
GATCTTTTGCGCTCGAAATCGGTGAGGTTCTGCTGCTCATTATCCCTTCGTGTCCGGCGCAACCGCCGCTTTCGCCGCGGCCTTTGGCGTGCCCGCAAATCCGCCCGCCGCGCCAATGCCGAGCATCTCTTCCCACCGCGGCCACGGATTTGACGGCGCTCCGTGCAGCGCGCGGTCAATCACCAGCCGCGACATTTTGTCCAAAACCATCTCAAAGTAATAGGACGTGATTCGGTCGCGTTCAAAATCCGGCGCTGGATTCAAGAAATCGATCGCGTACGGCACGTCGCCCTTGATCGCGAACTCGATCGTATTCATCTCGTAGCCGAGCGCCTGATTGATCGTCTGCGCGTCCTTCACCACGCGCTGCGTCATCGCCGACGACAAATAATCGTGCTCGACCAGATATTTCCGTTCCTTCGGATCGTAATGCACCGGCACAATGTCCATCTTTCCAAACGTAAAGCACCGCACATATTTGTCGAAGTCGACGAATTCCTGCAGCGTCATGCAAACGGGCGACGTCTGGTCGTACGCCGCCCACAATTCTTCTTTGTTGTTCACCTTGTAGACGTGCTTCCATCCGCCGCCCGAAAACGGTTTCAAAATCGCCGGTCGCCCCACGTAATCGAGCAAGTCGTCCCAATCGATCGGATACTTCAGGTTGTGCAGCGATTCGGCGGTGATGTCCACATTGCTCGGATACCCCTTTTGCGGCAGCAGCACCGTTTTCGGAATCGCCACGCCCAATTTATCCGCCACGGAATAATTGAAATATTTGTCGTCCGCCGTCCACCAGAAAGGATTGTTGATGACGTACGTTCCTTGCAGCGCCGCGTGCTTCAAATAGCCGCGGTAATATTCCACTTCGTGCGAAATCCGGTCCACGATCACGCTGTACTCGGGCGGCTCATTCAGTTTCGTTCCGCCCAATTTCACGAACTCCGCCGTCACGCCGTCTTTTTTTCCGACTTCGTTCACGCGAGCGATAAACGCCGGTGGAAACGCGTGCTCCCTGCCGCACAGCAGACCCACTTTTTTCATTGCTTTGCTCCCGAGGAATATTCGGCAACGGTTTCTTGCGGAAAGTTCAATTCACCGCGCGCGCCGAGGCTTGCCTCGGTTCCGTCACCGCGCCTTTTGTTTCCGCCACGATGTGCCGCACCACCGCCTTCAAATCTCCCGTCTGTTCGTACACGCGCATCTGCCGCTCGGCGCTCGTGCCTTCCAGCAGAATCGTGTTCACGTATTCCACCGCGCTTCGGCTTCCCAAATCGTCCACCACGTCGTCCACCAGCTCCAGCAATTCCGGAATGAGCGAGCGCAGCGGCACTTCTTCTTCCTTGCCCAAATCGATCATCTTGCCTTCGATTCCATACCGCGCCGCGCGCCATTTGTTTTCTTCAATCAGCGCCCGGCGGTAAATCCGCCAGCTCTGGTTGCTCTTGTAGAGCCGGTGCAGCTTCACGACCAGCGCCTGCGTCAACGCCGCAATCGCCACGGCCTCTTCCACTTTTGTCGTCACGTCGCACATCCGGAATTCCAGCGTGCCAAACATCGGATGCGGCCGCACATCCCACCAGATCTTTTTTCCTGTGTCGATGCAATTCAACTTGACGAGCAAATTCACAAAATTTTCGTACGCGCTCCACGATTCGAATTGCTCCGGAATTCCCGTTCGCGGAAACCGCCGGAAAACCGTCGTGCGAAACGACTTCAATCCCGTGTTGCGTCCCATCCAGAATGGCGAACTCGTCGAAAGCGCCAGCAGATGCGGCACGAAATACCGCACCATGTTCATCATGTCGATCGTTGTCTGCTTGTCCGGCATGGCCACGTGAATATGCATGCCGAAAATCAAGAGCGACCGCGCCAGTTGCTGCAGCTCTTCCACAATGTGCTGGTAACGTTCGCCCGGCGAAATCACCTGATCGATCCAGCTCGAAATCGGATGCGTCCCCGCCGCGGCCACTTGCAATCCCGCCCGCTCCGCCGCCGCCACCAATTCACCGCGCGTGCGGTGCATTTCAATCCGCAGCTCGGCCACGTTTTCGCAAATATTCGTCCCCGTCTCCACGATCGACTGGTGCATCTCGTGCTTCACCTGGTCCACGATGGAAGGCGAAGCTTCCGACACCAGTTGCATCACGTGCGAACGCAATTCGCACGTGGCAGGGTCAATGATTTGGAATTCTTCTTCGACACCGATGGTAAAGCGGTGAGCCATGGGGTGGCCCTCCGGGTCGTTTGGCTTAACTGGGGACTTCGCGGGGTATCATACGCCGGACAGCCTCAAATTGACACTTTACTTCACGGCCAGCTTATTTCAGAAAATACGCCGCCCTTTGCCGGGACTTTGCTGTCGATTCGCCAATCTTCGTCGGAAAGTTACTGCTTACGCCGCTCCCAACGCTCGCCGCTGCTGGAAGCACTCCCTGCAAAACACCGGGCGCCCTTGCGTCGGCCGGAAGGGAACGGTCGTTTCCTTGCCGCATTGCGAACAGGTCGTCTTCGTTTCCGACCTCATCTGCCCGCCGTTGCCGCCGCCACCGCCGCCTTCCGCTCGCTTTGCTTTGCAGCCTTTACATCGCTTCGGTTCGTTCTTGAAACCTTTGTCCGCGAAAAACATCTGTTCCCCGGACGTAAATACAAACTCGCCGCCGCACTCCGCACACTTCAGAACCCTGTCATGAAATTCCATCTGTGGCTTCCCCCTTGACCTGCCTCGGTCCGGGGACGCGCACAGTCTTGCTCGTTCGGCATGCTGATTCCGGGATACCTGTCGCCGTAGGAAACCGGGCTGGGGTCCCATGAGCCTGCGGGCACGGAAGTGCGAACTTCACCCAAACGTCTTTACCTGACCGGGGCCTGAATCACGGAGGCGGCGCCGAGCCGCGGTACGAACAGGATTACTCCTGTTCGCGCCGCTGCTTTTTGCGCAAACGCTTCCGCGAAAGCGCTTCCTTCGCACGGCGTTTCTCGCCGGGCTTCATGTA
>DATGEI010000048.1:0-42266 GCA_035310365.1 Candidatus Acidiferrum sp.
TCTGGAAAGATTGCGGGCGCATGCGACGGTGAATGGAATCGATCTGCCGTTTACGGCGAACACGCCGTACACGAACACGATTCCGCTGCGGCTGGAGCCGCTGTTCCCGGGCGATCAGGAATTGGAGCGGCGGATCAAGTCTTTGATCCGGTGGAACGCGCTGGCGATGGTGGTGCGCGCGAATCGCGAAGAGCACAACATCGGCGGGCACATTTCGACGTTTGCTTCGGCGGCGACGCTCTATGAAATCGGGTTCAACCATTTCTGGCGCGGAAGGACGGAGTCGTTTGAAGGCGACACGATTTATTTCCAGGGACACGCGGCGCCGGGAATGTATGCGCGCGCGTTCATGGAAGGGCGGCTGAGCAAGGAGAAGCTGGAAAATTTCCGGCGCGAATTGAAGCCGGGCGGCGGGCTTTCTTCTTATCCGCATCCGTGGCTGATGCCGGACTTCTGGGAATTTCCGACGGTGTCGATGGGCTTGAGCCCGCTGATGGCGATATATCAGGCGCGGTTCCAGCGGTATCTGGAAAATCGCGGGATGAAGCCGGCGACGGACGCGAAGGTGTGGGCGTTCCTCGGCGACGGCGAAACGGATGAGCCGGAATCGCTGGGAGCGATCACGCTGGCCTCGCGCGAAAAGCTCGACAATCTGATTTTTGTCATCAATTGCAATTTGCAGCGGCTGGACGGGCCGGTGCGCGGCAACGGACAGATTATTCAGGAATTGGAGTCGGCGTTCCGCGGCGCGAGATGGAATGTCATCAAGGTGCTGTGGGGCAGCGAGTGGGATCCGATTCTGGAGCGCGACACGGAAGGCCTGCTCGTCAAGCGGATGGGCGAGCTGGTGGACGGCGAGTATCAGAAGCTGGTGGTTTCCTCCGGCGCGTACGTTCGCGAACATTTTTTTGGCCACGATGAACGTTTGTTGAAACTGGTTGAACCGCTGCCGGATGAGGCGCTGCGGCGTTTGCGGCTGGGCGGGCACGATCCGCGCAAGGTGTATGCGGCGTACAAGGCGGCGGTGGAGCACAAGGGCGGGCCGACGGTGATTCTGGCGCGGACGATCAAGGGCTATGGATTGGGCGAAGCGGGCGAAGGAAAGAACGTCACGCACCAGCAGAAAAAACTGAATGAGGAAGAGTTGAAGGAGTTCCGGTCGCGATTTGGAATTCCGCTGAACGATCAGGATTGCATTGAGGTGCCGTTTTACCGGCCGGCGGAAGACAGCCCGGAGATTGAGTATTTGCGGGCGCGGCGCGAAACGCTGGGCGGATACACGCCGGCTCGCGCGGTGCGGTCGAAGCCGATTACGACGGACAACGAGGAGTTGTTCAAGGAGTTTTACGAAGGCAGCGAAGGGCGCGAAGTATCGACGACGATGGCGTTCGTGGGCATGCTGCGGAAAATGCTGAAGGATCCGGAGATTGGAAAGCTGGTGGTGCCGATCGTGCCGGACGAGGCGCGGACGTTCGGCATGGAATCGCTGTTCCGCACGGTGGGAATCTATTCGAGCGTCGGACAGAAATACGAGCCGGTGGACGTGAACACGCTGCTGTATTACAAGGAAGCGAAGGACGGGCAGATCCTGGAAGAAGGCATTACGGAAGCGGGATCGATGGCGTCGTTTATCGCGGCGGGATCGGCGTACGCGACGAACGGAATCAATACGATTCCGTTTTTTATTTATTACTCGATGTTTGGGTTCCAGCGGATTGGCGATTTTGTGTGGGCGGCGGCGGACATGCGGACGCGCGGATTCATGCTGGGCGGAACGAGCGGACGCACGACGCTTTCCGGCGAAGGATTGCAACACCAGGACGGGAACAGCCACATTCTGGCGCTGCCGGTGCCGAATCTGCGTGCGTACGACCCGGCGTATGCGTACGAAATTGCCGTGATTTTGCAGGACGGCATCAAGCGCATGTACAAAGACGGCGAGAACATTTTTTATTACATCACGGTGATGAACGAGCCGTACGTGATGCCGGTGATGCCGGCGGGAGCGCGCGAAGGGATTTTGAAAGGGATGTACAAGTTCCGCGCCGCTTCGAACAAGAAAGCGAAATTGCGCGCGCAGCTTTTTGGAAGCGGCGCGATTTTGAATGAAACGCTGCACGCGCAGGAGATTCTGGAGCAGAAGTTCGGCGTGGCGGCGGATGTGTGGAGTGTGACGAGTTACAAGGCGCTGTACACGGATGGAATTGAGGTGGAACGCTGGAACCGGCTGCATCCGACGGAAAAAGCGCGCGTGCCGTACGTGACGCAATGCGTTGGCGACGCGCCGGGCGTGATCGTGGCCGCGACGGATTATCTGAAGACGCTGCCGAACATGATCAGCAAATGGATGCCGCGGCGGATGGCGACGCTCGGCACGGACGGCTTTGGCCGCAGCGAAGGGCGCGCGTCGTTGCGCGATTTCTTTGAGGTGGACGCGAAGTTTATTGCGCTGGCGACGCTGCATGAACTGGCGCTCGATGGAAAGATCGAAGCGTCGGCGGTGCAGAAGGCGATTACCGAGCTGGGGATCGATCCGGAGAAGTGGAATCCGGTCGTTTCGTAGCAAACGGAAAATTGAAATAAGAAATCGAGAAAAAGGGGTGGCTGCGGTCACCCCTTTTTGTTTTGGTGTGGCGCGAGGTGAGACGGCGGCTGCGGGGCGACACGGCACGCTGAAGCGTAGGTTACGGCGTATCGAGAAGGCGCGCACGCTGAAGCGTACGTTACGGGGAATCGAGAGAAGGCGCGCACGCTGAAGCGTACGTTACAGGGAATCGAGAGAAGGCGCGCACGCTGAAGCGCAGGTTACGGCGTATCGAGAAGGCGCGCACGCTTAAGCGTACGTTACAGGGAGTCGAGAGAAGGCGCGCACGCTGAAGCGTACGTTACAGGGAATCGAGAAGTTCGGCGGGTTTGATGCGGCCGGTGGCGAGCTGGGCGATGAGATGGCGATTGGCGGCGAGGAAATCGTATTGGGCCAGTTCCTTTGGAAGTACCCAGGCGATTTGTTCGAACGTGATGGGTTCCACTGCGTCGTTGACGATGGCGGCGGCGAAGAAACGGATTTCGAATTGTTCGTCGCGGTCGGCGTACTTGTGTTGCACGCGGCCGAGTTCGGCGGATTTCGTGATGGTGGCGCGGAGTTCTTCGCGCAGTTCGCGGGCCAAGGCGTCTTCAGCGCTTTCACCCTTTTCCATTTTTCCGCCGGGAAATTCCCATTTTAAGGGCGAAGAGTCCGTTCGGCGGCGCTGGCCGATGAGAATGCGGCGGTCGGCGCGTTCGATGACGGCGGCGACGACGGTTCTCACGCGCGGCTCCGCGATTCGCGGCGGCACGCCGAGAAGAGCCGGGCGAGTTCGCGGGCGCCTTGTGTGAGAATCGGAGCGGGCGTGTTGAGAAGCTCATCGCGAATGACGAAGACGCGGCGGTTGCGGATGGCCGCGACGTCGCGCCACTTTTCGATCGCGTAGGTTTTGGCGGGCTTCGCGCGGTCTCCGGTGGCGGCCCAGGCGAGAACGATTACGTCGGGATTTGCTTCCGCGATTTGTTCGTCGGATATTTTTTGGCCGGCGGGAACGATCATTTCTCCGCCGGCGATGCGAACGAGTTCCGAGACCCAGGGCGGGGAAGAGATGCGCGGATTGGGCCAGGCTTCGCAATAGACGCGCAATTTGTGTTTGTGGCTTGCGGCGGAACGGATCTTTGCGAAGGATCGCCGCATGGTCTGGATGACGCGTTTCGCGGCAGCTTTGCGGCCGACAAGTCCGGCTAAGACGCGAATGTCGGATTCAATTTCGGCGAGGCTGCGCGGATTGAGGGCGAGAAAGCGGACGGGATTTTTGAGAAGTTCGCCGAGCGTTTCCGTTTTGAAGGGGACGGAGCCGATCACAAGGCCGGGCTTGAGATTGAGGATTTTCGGGATGGATTCGAGCTTCCAGCAATCGCCGAAGCGGGGCAGGTGATTTACGGGTGCGACATCGGGGCACCAGCGAGTGACGCCGACGAGCGAGGAACGCGCACCGAGCGCGCACAGAATGGATGAAGCGTTGGGCGCAAGGGAAACGATACGCAGGGTTGGCCTGACGGAACGGCGAGCCATCACGGGAAAAGAATATCATTGTGCGGCGAATCGAAGCGATGAACCGCGAATCGAGATGTTGGGCTTGCGATAAAAAGAAGTTGGCTTACTATATCGATGGTCGTGTTTCGGACGATCGCCGTGACACGCTGTTGCTGTTCCCCAGGTCTAATCATCGAGCTTCTTGCGAGCGCACGAGTTTTGACGGAACCCGGAGCGCCGCGAACAGGAGCATAACCGACTATTCAAAGAAGTTGTGAGTTGCCGACGTGTGCTTGGCCAGTGCGCGAAGTTGAGGAAGGGTTGGGTCGCGAGGTGGACGCAATGGGGACGTGGAAGGCGCGCGTAAGCGCGGGAATCTTTTTTGTTTGTGCGTGGCCGGGAGCTCTTGCCGCGCAGCAGGCGATGACGTGGCAGGAGGTTCGCGCGAAGTTTGAGGCGGCGAATCCGAGTCTGCGGGCGGGCCTTCTGTCGATTGACGAATCGCGCGCCGCGGAGATTACGGCACACCTGCGGCCGAATCCGACGCTGGGCGTGACGGCCGATCAGGTGAATCCCTTTGCCGGCGGACCGCCGCACAGTACGTTTGGAAGTTTGCTTTCCGTGGCGACGTTGAATTATTTGCACGAGCGCGATCACAAAAGGGAATTGCGGACGGAGAGCGCGAAAGACGCGACGCTGATCACGGAATCTTCCACCGCCGATTTGAAGCGGAATCTCCTGTTCAATTTGCGAATGGCGTTCGTGCAGGCGCTACGGCAGAAAGCGGTGGTGAAGCTGGCACGCGAGAATTTGACGTATTACGACAAGGTGCTCGGCGTGAACCGGGACCGGTTTGAAGCCGGAGCGATTGCGCGTGTGGATTTGGACCGGCTGGAGCTGCAACGCGTGCAGTATGAATCGGATTTGCAGACGGCGGAGGTGAGCCTTCGAACGGCGAAAATTCAACTGCTGGCTTTTCTGAACGATCGAACGGCGGTGGAACAGTTCGATGTGACCGGGCCGTATGAATTTTCAAACGAGATCGCGCCGCTGGAGGAAGTGCGGCAACTGGCGATGGAAGGACGGCCGGATTTGAAGGCGGCGGTGGAATCGGTGGAAAAGGCGAAGACGGATCACAAACTGGCGGTGGCCAATGGATCGACCGATCCGACGTTTGGATTCGACGTGGGCCGAAATCCGCCGATTGACCAGTACGTGGGCTTCAGCGTGAACATCCCGTTGCGAATTTTCGACCGAAATCAGGGAGAGAAGGCGCGGACGCAGATCGACATCGAACGGAATGAAAGGGTGTTGGAGGCGGCGAAGGCGCAAGTGTTCAGCGACGTGGATTCGGCGTACGCGGCGGTGACGGGTGCGCAGATTTTGCTGCGGCCGTACAAGGAACGGTATTTGCAGCAGGCGGTGGGCGTGCGAGACACGATCGCTTTTTCGTACGAGCACGGCGCGGCGTCGCTGCTCGATTTTCTGAACGCGCAGGCCGATTACCGGAACATCGAGCTGAACTATTTGAATTTGATTGGAACTTATCTCGATGCGGCAAATCAGTTGAATCTTGCGGTAGGGCGAGAGGTACTTCCATGAAATGGAAAGCGTGCGTGTCGCTGTGCTGCGTTGCGGCCTGCTATGGAATGGGCGCTTGCGGCGGAACGAGCGATCCAAAAGCGGAGGCGCCGCCTCCGGCGAAAATCGAAAAGGTGGAAGACCGCAACGTGTTTGAAGTGGAGAAGCCGGAACAGTTTGCCGTGGTGGCGGCGGAGCGGCACCTGGCGGCGCGGCAGCTGAAAGTTACGGGAACGATTGCGCCGGACGTTTCGCGAAGCGTGCCGGTGGTCTCGCTGGCAACGGGACGGGTGGTGGCGATTTCCGCGCGGCTGGGCGACACGGTGAAAAAAGGACAACTGCTGCTGCAAGTGCAAAGCGCGGACCTTTCGGCCGCATTTTCCGATTTCCGAAAAGCGGTGGCCGACGAGCAATTGACGCGAACGCAATTGGAACGCGCGAAGTTGCTGTACGACAAGGGAGCGATTTCGCTGAACGACCTGCAAGTGGCGGAAGACGCGGACGCAAAAGCAAAAGTGGACGTGGAGAACACGAAAGAGCGAGTGCGGGTGCTGGGAGGAGATCTCGGCCATCCATCGGCGACGGTGGAAATTCACGCACCGGTTTCCGGCGTGATTACGGATCAACAAGTGACGAACGCGGCGGGCATTGCCGGACTGGGCGCGCCGAATCCGTTCACGATTTCGGATTTGAGCCGGGTTTGGGTTTTGTGTGACGTGCTGGAAAGCGATTTGAGCAGCGTGAAAGTCGGAGAGAAAGCGGAGATACGGTTGAATGCGTATCCGGACAAATTATTCACGGGAGTGATCGGGAACATTGGTCCGGTGCTGGATCCGAATTTGCGAACGGCGAAAGTGAGGGTGGAAGTGAACAATCCGGGCGTAATGAGGCCGGGAATGTTCGTGACGGCGACATTCTATGGAAAGAAGCAAGAGATGCGAGTGCAAGTGCCGGCGACGGCGATATTGCATCTGCACGATCAGGATTGGGTGTACTTGCCGTTGGGCGGGAAGAAGTTTAAGCGCATGCAGGTGACGCGCGGAGACATGTTGCCGAACGGAATGCAGGAAGTGTTGACGGGGCTCTCCGCTGGCGACCGCGTGGTTGCCAACGCGCTGGTTTTGCAAAACACGACGGAGCAGTAGATGAATCTTTACCGCACCGATATAGAGGCTCCGCGATGCTGAATGGCCTGATCAATTTTGCTTTGAAGAGTCGCTTCATTGTTTTGGCCGTTGCGCTGCTTTTGCTGGTGTGGGGAGCGATCGCGTTCCGGAGTCTGCCGGTGGAAGCCTACCCGGACGTGGCAAACAACTACGTTTCTATCATCACGCAATGGCCGGGGCGGGCGGCAGAGGAAGTCGAGCAACAGGTTACGATTCCCATTGAAGTGCAGATGAACGGCATCCCGCACCTGGCGCATCTTCGTTCGGTTTCGTTATTTGGCCTGTCCAGCGTAATGCTGGTCTTCGATGACGCGTCACAAAATGACTGGAACCGGCAAAAAGTCCTCGAGAGGCTCTCGCAGATTACGCTTCCGAACGGCTTGCAGCCGCAAATGGGAACGGACTGGAGTCCGGTGGGCCAGATTTATTGGTACACACTCACGAGCACCAATCCGAAGTACGACCTGATGGAATTGAAAGCCATTCAGGATTGGACGCTGGAAAAGCAGCTCAAGTCCGTAACCGATGTTGTGGACGTGTCGAGCTTTGGCGGCACGACACGGGAGTACCAGGTTCGTGTTGATCCGAACCAGATCGTTTCGCACAGCCTAAGTATCGGCACGATCGAGCAACAGCTTGCCAACAATAACGTGAATGCCGGTGGCAGCTTTGTGGAGGAGGGACTGCAGCAGATCAACGTTCGGGCCGTGGGCTTATTTAATTCGGTGCAGGACATCGAGGACACGGTTGTAAGTTCCAAGGGCGGCACGCCGCTGCGCATCAAGGACATTGCAACTGTCACGCAAGGGCCCAAGATTCGCCTCGGCCAAATCGGGAAGGCCATCCGCCGCGCGGACGGCGTCGTACTGGACGACGGCGACGTCGTTGAAGGCATCGTGCTTCTGCGAAAAGGCGCCAATGCGGACGAGGCTCTGGCCGGTATCCACGAAAAGGTGAAGCAGCTAAATGACGAAATTCTTCCGCCCGGTGTGAAAATCGTTCCATTTCTGGATCGCAGCAGTCTGCTGCACCTGACGACGCACACGGTTCTTCACAATCTGACGGAAGGGGTCTTGCTGGTTTCGGTGATTTTGTTTTTCTTTCTTGGAAACGTTCGCGGGGCAATTATTGTCGCGTTGACGATCCCGTTCTCACTCCTTTTCGCCTCCATTTGCCTCGACCTCAATAAAATTCCGGCGAATCTTCTTTCCCTCGGTGCGCTCGATTTCGGCATGGTGGTCGACGGCACTGTCGTCATCATCGAAAACATCATGCGGCACTTTAGCCTGCCCGGCGAAAAGTCCCCTGGCGAGCGCATCCGGGGAGCGGTTGGCGAAGTCCTCCGTCCGGTTTTTTATGCTCGAGCGATCATCATTTCCGCGTACCTGCCGATTTTCACTTTGCAAAGCGTCGAGGGCCGCCTGTTCAAGCCCATGGCCTGGACCGTTACGTTCGCCCTTCTCGGCGCGCTTCTTTTCTCGATCTTGATTGCACCGGTGCTGGCGCAGCTGCAATTCGGCGGCGGAGTTCGTGAATGGCGCAATCCGGTGATGCAGTTTCTCCGCACGAGATATCGTGGCGCGGTTCGCTGGGCAGTCGAGCGCCGTTCGGTCACGATTGGCGCGGGCCTTGCGGCATTTCTTCTTTCCGCCTTCCTGATTGGCAGCGGCGTCATCGGATCCGAGTTTCTTCCGCACCTGGATGAAGGCGCGGTGTGGGTGCGCGGCACGTTGGCTCCCAGCACGGGGCCAAGCGAATCGCTTCGCGTAGCGAACCAGGCGCGTCTGACACTCGCTTCGTTTCCGGAAGTCACGCAGGTTATCAGCCAGATAGGCCGTCCGGACGACGGCACCGACGCAACCGGATTTTTCAACACGGAGTATTTCGTTGACTTGAAACCAAAAGAAGAGTGGCGCGCCGTTTTTCATTCCCGCAAAGACGAATTGATTTCTGCAATGGACCGCGAGCTGAGTAAAACCCCCGGCATCCTGTGGAATTTTTCGCAGCCCATCGAAGACAATATGGAAGAAGCGGTCAGCGGCGTGAAAGGCGAACTCGCCATCAAGCTCTACGGCGACGATCTGCACACGCTTGAAGAAAAGGGCGATGAAATCGTGAACATACTTCACAAAATTCAAGGCGTCGAAGACGTGGGGTTGTTTCGCATCCTCGGCCAGCCGAATTTGAACGTCACGGTGGATCGCCGGGCCGCCGCGCGTTACGGCATCAATGTCGCGGACGTTCAGGACGCGGTGGAAACGGCCGTCGGCGGCAAAGCCGTCACACAAGTGCTGCAAGGCGAACGGCGCTTCGATCTCGTCGTCCGCTATCAAGCGCCCTACCGCGAAACGAAAGAAGCCATCGAAACCATCCGCATCCTTGCTCCGACCGGCGAAAGGGTTTCCTTGGCGCAACTGGCGGCCGTGTCGGTTCAAGACGGCGCCTCCGAAGTGTACCGAGAAGGAAACTCGCGCTATGTAGCCATTAAGTACAGCGTACGGGGCCGCGATCTCGGTGGCGCCGTCGAGGAAGCGATGCGCTCGGTCGCGGCCGGCGTGAAGCTGCCCACCGGGTACCACATCGATTGGGCCGGCGAATACGAAAGCCAAAAACGCTCGCAACGCCGGCTGGCAATCGTCGTGCCCGTTACAATCATCGTAATTTTTGTCATTCTCTACACCATGTTTGCCTCCGCGAAATGGGCCGCGCTGATTCTTGCCAACGTTGCCATTGCCCCGATCGGCGGCTTGCTGGCCTTATTCGTCACCGGTACGCATCTGAGCGTGTCGTCCGGCGTGGGATTTCTTGCGTTGTTTGGCGTCTCGGTGCAGACCGGCGTCATCCTGCTTGAATACATCAATCAGTTGCGCGCGCGGGGCTACACCATTGAAGACGCAGCCATCGAAGGCGCGGTTTTGCGTCTGCGCCCGATTATGATGACCATGTTGGTGGCGATGCTGGGTCTGCTGCCCGCGGCGCTGTCGCACGGTATCGGGTCGGACTCGCAGCGGCCTTTTGCAATTGTGATCGTGGGCGGGTTGGTCGGCGCGCTGCTTTTGAGTATCTTTCTGCTGCCGACACTGTATGTGTGGATTGCGCGCGAGGGCGATTCGTTGCCGGATGTGGAAGGCGAAGAGATGTGAGCGCGGGCGCGAGCGCTATTTGAGGTTTAGCGGAGGCCCAGGTTATGACGAGAAGCGAAATAGCGGCGGTTATTTGCGAGATCGGAATCATTCCGGCAATTCGCGTTTCGACGGCGGACGATGCCCACTTTGCGGTGGAGGCCGTTGCGAGCGGCGGCATTCCGATTGTGGAGATTACGATGACGGTGCCTGGCGCGATGGGCGTCATCGAGCACCTGGTGACGCATCATTCGAAGATGGTGGTCGGCGCGGGGACGGTGTTGGACGTGGACACGGCGAAAAAATGCGTGGAGGCGGGCGCACACTTTATAACGGCGCCGGGGTTCGACTGCGACATCGTGGACTTTGCGGCGAAGCACGACGTGGTGGCGATACCGGGAGCGCTGACGCCGACGGAAGTGGTGACGGCGTGGCGGTCTGGCGCGGACTTCGTGAAAGTGTTTCCTTGCGCCCAGGTGGGAGGAGAAGCGTACATTCGCGCGCTGACGCGGTCGTTGCCGCAAATATCGATTGTGGCGGCCGGCGGCGTGAACCAGCAGAACGCGGAAGCTTTTATTGTGGCGGGTGCGATGGCGATTGGCGTTGGTTCCCAACTCATTCCCGTGGAAGCGATCGAGCGGAAGCAAGCGAAGCGCATTCAAGAGCTGGCATTGCGATTTTCAAAATTCGTTCGCGAAGCGCGGCTCCGAATGCCGCCCAAAACCCGCGAGTCGCGCGAAGCGGCGGAAATTTCCGCCAGGCATTGCGACGCGTGAGCGACGGAGAGGCTCAGCGCCGTTTGACGCCGCGCCCCGGCGTATGTTGCACTTTCCATCTGAATAATTTGCCGAAAGGAATTCCATGAACTGGAGATTGGGAATACTGTTGCTGGTCTGTGCCGCGCCGCTTTCCGCGCAATCGCCGGCGGATGAAAAGGCCGACGTCGTGAAATTCCATGCGACCGGCGAAAACGTGAAATTCGTCTTTGGTCCTGCCGCGCCGGTGGCGCATCTGAAGCCCGGAAATATTTTGGACGCAAATTCGCTCGATTGCTTTGGCAATGCGCTGCAAAAGCCGGGCGATACGATGGCGATGGTGAAGGGCGACAATCCGCTGACGGGACCTTTTTTCATCGATGGCGCGGAGCCGGGCGACACACTGGTGGTGAAAATTCTGGATTTGCAGGTGGACGGGAATCAGGGCGTGGGGACGTTTTCACCGGGATTTGGCGCGGTGAACAATACGCACTACACGCCGGTGCTGGAAGCGAAGCCGCTTGAGGACAAGATCTGGTACTACCCGATCGACCATGAAAAGAACACGGCGACGTTTGAGGCTTTGGATTCGAAATTCAAAGTGAGTTTTCCGCTGCATCCGTTTTTGGGTTGTATTGGCGTGGCGCCGGCGAATGGAGAAGCGCGCAGCTCGATCGTGCCGGCGGAGTTCGGCGGAAACATGGATGCGCCGGAAGTGAGCAAGGGGAATACGCTTTATTTGCCCGTGAACGTGGCGGGCGCGCTGTTTTATTTTGGCGATGGACATGCCGCGATGGGAGACGGAGAAGTGGCGGGAAGCGCGGTGGAAGTTCCGATGAAAGCGCGGCTGCGGATCGATGTGCTGAAGAAAAAGAAGATCGACTGGCCGCGGCTCGAAAATGAAACGACATTGATGACGACGGGAATTTACCGGCCGGTGGACGATGCGGTGCGGATCGCGGTGACCGAACTGATTCACTGGGTTCACGCGGATTACGGACTTTCGGAGCTTGATGCGTACGAGCTCTGTTCGAAGGTGTGCAAGCTGCATTTGACGGAGATGGTGGATCCGAATTACGTGGTGATCGCGTCGATCGATAAAAAATATTTGCCCGCCAAGACAAAGTGATGGCGGCGTTTTCTGAAGCCGTGCTCGAGCATTTTCGGAACCCGCGGCAATCGGGAGAACTCGCGGGCGCGACGCATCGCGTGGAGGTGACGAATCCGGTTTGCGGAGACGTGTTGCATCTCGCGGCGAGAGTGGAAGACGGACGAATTCTCGAAGCGCGGTTTTTGTGCAGAGGCTGCACGACGGCGATTGCTTGCGCATCCTGGACGACGGAACGAATGACCGGAATGTCGTGGCAAGAGGCGAGCCATATCGGCGCGGATTCGATTGCGGCGGGACTGGGCGGATTGCCGGAAGAAACGCGGCACGGAGCAATTTTGGCGGCGGATGCACTGAAAGCGCTGCTGAAGGCTCGCTAAGGATTTGAGATTTTCAAAAACGCTTCCGGATCGTTGAGATTGAGGACGCAGCCTTCTTCATTGGTGGCCACTTCGCAGATTTCGCCGGCGTGAGCCCAGACGACGGCGCGCGCGCCTTTGTCCTCCGGCGCGTTCAACAATTCATCGTACAAACGCGCGGCAAAAATGACGGGGTGGCCGCGGCGGCCCTCGTAAATTGGCAGTGCAATTGCCGGATGATTCTTTTGAAACGCTTCGATCAGGTCGCCAACAAGCGCGGCGCTGACGAGCGGATGATCGACCGGGCAGAGCAGAATTCCATCTGTCGTCGGAGGAAGCGAGCGAATCGCCGCTTGAATCGAGCTGATCTGGCCGCGCTGCCATTCGGAATTGATTACGATTTCCTCTTTCGTCAGTGAGACCTGCGCGGAGATGGCGTCGGCGTCGGGGCCGAGCACGACGCGCCGCACGCCGATGCTGGGATGCATGGCGACGTCGAGCAAATGCTCAAGGAAGGGGCGGCCCTGATAGGGAAGCAGAGCTTTTGGCGAGCCCATGCGGCGCGAAGCACCGCCCGAAAGAATTATGGCGGCGAGCATTGAATGTTCCCGAGACCCGGTAAAACGGCAACCCAAAAAAAAGTTAACGCGAAGCGGCGATCGGCTGGCGCTCGCGTTGAAGTTTTTTGTGCGCGGCGGAGGCTGCATTGCGGCGCACGGCAACGAGTTCCGCGGTGATGCTGACGGCGATTTCTTCCGGCGAAAGCGCGCCAACTTCGAGGCCCATGGGCGCAAAAACGCGGTCGAACTCTTCCGGCTTGAAACCGTCGGCTTCAAGCGCTTTGTAGGTCGAGAGCACTTTTCGTTTGCTGCCAATCATGCCGATGTAGCGCGCGTCGGTGCGCACGGCCCAGGAGAGCACGCGCATGTCTTCCTTGTGGCCGCGCGTGACGATGATGAGATAAGACGACGCGTTCGGGCGAAGTTGTGCGAAAGCCGATTCGAAATTCGTGAAGATTTGCTCGGCCATCGGAAATCGGTCGCGATTGGCGAACTGTTCGCGATCGTCAATGACGACGATGCCGAAGCCCGCCGCGCCGGCGGCTCTTGCGACGGCCATCGAAACGTGGCCGCCGCCAAAAAGATAAGCGACCGGCTGCGGAAGAATCGGTTCGACGAAAACTTCGAGCGTGCCGCCGCAGATCAGGCCGTTGTCGAAGCTGGCTTCGTTGTTCAAATTGAAGATCATTTTGCGCGGCGCTTCGCGTTCCATCACTTCGCGCGCCGCGGCCCAGACGTCGGCTTCCACGCAGCCGCCGCCAATCGTGCCGACGATTCCGCCGTCTTCGCGCACGAGCATGCGAGAGCTTTCAAAGCTGGGAATGGAGCCGTTGGTGTGGACAATCGTGGCGAGGGCTCCGCGTTGCCCCGCGCGCCGCATGCGGACGATTTCTTCAAAGATGTCCATGAAGCGAGACTACGGCGGGCTTCGTCCGCTGTCAATCCAAGCTTGTGGATTCCGCTTGTCTTGAATGTTAGTTTGAATTGTGCCGAGGAGAATGCGATGACGGGTGTCGGGCGCAGGTTCCATTGGATGCAGGGACTTCCATGGTATTGGAGAATCTTGTTTTGGATAACCATGGCGGACTTCGTTGTTGGTTGGGCCTTGATGGCGACCATTTCTAAGTGGGCCCAAATTGTTCCGGACGCCGAACACCCAGTGGAATTGAAGATGAAATTTGGAAGTTTCTTTTATTTGTCGCCTCGATTGGGATGGTTTATGAACAATTACCTTTGGATCTTTTTTGGGCTTTTCGTCTTATTGACTCTACTCACATTCACGAACGGGAACAGGCTGCGGAGGGTTCGTTGAAAGCGATTGTCTTTGAAAAGCACGGCGGTCCGGAAGTGCTGAAATATACCGATGCGCCGGAGCCGCAACTTGGCGCGCGGGATGTTTTGGTGAAGGTGAAGGCGTGTGCGCTGAATCATTTGGATTTGTGGGTGCGCGGCGGATTGCCGGGCGTGCCGATTCCGTTGCCGCATATTCCGGGCAGCGATATCGCGGGAGAAGTGGAGAAAGTTGGCGCGGAAGTGAAACGCGTAAGCGCCGGGCAGAAAGTGTTGCTCGCGCCCGGAGTCAGTTGCGGCAGATGTGCGGCGTGCTTGGCCGGCCAAGACAACAAGTGCAGGGAGTTCAGCAATCTCGGTTATATCCACGACGGCGGCTGCGCGGAGTTTGTGCGCTGCCCGGAGGTGAATTGCTTTCCGTATCCGGAAAAACTCGGCTGGGAAGAAGCGGCCGCGGTGCCGCTTGTTTTTCAAACGGCGTGGCACATGTTGATCGGCCGCGCAGAATTGCAGCCGGGAGAGCAGGTGCTGGTGCTCGGCGCGGGGAGCGGCGTCGGCTCGGCGGCGATTCAGATTGCGAAATTGTTCGGTTGCCGCGTGATTGCGACGGCCGGCTCGGAAGAAAAATTGGCAAAGGCGAAGGAATGGGGCGCGGACGAGACGATTCATCATCACAAGGAAAAGATTCGCGAAGCCGTTCGCAAATTGACCGGGAAGCGCGGCGTGGACGTCGTGTTCGAACATGTTGGCACGGCGACGTGGGACGAAAGTTTTGCGAGCCTCGCGCCCGGCGGACGCCTTGTGACTTGCGGCGCGACGACCGGTTTCGACGCGAAGATCGATTTGCGGTTTTTGTTCGCGAAGCAGCTTTCCATTCTGGGCTCGTACATGGGCACGAAAGATGAATTGGCGACGGTACTTAAACTTGTAGCCGCGGGAAAATTGAAACCGGTGGTCGATCGCATTTTTCCGCTCGAAGAATGTGCGGCGGCGCATGCGTATCTCGAATCCGGCGCGCAGTTTGGAAAAGTCGTTCTGCGCGCGTAAAAGGAGTTGCGATGCTGACGAACCGTTCCATTCCGAGGAGCACGGTAATACCGCAGATACCGTATCCGGATGTAAGCCAGGCTGCCGCGTGGCTGCGCGATGTGTTTGGCTTCACGGTCCGGTTGACGATTGGAAATCATCGCATCCAGATGAATGTGGGAGAGGGAGCGATTGTCGTCGTCGAGCCGCGCGGCGATGGAAAAGCGAGGCCTCTCATCGATCGCGCGTTTCCCCTCGTGCGCGTCGAAGATGTTCACCGCCATTGCGAAAGCGCGCGCAAGCGCGGTGCGCGTATCATTCGCGAGCCGGCCGATTACCCGTACGGTGAGCGGCAATACACTGTGGAAGATTTCGCGGGGCACGTTTGGACTTTTTCGCAATCGATCGCGGACGTTCAGCCGGAAGATTGGGGCGGCGAATCCGGGGCGTTGTAGCTTCTGCCGGCGAGCCTCTCGCGAGCCGGTTCCAAGTGAAAGAAAACCCGCCGGGCTTTCCGTAGCATGGCGGTCGACTTGCCCAACGCCTGACGGAGTGACCCGATTGTGCGCGTTTCGGCGATATGCCAGAATATGAGCGTTAGACGAGAGGACCGATGAGCGCAACCCTGGGCAAGCACATCACGCTGAGCAAGCCGGAAGATTTCGGCAAGCTGCTCGAAGACGAAGGAATCATTTTCACGACGCTCGACAAGGCCGTGAATTGGGCGCGGCGGAGTTCGATCTGGCCGCTGGGATTCGGTTTGGCCTGTTGCGCGATTGAAATGATGTCCATGGCGGCCGCGCGGTTTGACGTGGCGCGATTCGGCGCCGAAGTGTTTCGCCCGTCTCCTCGCCAGGCGGATTTGATGATCGTGGCCGGACGCCTTTCGCAAAAAATGGCGCCGGTGATTCGCCAGCTTTACGATCAAATGCCGGAGCCGAAGTGGGTCATCTCGATGGGCGCGTGCGCGACATCGGGCGGCGTTTTCAACAATTACGCGATCGTGCAGGGCTGCAACCAGGTGATTCCTGTTGATGTTTACGTTCCGGGTTGCCCGCCGCGGCCGGAAGCCGTGCTCTACGCGATTCTTCAATTGCAAAAGAAAATCGACAACGAAAAGGGTTCCTTCAAGCGCGCATTGAACCTTGCGTAGCCTAAAACATTTTCCGGTCATTCTTATCTGCTGCCTCGTTGCGTTCCCGCTGCGCTGCGTCCGTGGCGGCGTGATCGCTCCTTCGCCGATTGCTTCCACGGCCGGATTCGTGCTCGCCTGGAGCGATGAATTCAACGGCGCCGATGGCTCCACTCCCGATTCGACTAAGTGGACGTATGACCTTGGCGGCGGCGGATGGGGCAACAAGGAACTTGAAACCTACACGAATCGCGCCGTGAACGCGCAGATCAAGAACGGCAACCTGGTGATCACCGCGCAAAAAGAGACGTTCACCGGCGCCGACGGAATTGCGCGAGAGTACACCTCGGCGCGCCTGAAAACGCAAAACCTCTTCGCTCAGGCCTACGGCCGCTTTGAAGCGCGCATCAAGATTCCCGCGGGGCAGGGAATGTGGCCGGCATTCTGGATGCTCGGCAACGACATCGCCGCGACCGGCTGGCCGAAAAGCGGCGAAATCGACATTATGGAAAATATCGGACGCGAACCCGGCATGGTGCATGGTTCGCTGCATGGGCCGAGTTCCGCGGCGCCGACGTCGGACGAAACATCGACTGTGACGTTGCCGGGCAATGCGAACTTCGCCGACGATTTTCACGTTTACGCGGTGGAATGGGAGCCGGCGGAAGTCCGGTTCTACGTGGATGCAAATAACTACGCGACATTCAAGAAAGCGGAGTGGCCCGCGAACGGCACGTGGGTCTTCGATCATCCGTTTTTTATTTTGTTGAATGTGGCCGTCGGCGGAAATTGGCCCGGCTCTCCGGACGCCACGACCCAGTTTCCTCAGCAAATGCTTGTCGACTACGTGCGCGTTTACACCAGGCAATAGCTTTCGTCCGAAGGAGTTCTCTTCTAATGCCAGGATTGAAAAAGATTTCCGCGGAAGAACTTGCGCTGCTTCGCCACACGCTTGCGACGGTTGCCTATCGCGGCGGCAAAGCGTTGCGCGGAACGCCGGAATCTTTTGCGAGTTTTTCGAGCGGTGAAAACGGCCGCACACCGGCGCAAATCCTTGCGCATATGGGCGATCTTTACGATTGGGCGTTCAGCATCGCAAGCGGAAATCAGGTTTGGAAAGCTGCCGAACCCTTGCCGTGGGAAGACGAAACGAAGCGCTTTTTCGCGGCGTTGAAAAACTTCGACGATTACCTTGCCTCCGGCAAAGAGTTGCACGAAACAGCCGCCGCGCTATTCCAGGGACCGATCGCCGACTCGCTCACTCACATCGGACAAATCGCGATGCTTCGCCGCATGGCGGGCTGCGCCATAAAGGGCGAAAACTACCACAAAGCCGAAATCGTCGCGGGCCGCGTTGGCGCGGATCAA
Organism: Candidatus Acidiferrum sp.; assembly: GCA_035310365.1. GTDB lineage: Bacteria > Acidobacteriota > Terriglobia > Acidiferrales > UBA7541 > Acidiferrum. Next base: position 17,528 of record DATGEI010000048.1, read on the forward strand.
GCCTCGCCGCGCCGCGAATTTTAGCGATTTTTCCTCAGACAATCTTCTTTGCCCATTCACATTCCGATTTTATTGCGCACAGCGATGCGCGCCGCCACTCGATAGCCTGAACTGAGCGCGCCCTCCATATAGCCCATGTACGCGTAACACGTATGTTCGCCGGCGAAATGCAGCCGATTGAGGAATCCGGCCTTGTAGACTGGCCCCCACTTCGTCACTTCTCCCGGGGCGGGGAAGCAATACGAAGCCAAGGTCCATGGCGTTTTCGGCCAATTTACAAAGACCGCATTGCCGAGCATTTTTTCAATGCCACGGTAAACGGGGCCAAGACACTCGATGTAGTGCTTCTTCCGCGCGGCGGAAGTCATACTCGAAAGCGCTTCCGCCTCTTTCGCGCCAGAGAATGCCACCATGCCATATTGCGGATCGTTTTCTGGATCGGCTTCGGTCGTCTCCCAGGTCATATCGACGAGCCCATCCTCCGTCAAATTTGGGCCCAATGCCGCATTCTCCCAAAAGCGCGTGTCGAAGGGCATCAGATATTTTACGTTTGCGCCCATTTGCGGAGTCGTCGCGCCGCCGAGCAGGCGATTCAGTTGGCTTGGCTCGATCTTTGGAATCGTCTTCCAGACCGTTGGTGGAATCGCCAGCACGACAAAATCAAAAGTGTGGCGCTTTGCGTCAGCAGGGCATTTTGTAATCGGTTTTGCGTCTTGACCTACTGTAGGCCTCGCGAGTTGCCGGTAGAAGACGGTGGCGCCGCTTTCGGTGACGGAGAGCCCGCAGACTTGTGTGCCGAGAAGCAATTTCGCGCCTTTGCTTTTCAGCTTCGCGGCGAACGCCTTCGCAAGCGTTTGGCTCCCGCCCTCGCATCGATGAAGTTCCGAGTCGTTCCAGAAACGGTCGAGTCCGCCGCCGCGAATCATGGCCAAAACGGCCAGCAGACTTTGTTTTTCTGCAACGACACCGCCATCGGCCTCCAGCATTTTTTGCAGCGCTTTTTTCGCTTGCGGATGAGCCTTTGCATTGCGAATCCAGTGCGCAAGCGAAACACAGTCCAGTTTGCGCGCATCGGGATTGAGCCAAGGTTCAAAGGGATCGACGATAGCTTCCGCCGCTTGCGTCAGCTTGGTGATGAGCTTCTCCATTCGACGATTTAATTTCTTGGATTCGTCCCAAGTCAGCGTCCGGTTCCCGAGACGAATGGGAGAATTTCCGTAGTCCTTCGCGTCGGTCAGTTTGACGCCGAATTTATCGGCGAAGTGCAGCCAAAGCGGATGATTGTCGCCGATGAGTTCCGCGCCCGCATCCATGCACTTTTTATTTACAATCCCTTTTAAGGTGTGAGTGCGCCCGCCAACGCGGTCTCTCGCTTCAAATACTTCCACTTCGAAATTGGCTTCCATCAATTGGTACGCCGCACAGAGCCCCGCCAGCCCAGCCCCGACGACGGCGACCGTTCCGGCCTTCTTCTTTTGCGATTTCGACTTTTCCGGCCGGCTGCGCGCAATCCGGTCGAGGCCTGCCTCCAGCGCGTTATCGTGTCCCGGCGAAATTTTCATGCCTGCGGTGACGTCGCGCTTGCGGCGCGAAGGCTTCGACGGTCTGTGCTTGGCTTGCAATGACGTGAACAGTGTGGGCATCGGCGGGCTCCGTGTCGTGCCGTTAGCTGGAAGAACGTTGCTGATCGCGGAATTCTCGCCGCGCGCAGTGGCGGCATTGTATATCAGGGTGGAAACGTGCCCAACAAAGAAACGATTGCTATTCTTGCGGGCGTGGCGAAACGACGGTGGCTGTCGATCCAGCGATGATTACTTGCGTGCCCGGTTCGCCCTGTTCGCGACGAACGTAACCGTTCGCGATATTGGATGCAAAGGCCGGAGAATACGCCGCGCGCGTCAAAGCGCCGACCTCTTTACTTTCAAATAAAATTGCTTCGTCCGGTTTCGGAATTTCCGGGGCGGTAAGCCGGAACAATCGGCGCACGCGATTCACCTGCCCGCGCGAGCGGACGCGTTCCACGATCTCCTGTCCGGTGTAGCAGCCCTTTGTATAACTAATGTGCGTCTTTTCGAGGCCCGCTTCGTGCGGAATCTGTTTTTCGCCGAAATCGTAACCGAACCAGGGAACGCCGGCTTCGAGCCGCAATGAGTTTAGCGCCGTGTAGCCGACCGGCCCGCCGCCAGCGGCTCTTGCCGCGTCGCGCAATGTATTCCAAAGTTGCGCCAAGTCCGATTGTTCGCAAATGAACTCGGCGCCCGGATTTCCGCCTGGCGAACGGCGCACGATTCGGCAGGGAAGTGGGCCGACCGCGCCCGCGCGCCATTCCAATTCGGCCATCGCGCCGAGATCGATCTGCGTCAAGTGCCTGACGACTTCCGCCGCGCGCGGCCCTTCGAGCGCCAACGTGCCGCGTCGAGCGGACTCATCCGTCAGCGTCACGTCGTCCATGATGATGTAGTGGTCCAAGGCGGGAACGAGCTTTTCGCGAATCTCGGCAAAGGAAATACAGAGCATTCGGTCCGCTTCCGCGTACGTTTCGATCTCCGCTTGAATGCGCCCTTGCGGATTCAAAAAAAGGGAGACGATTCCTTGCCCGGTTTTTAAAGTTTTTATGTCGTTCGTGAAAATCGCATTCAGAAACCGCACGCGGTCGGCGCCCGCAAACGACAGATAAGCGCGATAGTTTTTGTCGAGAAGCGCGACCGTTTCACGCGCAAAGCGATATTCCGCGAGCCAATCGCCAAAGTCCGACGGCAGGGCGCAACCGAACCATTCGCCGATCGTTGCGCGGTCGGCGCGATGCGTTTCGAGCAATGGCGTCGGCAGCGAAGCTTTTTGGGCGGCGGTATCCATGGCGATGAAATTAGTTTAACAGAGCGGCAGGCGCGGGCCGGCCAATCGCGCCGCGTCCCAATGGTATACTCACAAAAGAATGGCCGGACAAACTTCAGAAAACGGTACAAGCCCCGCCGGATTAATTCATCTCTCTTTGCCAGTGGGCATGCTGCAATGCAACTGCTCGATCATCGGCGATCCAGTGACGCGACAAGCCTTGGTGCTCGATCCCGGCGACGAAATCGGTCGGATTATGGACCTGATCGGCCGCCACAAGTTGACGGTGAAAGCGATCGTCTGCACGCACGCGCACATCGATCATGTCGGCGGGCTGCAAAAACTTCACTCGTATACCGGCGCGCCCGTGCTGATGCACAGCGCGGATTTGCCGCTTTACCATGGCATGGAGGAGCAAGCCGCGTTTTTGGGCGTGCCGACGCCGGCCATCGGCGAAGTCCATCAACTGATTCGCGACGGCGACGTGCTGAATTGGGGCAATCTTCATGCGCAGGTGATGCATACGCCGGGGCACACGCCGGGAAGTTCCTGCCTTTTCCTGCCGGCTGGCACAGGCGAAGTGCAACTCACCGCGCCGCAACTCTTTGCCGGTGACACGCTGTTCGCCGGCAGCATCGGTCGCACCGATTTGTGGGGCGGCTCCTTCGACGAAATTATGGATTCGCTCGTAAATAAAGTGATGGCGTTGCCCGACGAAACCATCGTCCATCCGGGCCATGGATTGACGACCACGATCGGCCAGGAACGCTCCACGAATCCCTTTCTCACCGACAAATAAGCGCAACTACGAAGCCCCGCCGGCCCGGCGCATCTCTTCCATCACCGATTGCAGCAATTCCTTCGCATGCGTCAGCTCTTGCACGATCATCCGCAGGTCCATGGCCGGCAACGTCGGGTTGCGCTGGCTCGTGCAATAGACTCCGTGCTGTCCAACCAGCACGAGCGCGTTCGTTAACCGGTCGAGCGTCACTGCAAGGCGGCCACGCTCGCGCCCAAACATCTGTTCGTAATGCTCCAATTCTTCCTTGTGTTCGTTAAAAGCAGACATGCGGTTCACTCGATCCGGAATTTAAGTTTTTTCTCGCGCCGATTCGACGTTGCACTTCGGGCACAACCGATCCGCATGCAACTTTACCGCACCTGGTTGGGAGGACATAATCGCGATTGTAGCAACGAAGCCAGCAAAGAAAGCCGAGCACAGTAGCGCAGCCCTCTCTGGAAAACAGGCGTGACGCGGTATCCGAAACGGAATTCCACGGGGCTGCTGGAGCAAAGAAACCATGCGACGTTCGGATCTGGTGCAGCACAAGGAAAAAGAGAAGGGAAAAGTGACGCGCACCTCGCAAATTGTCTTTGGCGAACGCCAACATCTTTTGCGTGTTCTCGATTCGCTCGAAGGTACCGACCTTCCAATCGCTCGTGCCCAGCAAGAGCGCCGCTCGCTCGAGGAATTGATCCACGCGCGCACGCGCGAACTGAACCACATCAACACCGCCTGGGATGAAAAGATCGGCCTTGTCTTGAGCGCCGACGCAAAGCCCGAGATGCTCGAAAAATTGGTAAAGCAGGCGCCGGACACCGATTACTACCTGTTGCGCCTGATCAGCGAACATCCGCGCGCCAATGGCAAAACCTTGGGCAAATTGGCGAAGCATCCTTACGGTGCAATTCGCGAAAATGTTGCGCGGCATCCCAACGCCGATGCCACGACGCTCACCTATTTGAGCCGCGACCGCAGCCAGCCGCTCTGGTATCTTGTGGCTTTCAATCCCAACACGCCAACGCCTCTCCAGCGCCGCCTGCGCGACCGTTTGAAGCGCCTCGGTGAAGATCAACTCTCGAAGTAATTTCTCTTACTGTCCCGCTTGCGGAACCTTGAGCTGCCACGAAAGGAAGCTCAGAATATCCGTATCTTCCTCAATTATTTTATTGATCGGCCTTCCGCCGGAATGCCCCGATTTTGTGTCGTAGAGCAATAAAATCGGCCGGTCGGAGCCGGTATTCGCCTGCAGCATTGCCGACATTTTCCGCGCATGCAGCGGCGCCACGCGCGTGTCGCCGTCTCCCGTGATAAATAAAACCGCGGGGTATTTCTTGCCCTTCTCCACGTTTTGATAAGGCGAGTACGCCCGTAGATATTTGAACTGTTCCGGATTATCCGAACTGCCGTATTCGGGAACCCAGTACGGCCCATCCATGAACTTGTGAAATCGCAGCATGTCTTCAAGCGGATAACCGCACACCACCGCCTCGAACAACTCCGGTTTTTGCGTCAGCGCCGCGCCCACCAGCAATCCGCCATTGCTTACGCCATAAATCGAAAGCCGCGAAGCGTTCGTGTACTTGTTGTCGATCAGCCATTGCGCCGCGTATTCAAAGTCATCGAAGACATTTTGCTTCTTTTCCAGCATTCCCGCGCGATGCCACGCTTCGCCGTATTCGCCGCCGCCGCGCAAACTGGGCACGGCCAGCATGCCGCCGCTCTCCGCCCAGTACAAATAAAACGCCGAGTAAAAAGGGGTTTCGCTCGAATCGAATCCGCCGTATCCCGTCAGCAACACGGGCGTCGCGCCGTCCTGCTTCATTCCTTTTTTGTGAAACAAAAACATGGGCACGCGAGTTTTGTCTTTCGATTCGTACCACACCTGCTCGATCGCAAATTGCGATCCATCAAATGGAACTCTGTTCCGCGCCCACACTGCCTGCTCATTCCGGGCCAGGTCGTAGCGATAAATCGTTTGCGCCGCGTTGTAGGAAGCGAACGAATAAAAAAGCTCCGGCTTCTCCCACCGGCCGGAAAAAGAATACGACGTGCCGATGGACGGCAACGGCAGCGATTTTTCATTTTTTCCGTCGGCGTCAAACACTTTCACTTCCGACGACGCATCCTTCGTATAAACCGCAACCAGCTTTCCGCCCGCCGGCGTCACCGATTCCAACCGCAACTTCTTTTCCGCAATGGCCTCTTTCCAATGCTCCCGCGCCAAATCGTTGGGATTCACGGCAAACACATGCGAAAGCGGCGCTTTCCAATTGCTCTGCAAGTAGAGCGTATCTCCGCCGAAGAACGGATAGAACCGCGCGACCACATCGTTCACCACCGGCCGCACCGGCCCGCCACTTTTCAAGTCCTGCAGATAAACGTCAGTCCGTTCGGAGCCGCTTCCATACACGATCACGTATACAAGGTACCGTCCATCGTCAGACAGCGTCGCGGCAAGTATCCGGTCCTTGCCGAGATTCTCGCCGTAAATCACCTTGTCCTTCGCGGGATCGGTGCCCATCGAGTGAAAGTACGCGCGAGGCGCGCCTTCCACCGTACGCACGTAATAAACGCCTTTGTTGTCCGGCGTCACCTCGACACTAAAATAATCCGCGCGCGGAAACGAATCCGGCAGTTCCGTTTTCTTGTCGATGTCCAGCACGTGCACCGTCACTTCGTCCTGCCCGCCTTCGCGACGTCCATAAAAAAGCAGTTTTCCGTCTCTCGAGATCGCCTCGATCGTCGCGCTCGCCGAATGGTCGGTGCTCCACGGCAGCGGGTCCACCAGCACTTCTTCCATCGCATCGCTTCCGCGCCGAACGTAAATCTTCGCCAGGTCCTCATTTGCCAGTCGCTTCGTGAAAAAATACCGTCCGCCGCGTTCTGTCGGCGCATTCAGCGTGTCGGTATGCAGCAATTCGGAGAGGCGTTTCGAAATCGTGGCGCGCCCGGGCAGCGGCGAGAGCGCTTTCTCCGTGCACGCCTGTTGCGCCGCGATCCACGCCCGCGTCTCGGCGCTCTGCTGATCTTCGAGCCACCGGTAAGGATCTGCGACGTCCGTCGTTCCATACGTGTCGTGAACCGCCTTCACCGCCGTCGCCGGCGGACACGCCGGCGCGGAAGTCTGCGCATTTGCCATTGGCGCAGCGCAGCAGCAAAGAACAAGCAAAAAAGGCAAACGGAGAAGACGGGCCGCGCGCTTGCCCATCAAAACTCCAGACGTAAGCTGAAACATTTTTTCGTGCTCCTAGCGGGAAAAACGAAAGAGATTCTTCCAGGTTTGTCGGCGGCTCGAAACTCTACCACAAAGTGCGCTTTGGAAGCGAAATGGCTTCTCCGTGTAGAATGTGGCGTCTCGTGCACACGCAAATGGATCCCGACGTCGCCACTTTTTCCGCCGAGCGCCTCGCCATCGGTGCGGCCGCCGATTTTTTGCGCGGCAATTTCCGCGCGGTCGCGCTCGTTTCCGCGCTTCTTCTCGTTCCATGCATCTGGCACAAGCACATCCAGGCGGGAGATTTGGGCAGCCACGTTTACAATGCGTGGCTCGCCCAATTGGCCGAGCACGGAGAGGCTCCCGGCGTTTTCGTCGCGCGTCAATGGAACAACATTTTGTTCGACCTCGCGCTCGGCCAATCTGCAAAGTTCTTCGGCTGGCGCGTCGCCGAACTTCTCACCGTCTCGGCAAGCGTTCTGATTTTCTTTTGGGGCGTCTTCAGTTTCGTCGCTGCGGCCACCAAGCGCGCGCCGTGGCTCCTTGTGCCGTGCTTCGCCATGCTCGCCTATGGCTATTCCTTCAGCATGGGTTTTCTGAACTATTACCTCTCCATCGGCTTCGCCTGTTTTGGCCTCGCCGCCGTTTGGCGCGGCGGGGTGGGGAATTGGCTCACGGCTGCGGCCATCTCGCCGCTCATTCTGCTCGCGCATCCGATCGGCTTTCTGTGGTTCGCCGCCACCATCATTTATGTAACGCTCTGGCGTGCCATTCCCGAATACTGGCGCCTCATCCTCCCCGCGCTCGCGCTTGTCGCTTACTTTGTCCTTCGCGTCCATCTCACCGGCAATCCAGACATCGAGGCCGATTGGCGTCCCGATCCTTTTTACTGGATGAATGGTTCCGATCAATTGATGACCTTCGGCCATCGGTACCTCGTCCTCGCCCGCATCGCCCTGGCTTGGGGAATCGTAAGTTTTCTTCCCGGATTCGCGGCGCAATGGCGGGCGGGCAAAGAAGCGGTCAGCTCTTTCCGCCTTCCCATCGAGCTTTATCTGGTGGCGCTCACCGCAGCCGCCTTCGTTCCCGAAAATATTCACAGTGACCTTTTCGCCGGCTGGATCGGCTTGCTCGTTTCGCGGCTCACCACCGTCACGGCCATCTTCGGCTTGTGCGTTCTCGGTCTTCTCCCCCTCCGCAAGTGGCAGGCCGCCGGCTTCGCAGTCTGCGCCGCCGTCTTTTTCGCCTGGAATTATCAGGACACGGCTCGCATCTCCCACGTGGAAGCGAACGCCGAAGCGCTTATCGCACGCCTTCCCCTCGGCACGCGCGTCGTCCCCGTCGTCTCCGCGCCCGACGATTGGCGCGTACAATTCATCGCGCACTCCGTCGAGCGCGCCTGCATCGGCCACTGCTTCAGCTTTTCGAACTACGAGCCCTCTTCCGGCCAGTTCCGCGTTCGCGCGATCCCTGGCAGCCGCATCGTCACGGACTCCGCCGACAAATCCGAATCCATGTCGAGCGGCGACTACGTCGTCGAGCCCGTAGACCTTCCGCTCGTCTCCATCTATCAGTGCGACGACGCGGATTGGACGGTGCTCTGCGCCGATCCGCTGCGGGCAGGGAACAAGACCGAAGATCCCGAGCCGCCGGGCCAGCCTTAAACGAAAAAGAAGCGGAAAGACAAATTGGCTCTTGCACCAGTCCAATGTCTGGTAAAATTGGCTCCAGGAGACGGCCAATGTTACCAGTTCATCTCCAGCCTCAAAGCCACGTACCGCTCTATATTCAGCTTCGCGATCAGCTTCGCGCGCTCGTCCATGCCGGCGATTTGCGCCCCGGCGACCGCATTCCCGCCAGCCGCGAACTGGCCACCATGCTCGGCGTTCACCGCACCACGGTTGCAAACGCCTACGCCGAGCTCGAATCGGAAGGTTTGATTCAAGGTCACGTCGGCCGCGGCACCTTCATCCGCGGCAATGGCAACGGCCTCAAGATCACCCCGCCCGCGCCGCCCGTCTTGAACGGAGGCGATGGCATTCGCTGGGAACTGCTCTTTGCCGACGAACGCGGCGACGAAGTCTTGAGCCGACTTACCGCCAGCGCTCCGGTCGATTCTCTTTCCTTCGTCATGGCGCGTCCGGCGCCGGAACATTTTCCCGTCGAAGAGCTTCAGATTTGCGTGAACGCCGTGCTCCGCCGCGAAGCCACGGACGTTCTCAACCTTGGCCCGTCGGACGGCTATGCGCCGCTCAAAGAAGCCCTCCTCGATTTCCTGCGCCAGGAAGGCATCACCGCGCGCGATGAAAACCTTTTGATCACCGACGGTTGCCAGCAATCGCTGGACTTGATCAGCAAGGCATTCGTCCGCCCCGGCGATTCCGTCATTTTGGAAAATCCCACCTATCCCGGCGCGGTCGCCATTTTCAATGGCGCGCGGGCCCGTTGCCTCGGCGTTCCCGTGCAAACACACGCGGAACCCGGCGGCTCGCTCGGCATCGATCTGGAAGCGCTCGAAGCCACCCTTGCCGCCAATCGCGTCAAATTGATGGTGCTCACGCCGGATTTCCAAAATCCCACCGGCACTTCCATACCTCTAGCCTCCCGCCGAAAAATCATCGAAATGGCCACGCGGTATCAGGTCGCCATCGTGGAAGACCACATTTACGCCCGCCTGCACAATCGCGACGAGCGCGTTCCCGCTCTCAAGCAACTCGATCGCTCCAACATCGTCATTCACATCGATAGCTTCGCCAAAGTCGCATTCCCGGGTTTGCGCGTCGGTTGGATCGTTGCGCCGCCCACGGCCGTCGAGCGCTTGCGGCAGGTGAAGCAGACGACCGACCTTCACACCGATCAGCTCGCGCAGGCCACGCTTGCCGAATTCATGCGCCGCGGCCTCTTCACCAAGCATCTCGCCAAGATGCGCAAAGTCTATGCCTCGCGCTTGCATGCGCTCGATGAAGCCCTTCGCAAGCACATGCCGGAAGGCACGCGTTGGACCTTGCCCGAAGGCGGCATGTGCACCTGGCTCGAGCTTCCGCTCGGCTTCGACGCCAGCGAACTTTTGATTCACGCGAAAGAGCGCAGCGTGCTCTTCGCGCCCGGCCGCTACTTTTACGTGCAAGCGCCGCAACCCAATACGTTGCGACTCGGCTTTGCCAGCCTGGACGAAAAACAGATCGCCCGCGGCGTCGCCACCCTTGCCGACATTCTCCGCGCGGAAATGCGCAAGCGCGAACGCGGTGTTCGCCGCGCCGAACGCAGCCGCGTGGCGTTGGTCTGAGGCCTCTGCCGAATGAGCGAAATCATCCGGTTGGAGCCAAAGGCCGCGAATAATTGTTTTGGATGTGGCGGCGCAAACGAATCGGGCATGCATCTTGCGTTCGACCTGCACTTGAACGAACGCAAGACGCGCGGCAAGTTCGTGCTCGGTTCGCGGTACGGCGGCGGCGCCGGATTCGCGCACGGCGGAATCATCGCGCTGTTGCTCGATGAAGCGATGGGCAAGATTTCAAAGCTGTCCGAGGAACTTGCCGTCACCGCGGAACTCTCGGTCGAGTACCGCATGCCCGTGCCGTTGACGGAAGAAATTCTCGTTGAGGGCTGGCAGGAAAGCGAAAAGGGAAGAAACCGTTTTCGCATCGGCGAAATCCACGACGCCGCGGGAAATCTGCTGGCGCGCGGCCGCGGCCGTTTCGTCGTCGTGGGTCAGCGGCCGGCGTAGTTGCGGCTGAAAAAAAAGTTTCGGGAATTTGATCTTTCGTAAGGAGAACGAATCATGGATGCGAAGAAAGTGAATGGCAGCGGTTCAAACGGTTCCTCGAACGAGTGGCGCGTCAAAGTCGGGCTTGCCGAAATGCTCAAGGGCGGCGTCATCATGGACGTCACCAACGCCGAACAAGCGCGCATTGCCGAAAAAGCCGGCGCTTGCGCCGTCATGGCGCTCGAGCGCGTTCCGTCCGACATTCGCAAGGAAGGCGGCGTCGCGCGCATGGCCTCAATCAAAGTCATTCGCGAAATCATGGCCACCGTCACCATTCCGGTGATGGCCAAAGTGCGTATCGGCCATTTTTCCGAAGCGGAAGTCTTGCAAGCGCTCGAAGTGGACTTCATCGACGAAAGCGAAGTGCTCACTCCCGCCGACGAAGAAAATCACGTTTGGAAGCACGACTTCCGCGTGCCTTTCGTCTGCGGCGCGCGCAATCTTGGCGAAGCGCTTCGCCGCATCGCCGAAGGCGCCGCAATGATTCGCACCAAGGGCGAAGCCGGCTCCGGAAACGTCGTCGAAGCCGTCCGCCACATGCGCACCATCGTCAGCCAGATGAAGCGCCTCACCACCATGCGCGACGATGAATTGATGCACGAAGCAAAAGAGCACGCCGCTCCGCTCGAACTCATCCGCGGCATCTCCAAAACCGGCAAGCTTCCCGTTCCCAATTTTTCCGCGGGCGGCATCGCCACTCCCGCCGACGCCGCTCTCGTCCGCTCGCTCGGCGCGGAAGCCGTCTTCGTCGGCTCCGGCATTTTCAAGTCCAGCGATCCCGAAGCCCGCGCGAAAGCGATCGTAAAGGCCGCCACACACTTCGCCGACCCGAAAGCCGTTCTCGAAGCCAGCGAGGAGCTCGGCGAAGCCATGCCCGGCCTCGACGTGCGCCAGATTCCCGAAAAAGATCTGCTCTCCACCCGCGGCTGGTAACCGCCGGTAGCACAGGCACTCTTGCCTGCGCCCGCTGAATGTAGGCGCACAAAATTGGCACTGCGGAAATGTTTCCGTGCAAATTCCAGAAGTAGCGGCGCGATATGTCGTGCCCGTTCCAAACGAGGCAAGCTTGAAGATCGGAATTCTCGCCGTTCAAGGTGACTTCGAAGCCCACGCCGCGCGCATGCGCGAACTTGGCGCGGAGACGCGCGAAGTCCGCACCGTCGCCGGCCTCGAACAGTGCGACGGCCTCATCCTTCCCGGCGGCGAAAGCACCACGCAACTTCAATTCCTCCAGGAAGAAGGCCTCTACGACGCGATTCGCAATTTCGCAAACGCCGGCCGCGCCATTTTCGGTACCTGCGCCGGCGCAATTCTTCTCGCCAACGAAGTAAAAAATCCCGCGCAGTCTTCGCTCCGGCTCATGGACATGACCGTTCTTCGCAACGCCTACGGCCGCCAGCTCGCCAGCGACGTTTTCTTCGGCCCGTCCAAGCTAAAATCCGATCCGCTCGAAATGGTTTTCATCCGCGGCCCCATCATCGAACGCGCCGGCCACGCTCTCAAAATCCTCGCCGAGTACGCCGGCAAACCCGTCCTCGTTCAAGCCAAAAATCTCCTCGCCGCCACCTTTCATCCCGAACTCACCGCCGATCCCACCGTCCACGCGCACTTTCTGCAAATGGTTTCCGCGCATTCTTCACGGCTCGCAACCGCGTAAGCCGTTCTTCACATCCAGCACGAAGTTCTGTGAGAAAATTCCTTTCTAGATGACTCTACCCAAAAAGCTTCGCGTCCTTTTCGTCTGTATGGGAAATGCCTGTCGCAGTCCGATGGCGGAAGCCATCGCGCGGCAATACGCGCCCGATTTGTGGGAAGTTTCAAGCGGCGGCCTGACCCCGCTCGGCTACATCGCCGAACCAACCATTGCCACCCTCACAAAAAATAACGTTCCCGCCGAAGGCCTCGCCTCGAAAGCCATTCTTCACTCGCACTGGCAAGAAGTCGATCTCGTCATTAATATGAGTTGCTTCCCGCGAGAGCAGGTATTCGAAGACTTCGAAAAAGTGGAAGACTGGTATGTCCAGGATCCCTTCGGCTCGGACCCCGAAACCTATCAGCGAATTTTCGAAGAAATTCAGACTAGAATCATGGCGCTGGCGGCGCGCCTGCGGCCTTCCGCAGCCGCTCAAACTTCTCGGATAAATTCGCAAAAGGCGGAGTGAAGCGTGAAGCGGCAAAAGACCAGCGTATCGCGCGAAGATTATCTGAAAGCAATTTGGGAAATGCTCGAAGAGGGCCAGCCTCCCATCAGCGCTCGCCTCGCCGAAGAACTCGGCGTCACTCCTCCCGCCGTCACCGCCGCGCTCAAGCGCCTCACCCGCGATCAAATGGTCCGCGTTGACCGCACCGGCCGCATCGATCTTTCCCGCAAAGGCCGCCAATTCGCCGAACGCATGGCGCTTCGCCATCAGCTCGCCGAGATGCTCCTCACCGACGTCATCGGCCTCCCGTGGTCCAAAGTTCACGACGAAGCCGAGCGCCTCGAACACGCCATTTCGCCCGAAGTCGAAGCGCTTCTCCTCAAGCGTTTTGGCGACCGAAGCAGTTGCCCGCACGGCGTTCCCATTCGCGGCGGCGTCGCCGCGCTTCGCAAACAAGGCGTCGTGCTTCTCTCCGAATTGCGCGCCAAAGACTTCGCGGAAATCGTCTGCGTCTACGAAAAAGACGGCCAGTTCCTCGAATTTCTTGACGGCTTGCATCTGCGTCCCGGCACAAAACTCGGTGTCGAAAAACGCGAGTACGACGAAACCATGACGCTTCGCGCCGCCGGGAAAATCGTTCACCTCGGCAAACCCGCCACCTCGCGCATCTGGGTTCGCCGCCTCGCCGCGTAATTTCTCATCCCGCAAACGTCTCCGCTCAGCCCCGCTCGTCGAGCAGCGCCTTCAGTCGCGCATATCCCGTCTTGCTCACCGGCAATCGCGCTCCTGTCGCCAGAATCGCCATCCGGCTTTCTTTCCCGTACGGCTCAATCCGCACCACGCGTTCGAGGTTCACGATGTACGACCGGTGAATCCGCACAAACTGCGCCGGGTCGAGCGACGCCTCCAGACTCGCAATCGTCTGCTGCTTCAAATGTTTTTTTCCTTCGCTCACCAGCCCCACGTAATCGTCCTGCGATTCCGCATACTCCAGCTTCGAACAGGGAATCAGCGTCACCCGCGTTCCATCTTTCACCACAATCCTTTCCGCAAATTGCCCCGGCCCCCGCGCCGCGCTCACCAGCTCCGCCGGCATCGGCACTCGCGCCGCAATTCTTTCCTTCGCGCGCGCCAGCGCAGCTTCGAATCGCTCTTTTCCCACCGGCTTCAGCAAATAATCCACCGCGTGCACATCGAAAGCCTTCATCGCAAATTCGTCGTACGCCGTCACAAAAATCACCGGAACGTCCGTGCCGATCAATTCCAGCACGTCGAAACCCGTCAACTTCGGCATCTGCACATCCAAAAACAACAAATCCGGTTTGTGTTCCGCCACCGCTTTCACCGCTTCGAATCCGTTCACGCATTCCGCCGCAATCTCCATCTCCGCGTGCGTCTCCACGAATTCGCGCACCACAAACCGCGCCAGCTCTTCGTCATCCACGATCAACACGCGCAATTTCTTTTCGCCGGTTCCGCTCATCGCGCCGTCTCCATCTCCGCCGGCAGCGTCACCGTCGCTTCGTACCGTTCGCCCTCCGCCGACACGCGCAAGCTCGCCTCCTTGCCGTACCGCGCTTCCAGCCGTTCCCGCACGTTGCGTTGCCCCATGCCATTCCCGCGTCTCGGCGGCGCGTCCGGATCGAACGAATTTTCAATCGTGATGAACATCCGCCCGTTGTTGCAGCGCGCCTCGATCCGCACCGTGCCTCCTTCCGGCAGATTCGCAATCCCGCGCGCCACCGCGTTTTCAATCAGCGGCTGCAGCAGCAGCGGCGGCAACAGACACTTTCTCGCCTCGTCCTCAATCGCTTCTTCCGTGCGCAATCGCGCCCCAAACCGCACCTTCTCAATCGACAAAAATCGCTCCAGCAATCCCAGCTCTTCCGAAAAAGGAATCAGCGGATTTTCGCCCACCCGCAGCGTCGTTCGCAAAAAATCTCCCAGCAGCACGCACATGTCGCGCGCCCGCGCCGGGTCAATGCTCGTCAGCGCGCTGATCGAATTTAAACTATTAAACAAAAAATGCGGATTCAGTTGCGCCTTCAGCGCCTTCAACTCCGCGTCGCGCGCCAGCATCGTCGTTTCCAGCACGCGCGCTTCCGCTTTCATGGCATTTTCGCGCGCGTACACCACGTAGTAGTACAGAACCGAAAGCCAGTAAAACGCCACTCCCGCCGCGTAAACGAACCCTCCTTTGCCCGAAAATCTCTGTTCGAGCCCCTGCAGTTGCCCGCCAAACTCCACCGCATAAATCAGCGTGCGCGCCAGGCCATACCACAGCACTCCCATGATCTGCGACGCAAGCACGTGCGTCGCCAGCAGCCGCGCCGCGTTGGTTCGCTCTATCGGAGAAGACTTGCAGGAGTATTTCGCCGCGATCAGCGCGAATTGGCCGAACAGGCACACGGGATACGCAATCACCGCCGCGTCCAGCGGTTTCATCCCTCCCGTCGAGTTCAGCAGCACGAACAGAAAGCCGCCCATCGGCAGCCACAAAATGCGAAACACAATTTTCGGCAGATTTTTTTGTAGAAGTGTTTTCATTGCCATGCGCGGTGCCCGTTCGCGTCAGTTGCGGATTTCCACGCCGCCAAACAGCGCCATGCCGCGGATGATCAGCGTCTTCTGCGGTTGCGAACCGTCGCTCACCGGCCGTTGATGCGTCGAATCCGAATACCCGCCAAAAATCCCCTGTCCTTCCGACGAAACAATCCACGTATCCGGCACGCGAATCTCCACGCCGCCAAAAATCGCGTCCACGTGCAGCACCGCTTCCTCGCCTTCGATGTTCGCCTGCCACAAATCAATTTCAATTCCGCCGAACATCGCCACCAGCCGCCCGCCCGTAAAATTCTTGCTGCTCACGCGCTTTTCCACGCCGCTGAAAATCGCCATCTCGTTCAGCGCGCCCGGCCCTGTCGGGCTCTCCACGCGCCCCGTGCCCGCCTTCCGCGCCTTGATCGATCCCCACATCAGCGTCAGCCCCACGCTGATCACCACGAGCGGCCACAGCAGCGCCCACGTCACGCGCACCAGATTCAATGCTTCAAGTTGCAGCAAAATTCCCGCCGCCAGCAGCATCACGCCCCAGATTCGCCGGCACTCGTCCAAAATATTCACAATCCCGGCCAGCACCAGAATCATCGGCCAGAATCGCCACAATCCATCGATCGCCACCACTCCCAGGTGATCCAGCAGCAGCGCCACGCCCACAAACACAATCACGCCGCCCCACGCAAATCCCCACCCATACGAATTCAGTGGCTTTCTCTGCATCACGGTCTCTCTTCCTCTGCCCGCGCGCTCTTCGCGGCAAACTCGCCCGCTTGCGCCAATTGCGCCGAACGCATCAGCCCCATCCCCACGCCGATCGCCAGCAACGGGCAGCATAATACCAGCACCTTCGCCGCAACCGCGAGCGCCACTCCGTTTCCCCACACCAAAAACGTCGCCGCCTTCTGCACCGCCGCGCCCACCGCCGCCGTCCACCCAAGCGCCGCCGCGCCCGACCCTTGCCAAAACTCATTTATCTGCGCCAGCAACATCCACGCCTCGCCCAGAAGCACAATCGCGCCGAGCCACAGCATCACCCGCCCCGCCTTCGCCTTCTCGCCTAATCCAGGTTTTATCTTCGAGTTGTTCATATTCTGGACCACGCTAGCCTCCCGCTGCCCATCTATGTCCGTTCCTCGTCGCCGTGTAGGGGCGGGACTTCAGTCCGCCCTCGGTGCCGTCGTAGTGGCGGGTCTTCAGACCCGTTCTTTTCTCCGGCCTTCTTCTTCCTCGCCGTTGTAGTGGCGAGTCTTCAGCCCCGTTCTTTTCTCCGTTCTTTTTCTTCCTCGCCGTTGTAGTGGCGGGTCTTTAGACCCGTTCTCTTCTCCGTTCTTTTCTCCGTCCTTTTTCTTCACCTGTGTAGGGGCGGGACTTCAGTCCGCCCGTCCTGCCGTCCCTCTGCGCCGTCGTAGGACCCGCCTTCCGAAGCGGTCATTCTTCTCTCGCAGCCCCACTCTAGGGCTCCATCACGCGCGCCGCTCCCCCTTTTCGGCCAACACCCCTTCAACACCGGCGAACACCTCCTCCAACCGGATATGCGAAACGTCCTTTTCTGTGTTTATCGGCGAAAGCCGAATCGAAGAACCCGCGCCCTGGGCGGGCGATTCGCCGCCACTTCTAGCAAGGAAGGGAAGGGGTGCCGTTTGTTCCCGATGTAGACCGAACGGTGCTTCTGAACCTTTGCAACGGGGTAGACGACTTAATCGAACAAGAACTGGAACGCCTTCATAAAGCGGCGGAGGACGTGAGAGAAGTTCTGGATTCGGCAAACGAACGCCAGCAAAAGCAGATGCGAGCAGGAGCCAAATAGTCTATTCAAGGGCGAATTTCAGATTGTCTGTCCACGTAACCTGACCTTTGCCCAAAAACGATAATTCCTGCCCAAAAATTCGGACTTTTGCTGTATTTATTAGGCAAAGCGGGGTGTACCCAAACTCTTCCCAAAGTGGAACGCGCCGGCCTCCCTTCGCTCGTCGCTCGCCCCGAGGCACCCCCCACTTGAAAATTCCCCCCATTCCGTCTACGGTATGCCCACACAAGCCAGTTCGCTTGCCAGTTCAATTCGCGGTTTTGGCTGCTCACTCTCGCTCGGAGGGTCTTGGGATGACTTCTGCTGTTTCGCACTCCGCGGTTCGCGTCGAGCGTTGGCGCTGGCTTCTCTACGTCGGTCTTGCCTTCTTCGGCGCGCTGCTCACCTTCGTCGGCGCACGCGCGCAGCAACAAGCCAGCGACACCGCCACCTTTCGCAAACTCACCGACGATTACTGCGCCGCCTGGAGCACCGGCAATCCCGACAAGCCGGCGAAGTTCTACGCGCAGGACGCCGGCCGCGTCTTCTACGATCTCGCGCCCTTTTCCTATCACAGCTGGAAGGAATACCACGAAGGCGTCCAGAAAAATCTTTTCGGCGACGTGAGCGCCGCTTCGCTCACCGCCGGCAAAGACCTCAAAGTCACGCGCCGCGGCACCATCGCCTGGACCACCGTCCCCATGCACCTCTCGATGAAAACAAAAGAGGGCAAAGCCGTCGAAGCCGAAGTTCGTTACACCGGAATTTGGGAAAAGCGCGGACCGGCCTGGCAACTCGTCCACGAGCATCTGTCCGTGCCGATGGGTTAGATTGTGTTTGCTTGAAACGTTTGGAGTGCTCGGCGCACCATTTGCCGAGCACTCCGGAAAGGGAAGGATCGGTCCTTCAACGCGCATCGAGCGGGAATGGTGCAAAGTACGAAAATGTTTAGAACCTTGCGCTACTACTGGATCGTCGCCCGCGGCTATCGCTTCCAACCCTGGAATAGCCCTTATTTGCGCTGGCGATTTGAAACTTTTCTCGGCCGCGAAGCGGACAACCTGACTCCCGCAAAATTTTTCCGCCTCTCCTGGAAATACCGCGATCGATTGAAGAATTTCGTCGACTGGGCCGCCGCGCGCCGCCGCGCGCAGCGCCACGCGCGCACCTTTTTCGTGAGCCACTAAAAAAACGCACGCGGAAAACAATCAGAGAAGAGAAAAAAGCTAATTCCCGCGCGCTTCCGTTTGCGCTTGCGGAAGTTTCGATCGAATCAGCGATTCGATCTGCGACCACACTTGCGGATCGCATTCGATGTACATATGTTCCCTGGCAAAAACTTTTTGCTGCCACGGATACCCTTTGCAGCTCAGCGACGTGTGCTTGTAATTGAATTCGTAGTTGCCGAGGATTTTTGTTTTTTCCGGATTTTCCGCGCGAATTAATTTTCGCCCGTGCAACATTCCGTCCGGCTGAAAAAAGTTCATCGCCTCCGCCACGTTCGCGGGAATCAGATCGTCCTTCTGCCCCATCTTCTGCACGCTGTCCACCTGCACCGTCAGCAGCACCGGAATTCCCAGCGAGCGCAAATCCCGCGCGAGGGTAACCGCGGCGGAGGCGCCCCAGCTGTGGCCAAATAAAATGATGCGCGCTTTTTCTTTTTCTTCGGCGCTCAGCGTTCCGTCGTGATCGGTGTCGAGCAGCGCCAGGATTTTTGCGCGCGCGTCTTTCCAGCGCGCGTTTTGGAAGGTGTCCACATAAGCGAGATTCGAATAGTCGCCGCGGAGTTTTGCGGCGAGGCGCACTTCGCTGCGATGCGGTTCATCGCGCTTCACCATGCCGCCCATAAAGCCGATGACGATGGTGGAGGGATTCGAACGTACGGGTTCGGCGGCGGTCGGATTTACCGGCGCGAGCATGTGCTGGGCGCGGGATTCGAAGGGCAGAATTGCGAAGAATAAGCCGGCTAGAAAAAGGATTCGAATGAGACGGTTCCGGCGTTGAAGCGAGTTCCCGATTTCGTTTTCCCGACTTGCCATTCCGCGCTTGACCCGCCTCGCCCTGCCGTACATCTGCGACGGCTGTAATAGTATGATGTTTCTTAGATTCTGCAACGGCTACTTTCGGCACATTACTCATGGGTCCGGCGTACCGGGTACTTATTTTGGGAGGTGGCTTTGGCGGGCTGCTCGCGGCCCAGAAGCTGAAACGCGCCCCGGTGCAGGTAACGCTGGTCGACCGCCGCAATTTCCACCTTTTTCAGCCGCTCCTCTATCAGGTTGCCACCGGATCGCTTTCGCCCGGAGATATCGCGGCGCCGCTGCGAAGCGTGCTGAGTTCGCAAAAAAACGCGCAGGTTTTACTCGGAGAGGCGTCGGATATCGACCCGGATTCGAAACGGGTGACGCTGGCGGACGGCTCGGCGTTCGAATACGACGCGTTGATCGTCTCCACCGGATCGCAAACCTCTTATTACGGCCACGACGAATGGCGGACGTGGGCGCCGAGCTTGAAGACGGTGGAAGAAGCGACGGCGATCCGGCACAAATTGTTTTTTGCGTTCGAACGGGCGGAGCGTGCCGAGACGGAAGAAGAAGCGCGGAACTGGCTGACATTTGTGATTGTGGGTGCGGGCGCAACGGGCATGGAACTGGCGGGCGCGCTGGCGGAAATTGCGAATCAGACGCTGAAGCATGATTTTCGCAGGATCAATCCGCGGAACGCGCGAATTATTTTGATGGAAGGCGGAGGCCGCGTGCTGACGGCGTTTCCCGAGGGGCTTTCCGCAAAGGGCGAAAATCTTGTCACGCGGCTCGGCGTGGAAGTGAAGAAAAACGTATTCGTGACGTCGGTTGACGAAGAAGGCGTGACGTACAAAAGCGGCGAATCGAGCGAACGGCTCGCGGCGAGGACGGTTCTGTGGGCGGGCGGAGTGACGACGAATTCTTTTGGAAAAACGCTGGCGGTGCGAACAAAATCCGAGACGGATCGCAGCGGGCGCATCAAGGTGACGCCGCAGCTTACCGTGCCGAATTATCCGGATATTTTTGTGGTCGGCGATTTGGCAACGCTCGACGACGCAAAAGGGAAGCCTTTGCCCGGCGTGGCGCAAGTGGCGATGCAAGGCGGGGTGTACGCGGCGAAAGCGATTCGCGCGCGGATCGCGGGAAGGCCGGCGCTGCGGCCGTTTCATTACTTCAATAAAGGGGATATGGCGGTCATTGGCCGCGCGGCGGCGGTGGCCAATATATTTGGATTCCAGGTATCGGGACTGATTGCCTGGCTGGCGTGGTTGTTCGTCCATTTGATGTACATCGTTGAATTTCAAAGCCGCGTGGTCGTCTTTGTGCAGTGGGGATTCGAATATCTTACGTTTAGCCGTGGCGCACGGCTGATCACGGGAGTGGACGCGGAAGACGCGGTGATGAGCAGAAGGTCTCCGGCCAACACGCGCGACGAGCCGCGAGGATAGGAAAGGGCAGTATCGAATCGAGGAGCAATGGATTCGAGGGAAAAGAGATGCCGGCGGTAAGACCGAGCGGAACATTGTGCCAGACTGGCACAACTCCCGACGATATTCGACAAGTGGAACAGTGGCGACTTGGCATTGAATTTGCATCGTTTTTTGCCAGGAGCGCGAATGGCAGAGCGAAGCAAGGTGAAACACACCGAATCCGAGATGGCGTTAGTTCACCAAAGCGAACGGCGCGAAGAACGATTTGCCTTGCCGTTTGAAATCGAAGTGAGTGGAATCAACGGCGAGGGCGAAGTGTTTCACATGAGCCTGAAGACGAGGAATGCGAGCGAATGGGGATGCGGATTTCTGTCGCCGATTGAGATGAAAAAGGACGACATCGTCGCGATCCGCGTTGCGTCGCCCGATGGACCGGGAGCGGTGCAGCGGTTGCCGGTTCGATTTCAAGTTGTTCATGTGGAGCGCGAAACCGGGGGCTGGGCGATCGGCGCGTGGAAGATGGAATCGGATGACGTTTGGGGAATCGAGCTGGAAATGATGGCGCAGCCGCAAGGCGGAGAAGCGATGCTGCGGAGGCGTGGCGTGGCTGATGAAGAAAACGAAAAGGGTGACGAGTGAGCCTCGTTGATTCGCGGGAGCAAGCGGCGGCGGCCGGTGGTCCGCGACGCATGGAGAAAAGCGCCGGCGGCGGCGCGGCGGGAGTGGAGATCGCGGGATTTCCGCAAATTCTCTTTACGCGCACGTTTGGCGATCCGGACATGCTGTTCATTCCATTGCTGGATGCCGCGCGCGAATCGTTCAACACGATCGAAAGGCTGTGTGGCCACGGGGAAAAGAGGGAAAACGCGATACTTTTGAGCGGAATGCAATTGGCATCCTCCCTTTTGCGAGATTCGAGTTTTTCGCTGGTGGCGCGAGGGCTTTCGCACGACAACAGTTACACGGTGGATCTCGAACACGGCACGTTGCTGGCGCAAACGCGGCTGTTCGCGGTGGTCAGCCGCAGAACATCGTTTTTCAAGGTCGAAATTGTCGGAAAACTGAACGAAGGACTGTTTGTCGTTCGCAACCCGATTCAAAACATGGTGATCATGCAGGTAGAAGAGGAGCGATTGCGGCAGCCAAATTTCTTTTCCACGACGTTGGCGCAGGAGTGTCTCCGCTCGCAGATGGAACACGAGCGGTTTGGCCGAATCGAAGAGGGCATTAACCCGCAAGCGAACCAGGAAGTTCGCCTGATTGTCTCCGTCGCGGGAAATATGATGCCGGTCATCCTTCGCCAAAAAGAAGCGGGCGGAGCATGGGACATTGTGGATGGCCGGCGCCAGGAATGGGTGGGAACGCTTGCGCCGGAGCAGGAAGGCTCGCTCGGAGCGGTGATTGAAGCGGTGAAGGAATTGTTCGAGAAAAAGTAGCGAAAGGAAAGCGGACCGGTATCGGAAGGAAGACGGTTCGAGCGTCGAAGCCAGATTGACCCGCCGCGACGAAGCTTTCCCAATCCGGCATTGCTGCTACCGGCTCGGTAAGCTCGCGCAAAATCGGGCAAAGTCGGAAAACAGGCCAAGTCCAAATACATCAATCATCGCGGAAGAGTTTTAAGAGTTGTTGTTCCGCTGGTTCGTGGCGCCCATTGGCAAGCGAACCGCTTTACCGATGCCATCCGTTTCGCATACAAGCAGAATAATTAGAACTTCTTAAGTTTGCGTGGCGCGCGACCCTTGGAATTCGCAGTCATCCTTCTGGAAATAGTCGCCGTCTACAGGGCTGGCGATCTCGTTGTCGAATGGTCACCATGCGCTGTTCGCAAAGCTCCGCGAACCGCTTTCGTTCGCTGATGCTCGGCCGCGTTTCCGGATCAAGCGCAGAGGAAGTGCGCGACGCCCTTGGCCAGCTTTGCAAGATGATTGCCGGGAATTTTAAGGCGAAAATTCCCAACCTGGCGGACACCCGCGTGCTTTCCGTGCCGACGGTCTTGCGAGCGACGACGATTTCATGTCCACAGTCGAACCCAGCGACGGAGTGACGATCGCACTGCTGTTTGACTCGGACCAGATTTGTGTTTCGTTGATCGCGCACGATTAATCGCCTAGGTTCGCGCTCATAAGGAACATCTAATAATCTTCGGCGTCGGGATTGCTCTCCGCTCCTGCCGAGGACCGATGCGCAAAACCCTGGAACAGAGCGAAATCGACGCACTTTTCAGTAAAGCCCAGGCGGCGCAACACGCCTCCGGCGGCAAGTCTGCGCAGAACGTGATTCCGTGGGATCTTCGCAGCTCCAATCAACTGACGGCGGACCAGGTCTCCGCCGTCACCACGCTTCATGAAGCGCTCGCCCGCCGGCTGAGCAGTTCGATTGGGGCGCATCTTCGCGTTGGGTTTGAGATGAGCCTCATTTCGGTGGAGCAGCTTACGTATCGCGAATTCCTCGACCGTCTGCCGGACCTCACTTATTTTGGCTCGATGCACCTGATGCCGATTGATGCGCGGTCCGCCATCCAATTGGACGTTGGCCTCGTCTATCCCATTATTGACGTCGTACTCGGCGGCACCGGAACGGAGCCGATGGACATGCGCGACCTGACCGAAATCGAAGAGCAGGTTCTTGAATCGGTGATTCTGCTGATTCTGCTCGACATTCACGCCGTGTGGGCGCCGGTTCTCGATCTCGAGTTTCGCTTCGAGCAGCGCCAGCGAACCGTCGAATTGCAGAACACCATGCTGCCGGGCGAAAAAATCCTGTGTCTCAGCTTTGAAGCGCGCTTGTCGGAAAGCTCCGGCACGATGGCCATGATTTTTCCCGCGGTCGTCGCCAACGCCCTGCTTCGCCGCCTCTCCGTGCAAGGCGCGTACTCGGAGCGGATTCCGTCGCGCGATTCCTATCGCCGCATGCGCGAGCGAATCATGGATTGCCACTTCCTTGCCGATCTAAGTTTGCCGCTCAGTGGCGTATCGATACGCGAGCTGCTCGATCTGGACGTCGGCCAGGTGATCATGTTGCCGCAGCGCGCCAAGGAACCGGTGCACCTCAATATCGCCGGAAAGCCGATGTTTCGCGCGCATCCCGTGCGCTACGGCACAAACCGCGGTGCGCGCATCGAAGACCGCCTGTCCCTCGTTCCACTCGGCACACAGCCCGCCGACCATTGACTGAGCGGAATCGTTAGTCATCAATCTCGAGCAACGGCGCGGAATTTCCGCCGCGGCAAGCCGTGCCACCGCGATTCGATTACTTCACTTGAAGGTTCGTCGCGCCAAGGTTCACGTTCAGTGAAGGCGAACTCGCTTCCCTCCAAACAACGCCAGCTCCGCCATCCTGTCTCTCCGCGCCCAGCTCGATCCAACGCCACGCCGACGCGGCGCGAGTATCTCTCCTCGGAGGGGAATTACAAACAGCCACGACGCCTTTGAAGCAGTCCGCTCGTGGCGTCCGATAGTTCTGTTTTGGAACCCTCGCTCGCGTTGCTTTGTGGTCAGTTGTCTTTTTCCGGTACATATTAAATAATGCGAACTCTTTCGGCGAGCCAATGGAAAAAATAGTCATCGGGTCACGCGAAGTTTCGGAAGTATCCGTACCACCGGCAGATCAACCCAGTCGTCTGGAGCCAAAGCTTCCCGACCCTGTGCCAATCTGGGCCCGCTTCGCCATGAGCCCGCTCGTTCTCGTCCTTCCCGTCCTATGTCTCTTCACCATCGTTTTCCGTTTCGCGATGCGCGCTCTTCCGCCGCGGACTCGTTTCGCCTGGCTCTCTTTTCTCTCCACGCTCCTGATTATCAGCGGCATGCTCACCTCCGTCGTGGCCGTCCTCTCCGTTGCATTTGTGCCTCTGCCTACGTTTGTAAGCACCAGCCTCGGAGATCTGGATTCCAAGGTCAGCTATCCCGCATTGCCTTCGGGGAAGGGTCTCACGGCCACGGAAGTCTCCCAGCAATTGAAACCGCTCGTCGCCGTCATCAGCCCCGCCCGGCGCACCTGGTTCTCTCACAACGAAATGCCCTCAAACGGCTTTGGCGCCGGCGTGCTCCTCGAAGCCGGCCCCGAAGGCTATCTGCTTCTCACCGCAAGGCATGTCATCGACGAATCGCTGCTGCAGCGCGGCGGCAATCGCGCATTGGTTGCCATGGCTTCCGGCACCTGGGCCGGCGCGGATGTCGTCGGCCGTCACAAAAATCTCGATCT
>DATGEI010000049.1:0-14621 GCA_035310365.1 Candidatus Acidiferrum sp.
CTTATCTCAGTTCAGTTTGGTTCGCCAGTCGCGCTCAGAACGAGCAAGAAACGCATCCGGCTAGTCCGATGGTTCTCGCCGAAGCCTTCCGGACCGAAAGGCTACTAGCCAGCTCACTGTTTGACGCCTCTTGCCGGGCCCATGAGCAAAGCCCGGGGAAGCGTGCGCTTAATTAATTAAGCAGCAAGTGCCAAGTTGTTGTTGGCAGTTCTAGTTTCCAGCCGATTACGGGTGGTTGGCCCCCGGCATGCCTCCGAGACGCGACAGCTTCCGTCGAAACCGTGTCGCCCCCGTGTGACTCCTTATTTTACCACTTCCTTCGCCCTCGCCACACTCGCCGTTCACGCAAGCCCCGGCCACCGCGTGATATACTCAAGTTTCATCGAAATTATTTAAGACCGAACTCTCCCATCGAATTTTGCCAAATGAACCAGCGACTACTTTATGAACTGCGCGGTTGGGCTTATTGGGCCGAATGCGCCAATCCCTTCCGAAATACGGTCACCGCCCGCAGACTTCCTCTCGGCTTGCGCATGGAAGGTTACAGGCGCGACGCCGTCGGCCGCGGCCTCTATCGCCGGGGTGTTCACGAGCCAGGACCCACCAAATTCGTCTTGGACACATTCTCGAATGCGCAGGGCAAAAGTTTCCTCGACGTTGGTGCAAACATCGGCTACTTCTCCTGCTTGTTCGCAAAACTTGCCGGGCCGCAGGGCAAAGTCGTGTCCATCGAGCCGGAACCCCGTAACCGCCAGCTTCTCGAGCGCAATCTTCGCACGAATGGACTCACGAACGTCCAGGTTCTCGCTTGCGCAGCCGGTGCCGCCACCGCCACCGCAAAAATGGGCCTGTACAAAGCGGCCAACCGCGGTCGCCATTCGCTCGTGGATCTGGAACCTTGCAAGGAATTCACCGAAGTCCCCGTTCGCCGCCTCGATGATCTTCTCCAAGACGCCGCCGTGGATTCCTGGGCCGCCATGAAGCTCGACGCGGAAGGCTCCGAACCTTTCATCTTGGAAGGCGCTCAGCAAACTCTGGCGCACACCGAACTTCTGTTGATGGAATACGCTCCGACGTATTGGAAGAAGGCCGGCTTCGAGCCCGCCTCCGTTTTCCAGAAACTCCTTCCGTACTTTTCGAAAATGCATCGGTTCGAAGGCACGGAGATGGTCCCAACCACCGCCGAAGTCTGTTCACGAACAGACCGAACTTACGATCTCGTCTTGCTAAAGTAAAAGGCCAACAAAGCTCGCGGGTCACTTTCGGTTCAGTCGCGCTAAAAAAGAAAAACTTTGCCACGTCAATGTTCGTGTTTCGCAATCGCAAACGGGAATTGCCACCAAGTCGAGAGTAACGTTGGCCGCCGCCTCTTTCACCGTAGGTAAACGGGAGCCGCTGCACAGTGGCTCCCGCTGGTTTTACCGTTAGGGCTTCAACCGCGTGCCGAACACGTCGGGGTTCAAGTTCGTTTGTATTTGGAACGTGCTGAAGAATCCCGCATTCACTCCGCTCAGGTCCACGCTCACCGCGTCGTAGTCGCCCATATAGGCCGGATTGATGAATACGTCCGTAAAATGTCCCGGAGACCAGCTAAACGGCGTCTCTCGCACGTCCGTGAAGCTCTGTCCCTGGTTTTTTGAAAGCGAGCAGTAGTGATCGATCGCCATATTGTTCACGTCGTTCCGCCGGTCCGAATAGCAGACCGCCAGATTTCCGTGCGCATCGGCTGCAACGCCCGCCATGAACTGATCGCGTCCCGCACCCTCGAAGCTTGTCGGGGTCGGGCTCACCAGTTTGGGGGAAGACCACGTATTGCCTCCGTCGCGTGAGGTGCTCAACACAATGTCCCCAAACGAGTAAACCGGATCGCCAAAAATCACATTTGCGACGACGTCCGGCAGTTGGTTTTGCGTCGCATCGGTCCACGCCATGTACAGCGTTCCGCGATTAGCATCCCCGAAGGCGTCCACGGCCAGCGTGGGAAATGCGTTTGTCCGGAAATTGCCTTCCAGATTCGAGAACCCCTGCGATGATGCAGTCGTCGCCTCCCCAACCACCACCGTTGGCGCAAACGTGGCTCCACCGTCTTGCGAACTCCGAATGCGCAGTTCCGCACTCTTCTGATTGATGTGGCCATAGGCAACGTACACCTCTCCCTTTGGACCCACCACCACCTGCGAGCCGGATAGATTTTCCTCCAGCATCGTGTTGCATTGACGATCGATCAACACCGGCGCGCTCCACGTGTTGCCCCCGTCTTTCGATGCCACCAGTTCGATGTGTATATCTGGTCCGCCATCGCCAAGTCCCGGGGTTATGTGGTCGTTGCAGGTTGCATCGCTTCCGAACCCGCCGAAATCCGTGTACGTCACATAAAGATTGTTCGGGTTATGTGGATCGACGGCCATCCATTCCTTGTCCAGGAAATGCAGCGCGTTCCCGAAAGAATCCACCAGATTCTTCGTCACCGCCGGTGTTGGGTTGTCCCACGTCAAACCGCCGTTGGAAGAGCGGCTGACCGAAATCCCCGTCAACGCTTCGATCAAATTTCCCTGCGCGTCGAAACTCACCTGGCTTAGCAAAGAAGAATAGGCGAAGTGCTGGGAGTCGCTGCAAACCACCACCGGATCGCCTCCGAGGAACGTGGCCGGATCCGGTCCGGGATTCAAAAAGGGCAATGCCGTGAAAGTTCGCCCGCGGTCCTGCGATATGCTCGCGTTTGTAAAGGAAGCTCCGCCCACTTTCTCCAGGACGGAGCGTACGAACGCGCCGGAATCGTTGAATCCCGCCACCACCGTGTCGCCGCACCACGCGCTGCTCGTTTCGCTTTGCGTGAACCCGCCGAATCGCGTGAACTGGTAGTCCAGGCTTGCATCGTTGATCGGCACCGCGCCCGTGGTTTGCCCTTCTGCTCCCAACGTACCGGCGGTTAGCGGATTCGTCGCCAAAGTTCCGCGATTTCTGGATTGCGCTTTCTGTGCCGCCAGCCTCCCTTGCGTCGTCGCCGCGCCATTCATGATCGCCGGATGTTCAGACAGCACTTTTGCCATGTGAAACATCGACGCCCCGCCGCTCGAGAGCTTTTTCGTGAAATTCGCGCCGTACCTGGCCTCGAATTTCAACAACGGGCTCAGACGATTTTGCCCCGCGCCTTCGCCTTGCGGCTTTGCTTGCGCCCGCACATTCGCGCTTGGCAGCAACAACACGCCCAGCAGCATCCAGCGATAAATAAAGATGAATGGCTTTCGATGATTACTGTTCACGGCGGATATCCCTCCCAATCACATTCGGGGCTGCATTGTTAATAATTTGGAAACTCCCAAAAAACGCATTTTCTGCGCCGGTGCCGTGGTGCGGCGCGATCGTGTCGTAAAGTCCAAGGCTTTGCGGGCTCACAAAAAAGTCCGTGTTGTGTATCGGGGTCCAGCTACTCGTCGTCTGCCGGATGTCTTGAAAGGAACGCCCGCGGTCCGCGGAGATCGAGCAGAAACGGTCCACCGCGTTATTCTGCGTGTCGTTCCGCTTGTCGTAGTAGCACACCGCAAGTTCGCCGGCGTGATCGACGGCCACCGCTGGCTGGAATTGATCCCGTCCGCTTCCGCCAAAATTAGCCGGCGTGGGGCTCACCGCCTTCGGTGTGCTCCACGTGGCGCCTCCGTCCGTGGACTTGGCGAGCACGATGTCTCCGAAGCTATAAGTTCCGGTCGAGGCAACCACATCGACTTGTGGATTGTCTCTCCCGTCGGTCCAGGCAATGTAAATGGTGTCCTTGCCCGCGTTCTTCGCGGTATCCACCGCCATCGCCGGGCCCGGCACGTCAATGATATTTCCTTGCAGCAGGGCTTGGTCTCCGGCCAGCACAATGTTGGAGACCGTTACTTCGGCATCGAACGTATTGCCGTGGTTGGTGGAACGCCGGAAATTCAAGAGATTGGTTCCTGCCTGCGGCCCCGCTTCCACGAACAGCGAATACGCCACGAATACCTTTCCATCCCCTCCCACCGCCACTTGCGGCGCAAACGGTTGATTGTGGACAAGCAATGCTCCCGTCGTGGGGTCGAAGGCGTCGCAATCCTCGCGCACGATGGCGGGTGCACTCCACGTTTGTCCGCCGTCGTTCGAACTCACCAATTCGATCGCTTGTCGCACTACGTTCGGGCACCGCGCCGTCGCCACCGTATCCGGGAAAACTCCTTCCAGGTCAAAGTCAAAATACGCGGCATACAGCCGATTCGATTGTTGCGGGTCACTCGCCAGCCACGCCCGGTCCAGGATGTGAAACGCGGTCTTCTTTACGATCGGCGCAGGATCCGACCATTGTTTGCCGCCGTCCACGGAAACATTTAGTCCAATGCTGGCCACCGTTGAGGCTGAGCTGTCGGCGACAAAATTGGGGCTGGTGAGATAATAGAATTTTTCCGGGCTCGTGCAAACCACCACCGGGTTTCCGAACACAGCCGTATTCGCGCTCGTGGTCGCGGTCGTTGAACCAGGGTTCAGAAAGCCCAGATCGGTGAAGTTTTCGCCGTCGTTCGCCGAAAACGCCACTCCCAATGCCGTGCTGGAATTTAAAAAAAGATTCGGGTCTTGTTCAAAGACAAGCACGCCCGTCGCCACCTCGGCGAACGAACTCTGAAATCCCGTCACAATATTGTGCCCGCACCACGCGCTCGAAGAGACGTTCTGCGTAAATCCCGTGAACCGGCTCAGTTGAAAGTCCAGTTGCGGATTCGAAATCTGTCCCGGGTTCAAGACTCCGTTCACCTTGGACGTCTGGATTGCCGCGCCGTTCAGCGGAGCGGACAGCCTTGTCGCCGACGCGGACGTTCCTCCCGTCTTCGATTGTGCAAGCGTGAATGGCGGCTTCTGGCCGTCGTCATCCGGCCCCGCCGTTTGCGGGTCCAGAACGGAATGGGCGAACGCCAGGTAATTGTTGAATCCGCTCGATAAATGACTTATCTGTTGCGGCGTCAGCTTCTTTTCCAGTTCGAGAAGGTGCCGTAACAGTTTTTCCTGTGGCACCCTCTGCTGCTGTGCTCGCGCGCCTGGCGCCAGCAACAACGCCGGCAAAAGAAAGCCCAGTGCGACCCTTCCCCTTGCTCTCTCCATTAGCATGTATTTCCTTTCTCCTGGTTATGGACTTCTGTCCGTGCACGAGAAAACGAACCCCGGCGAAATATCCGAAGCAAACGGACTTTGTTACATCGCGGGGACACACAAATACGTCTAGCAATCAATTTTGGAGAAGTAACCGGAAAGCACTCCAGACGGCAGTGCGCACGCCGAAGCTTGCAGGAGACCGAGAAACTTTTCTCTCTTCACCGGCAATGTTCGTCTACTTGACGAACACCGCCCGCAACGATTTCAAAGTGTGCGGCAGTCTCCAACAAACCGGGCAAGTTTTGCAAGTACCATTTTTAAAAAATCTTTAACCTGCGTTTAGATCGGCCAAACATCCCAGCTCTTCGTCGGCCCGCTCATCGCCTTCACCGATCTTTCGGTGTGTGCGCCTTCCCGCGTTTCTCGCAATTCGTGTTTCTCTCAAATTATCGATAACTGCTTAGAATGGTACGGCGCGCTTCCAGAACCGTCTCGCTTCACGGAATCCGCCAACACCAAATCTGTCTCCCTCCCACAAACTTCCGATATCCGGCTTCCGTCCTCAGCCTCCCGTCTTTCCTTCGCCCGCCCGGCCCTCGCACAATTGGGCACACCATTACATCGCTGCCGTTGACGCCCTTACCGACCCCTTCCACAATGGGTAAACGGGAGCGATTTCAGCCGTTTGGCCCCGTCTATCGTCCATGGCACCGGAACCCACAGCTGTCGAACAAGCCATCGCTCGCGCGTTGCGCGACAATCTCGAGCGCCTCCAGCGTTCCGCCGAAGAGATGCACCACGCCGTCAACGACGTCGTCTCCGCTTGCGCCAGCAACCGCCCCACCAACGCGCTTCCCCCGCTCCTTCGCGCACAGACCGCCGCCGCTTCTCTCAACGCCTCACTCGAAGTCTTGTCGAGATTCGTAACCGTTGCGCTTCAGCCTTCCCAACGTTCGCCGTTTGACGCCGAACTCGCGCGCCTGGCCTCTTCCGTCGCCGCGGAGCCGTCTCCCGAAGCTCCGGCTTCGGTCCGTCTGGCCGCGCCCCCGCCGGCCCCTTCTGCCGCCGCGCCCGTCGTCGAGCTCCATCACGCGCCGCCTCCCGCCGTTCCGGTCCCCTTTGAGCCGGAACCTCTCCCCGTCGAAGAAGCCTCCGACCTCTCGGCCGAGTTCGACGTCAACCAGCTCTCCGTTGAAGAACAAGAACTACACAGGCGTGCAAATAGAGTGGCGAAAGTTTCCATGCAAGATATTAAAATGTTGAGGCCGGATCAGGTTCGCCTGGGCCGCGAAAACAAAGATATCTGCATCCGATTGAAAGACGACATTGAGAAAGCTCATCGCGAATACGACCGACGCTTCAAACCCATCATGGATCACCCGGTGGATTATTTTTACCGCTGGATGGTTGAAATCCTTGCCGAAGGCGACCCGAGCGCGCTCGGCGAATATCCCTACGCCGCTCCCGTCCGCCAGCATTAAATTTTCTTTGAAATATTTGTCGCGCGTCGCCGCACTCCGCTTCGCCTTCGCGCTCGCGTCGATTCTTTTTCTTTCGCTCGCCTTCGCGCTTCCTTCCTCCGCCCAATCGTCCAAAAAACGCAAGGCCAAAAAACCCGCCGTCCCGTGCCGCGCCGGTTGCAAGCCCGATACCTCCGCTCCGGACGTCGCCACGCCCACCGCCGACGATTCCGCCGCGCTCCAGCAACTTTCCGAATTTGCCCGCGCTCTGCACACCGCAACTCCCGGCGCGTACGAAAAGCTCGGCGCTTTTGCCGCGAAGAATTCCGGCACTTTGTGGGGCGCCCGCGCCGCGCTCGTACTCGGCTTCGACGACAACCAGAAAAATCGCACCCCGAGTGCGCTCGCCTGGTTCGCCAAAGCCAAGGGCGACACCGTTCTGCAGGAATATGTCTTGTATTGGCGCGCGCAGGCAAATCGTGCGGCAAAGAAAAATGCCGACGCCTTCGCCGACCTGCAAAAAATCCTGACCGATTTCCCCAACACCGCCAACAAGGAAGCCGTCCTCGAATCCTTTGCGCCCACGGCCCGCGAAATGGGTCGTCCCCAGGCCGCCATCGACGCGCTCAATTCCTATTCCGCCATCAACAACAAACCGGCGCTTCTCCTCGAACGCGCCAGGGCCTATCAATCCGCCGGCCAGCCCGTTCGTGCCGTCAAGGATTATCAGGCCATCTTCTACAAATTTCCGCTTGCCGACGAAGCCAAACCGGCCTCCGCCGCTCTCCCTGCTCTCCAGAAACAGCTCCGTTCGGAATTTCCCTACGGCACCGCCGAAATGCAGGATCAGCGCGCCGAGGCGTTTTTCGACGCGCACAAATGGCGCGAAGCCCGTCCCGAATTTGAAAAACTCGCCGGCATGTTGCGTGAGCCCGCAAATCCCGTGCGGCAGCGCGCGCTTCTGCGCGTCGCCCAATGCCGTGTTCAGCTCAAGTCACCCGTCTCGCTTGTCTCGTCTCTCGCCCTCACCGATCCCGAAGTCGACGCCGAGCGCCTCTACGCCGTCTCGCAATTTCAGCGCACCGCAAAAAATGAATCCGCAATGTTCGCCGCCATCGAATCCATCGCGCAAAAATATCCCACTTCGCGCTGGGCCGATGAAGCGCTCATGGCTGCGGGAAACTATTACTGGGTCAATCTCGATCGCAACAAGGCCGCGCAATCGTATCAGCGCCTTCTCGACGCTTATCCCAACAGCAAAAACGCCTTCAACGCCGAGTGGCGCATCGCCTGGGTCGCCTATCTCAATCATGCGCCGGATTCCGACGACCGTTTCCGCCTTTTCCTTTCGAAGTATCCCGTTTCCGCCAATACCGTGGACGCTCTTTACTTCCTCGGTCACAACGCCGAACGCGCCGGCAATCCCGGCCACGCGCGCAGCTTTTACCAGAAAGCCGTCGATCGCTTTCCGCAAACTTATTTCGGTTACGCCGCCGCCGCCGCACTCGCCAAACTCGGCCCCGGCGATCCCGACCCGCCCGATTTCCTTGAAAAAATTCCGCCTCCTCCCGCTCTCCGCTCTTTCGATGAGCCGATTCCCGCCGCCGCGGAAGATCGCTGGGCGCGCGCGCAGGCGCTCCGTTCCATCGCGTTCGATTCTTCCGCCGAACAGGAACTCAAGTCCGCGTTTTTCGCCACCGGCTCGCCGCGTTTTCTTCTCGAAGCCGCCCAAGCCGCCTTCGATCAAGGCCACTTCGCCGCCGGCATGGCCTACGCCCGCACCATCGTTCCCAGTTTCGATTCCCGCAATTTCAACGAAATTCCGCTCAACGTTTGGAAGGCCCTCTATCCGCTTCCGTACGAATCGCCTCTTCGCCGCGAATCCGGCAAGAACGACCTCGATCCTGCCGTCGTCGCCGGCCTCATTCGTCAGGAATCCACCTTCCAGGCCGACGTGGTTTCCTACGCGAACGCCTATGGATTAATGCAAGTTCTTCCCAAGACCGCGAAACTCCTCGCCAAACAGCTTCATGTCAAATACTCGAAAGACAAGCTCTTCGATCCCGCATTCAACATTCAGCTTGGCACGTTTTATTTCAAGGGCCTCGTGCAGCTCACCGGCGCGCCCGAATACGCTCTCGCCGCGTACAACGCCGGCGAAGATCGCATCGCCGCCTGGAAGGCCGAACGCAACTACGCCGAAATTCCCGAGCTCGTCGAATCCATTCCGTTCACGCAGACTCGCGAATACGTCCAGATCGTCCTGCGCAACGCGCAGCTCTATCGCATGATTTACGGCGCCGGCGCCAGCGTGCCCGCTTCCACCGCCGCCACGTCCGGGTCCGCCGCTCTCGCATCGCGCTGACTCCTCCGCCCTTTGCTTTTCTCGCTTTCGACCGTAAACTTTCAACTCTCATCTTCTTTGGGTGCTGAATGACGACGCAATCTTCCATCGCGCAAATCTCGCGCCGCATGATCTCGGCGAAAGCGGAACAATTCACCGAGTCCGTCATTCGCGAAATGACGCGCCTCGCGCTCCAACACAACGCCGTCAACCTCTCGCAAGGATTTCCCGATTTTCCCGCTCCGGATTCCGTCAAGGAAGCCGCCCGCCAGGCCATCTCCGACGACATCAATCAATACGCCATCACCTGGGGCGCAAAAGCCCTGCGCGATTCCATCGTCGAAAAATTCCATCGCACCCAGGGCATCCGCATCGATCCCGAGCGCGAAATCACAATTTGCTGCGGTTCCACCGAAGCCATGATGTCCGCCATGCTCGCCATCATCAATCCCGGCGACGAAATCGTCGTCTTCGAACCCTTCTACGAAAATTACGGTCCCGACGCGATTCTTTCCGGCGCTTCGCCGCGCTTCGTCAAAATGAAGCCGCCGCAAGACGAAAATTCCGAGTGGACCTTCGATTTCGACGAACTCGCCGCCGCTTTCGGCCCGCACACCAAAGCCATCATCCTCAACACGCCGAACAATCCCACCGGCAAAGTCTTTTCACGCCAAGAACTTGAATTCATCCGCGATCTCTGCGTAAAGTGGAACGCCTATTGCGTCACCGACGAAATTTACGAGCACATCCTTTACGACGCCACCGAACACTTCACCATCGCCCGCCTCGACGGCATGCGCGAACGCACCATCGTCATCAACGGCATGTCCAAAACATATAGCGTCACCGGTTGGCGCGTCGGCTGGGCCATCGCTCCGCCCGAAGCCACCCAAGCCATCCGCAAAGTGCACGATTTTCTTACCGTCGGCGCCGCCGCGCCGCTTCAACAAGCCGGTGCCGTCGCCCTCCGTTCCCCGCAGTCTTATTACGATGGCCTCGCCGCCACCTACTCCGAAAAACGCGAGCGCCTTCTCAAAATTCTTTCCTCCGCCGGCTTCACCGTTTTCAAACCGCGCGGCGCTTATTACATCATGACCGACATTTCCCGCTTCAAATTTCCGGAAAGTGATCCCCGCTTCGCCTCCCAATCCAAAGACGTCGCCTTCGCCAAATATCTCGTCCAGCAAATCGGCGTCGCCTGCGTCCCCGGCTCCAGCTTTTACAACGACTCCCAGCACGGCGCCTCCCAAGTCCGCTTCACCTTTTGCAAAAAAGAAGAAACTCTCGCCGCCGCCGAATCCCGTCTTGCAAAACTACGCGCGTCATAGCGCA
The DNA here is from genome assembly GCA_035310365.1 of Candidatus Acidiferrum sp. GTDB lineage: Bacteria > Acidobacteriota > Terriglobia > Acidiferrales > UBA7541 > Acidiferrum. The sequence goes on from DATGEI010000049.1 coordinate 10,237, forward strand.
AATTATTATTCACCAGCGTAATTGTTGCGAACTTTCCGGAAATTTTCAGGCAAGAAATGTCACTTCATCGGCCCAAGAAGCCGCATCGATCCTGGCAGGGGAATCCGTCCAGTTTCCAGGGTCCAAGCAACGAAAAACCAGCTTCAAAGCGCAAAAGGGAGCGCGCGTCGAACGGAAGGTAAAGTGTTTACTTTCAATAACTTGCAATATTATGGGGTAGGGAACTGACGGTCGGTTGCCCTGTGGTGGTTAGCCCCCTACCCCGCGAGTGGTCTTGCCTATATAGACGACGTCACCCTCAAAATAGTTACCTGCAATCGCAAAAATATTTTTGCCCGCATCCCTCACGCCAATTCCACCGAATCCAGGTACCGCGCCACCGCCGCGTCCCACGAAAATTTCGCTTTCGCCGCCGCTTGCAGCGCTTGCGCCGCCACCGGCTCGCCGTGTGTGAGCCACATTTTCTTCGGCGCCGCCTTCAACCCGCCCATCCAACGCAGCAATTCGCTTTTTCCCGCGTGCGCCGAAAATTGCCCCAGCTCAATGATCTCCGCGTTCACCGGCACCGCGTCGCCAAACAGGTGCATCATCTTCGCCCCCTCTTGCAACGCGCGTCCCCGCGTCCCTTCCGCCTGGAAGCCCGCCAAAATCACCGCGTTCTTCGCGTCCGGCAAACGTTGCGCCAGGTGATGCAACACTCTTCCGCCCGTAATCATTCCGCTCGCGGAAATAATGATGCACGGCGTCTTCACGTCGTTGATCTTCTTCGAATCTTCCGCGCTTCGCGTCAAATGAAATTCCCGCACATTCAGCGGATCGTGGTCGCCCGTATCGTCCAGTCGCTTCATGTCCAGGTCGTGGTCTTCCTTGTGTCGCACGTAAAAATCCGTCGCGCTCAGCGCCATCGGGCTGTCCACGTACACCGGAATCCGCGGAATCCTCTTCTCGTCTTCCAGTTGCCGCAAGTAATACATAAACGTCTGCGTCCGCCCAATCGCAAACGCCGGTATCACAATCGACCCGCCGCGCTTCACCACGCGGTTCACAATGTCCGCCAGCAATTGCAACGCATCGCCCTCCGGATGCTCCCGGTCGCCATACGTCGATTCGCAAATCACATAGTCCGCGGCCGGCGGCGTCACCGGATCGTTCAAAATCGGCTGGCTGTACCGCCCAACATCGCCCGAAAAAATCACCGTCGTATTCTTTCCGCCCTCGCGGATCGTCAGCCGAAAGCTGCACGATCCCAGTATGTGTCCCGCGTCAAACGACTCCAGCTGAAACTCCGGCGAAACTTCGAAGCCGCCCGTCCGCGGCATCGGCGTCAGCCGCCCCAGCATCGGCTCCACGTCCGCCGTCGTATACAGCGGCCGAATATCCGCCGCATTGCTGTTCTTCGCCTTGCGTTTCGCCCGCTCCGCATCTTCTTCCTGCAAATGCCCCGAATCTTTCAGCGACAGCGTCGTCAGCTCAATCGTCGCTTGATTCGCGTAAATCTTGTTCTTGTACCCGTCGCGCGTCAGGCACGGCAGCCATCCCGTATGATCCAGGTGCGCGTGCGTCAACACGCAATAATCGATCGTCGCCGGACTCACCGGCAGCGGCTTGAAATTTCTTTCTTCCAGCTCGCGCGACCCTTGAAAAATCCCGCAATCCACCAGCAGCTTCTTTCCCGCCGCCTCCACCAGATATTTCGACCCCGTTACCGTCCCCGCCGCGCCCAAAAACGTAAGCTTCGCCATCTGCTTTCTCCCGGTAATCGCAAACGCCTTCCACCTTACCTCAGTCCCGCAAGCCAAAACAAAATTTTCGCGTTCAGCCAGCCGTCACCCGTTTCGCAACGCCAACCACGCCACAAAAAAAGAGGAGGGCGAGATTAACCCGCCCTCCTTTCCTCTTTCGACTCAATACGCTTCACTGACCGCCAATTCGCAACTCTCAGCGCCACGCAGAATTGCGCTTGCGATCGCCCGTTCAGGCCACGTCAAACCGGTCGTGTTCCATCACCTTCGTCCACGCCGCCACGAAGTCTTTCGCGAACTTCTCACCCGAGTCCGCGCACGCATAGACTTCCGCGAACGCCCGCAACTGCGAATGAGAGCCAAAGATCAAATCGACTCGCGTGCCCGTCCACTTGAGCGCGTTTGTCTTCCGGTCGCGGCCTTCGTACAACTCGCCGGAGCCGTTCGACGAATTGCTTCGCTGCCACACCGTGCCCATGTCGAGCAGGTTGACGAAGAAGTCGTTCGTCAGCGTTTCTGGCTTCTTCGTGAACACGCCGTGCGCGGACTTTTCGTGATTCGCCCCGAGCACGCGCAATCCGCCAACCAGTACCGTCATTTCCGGCGCCGTCAGTTTCAGCAACTGCGCGCGATCCACCAGCAACTCTTCCGCGGAAAGGCGCGATTTGCCGTGCAGATAATTGCGGAATCCGTCCGCCTTCGGTTCGAGTGCCGCAAACGATTCCACCTCGGTCTGTTCTTGCGATGCGTCCATGCGTCCGGGCCGGAACGGAACCTTCACGTCGTGTCCAGCCGCCTTCGCCGCTTTCTCGATCGCCGCGCCGCCGCCAAGAACGATCAGGTCGGCCAGCGAAACTTTCTTTCCGCCCGTCGCCGAAGCGTTGAATTCCTTCTGAATCGCTTCGAGCGTTTGCAGCACTTTCCCGAGTTGCGCCGGCTGGTTCACCGCCCAATCCTTTTGCGGCACAAGCCGAATGCGCGCGCCGTTTGCCCCGCCGCGCTTGTCCGAGCCGCGGAACGTCGAAGCCGAAGCCCACGCGGTCGAAACCAGCTCGGAAACCGAAAGTCCCGAAGCCAGAATTTTCCCCTTCAGCGCCGCGATCTCCGCTTCTCCAGCAAGCGGATGATTCACCGCGGGAATCGGATCCTGAAAAGGCAGCGTCTCCTTCGGCACCAGCGGGCCGAGATAGCGCACTCTCGGGCCCATGTCGCGATGCGTCAGCTTGAACCACGCGCGCGCAAACGCATCCGCAAATTGCTCCGGATGCGCGTGGAAGCGCCGCGAAATCTTTTCGTAAGCCGGATCCTGCCGCAACGCCAGGTCCGTCGTCAGCATCGATGGCGCGTGCCGCTTCGATCCATCGTGCGCGTCCGGCACCTTGCCGTTTCCGGCGCCATTCTTCGGCGTCCATTGGTGCGCGCCGGCCGGGCTCTTGGTCAGTTCCCATTCGTAGCCGAACAGGTTATCGAAAAAGTTGTTGCTCCATTTGGTTGGCGTCGTCGTCCAGATCACTTCAAGTCCACTCGTGATCGTGTCCGCGCCTTTGCCGCTCCGGAATTTGCTCTTCCACCCAAAGCCTTGCTCTTCAATCGGAGCCGCTTCCGGGTCCGGGCCCACGTTCGTCGTTTCGCCCGCTCCGTGCGTTTTGCCAAACGTGTGGCCTCCGGCAATCAGCGCCACGGTCTCTTCGTCGTTCATCGCCATGCGGCGGAACGTTTCGCGAATGTCCCTTGCCGCCGCAATCGGATCCGGCTTTCCATTCGGCCCTTCCGGATTCACGTAGATCAGGCCCATCTGCACCGCGCCAAGAGGATTTTGCAGTTCGCGGTCGCCCGTATACCTTTTGTCGTCAAGCCACGTCGTTTCCGGTCCCCAATAAAGCTCTTCCGGCTCCCAAACGTCCGCTCGTCCGCCGCCAAATCCAAACGTCTTGAATCCCATCGATTCAAGCGCCACATTGCCCGCAAGAATGATCAGGTCGGCCCACGAAATCTTCCGGCCATATTTCTGCTTGATCGGCCACAGCAACCGCCGCGCCTTGTCCAGGCTCACGTTGTCGGGCCAGCTGTTCAGCGGCGCAAAGCGCTGCTGCCCGGCTCCCGCGCCACCTCGTCCATCGCCGATCCGGTACGTACCCGCGCTGTGCCACGCCATCCGCACAAAAAGTGGCCCGTAGTGGCCAAAATCCGCCGGCCACCAATCCTGCGAATCCGTCATCGCCGCGTGAAGGTCCTTCACCACGGCATTCAGGTCCAGGCTCTTGAATTCCTTGGCGTAGTCGAATTCCTCGCCCATTGGATCCGATAACGGCGATTGCTGGTGAAGCGTCTGCACGTCCAGTTGATTTGGCCACCAATCGTCGTTCTTCGGCGCTGCGGCTCTTCCGGTAAATGGGCACTTGGCTTCGTTTGACACTTTCTGCTCCTGTGTGTGGACTTCTTTGTCCATAAATTCGTCCTCCATTCGTTCCTGATCCAAACTGACCGCGATCGAATCGAAATCGTTTGCCGCTTGCCGGTTTCAAAAAAAAACGTCGGCCCGCGATGGGCAATGGGCGTCGCGGTCGCGGATACACCCTTCCTGCCGGCGGCAAGGCAAGAGTACGCATCGCGCTCCTATTCTTCCAATATCTAGTTCAGATA
>DATGEI010000050.1:0-6708 GCA_035310365.1 Candidatus Acidiferrum sp.
GGCGCTTTGGAAAGGCGCCAACTGTAGACGGCAAGCGCGACGTCGGCGGCGAGAAGCAGCGCGACGCCGGCAACGATCGCTCTCCGTTCGAATGTGAAATCGCGAGCCATTACGTCCTCGTATAAATCAACGACAATTCGAATGTCTGCTGGTCGCCGCCGGATTGCACCGAAACCTGAGCGTTCATCAGCATCACTTTTGCAAAAACCTTTGAACCTTCCAAGGCGCGAAGAAACTTGATTTTCGCCTCGTCGGACGACGCACCCACGCGCAAATGCACTTCCATATTGCCTTTGACCATTTTCGGCGAAATGTTGAGAAGGCGCACGCCGCCGGGTTTTACGCGTTCCAGGTCCATGAACATTTGCGTCCAGAGAAAGCTGCTGTCGTCGATAATCGAGTTCAAGTAAGCGGCGCGCTCGGCGAGTTTGGCGTTTTCGGCGCGATCGAAAAATGCCGTGAGGCGCTGGCGGCGAACTTCCAAATCGGCGCGTTCCGCGCGCAGAGACTGCATTCTGGTGCGGACCGCGGCTTCGGCCTGGTGCGCGGAATAGACATGCCAGCCGAGAGACAAGAATGCGATGCCGCCGATTGCGGCAATGGCCGCCGCGCCCGCGAGGAATCTCCGGTGGGTGACGAGCGGTTTCGTCGCAAGATTTAGCCGTACTCTCATACGTCGTTTTCGGTCGTCTCCCCTAAATTTCCTTCGAACGTTCCATGCAAACCCTGCGTGTTGCGCCGTTTCAGCGGTTGGCACAGGCATGAGCGCCCGTGCTACCGCCTAATTTCGTTGCAGCATCCAGCCGACGAGGCCTTCGAGTTCGCGATCGGCAAGCGGCCTCGCTTCGTCGGAGAGGCGCCCTTCGGAAACCGCGGTGTGCAGCAGCGAGCGCACTTCACAGTGAAATTCGTCTTCGATCGGGCGCACAAATTCCGGCAAACGCGCGCCGAGTCCCGCGACGCGAACGGCCTGAATGCCTTCCTGCCAGGTGTCCTGGTAATACGCCGCGACGGGAAAAATTTCCTCGAGCAGCATTTGCGGCGTCAACAAAGTTCCGTGGACGGGAAGTTCGGTGCAACGGAAGCCGCAGAGCACGCCGTCGCGAACGATCGCGGTGGTCAGAGCCGCCCCGGCGATGCGCGCCAAGAGAGTGGGGCGATGATCGGCGAGCAGCGAAACGGCGGCGAGGGAGGAGCTCAGAACGACGCCCGGCGTGAGGCCGAGATTTTCCGCGAGCGCTTCATATTCCCGCACAATTCGCAAACGTCCCAATGCGGTGACAACGTCCACGCCACCTTCGCGCGGCGCCTGCCGCATGTACGAAATCAGCGTTTCTTCGACTTCAAACGGGACGCTCTTTTTCAATTTCCAGCGAAGCATGGGAATCGCTTCCTGCGGCGAGCGGGGGAATTCATCGAAGTGCTGCACAAAAACGCGAATGACGGGGTCGGGAACGAGGATCGCGATGTCTTCGTTTTTTGCGCGCAGGCGGCTGCAAACGCTTTCGAAGGCGCTTTTGACGGCGACGATATTGATCAAATTCGTTTCGACGGCGGAAGGAACGACGGAGCCGGGCGGCAGGCTTTCCACGGCAAAACCGTCCAAGCCGCCGGTGCGAGAAAGACGCGCGCCGGCGACGCGATCCGTTGCAATTTCGACGGCGACCGGAGGATGCGGAGAGGCATCGAGCCACATTGCGAACTTGCGGATCAGTTCGTTCTTGTAGATGCCCTTGCGAAATGTGGCTAGCTCATTCAACGAAAGTCACCTTGTTTATTTCGCGCAGCGAAGTAATGCCCTGCTTAATTTTATTCAGGCCGCTTTCGCGCAAAGTGATCATACCTTCGTCGCGGGCGATGCGCTTAATTTCGGAGGTGGGCCGGCGGTCAATGATCATTTCGCGAATGCGGTCGGTGAGGTCGAGCAATTCGCAAATGGCGGTGCGGCCGTGGTACCCCGTGCCGGAACATTCCAGACAACCGGCGCCTTCGGCGAACGAGGCGTTGACCCATTCTTCCGGCTTGAGGCCGGCTTCGCGGAGTTCGTCGGCCGTCAGGCGTTTTTGCTGTTTGCAATTGGTGCAGATCACGCGGACGAGGCGCTGCGCGAGGATGCAATTGAGCGCGGAAACGAAGTTGTATGGCTCGACGCCCATGTTGATGAAGCGGCCGATGACGTCGGTGACGTTGTTGGCGTGGACGGTGGTGAAAACGAGGTGGCCGGTCAAAGCGGATTGAATGGCGATCTGCGCGGTTTCCTGATCGCGGATTTCGCCGACCATGATTTTGTCGGGGTCGTGGCGCAAGATGGAGCGCAAGCCTCGCGCGAAGGTGAGGCCTTTTTTCTCGTTCACGGGAATCTGGGTGATGCCGCGAAGCTGATATTCGACCGGATCTTCGATGGTGATGATTTTGTCTTCGTCGGTTTTGATTTCATTGATGGCGGCGTAAAGGGTGGTGGTTTTACCGGAACCGGTTGGACCGGTGACGAGGACCATGCCGTACGGCTCGCGAATGTAGCGGCGAAAGCGGCGCATTTCTTCGGATGAAAAACCGACGACATCGAGGCTGAGGCTTTGAAATTTTTCCGAGAGCGTTTCCTTGTCGAGAACGCGGAGCACGGCGTCTTCTCCGTGGCTGGCGGGCATGATGGAGACGCGAAGATCGATGAAGCGGCCTTTGTACTTGACGCGGAAGCGGCCGTCTTGCGGCACGCGGCGTTCGGCGATGTCGAGATCGCTCAAAACCTTGATGCGCGAGATGACCGGCGAATGCCAGTCTTTCGAAATCGGGGTCATGGCGTGCTGCAAGACGCCGTCAATTCTGTACTTGACGGCGACTTCGCCGTCGCGCGCTTCAATGTGAATATCGCTCGCGCGGCGTTCGAGCGCGGTGAAGATAACGGTTTCGACGAGTTTGACGATGGGGCTGGCGGTGGTATCGCGCGTGACGCGGTCGCCGGAAAGCGTTTCGTCTTCCTGATCGTCGGCTTTGCCCGATTGCAACGTGAACGCTTCGGTGGCCTGCTCGAGAACGCGCTGCGATTGTTCGGTGCGCTTGAGAAGATCGCCGATCTGCCGCGCGGTGGCGACTTTGATGGAAAGTTTTTTGCCGAGAAGGAGCTGCAGTTCGTCGGTCAGGGCAACCTGGCTCGGCTCGGCGACGGCGATGGACAAGACGTTGTTCTGCACTTCGAGCGGAACGAAATTGTAGCGGAACATCAAGTCGGCTTGAATGGTGCGGAACAACTCCGGATCAATGCGCTGTTCGCGCAAATCGACGAAGGGAAAACGGTAACGCTCGGCGAGGCGCCGCGAATGATCGCGCTCGTGCTGCTCTTCCGCGCTCAGGGTGGGCGGAGTGGCGACAGGCGGGTTTTGTTGTGTCGTGCTCATGATGTCCGTTCTAGCTGGGTCCGCCCGTCACGGAGATGGAGAAGATCGGGAGGTAGAGAGAAATCAGAATAAAGGCGACAAGCAAGCCCATGAAGATCAAGATGGCCGGTTCGATGAGAGAAACCATCGCGCCGAGACGCAAATTTACTTCATCTTCATAAAATTCGGCGACGCTGGTGAGCATGGGCGCAAGAGCGCCGCTGGATTCGCCGACTTCAATCATGTCGAGGGCGAGTTCGGGCATGATGCCGGTGGAAGAGAGAGCCGAATGGAGCGACTCGCCTTCGCGAACTTTCTGCGTGGCTTTGCCAACCGTGCCTTGCAGGAGTTTGCTTTCGATGGCTTCGCCGGCGGTTTGCAGGCCGGCGACCAAGGGAGTGCCGCCGGTCAAAAGAGTGGCGAGGGTGCGCGTGAATTGCGCAACCTGAAATTTGAGAATCGTTTCGCCGACGAACGGAAGCTTGAATTTCATGCGGTCCATGGAAATGCCGCCTTCTTCCGAGCGGGACCAGGCGAAGAGTCCGATGGCGGCGACGAACAAGGCGGCGATTGTGCCGAGGACGGCGTAGCGATAATCCACCGTCAATGCGATGAGGATGCGCGTGGGCGTGGGAAGCGGAACCTTCATGTCTTGATAGAGCAGGGCAAACTTCGGAATGACGACGGTGACGAGGTAGGTGACGACGATGCATGCGACGGTAACGAGCAGCACGGGATAGACGAGCGTAGCGAGAATTTTTTTGCGAACGCCGGTGCTGACGCGCTGGTACGTGATGTAATAATCCAGCACGCCGGAAAGATTGCCGCTCTTTTCGCCCGCCAGAATCGCCGTCGAATACACTTTGGAAAAAACGCCGGCTTCGGTGACGGCTTCCGAAAGCGATTTGCCTTCGCGCACGCGGTTGCGTATTTGCGAAATGACGGGGCGGAGACGCGGAGAACTGGCGCGTTCGGCGAGAAGATCGAGCGCGCGAAGAATTGGGAGGCCGGCTTTGATGAGCGTATTGAACTGCTGATTGAGGATCAAGAAATCGGAGCCGCCGACTTGTTTGCTGCTCTGGCGATTGAGCAGGCCGCTGACAAGGCTGCTGCGAGACTCGACGGAATAGACAAACAGGCCGCGGTCCGCCAATTTCTGGCGGGCTTCGGTGTCCGTACCGGCGGCTTCCACGTGGGAAAAGACCCGCCCGTTGGCATCCGCGACCCTGCAGACGAATTCGCCCATAGCAGTCAGTTTACCTCAAATCAAACAGTTGCAGGGTAGCGGAGAAGAGTTGTACGTTTCGCCAGCGGCAACGGCGAGAATTTTTAACCGGCGTGTAATCAAAGTTTTGCGAAGGGTTCGCGGTGGACTCACGGCAAGGGCTGACCCGGAGCGGACAGCAATTGATCGCCGTCGACGATGGCAATGCCCTTTTCCGGTTGAAAATGGAAAAGAGTGTCCGGTGCTGGCGGATCGAATTTCCAGTTGGAAAATCGCATTTCCATGGTGACACCGGCGGCACCCGCCACGACCACGCTTTCGAGCTGGCCGGTGGATTTGGCGATGTCGAAATAGGCGGTGTCGTGCGGCGCGCCCGCTTTCGCTTCCCTTTCGGTCCCGCGAATGGAACAGTTGAGGCGAATGGTGGCGGCGCTTGCGGGCTGCGTGGGCGCCAGCTCGACTTTTGTGCAGAAGCGGCCGACTTTCATTTCCCCGGCAAGGAGCGCCAAAGGAGTGCGCCAATCGGCGCTGTCGCGAGCGGCAACGCGAGAGACGGTGTGATCGGCCGGGACGAAGAACCAGGCGAATTTACCGTCGACAACGAAGAGATTTTTTTCGGGAGAAGCGTACTCCCATCGCATTTTGCCGGGACGCCGAAAATAAGCGACGCCGGATTCGGTGCGAACGGCGCGGCCGCCTTCGCGATAGACTTCGAGAAAATTTGCCTGGAGCGTGCGGGCGCGCTTGTAAGTGGCTTCGAGTTGATGGACGTAGCCCTCGGAGGATTGAGAGTTCGCTGCAACGGTGAGCGCGCAAAAAAGAACAACGGCGAATGCCGGCCTCATGAACTGAGTCTAGCATTCGCCGCAAAGAGTTTGTATCGATCGGCTACTGGATTGCGTTGTCGTTTGCGGAGGCGGATGCGTTCTGATTTACGTGGGTGACGGAAACTTCACTGGAGAAAAAACTTCGCTGGCCCGTGACGCCGCGATTGAGGGGATCAACATTCAAGGCATAGGTTGGGGCCGGCGAACCGGAGCCAGCCAGGTACGTGTAGACGTAGCCGCCTTTGGTGCCACTCGCGAGTGAAGAGTCAATTTGTCCCGATCCACCCACACAAGTTGTACTGGTGTTCAGCTCCAACAGAGTGGCGGAAAACCCGATGGACGGGCAAGCGGAAGAATATGCTATTTCCGCCGTATTAATGGCGTGGATCGAAGCGACCGCGGCAGATTCATTCGCCTGCAATTTCGCACGCAGAAAATTCGGAATGGCAATCGCGGCGATGATCAAGATGATGGCGACAACGACTAACAATTCGATGAGCGAAAATCCCCGAGCGGCATTGCCGCGCGCCTTGCGACCTGTTTTACACGGGCCAATCATATTCACCTCAATGGTCCCCTGGCGAAGTGAAACGAGAATCGACAGAGTATCGAACGTGCCCTGCACTGCCCAGCCAATGCGTGTGCAGACTAAACTCACACCATACAGGAGCATGTTCGTGGCCAACAATGTCTTCCAAAACATGCAAATACGGGTGAACGACTGGGAAGACGGGCGGAATTATATGATAACAAGGCACCTACGAGACAGCTGATTTTGTGTGGCGAGGAGCGGTTGGAATCCGGTAGGGCTACAAAATCGGTCAGGTTGAAGGACGAAAATTGTCTAGCAAGAGAATGTTTCGGGAACTGAGAACAATGCGGGCGGGTCTTGGTAAAAAAGAAGAAGGGGAAGCCCGAAGGCTTCCCCTTTGAACTTCTTGAGCAACACTCGCCAGGTCTACTGGAGGGCGTTGTCGTTAACCGTTGCGGTGGCCGACTGGTTGTAGCGGATCACACCGGTTTCGTTCACAAAGAAATAACGGGTACCGGACGAAGCGGAAACCGGGCTAGCCGTTTCGCTGAACGTCGTCGCCGGGGTACCAGTCGTCGTGATCGCAACCGGGAACTTATAACCGCTCTTGGTGCCGCCGGACAGCGTTGCATCGATCTGGCTCGTGCCGCCCTGGCAGGTCGTGCTGGTGTTGAGTTCGGTCAACGTGGCAGCAAAACCAAGTGTCGGGCAGGCCGAGGAATACGCGATCTGCGCCGTGGTGATCGTGCG
>DATGEI010000051.1:0-6092 GCA_035310365.1 Candidatus Acidiferrum sp.
GCGTAGTCTTCTCTTTTCCGAGTTCTTCTCTTTTCCGAGTTCTTCTCTTTTCCGAGTTCTTCTCTTTTCCGAGTTCTTCTCTTTTCTGCGTTCTCCTCTTTGTGTAGTCCAGGGGACTTTAGTCCCCGGCAATACTTGGCACACAATTTCACCCAATAAAGCGTAGTCTTCTCTTTTCCGAGTTCTTCTCTTTTCCGAGTTCTTCTCTTTTCTGCGTTCTCCTCTTTGTGTAGTCCAGGGGACTTTAGTCCCCGGCAATGCTTGGCAAGGCGTCACAGCGCCGAGCCGTCCTTTCAAGCCGGCTTGCTCCCTCATTTCAATGCCTCTGAATGCCAGCGTTCTTCAAATCCGCAAAAAAACTTTCTTCCAGTACATCCACCACAAAATCAGCCAGTAAACCACCAGCATCGCGCACCCTTGCAGCAACGGTTCCAGCCCCTTGCCGGCAAACGCAAACGCCTGCGGTCCCAAATGAATAGCGAACGTCGAAACCAAAAATTCCGGCAGCAAATGCGCCATCAAATACGCCGCAATCGAATTCATTCCGATCACCACCAGCGGAAACGCCCATTTCCGGTAGCCTTTTTCCTCAATCACCCACAAAAACGCCGCCAGCATCAGAAAGCAAATTCCGCCGCTAAAGAGCGTCCAGCTCGGCGTCCAAATCCGTTTCACCACCGGGCAAATTCCGCTCCAATGCAACAATAATCCCGCCGCGATCCCGCCCGCTCCCGCAAGCAGCAATTTCCGGAACGGAATCTTCGGCGCCGCCGCCCGCAGCCATTGCCCCGCCATCAATCCCAAAATCATCGTCCCCAGCGTCGGAATAAAACTCAGCGTCAAATATCCGCCTTCGTTAAACACAAACGCCTTCGCCCGCGGAAATAAATTCAGAAACCACTGGTCGAACGCATTTCCCAGATTCGCATTCTTGTTCCAATGCGCCATGAATCCGCCATAGTGATGCGTCCAATTCGCCGGCACGCCCACCGCTTGCCAGTCAAATCCCGCTCCCGCCACCGGATACAACGCCCACGCCAGCCAGTAGCCAAATAAAATCGCGCCAAGCGAAATCCACTGCCATTTTTCTTTCGCAAATCCCAGCAAAAACAAAAACACGTAGCCGAGCCCGATCTGCGTCAGCGTATCTTCAAATGTAAAATAAGTTTGCGTCCGCCCAAGCGACCGCAGAAAAAATCCCAGCACGATCAGCAGCAGAGACCGCCAGATCGCGTGCCCCAGTTGATTCTCAAAACTCTTCCCTTTCGCCGCCCGGCTCGCAATCGAATACGGCAGCGCCACTCCCACCAGAAACGAAAATCCCGGCTGAATCGTGTCGTGCAGCGAACAACCCGCCCATTCCACGTGGCTCTGGTTGTAGCTCAACACTTTCCAAAACCAGCTTCCCGGAAACGCTTTCGCCACTTCCGAAAAGCGCAGCACTTCCGCCATCATCAGCAGCATCACGAATCCGCGATAAGCGTCCACCGCCACATTACGTCGCGGAGAGTTCGCGTCCGTCGCGACCGCGCCGGTCGCCATTAAATCGAAGCTCCCGTGCGTTCTTTCCATTTTCCCCGCGTAAAATCCGGAAATTTCACGGGCGCACTGCCCTCCGCCACCGATTTTTCGCTCAGCGCCGCCGGCGCGCTCCAGCTCGCCGCGTCATACACATCCATGTCCGGCGCAAGTCCCTGCCTCATGCACTCCACCAGACGGTAGAACATGATGAAATCCATTCCGCCGTGGCCGCGCCCCTTCGCCGTCGCGCCTTCTTCCTTCCAAAGCCTGTGCCCGTATTTTTCCTTGTACGCCGCAATTCCCGTCCACGCTTCTTCGCCCGCCTGCCCATCGAAATAAATCCGCTCCGGATAATCCCGAAAGATTCCTTTCACTCCGCTGATCTGGTTGATCCGGTCGTACGGCCGCGGATTGCTTACGTCGTGTTGCAGCATGATCGTCAAGCCATTCGCCGTCTTGATCAGCGACGTGTTCAGGTCGCCGCAAACATATTTTTCTTTCCACTTCGGGCTGTCCTTCGCAATCTTCGCCTCGCGATACGCGTCAAATCCTTTTTGCGGCGAACTCATCGACACCATGTAGTCGAACCGGTCCCCTCGGTTGATTCCCATGTAATTCGACACCGGTCCCAGCCCGTGCGTCGGGTATAAATTCCCGTTCCGCGTCGTATGCGGCGCCCGCCGCCACAGCCCTTCGCCCTTGTCCCCGAAAATCTCCGATCGCAAATCGTGCAGGTACGCCGCTTCTCCGTGCAGCAAATCGCCAAACAGGCCGCCGCGAATCATGTTCAGCACCAGCAGTTCGTTTTCTCCGTAGCAGCAGTTTTCCATGATCATGCAGTGCCGCCGCGTTTTTTCCGACGTATCCACAATCTGCCAGCACTCTTCGAGCGTATTCACCGCCGGCACTTCCACGCCAACGTGCTTCCCCGCATTCATGCTCGCAAGCGCCATCGGCGCATGCCAGTCCCACGGCGTCGCCACGTAAATAAAATCCAGATCCTCCCGCTTGCACAAATTCTCAAAATCGTGCTCCCCGTTCGTGTAAATCTCCGGCTTCTTGCCGCCCGCTTTCTCCGCCATTTCCTGCGCATGCACCGCTTTGTCTTTCACCACGTCGCAAATCGCGTTCACTTGCACGTGCTCCAGCGCCAGAAAATTTCCCAGCATCCCCGTGCCGCGCCCTCCCACTCCGATAATTCCCACGCGCACCACATCGCGCGCCTCGAATTTCACCCCAACCATCGTTTCATTCCCGGTCGCCCGGCCCGCACTCTCGTTTGCCGCCGTCGCCGCCGGCGTCTCCCGCCCAAACGCCGGCCTTTCGCCGATCGTCAGCCCCGCTCCAATCAGCCCCGCGCCCGTTTTCAGCAATTGCCGCCGCGAAACCTGCCGCTCTTCGTTCTTCTTTCCATCCGTTGTCATAGTTCGCCCTCTCCCAAAACCCGCGCCGGTTTATAGCTCGCCCCACTCTCGTTGGCAATCCTTTTTCTTGGACTGATAAAACGACCCATCCGTTAGGGTATACGTGCGGTGCACCACACACGCACAGGTCTCCGTAACGTTGAACTTGCTGTCCAACGTCTCGGCATCCGTCTCTTGCAGTCTAGAATGTCTGGTGTGGGGCGATAATGTCCGCGAGCTCACGGGAGCTGACGACTTTTGTATGTTTCCAGTAGCGTGGAAAGTGCCGCAAATTGCCGGTCACCAGATAATCGGCGCGAGCCGCCTCTGCGCATTCCAGGAACTTGTCGTCGTTCGCATCGATAGCCGCTCGAACTTGTTTCGTCGGATGCACTTTCCGCGAATTATTTTTAATATACTGCAGCAGCTGAAAGCGTAAACCCTTCCTCAGCCGCAGCTCTGGCCGGCGCAGCACGACCTCGTACTCCCTCAAAATCTCTTCGGATACGAAAAGACTCGCGGGTTTCGTCGTCGCGGCCAATAAGACGAACCGTTGCAAACCCTCCGGTTTTAGTGCCGCGGACACTACAATGTTCGTGTCGACAACAAGCCGCAGCGAAATCATCCGCGCTTTTTCATTTGCTTTCTTGCGGCCTGGATCACGCGGTCAATCTGTTTGGAGGTGAGTTTGTCCGTGCCTCTTCGCTTCGAATGTTCTCCGATTATTCTCAGTATTTCCGGCTCCGGCGCCGCCAGCTTCATATAATCGCGAATGCTCAACAGCACGGCTCGCGGCGTCCCGCGCTTTTCAATCAAAATCGACCGCCGCTCTTTATCCAAACGGTTCAGCAGCTTCCCAAAATTAGAACGGGCGTGCAGCGCGGAAACAACGTCCCTTTCCTTCTTCGCAGGTTTCGCCATTTTGAACTCTCCAGTTCCACTTTTCGAAGTGTACAGTTCATTTTCGCCGTCGTCAAACCACTTGTCGTTGCCTTTGCCCCGAACCAAATTTCACGGCAACGGCCAGCTGTCCTTCTTCTATCCCTTCGCTCAATTGTTTCGAACCATCTTCCCGGCTAAGCTGTCTTGTTCGCGCTCGCGAGAGCAAATCTTTTTGCGTCAATCCACGCTCTCTCGCGCGCGTTCATGCGCGTCATATTTTTATGGGCAAACGGCTCCCGTCATCTCCGCGGAACTCATCCTCGCCAAAAGTAGCCAGAAATCTTGTCAATTTTCCCCGCACCGCTAACCACCTTTGCAATCAACACTTACAGAAGTGTATGCAAACAAAGCCTTTCAACTCCTTTATACTCCGCACTTACGCAAAAACTGGGAGCGGGGCCTCCGCCATATCCTCCCTTCCTCTCTTCGATTTCCGCACAAAGGCCGGCTTTCTCCGGGCCTCGCTCGCAGCGCTTTTCCGTTTCTTGCTTGCTCGCCCGCGCCGGAGTACTCTTCCTTGGTTTGACCAGCCCGCGCATTCGCAAGGAGGCCTCCAATGGCAACTGCAGTCTTAGAACCCACCGTTAAAATCAGTGCCAACAAACTTCTCATCAACAACAAATGGGTCGACGCCGCTTCCGGCAAATCTTTTCCGACCATCAATCCCGCCACCGGCGAAGTCATCACCCATGTCGCCGAAGCCGACGCCGCCGATGTGGACAAAGCCGTCGCCGCCGCCCGCGCCGCCTTTGAAAAAGGAGCTTGGAAAAAAATGCCCGCTTCGCAGCGCGGCCTTTTGATGAACCGGCTTGCCGACCTCATCGAAAAGCACGCCGACGAACTCGCGCAGCTCGAAGCGCTCGACAACGGCAAACCTTACAGCGTCGCTCGCGCCGCCGATCTTCCTCTCACCATCGCCTGCTATCGCTATTACGCCGGATGGGCCGATAAGCTCCAGGGCAAAACCATTCCCGTCACCGGCCGCTATTTCACGTACACCAAGCACGAACCCGTCGGCGTCGTCGGCCAAATCATTCCCTGGAATTTTCCGCTCCTCATGCAAGCCTGGAAACTCGGCCCCGCTCTCGCCACCGGCTGCACCGTCGTCATGAAGCCCGCCGAGCAGACGCCGCTCTCCGCTCTTCGCGTCGGCGAACTCGCCCTCGAAGCCGGTTTCCCCGAAGGCGTTCTCAATCTTCTTCCCGGCTACGGCCCAACCGCGGGCGCCGCCATCGCGCGTCACATGGACGTCGATAAAGTCGCCTTCACCGGTTCCACCGAAGTCGGCCACCTCATCATGCGCGCCGCGGCGGACACAAACTTGAAGCGCGTCACGCTCGAACTCGGCGGCAAAAGCCCCAACATCATCTTCAGCGACGCCGACATGGACAAAGCCGTCGAAGGCGCTCACTTCGCGCTTTTCTTCAATCAAGGCCAGTGCTGCTGCGCCGGCTCGCGCACCTTCGTCGAGGAAAAGTGCTACGACGAATTTGTCGAACGCAGCGTCGCGCGCGCCAAAAAGCGCGTCGTCGGAAATCCCTTCGATAAAAACACCGAACAAGGCCCGCAGGTCGACGAGGATCAGTTCAACAAAATCATGGGTTACATCGAATCCGGCAAGCAGGAAAAGGCAAAACTCGTCGCGGGCGGCAATCGCGTCGGCGACAAGGGTTATTTCATCGAACCCACCGTTTTCGCCGACGTGCAAGACAACATGAAGATCGCGCAGGAAGAGATCTTCGGCCCGGTCATGTCCATCTTGAAATTCAAGGACCTCGGCGAAGTCGTCGAGCGCGCCAACAAAAATATGTATGGCCTCGCCGCCGCCGTTTGGACGCAAGACATCACCAAAGCCCACGCCATCGCCGATTCCGTTCGCGCCGGCACCGTCTGGGTCAATTGCTACGACGTCTTCGACGCCGCCGCGCCTTTCGGAGGCTTCAAACAATCCGGCATCGGCCGCGAACTCGGCGAATACGGCCTCTCGAATTACACCGAAGTCAAAACGGTGACTGTGAAACTATGATCTCGAATCCTGGAAAACTTTCTCGCGAACGGGCGGCCATCCAGGCCGCCCGCTTCATTCTTGTGATCGGTTTTTATCTCTGTGCCTCCGCACCGCTTTTTTCGCAGGACAATTCTCTCGCCTTTCGCCGTGCGCAACACCTGCGCCACGGCATCAATCTCAGCCACTGGTTCGCGCAAGTCTACGATCCCAAGGGCTAC
>DATGEI010000052.1:0-47339 GCA_035310365.1 Candidatus Acidiferrum sp.
GGAAGAACGGCAGCGCACTCACGCAGTCCGGGAGAGCGACAGCCGCGGGCGCCACACAACTACATCCCGCGAACTGTTCTTGCTGCCGGGCGGCGCGATGATCATTGATACCCCGGGCTTGCGCGAGCTTCAGTTGTGGAATGCGGCCGACGGATTGTCACAAACTTTCGCGGAGGTCGATGAATTTGCCGCGCAATGCAGATTTCGCGATTGCCGCCATCGAAACGAGCCTGGGTGCGCCGTGCAAACCGCACTTGCGTCGGGCATACTGGAGGCCGGGCGACTCGAAAGCTGGCGCAAACTCCAGCGCGAGCAGGAGTTCCTCCTGCGAAAAATAGACCCTGAAATTCGCTGCGCCGAAAAGAAACGTATCAAGGTTATAATGCGGCAAGTAAAGAATGAGTATCATAAGCGGGACAAGGGCAAGAACTAAACACCGGACATGCGAGAGTTGCTTTTGAATCTGGAACTAGCACGACGGGTGGAACTTGCGGAAGCGCAAGCCGCCGTCGAATGCGCAGAGGCTTTGGGGCGTTTTCGGCCGGCAAGCGGCGCGGCGGTGAGGCGGGTTGCCGGCGGGTTTGCTGTGTATTGCGGCAAGAATTCACCGATTACGCAGGCCGTGGGGATGGGACTGGATGGGCCGGTAAGCGCGGAGGAGTTCGATCGCCTCGAAGAATTCTACCGAAGCCGCGGAGAAGCCGTGCGCGTCGAGACTTGCCCTCTGGCCGACCCTTCCTTTATCGAGCAGTTCGGCCAGCGCGGATATCGCGTCACGGAATTCTCAAACGTGATGGCCCGGCGCGTGAGTTCCGACGAAACATTTGCGGAGATTCCCGCCGGCATCAGCATCGAAAAAATCGGCAAGGATCAAGTCGATGTGTGGACTCTCACCGTCTCCCAGGGATTCGCGGAAAAGTTTCCAGTCTCGCAGGAACTGCTCGAAGTCATGAAACTGTTTGCGTTCGGGCCGAAGACGGAATGCTATCTGGCGCGCGTCGAAGGAAAAATCGCGGGAGGCGGGACGCTCGCGCTTCATGACGGAGTCGCGGGATTGTTTGGCGCCAGCACGCTGCCCGTGGCGCGCAGGCGCGGGGTGCAATCGGCGCTCCTGCAAAGACGCCTCGCTCGGGCGTCGCAGGCGGGCAGCGATCTCGCCGTCAGCATCGCGCAGCCGGGCAGCAGTTCGCAGCGCAACATTCTCCAGCAGGGCTTTCAGGTTCTTTACACTCGCGTCAAATTCGAAAAAACATTGGACTAAGACGCGGTCGCGGCATTAACGGGCCAGGCGCTTGTGGATGAACGCGACGATGTCCTGCGTGGAAGTGCCGGGCAGGAAGATTTCGGCGATGCCCGATTGCTTCATGGCGGGGATGTCTGCTTCGGGAATGATGCCGCCAACGAGGACGGTGACGTCGTTCATTCCTTTTTCGTGCAGCAGCTTCATAAGTTGCGGGCAGATGGTGTTGTGCGCGCCGGAAAGAATCGAAAGGCCGATCACGTCAACGTCTTCCTGCACCGCGGCCGATGCGATCATCTCCGGGGTTTGGCGCAGTCCCGTATAGATGACTTCCATGCCGGCGTCGCGCAACGCGCGAGCAATCACTTTTGCGCCGCGGTCGTGGCCATCGAGGCCCGGTTTGGCGATCAGAACTCGTATTTTCTTTTCAGGCATGATTAGACTGGCGCCTCTTCTCTGCGATCTCTGCGTCCTCTGTGTTAACAGAAACATTTGCCGCGCGGCTCGGCATAATGAATCGCCGTATGCCATCTTTTAATGCCGGGACATGAAAATTGATGAGCAGTGCCACCTGTTTACCCGAAAGCCGCAGATAGGTCAGCACGATTGCTTCGTGAATCGGGCCAAGTCCCTCAACCGATTTCAGTTCAATAACTATGCGCCCCTCTACCAGGAGATCAAGCGGAAATCCGCAGTCGAGCTTGATCCCCTTGTAGATGAGCGGCACTGGTTTCTGTTTTTCGAATCGAATGCCGCGAAGGTGAAGTTCGTGGCAAAGACACTCTTCGTACGCGGATTCGAGCAGGCCAGGACCAAGAAGTTTGTGCACTTCTATCGCCGCGCCGATGATGTTTCTCGTTAATTCGGAGTCGCTCATGAACTGGTTCTCTCAACGCAGAGTGCACAGAGACCGCAGAGAAGAGAATTCATGTGATCGCAACCTCTTCGTAGGTGCCGAACGTGTCGCGCAAAGCGTCGCAGATTTCGCCGAGCGTCGCGTACGCCTTCACGGCGTCGTAAAGAAATGGCATCAAGTTGTCTTTGCCTTTGCTCGCGGTGCGAAGCGCGGACAAGCGTCGCGCCACTTCTTCGCTGGAACGCTCCGCGCGCAATTTTTTCAAACGCGTCGCCTGGCGGTGCGCCACCGTTTCGTCAATCTGCAGAATTTCGAGCGGTTTTTCCTCCGAAACGAACGCATTCACGCCGACCATCAGTTTTTCTTTTTTGTCGAGCTCGCGCTGATACCGGTACGACGCCTCGGCGATTTCGCGCTGCGGAAATCCGCGTTCGATTGCCGCCACCATGCCGCCCAGTGCGTCAATCTTCGTAATGTAATCCCACGCGCCGCGCTCGACTTCGTTCGTCAGCGCCTCGACAAAATACGAGCCGCCGAGCGGATCGACCGTGTTCGTCACGCCCGTCTCGTGCGCAATGATTTGTTGTGTCCGCAGCGCAATCGTTGCCGCAAATTCGGTCGGCAGCGCCCAGGCTTCATCGAGCGAGTTGGTGTGCAGCGATTGCGTGCCGCCCAGCACGGCCGCGAGCGCCTGCAAAGCCGTTCGTACGACGTTGTTGTACGGCTGCTGCGCCGTAAGCGAACAGCCCGCCGTCTGCGTATGAAACCGCAGCGCATACGAGCGTGCGCTCTTCGCGCCATACCGCTCCGTCATCGCTTTGTGCCAAATGCGCCGCGCCGCCCGATATTTGGCAATTTCTTCAAAAAAGTCGCTGTGCGCGTTGAAGAAAAACGATAGTTGCGGCGCAAATTCGTCAATCTCCAATCCGCGCCGCAAACCCCACTCGACGTACTCCATGCCGTCGCGCAGCGTGAACGCCAATTCCTGAATCGCCGTCGAACCCGCTTCGCGAATGTGATAGCCGCTGATCGAAATCGTATTGAACTTCGGCGTGTGCTTCACGCCGAACTCGAACGTATCGATGACGAGCCGCATCGACGGCTCCGGCGGATAGATGTATTCCTTTTGCGCGATGTATTCCTTCAGGATGTCGTTTTGCAACGTCCCCGAAATTTTCTTCCAGTCCGCGCCCTGCTTTTCCGCCACCGCCAAATACATCGCCCAAATCACCGCCGCGGGCGAATTGATGGTCATGGATGTCGTCACGTTTGCGAGTGGAATCTGGTCGAACAACACTTCCATGTCCGCCAAAGAACTGATGGCCACGCCGCACTTGCCGACTTCGCCTTCCGAAAGCGCGTGATCGGAGTCGTATCCCATCAGCGTGGGAAGATCGAATGCGGTGGAAAGCCCCGACTGTCCTTGCGCCAGCAAATAGCGAAAGCGTTGATTCGTGTCCTCGGCCGTGCCAAATCCCGCGAACTGCCGCATCGTCCACAATCGGCTGCGATACATCGTGGCGTGAATTCCGCGTGTGTAGGGCGGCTCGCCGGGCTGGCCAAGATCGGTTTCCGGGTTCCAATTCGGCAAATCCGCTGGCGTGTACAGTCGCCGAATCGGATGGTCCGAAAGTGTCGTAAACGAACTCTGGCGTTCAGGGCTTTTGGCGAGCGTCGGCGCAAGGGTATTCTTTTCCCACGCAAGCTCGCTCGCAGACGGCTTTCGCGAAGAACCGGCTCCTGCCGGAGCGATCGTCGGTGTCTTCGTGGAGTGCGAATCGCTCATAGCGCCGCCTTGGTCACCAATGTCGAGAGAAACGTGCCGTTCATAACTATTTCTAATGCTAAGCGAAAGCAGAGCTTGGGGCAAGAATTCGCGCGCACGCCGTTGAGCCAAAGTGTCCTGTAAATAAAAAGGCCGGTCCACCGCAGCGGACCGGCCTTCGAATTGCACTTGGAACTACTTCGCGCCGTTATTGTTCTCGAGTTCGCGGTAGAGCTTGTCCATGCCCACCACCTGTCCATGCAGCGTGCCGGGGATCAGCGTGGCCTGCTCGACCTGCCCCGTCTTCGCGTCCGCGATCGTCACGCGGTTCACTTCGAGCGTGCGCCCGAGCGCGCGTTCGTAGTTGGCCTTCGCTTCGACAAGGTCCGTCAAAGCGCGAAGCTCGGTGCCTTGCGCGGCAATCAAGTCACGCTGGGTTTGAATGACAAGGTAAACGGTCGACGCGCCAAGTTGGTATTTCTTTTGCTCGGCGTCGAAGGTCTGTTGTTGCAGTTCGCGCGCTTTCGAAGCCGCCTCCACCCGCGCGCGATCCTGTTCGAGCGCGATGAACGTGTTTCGAACGTCCAGCAGCGCGGCGTTCTTCAATTGCTGCAGTTGCGCTTCCAGTTGGCGTTGCGTCAAGATCGCCCGCTGATTGTCGGCCTGCGCCGAACGATTGCGAATCGGAATCTGCACGTTCATCTGAACGCTGTAATCCGGAAAATTGTTGTGAAACGCGGTGCTCAGCGCATCGCTCAACCCGGCTTTCACGACCTGCGTGCTCGTCGGCACCGTGATGGGTATGAAAGTGTCAATTGGCTGTCCCGCGCCGTTAATAAGCTGCGTCCCGGCAACCGTTTGCGAAGTCAGAACCTGCCTTTGATTACCGGCGAGGCCCACGGTGCCGTATTGCGCGGTCAGCGTAGCCGTCGGCAAAAGCGCGTTTCGCGTTGCGTTTATGTCAATTTTCCCGTTGAGCAGGTTGACGACTTGTTCCTGCACGTCGGGCCGCTTCGCAAACGCCTCGGCGACGGCTTGTTCGAACGACGGCGCTTCAATCGCCTCCGGCCGCGAGGGCAAATCCGTGGGGATAATTTCCACATTGATCATGTTCGGCGCAAGTGGATCCTTTGCAATCGCATTCTTCAAAACCTGCGTTTGCTGCAATTGCGCGGTTTGCGCCACGATCAAGTTTTGCCGGTCGGTGGCCAGTTCGGATTCCGCCCGCGTCACGTCGAGCGGCGCCATCGTGCCGATTTCCAGCTGTTTCTTATTGTCGCTGTAGAGTTTTTCCGCAACCGTCACGGCCTGTTGTTGCACTTTCACGTTTTCCCGCGCAAAAACCAATTCCCAATACGCCGTGATGGTGTTCGTTACGGTTGTGATCGCTTGTTGCGAAAACGCGAGGTCGGCGATTCTGCGGTTGTTCTTGGCGATGCGGATGTTGCGGGTGTTCACCGCCGTGCCGAATCCATTCAACAATTGCTGCTGGAAGCCGGCAAAAATCGAAGTCTGCACCGATGGATTGAACAAGTTCGCCGGCGAGGTCGATGAACTCCGCGTATTGTCCCAGCTGCCGAAGAACGTCGTGCCGGTTTGAAAGCCTTGCGTGTATTGCGTATTGAACGTCGAGGTATGAATCGTCAGCCGCGCAAGGCTCGAAGCGCCCGTGCCCGTGCCGGACGTCAGCGGGTTGTTCACGGGAATGTTGCGGTCGTCCACGCTGACCGTTGTCGTCACCGTCGGATCAAAATTTATGATGGGTGAATTGGCCGTCGATCCCGCGAACGCGCCGCCCGGCGTTCCACTGCCAAAACCTCCCGAGTCGGCCTTCAATATGGACGTGTCCGCCAGCCACGGATTGTAGCGCTGCACGATTATGTCGAGGTTGTTCTGCAGCGCCAGTTCAACCGCGTCTTGCAGACTCAGATTCAGCTTGCCGTCTTGAATCATCTGGTCGATGCGTGGGGAATTGGTCAGCCCTTCGGGGGAGACGGAGATCGGCTTGTACGGCGCGGCAAGATTCGGAAATGCTCTTGGCGCCTTGGTGTAGTGGTACTTCGCAACGCCAAGCGAAACGTTTGGCACCGCGTTGGTCGAAGCGGCGGGCGTGGCCGCAGCCTGTGCCTCTTGCGCGTACGTCGGCAGTGCCGGGCTAAAAGCAAGCGTGCAAGCCAGTGTAGCGGCCAGCAGCGGTCGTACAAACGTCTTGGTCATGATTTCAGCATCCCCTCGCGTTGGAATCCCACTTTGACGAATAAATTGTTTCTCAATTCAATAGAACGTTGGCGGGGCCGAATTTGTTTCATCGAAAAGGACTTACAGCATCCCGGCTAGCCTGGGCGGCGTCGTGGCCGGCGCCCCAAACCACGGAAAAGGCAGTCTAACAGGCGCTCGCCTTCCTTGACAACGCAATCGGCCACGGGCTAGGCTGCTGACGTTTCGACGGTTAGGGACGCCCAGCGGTTAGCCGGGCGGGCCCACACGGGCAGGGAAAGGCCAAATTTGGACGCGCGGCAGGAGTGGCTGAAGCTTTTTGAGACGGCGGGAGCGATCCGCAAAGGGCATTTCGAGCTCTCCAGCGGTCTGCACAGTTCCATGTACGTGCAATGCGCGCAGGTGCTGCAGTATCCGCGCTTTGCAGAGAAGCTGGGCCACGGCCTCGCTGGATTTTTCGCCAACGAGCGCATCGAAGCCGTCGTCTCGCCCGCCATGGGCGGCTTGATCATCGGGCAGGAAGTGGCGCGCGCTTTGCCCGAGCCGGCCGGCTCCATCGGCGGCGGAACGCCTGCCCTCTTCGTTGAGCGCGACGCCAGCGGCAACATGACCATGCGTCGCGGCTTTCAATTGAAGCCGGGGCAGCGCGTGCTCGTTATCGAAGATGTTTGGACTACGGGCGGCTCCACGCTTGAAGCCATCAACGTGGTGGAAGAGGCGGGCGGCTGCGTGGTGGCCGTGGGCGCGCTCATTGACCGCAGCGGCGGCAAAATCGAATTTCCCGTCGAGTCCCAAGCATTGCTCGATCTGCCCATCGCCAGCTACGAGCCCGAAGATTGCCCGCTCTGCCGCGAAGGCAGCGCCGCCGTCAAACCCGGCAGCCGCTTCGTGCGCACCGCGCCGTAATCCCAAAATCCGCTCGCAATCGAATGCGCTATTTAAAACTCACCATTGCCTACGACGGCACCGACTTTCACGGCTGGCAAATTCAGAAAGACAAACCCACGGTGCAGGGCGAAATCGTGGAAGTTCTTCGCCGCATCACGCAGGAACAGATTCACTTGCACGGCTCCGGCCGCACCGACGCCGGCGTTCACGCGCTCGGCCAGGTTGGCAGCTTCAAAACGCAATCCACTTTGTCCGCCGGAGAATTTCAGCGCGCGCTGAACGCCATCTTGCCGCCCACGATTCGCATCGTGGATTCGTCCGAAACCGGACCGGACTTCAACGCTCGCTGGTCCGCCCGCGCAAAGATTTATCGTTACCGCATCTTTCGCGGCAAAGTCGTCCCGCCGAGCGATTGGCGTTACGTTCTCCACTATCCTTTTCCTCTCGACGAAGACAAAATGCGCGAAGCCGCCGCCAAATTCGTCGGCATGCACGACTTTGCCTCCTTTGCCGCCTCCACCGGCTCCGAAGAAGACGACAAAGAGCGCAACACCGAGCGCGAAATCTATTCGACGGAACTCGTGCGCAGCGCCGACAACGAAGAACTCGTCTTCACCGTTCGCGGCCGCTCGTTCCTTCGCTACATGGTTCGCAAAATCGTCGGCACGCTGCTCGACGTCGGCCGCGGCCGCCTCGAACCCGACGACATCGAAAAACTCTTCCAGCTCCGCGACCGCTCCCAATCCGGCCCCACCGTTCCGCCGCAAGGCCTGTGCATGGTCAAAGTCGAACACGAAGAAGCCTGGCAAGTCGGCAAGCCGTAACAATACGTTGCAAATAAAAAAGGCCCGACTTTGGAAGACGGGCCTTCTGCTGCTTTGGTTGAATGGAACCTCTTAACGCGCCGCGGTCGCCGCTACGGCCTTGGTCTTGGCAAAGTCCTGCACCACGCCGAGCTGCTGCATCAGACCCAATGCGTCCCAGTTGACGTAGCCTTCGAACATTTTCCCGTTCGTGAAGCGCGCAATGCTTACGCCGGTAATGTGGAATTGCTTTCCGGTCGGCGCGATCCCGTTCAGATCGCCCTTATGGGTGCCGCGGCAAGACCAGCGAGCCACGACGGTTTCGCCTTCGGCCAGGATTTCCTCGATCGTGAGGCGAATGTCCGGAAAAGCGGTGCGATACAGCGCCACTCTCTTTTTCTCGCTCTCGGGACCGCGGCCAACATCGGGCGTGGAACTATCGTGGTGATTGTAATTCGACGAAAAAAGCTCGTCTGCCACCGACGCGTTGCCCTTGTTCCAAACTTCTTCGAACAAACGGCGGACGATATTTTTATTTTGTTCAGACATGATGAATCTCCTTTTTTGAAATACACGGACTTCCTGCTCGCAGCAAGCGAGCAGCGCTTGAGCAATCTGGCCGGTAACCGCTGGCGTTTTGGATGTGCAAACCTGTACGTCGAACAGGAGTTGATGCCCCGCGCGAGAAAAAAGAAAGAACCGGAAAGGTTCTGCCCAGTTGGCGCTCGATGCGGAGCTTATCCGTTAAAGAAACTGCGGATGGACTGAGAAGCGGGAGTTTCGCCTCAAACAGCGAAACCACAACAAGAGAGTGTTCTTATCTGCCGAGAGTGTCAAGGACAATCGGCGTATGTTTTTGCAGGGTCGCGAGGCCACACCACCGCATCGATTGCGAACAAGTCTTGCGAAAATGCTCTCCAAACTACTTGAGATCGTTTCAAAAACTGCTGATTGCGGCGGCTTGTGTGTCGTACACGTCGAACACCGTCAACAACCTCGTCAATTGCATCACTTCGTGAAATTTTTCACCCAGGTTGCACAATCGCACCGACGCGCCTTGCGTTTTTGCGCTGACGTGCGCCGCCACCAGCGCGCCGAGCCCGGCGCTGTCGATATATTTGACGTTGGCCATGTTCAGCACGATTTTCCTTTTTCCCGCCGCCACCAGGCTCTTCACTTTATCGCGAAGAGAAGTGCTCTCCTCGCCCAGCACAATGCGGCCTTCCATGTCCACAACGGACACCCCATCCACTTCGCTATCCTTCATGATGACGGACATGCTCGTACCTCCTCCGCTCAGCATATGCGATGCAGAGCGGCGAAGATAGGAGAACACGCCGGCAGGCCCTGAATATGTTCAGAAGTGCACACTTTCGCCTAGCACTTGGGGCGCGAGCCCAAGGGTCGGTGGTTAGTCATCACAGAACCTGCGCCATTCTCCCGCCAAATAAAACGTATCGGCTTGCCAACTTGGAAGCCTTTTGTGACCTCCGCGACCGCTCCAAACCACGCCCCACTGTTACACCGCAAGAACTATGCATGGTCAAAGTCGATCACGAAGAAGCCTGGACCGTCGGCAAGCCGTAGAGCGGCCAGTAGATTCGACTTTCGAACAGGCGATCAATCGCTACTCTTCTTTATCCGAAGTAACTTGGCTTTGTCGTTATGACGCAATCCCTGTAGAATCTCCATCGCGAAACGGATTTCACGTCGAAATCAAACGCTGGAGGCAGGTAAGCGTATGAACCGATCTATCTTTTGTGCGGTGGTGTTGAGTTTACTTTTGGTTCCATCGATCGCCCGATCCCAGGTAGTTGATGCGACTGTTTGTGAAATTCTTTCCAATCCAAAGTCTTTCGACGGGAAAATTGTTCGCGTCAAAGGGATCGCCGTTGCAGGCTTTGACGAATTCGCTATTCAAGATGCAGGTTGCAAGCAGGCGGTTAACGCAATCTGGCTTGCGTATCCGGAAGGAACGAAAGGGAAGGCCGGGCCTGCCGCGTACATGCGCTTGCAACTTGCCAAGAATAGTCCTGCGGTCGCTGGAAACACTAGCCGCGCACCGATAACGCTCGAAAAAAACAAAGACTTCAAGGATTTCGACAAATTTCTTTCGACTCAAGCAAAGGCGGACGGCTTGTGCATGGGCTGTGTGAAATATTCCGTCACCGGCACATTCGTTGGCCGGCTGGACGGAACAAAGGACGTGGGTCTTTTGCGGGACGCAGGAGGAAAAGTAGTCGGAATTGGTGGTTTTGGAAATTTGAACCGCTATAGCGCTCGGCTTGTTCTGCAGTCCGTCGCGGAAATTTCTCCTCAAGAGATTGACTATGCAAAAGGTGGAGTCGCTATGTCCGATTCCATATCAGAGAGCGGTTCGTTTGTGCCAGAATCGCCGACTAGGGACCAGTTGAAACATGCTTCGGATGCATATGGCGCTCCGGGCGAAAACAATGGCGTCCTTGTGGGACTTGGCGTCCCAAATGAAATTCGAAAAGATGCTTCGGCAAAATCCGGCTCGGCGAATTCACCCGATGGCATCTTATATGACGCGATGTTTGACAGCGATAGATTGAAAGGACCTGGGTTGGAAGTGGCAATGTCGCATATGGGCGCGCACATTGCCGACCTTCGTAACACCGCGTCGGGAATACCAAATTTGCAGCTTTATGGACTCGAATTTCGGGCCTGGCAGACCGCGGCAGTTTCCGCTCTGGCCGCTAAAACGAAGTCGTTGATTTTGCCGGGCGGCTACGTAATCTTCAATAAGTCTTGGCCCAATCCCGAGCTCGTAAAAAATATCAATGGCGGGGTCTCAAGTTTCCTTCTGAATTGGACCGCCATTGCAAATCCACCAAAACCATAGGGTCGCGACATAGACTGCGGGGTTTAGCGTTGGGCATTAGGCTTAGAGACATGCGTCCTTCTGAAGCCCTCGAAGATGCGATCGCGAGGTCTTTTGCGGCTGCGGCCTGCGGATTCCTTGTGGGAGGATCTTTACGTGCCGCTGGTGTGTTCGATCAAGACGTTCTGGTTCTCTGCACGATCCAGGCCGCGTTTTTCGGCTCGTTGGCGCTGCTACTCGGTTACTACCATAGACGTTGGGTACTAGGGTCTGTTGGTGCCGCGCTCGTGATTCTAGTGCCTTACGTCGTAAATCTCTTGTGGATTAGATTCTCGACTCTATCGTTGCTCTATCCAGTCGCTGCACAAGTTCTGCTAATCGGAACCATTTTGGGAATCGCGCACAAGAAGATTTCCGGGCCTCAGCCCGAAGACGAAATCGAAGAGCAAATGATTCGGACGATGATGGAGGAATGGGAGTTAAGTGTTACATGGAAGGACCGAATTATGTGGGTCTGCATTGCAGCCAGTCTTCTAATTATGTTGGTTCTGATCTTGCGCTGATGCGATGAAGAAACACACCATCGGTTTTCAGCCTGCAAGCGATCAATCGATCCTCGTTCACTTCGGCCACGAAATCTCGCTCGAAACCCATCGCGAAATCGTCTCCTTCCTCAAATTGCTCGAAGCCGAGCCGATACAAGGCATCGTGAACCTCCATCCGGCCTATTGCTCCGTCCTCGTGAAGTTCGACCCATCAAAATTCACTCACGCCGAGATCGAATCGAGCTTGGCGCCTCACCTCGCGCGACTCGAAAAAGTGAAGCTCCCAAAGCCGCGCCTCCGCCAAATTCCCGTTTGTTATGGTGGCCACGAGGGGCCAGACCTCGACGACGTCGCGTCCCTGCACGGACTCTCCGTCGACGAAGTAATTCATCTCCATTCGTCCGCGACGTACACTTCCTACTTCCTCGGCTTCGTTCCCGGCTTCGCTTACCTCGGCGGCTTGCCTGCGGAGCTCGCAACGCCTCGCCTCGAATCGCCGCGCAAAAAAGTTCCGGCGGGAAGCGTCGCCATCGGCGGCAATCAAACCGGCGTCTACCCGGTGGCCACACCCGGCGGCTGGCGATTGATTGGCCGGACGCCGCGCAAAATGCTCGACCCACAAGCCAAGCACATGAGCTTTCTCGAAGCGGGCGATCAGGTACGCTTCGTTCCCATTTCTCAAAAAGAATTTCGCGAATGGGACCGCGAATGAAAACGCTGCAAATCCTTCGCGCCGGACCGCAAACGACGGTTCAGGATTTGGGCAGGGAAGGCTTCGGCCCGATTGGCGTCTCGGCCTCCGGCGCCGCCGATCCCATTTCGCTTCGCATCGGAAATCGACTCGTCGGCAATCCGGAAAATGCCGCGGCGCTCGAAATGACGCTGCTCGGCGACGAAATTCAGTTTTCGCGCGATGCGCTCATCGCATTGACCGGCGCGAATCTTTCCGCCGCCTCGAATTCCTCTTCGCTCCCGATGTACGAATCCTTTCGCGTTAAATCCGGGCAAACTTTGAAACTTGGTCACATCCGTTCCGGTGTGCGGAGCTATCTCTGCATCGCCGGAGGCATCGCCGTCACGCCGTTTCTCGGCAGCCGTTCCACACATCTTTTAAGCGGCCTCGGCGGCCATCTTGGCCGGCCCTTGCAGCGCGGCGACTCGCTGCCGATTGGCATTCCATCGGCACCATTCAAGCGCCGCAAAATCGCTTCGCCGCTCGACCAGCATCTCGCGCCGCGAAAAATTCTCCGCGTCACAAAAGGTCCGCAATGGCAGCAATTTTCGAGCGCGGCCCAGCATCTCTTTTTTTCGCAATCGTACACCGTCACGCAAGACGCAAGCCGCATGGGAGTCCGCTTGCAAGCCGAACCGTTGGCAATGTCCTCGGCCGGCGAAATGCTCACCGAAGGCGTTTCGCTCGGCGCAATCCAAATCACTCCGTCCGGTCAGCCAATCATTTTGTTCGTCGAGCAACAAACCACCGGCGGCTATCCCAAAATTGCCAACGTCATTGCCGCGGACATAGCCAGCGTTGGCCAACTCACTCCGCGCGAGCAGATTCGCTTCGAACTCGTAACACTGGAATTCGCCCGCGCGGCTCTGTTACAACAGGAACGTCTGCTCACTTCACCGGAGCTCATCGAGGAATGACGCGAATCGATTTGAATTGCGACATGGGAGAACTTACCGAAGCCATCGCCGACGGCACGCAGGAATCGCTCATGCCCTGGCTCACATCCGTAAACGTCGCCTGCGGCGGCCACGCCGGCGACGCGCAAACGATGGAAGCCACCATTCGCCAGGCGCAAAAACACCATCTCGCCATCGGCGCGCATCCCGGCTACGCGGACCGCGAGAATTTCGGCCGCCTCGAACTGAAACTATCCGGCGAGCAAATCGCCGATTCCGTTTTCCAGCAAGTTTCGGCGCTTTCAGAAGTCGCAAGCCGCCTCAACGCAACAATTCGCCACGTCAAACCACACGGCGCGCTCTACAATCAGGCCGTTCACAATCGCGAAATCGCACAGGCAATCGCCGACGGCGTTGCCCGTTGGAACAATCAAGTCGTCCTCGTCGTCCTCGCCGGCTCGCCCATGCTCGATGTTTTTCGCGAAGCGGGATTCGCGGTCGCCGCCGAAGCCTTCGCCGACCGCCGCTACGAACCGGACGGCACCTTGCGTCCACGAAAATTTCGCGACGCCTTGCTCCACGATCCCGCCGAAGCCGCGAAACAAGCCGTAAGCATAGCCACGCGCGGCAAGCTCATCGCCCAAAACGGTTCGGAAATTTCCGTCGTCGCGCAAACCCTGTGCATCCACGGCGACACTCCCGGCGCCGGCAAAATCGCCGCCGCCGTCGCCGAAGCCCTTCGCGCCGCGTTTGTGTCCGTCCAGCCGTTGTGAACTCCGGTAGTTCGTCACGCGCATCCGCCTTGGGCTAGAATCTCTCCATGGCCACCCAAGCCATTTCCGTCGACACGCTTCCTTCTTACAATCCGGCCACCGGCCAAATCGTCGAGCAAATTCCGCGCACGCAACCAGACGAAATTCCCGCCATCGTGGCCCGGGCAAAATCCGCGCAAGAAAAGTGGCGCGACACTTCGATCGCCGCTCGCTGCGCGCTCCTCAATCGACTCAAACAAGAAATGCTCGCCGCTCGCAACGATCTCGCCTCGATCGTCGTTCGCGAATCCGGCAAGCCTCACGTCGAAGCCCTTTTCTCCGACGTCTTCGTTTCCCTCGACACCGCCGCGTATCACGCCGCCAACCTCGCAAAACTTCTCGCTCCCGAACGTGTTCCGCACCACAGCTCCGCCGCAAAATTAAAATCCGGCCGCCTTTTTTACACGCCGCTCGGCGTCATCGGCATCGTCAGCTCCTGGAACTATCCCCTCGCCATTCCCGTGGGCCAAATCATCGCCGCCGTCGCCGCCGGCAATGCCGTCGTCTGCAAAACCAGCGACTTCACGCCAAAGTGCGGCGCGGCAATTCAAGAAATGTTCGCCCGCGCCGGCTTTCCCGATTCGCTCGTCAACATCGTGCAAGGCGCCGCCGAAATCGGCCAGGCCCTCATCGACGCGCGACCCGACAAAATTCTTTTCACCGGCAGCGTCGCCACCGGCCGCCGCGTCGCCGAAGCCTGCGCCAAAAATCTCACGCCCAGCGTCCTCGAACTCGGCGGCAAAGACGCCATGCTCGTTCTCGCCGACGCCAATCTTGATGTCGCTTCCAGCGCCGCCCTTTGGGGCAGCTTCACCAATTGCGGCCAGGTTTGCCTCTCCGTCGAGCGCCTCTTCGTCGAACGCAGCGTCAGCGAAAAATTTCTCGGCCTCGCCGTGGAAAAAACAAAATCGCTCCGCCTCGGCAATGGCGCCGATCCCGCCACGGACGTCGGCCCGCTCATTCGCCCGCAACACGTCGAGCGCATGAAGGATCTGCTTGCCGACGCCACCAGCCGCGGCGCAAAAATTCTCTGCGGAGGCAACGCCCGCCCCGATCTCGGCCCCTGCTTCTTCGAACCCACGGTAATCGCCGGCGTCGATTCCTCGATGCGCCTTTTCCAGGAAGAAACTTTTGGCCCCATCCTCGCCGTCCAACCCGTCGACGACGCCGACGAAGCCGTCCGCCTCGCCAACGATTCGCCCTTCACCCTCGCCGCCAGCGTGTGGACGTCCGACAACTCTCGCGGCCGCCAAATCGCATCGCATCTTCGCGCCGGCGCCGTCATGGTCAACGACGCCATCAGTTACTTCGCCATCGCCGAAGCCCCGCACGGCGGATGCAACGCCAGCGGCTGGGGCCGCACCCACGGCCGCGCCGGCTTCCTCGAAATGGTTCAGCCCAAATACATCGACGTCGACGGCCTCGCCGGCAGCGAAAAGCCCTGGTGGTATCACTACAACGATTCGCTCACCCACGCCGCCGACGATTTTCTCCGCTACGAATTCGGCGGCCTCGCCGCCAAACTGAAACACGCTCGCGGCGCCCTAAAAACTTTCTTCCGCGATCACGGCTTCCGTTGAGAGGTGACTTCTGAACGCTGAGAGACTCTGCAGGCGTTGTGGTAAGCCTGTGATACTAAATAGAGTAAATTACGACCTCTTTGAAGGTATGCACTGGATTTGTTTTCATCTCGAATACGAGCATGGACACTACGATCCAGATGGACCCTGCGAGGATCCTGGATGTTTTTGGAGGAAAATCGATCAGCAGACTTCTTGATGTCTGCAAGGACTCGAACACCATGCCCCTCAACGAATGGATCCACGATTGGAACGCCGCCTCGCCGCCGCTCATCCCGAACGGCACAAAAATTCTTCTCAACGACGAAACGCTTCGCGACGGCCTGCAAAATCCTTCCGTCTACGATCCGCCCATCGCCGAAAAAATTAAAATCCTTCATCTCATGGAAGCGCTCGGCCTCGATTCCGCCAACATCGGCCTTCCCGGCGCCGGCCTTCGCGCCTTCGAACACACCGAAGCCCTCGCCCGCGAAATCGCCGCCAATCGCATGCGCATCAAGCCCAATTGCGCCGCACGCACCCACGAAAACGACATTCGCCCCATCGTCGAAATTTCCCAGCGCGCCGGCATCGCCATCGAAGCCGCCACCTTTCTCGGCTCCAGTCCGATCCGCCGCCTCGTCGAGGATTGGACCGTCGATCATCTCGTCCGCACCACCGAACATGCCGTAAAATTCGCCGTCGCTCACGGCCTTCCGTGCATGTACGTCACCGAAGACACCGTTCGCACCGACCCCGCCACCGTCAAGCGCCTCTACACCACCGCCGTGCAAAATGGCGCGCGCGCCGTCGTACTCTGCGATACCGTCGGCCATGCCACGCCGCAAGGCGCCTTCAACCTCGTTCAATTTGTGATCGAGCAAGTCGTCCAGCCCAGCGGCGAAAAAATCCGCGTCGATTGGCACGGCCACAACGATCGCGGCCTCGCCGTCGCCAATTCTCTCTGGGCGCTCGCCGCCGGCGCCAATTCCGTTCACGGCGCCGCCAACGCCCTCGGCGAACGCGTCGGCAACACGCCCATGGAACTCATGCTCGTCAATCTCACTCTCATGGGCCTCATCGACCGCGACCTCAGCCGCCTCAAGGAATATTGCGACGCCGTCGCCGCCGCCACGCACACCACCATCCCTCCCAATTATCCCGTCATCGGCCGCGACGCTTTTCGCACCGCCACCGGCGTCCACGCCGCCGCGCTCATCAAAGCCTTCAAAAAAGGCGACATCGCGCTTGCCAATTCCGTCTACAGCGGCGTTCCGTCTCATCTCTTCGGCCTCGATCAAATCATCGAAATCGGCCCTTTGAGCGGCAAATCCAACGTCCTCTTCTGGCTCGAGCGCCACAAAATTCCCGCCGACGATGCCGTCGTCACCCGCATTCTCGAAGCCGCCAAAAATTCCGCCCGCGTCCTCACCGACGCCGAGCTCCGCGCCCTCTGCGCCGCCGCGCCACCGCACTGATGAGCAATCGGCCGCGCAATCGCGCTTCGCAACTCTTCGTGAATTGCTTTCTCATTTCCGCTATTCTTTTGTCGATGCCTTCTCGCTCCGCCATTCCATTTTCCGCCAGCCGCGCGGCGCAGCTCGCGCAGTCGTTTCAAAATCCTCAAATCCAAACCGCGCTCGCCTGGTTCAAGCCTCATCTCAATTGGATCAACGACGAGCAAGCCCGCCTCACCGAAATCCCCGCGCCGCCCTTCGCCGAATCCCAGCGCGCTCAAGCCGTCAAAGTTCTTCTCGCCGCCGTCGGCCTCGAAGTTCATCTCGATAAAACCGGCAACGTCATCGGCGAACTTCGCGGCGCCAACGAAAAAGAGATCGTCCTCATCGCCGCCCACATGGACACCGTTTTTCCCGCCGGCACCGACGTCAAAGTGCGCCGCGACAAAGACCGCATGTCCGCTCCCGGCATTTCCGACAACGGCACCGGCCTCATCTCTCTCGTCGCCCTCGCTCGCGCCTTTCATGAAGCGCGCATCAAGCCGCAGCGCACCATTCTTTTCGTCGCCGACGTCGGCGAAGAAGGCGAAGGCAATCTCCGCGGCATGCGCGCGCTCGTCGACGCCTATCGCGACCGCCTCAAATCCGTCGTCGTTCTCGACGGCTCCGGCATCGAGCACGTCACCACCAAAGCCCTCGCCTCGCGCCGCATCGAAGCCGTCATCTCCGGCCCCGGCGGCCACAGTTGGTCGGACTTCGGCATTCCCAATCCCATCAGCGCGCTCGTCCGCGCTTCCGTTCGTTTTCTCAACACGCGCGTTCCCGCAAATCCACGCACCACGTTCAATCTTGGCGAAATCGAAGGCGGCACTTCCGTCAATTCCATTCCGCACGAAGCGCGCCTCAAAGTCGACATCCGCTCGGAAAGCGAAGACGAACTCCTTCGCCTCGAAACCGCCCTCCGCGAATGTATGGCCGCCGGCGTTCGCGACGAAATGGAATCCGCCCGCGATCGTTCGAAAGGCAAGCTCGAATGGAAAGTCGATATTCTCGGCAATCGTCCCGGCGGGGAACTCGCCGCCGATTCGCCGCTCCTCGCCGCCCTTCGCGCCGCCGACGATTACACCGCAAACTCTTCCCGCGTCGAACGCGCTTCCACCGACGCCAACATTCCTCTTTCGCTCGGCATCGACGCCATCGCCATCGGCGCCGGCGGCAATGGCGGCGGCGCGCACTCCCTCCAGGAATGGTATGAACCGGGCGGCCGCGAAATCGGGTTGCAGCGGGCGCTTCTCACCGTACTCGGCGCCAGTGGAATCGTCGCCGAGAAGGGAAAATAGTCATGCGACACAATTTTTTCCGCGCGCTCGCCGCCGCGCTTCCATTGTTGTGCGTTCTCTCCGTCGCGCCACCCATTTCCGCGCAGTCCGCCGCCGGCAAATCCGTCAGCCTCGAAAATGACGCCCCCGTCACGCTTTACAAAAACGCCCGCATCTACACCAACGATCCCGGCTCGCCCTGGGCTTCCGCCATGCTCGTTCGCGGCGAAGAAATTCTCGCCGTCGGAGACGAAGACGAACTCTCCGCTCTCGCCGAAAAGGGCACTCGCGTCGTCGATCTAAGCGGCCACTTCGTCATGCCCGGCTTCAACGACGCCCACGTTCATCTCGGCAGCGCCGGCCAAGACGCCCTCGCCGTTCGCCTGCAAGGCGCGCCCACCATCGCCGAAGTGCAAAAGCGCGTCGCCGCCGCCGTCGCCGATGCCAAACCCGGCGAGTGGATCACCGGTTCCGGCTGGGATCACACCCTCTGGCCCGAAAAGAGTTTTCCCACTCACCAAGATCTCGACTCCGTTTCGCCCAACAACCCCGTCTTTCTCGTGCACATCTCCGGCCACGTCGCCGTCGCCAATTCCGCCGCGCTCAAGCTCGCCGGCATCACCGCAAAAACTCCCAATCCGGCGGGCGGAGAAATTGAACGCGACGCCGCCGGCGAACCCGACGGCATGCTCAAAGAAGGCGCCGCCATCAGTCTGGTACGGGCAAAGATTCCTCCCCCTTCGAACGACCGCCGCAAAAAGGGAATCGAACTCGCTCTCGCCGACGTCGCTTCGAACGGCGTCACTTCCATTCAAGACAATTCTCTCGTCGACGCCCTCGGCAAATCTTCCGCCGCAAACGCCGGCAACGACACCTGGGACGACTTCCTCACCTATCGCAAACTGAAATCCGAAGGCAAACTCACCGTTCGCATCACCGAATGGCTTCCGTTCTCCGCTCCGCTCGAACGCCTCGAGCAAATGCGCAAAGAAGGCGGCACCACCGACCCTTGGCTCCGCACCGGCGCCTTGAAAATGGTCACCGACGGCGCGCTCGGCTCTCGCACCGCCGCCATGCTCGCGCCTTACTCCGACGACGCAAAAACTTCCGGCATCCTCGCCATGGAGCCGGAAAAATTAAAATCGCTCGCCATCGAACGAGATAAAGCCGGCTTCCAGCTCAATTTCCACGCCATCGGCGACCGCGCCAATCGCGTCGCGCTCGACACGTTCGAAGCCGTCGCCAAAGCCAACGGCCCGCGCGACCGCCGCGATCGCATCGAACACGCGCAAGTCGTCGCTCTTTCCGACATTCCGCGTTTCGCCGCCCTCCAGGTCATCGCCTCCATGCAGCCGTCACATCAAACCACCGACATGCGCTGGGCCGAAAGCCGCGTCGGACCCGACCGCATCAAGGGCGCTTACGCCTGGGCCAGCATGCAAAAATTCGGTGTGCGCCTCGCCTTCGGCACGGACTACGACGTCGAAGTGATAAATCCCTTCCGCGGCCTCTACGCTTGCGTCACGCGCGAACTTCCCGATGGCGGCCCCGCCGGCGGTTGGCAACCGCAAGAAAAACTCTCGCTCGACGATTGCATCCGCGCCTACACCACCGGCTCCGCTTACGCCGAATTCATGGAAGGCAAAAAAGGCGAACTCAAGGCCGGCGAACTCGCCGACTTCATCGTCCTTTCGAACGACCTCACCAAAATCCCGCCCTCCCAATTCACCAAAACCTCCGTCCTCCTCACCATCGTCGGCGGCCGCACCGTCTACGCCAAGATCCACTAGCCCCTCCACAACAACCACTAGCTCCTACAAATCTCCGCGCCGTTGTCCGGCTCGTTTTCCGAAACATCCCTCGCCCTCGCCACCGCTACGAACTTCCGTGCCGTTGTACGGCCCGTTTTCCGAAACGGCCCTCGCGGTTGCCGCAGTCACTAAACTTCCGTGCCGTTGTAGGGCCGGCTTTCCGAAGCCGGCCACTCGGTCATAACCTCACCTCCCATTCCGTTCATAAAATTCTTCCGTTCCTCCCATTCAATCATTTGCATTGACACTGACCTCGCCCCAAAGGTAGCTTTCCTTCAACAGGGGAATGTCTGCCGGCGTTTCTGCGCGTCGTCTTCCAGATGGATTGTTGTCGAGGCATCGGGAGTTCCCGCAAGGCGCTCCGGTTGTCGCAATGCGAAGCGTTTCCTGTGTTTTTGCTGTGTGTGCCATCTTGCTAAGGGGAGCGGGTTCATGAAGCGTTTTCTCGCGGGACTGTTCTTTATTTTGTCGTTCGCAATTGCCGCAAATTCGCAGACCTTTCGTGGAACCATCAAAGGAACGGTCACCGACGCTTCGGGCGCGTCCATTGCCGGAAGCAAAGTCACCATCAAGAACGTCGCAACCGGGTTGACGCGCGTCGTAACCTCGGGCGAAGACGGGTCATATTCCGTCCCCGAATTGCCGATCGGAAAATACACCGTCACCGTCGAGCAGGCTGGTTTCAAGACCGCGGTCGTGCGCGACGTCGTCGTGGAAGTCTCGAGCGAACTCCGCGCCGACGTGGCCCTCGCCGCCGGCGACGTCGCGCAGCGCATCGAAGTCACCGCCGACTCGCTGCCCCAGGTGGATTCG
Source organism: Candidatus Acidiferrum sp. (assembly GCA_035310365.1). Lineage (GTDB taxonomy): Bacteria > Acidobacteriota > Terriglobia > Acidiferrales > UBA7541 > Acidiferrum. The sequence continues at coordinate 20,560 of DATGEI010000052.1, forward strand.
ACCAGCAACGTACTCGGCGGAATCGTGGAGTCCAAAGTCGTCACCAACCTTCCGGTGAACGGGCGCGATTACCAGAAACTCATTTTCCTCGTGCCCGGTGTGGCCGGCTCCCCCGATCAGATCACCGATTCTCCCGGTTCGTTCGGCACGTTTTCCGTCAACGGCGCGCGCGGCCGTTCCAACAATTTTCTCCTCGACGGTACCGACATGAACGACGGTTATCGCAACGATCCCGCCATCAACGAAGCCGGCGTCTTTGGCACCCCCGCCACGATCTTGCCGCTCGAAGCCATCGCCGAGCTCCGCGTGCTCTCGAACTCCGAAGCCGAATATGGCCGCAGCGCCGGCGGCGTCATCAACATCGTCACCAAGAGCGGCACCAACGCCTTGCACGGCTCTTTTTTCGATTTTTTCCGCAACAACGCGCTCGACGCCCGCAACTATTTCAACGATAAGGCTTCCCAACCCCAGAATCCTTTTCACAACAATCAATTTGGCGCCGCGCTCGGCGGGCCCGTTCGGAAAGACCGGACTTTTTTCTTCGCCGATTACGAAGGGGAGCGCGAAAAAGGCGCCGAGGCCAGCACCGCCTGTGTGCCCACAGCCCAGGATTTTGCCACCGCCAAAGCCGATAACGGCGGCGTCGTCAACCCCGTCATCACCAAGCTTCTCGCCACCAATCCTTGGCCCACTCCGACCGGGGCCGCGGACTGTTACAACAATGGCGGCAGCAATATTTCGCTCGCCACGCCATTTTCGAACCGCGTCGACAGCGCAATCGTGAAAATCGATCACAGCATCAACGCCAGTAATTTGCTCACCGGTCGCTATTATATTGGCGACAGCGACCAAAGCTTTCCTTTGGCCCTCGTCGGCGGCGGCCTTTTGCCGAACTACAACACCGCCACGCCCACCCGCGTGCAGCTTATATCGCTTTCTCACGTCGGCACCATTTCAACCACCACCACCAACGAGATGCGCCTTGGGTGGAACCGCTTCGCCGAAGGATTTTTTCCCGAGGACCGCAACATCGATCCGACCTCCCTCGGCCTCAATACCATCGCTCCGGGCACGCCCAACGCCGGCCAATTTAATTTCGGCCTTCCCAGAATCGCGATTAAGGGTCCCGGCAGCAGCCTCGCCCCGCTCGGCGCCGATAACGGCGATCCGCGCCAGCGTGTCGATACCAATTGGCACTACATCGAAGGCCTTTCGACCAAGGTGGGAAAGAACGACATCAAATTCGGTTACGAGTTCCGCCGCACCTCCGTCTCGCAGCTTTTCAACCGCGGCTTCCGCGGCACGCTCACCTTCAACAATCTGGACGATTTTATTGCCGGCATTCCAGACGGCGGCTCACAGCGGCAGGGAAATACGAATCGCAATACCACGGAAAACTCCCACGCTCTCTATTTTCAAGACAGCCTCCACCTTGCACGGAATTTCGTGCTGAATTTCGGTCTGCGCTACGACTATTTCGGAATCATCCAGGAAAAGCACGGCAACTTCACCAACTTCGATCCGGCCACCGGAGCCGACATCGTTGTCGGCAACCAGCGCTTGTACCAGCCGGACTACAACAACGTCGCTCCGCGCGTCAGCGCGGCTTGGGATTTAACCGGAAAATCCAAAACCGTCCTTCGTGCCGGCTGGGGAATTTTCTATGACGCCTTCTCCCACGACATTTTCATCGGACACCTTCCCTTCAACAGCGGCTTCGATCCAGGTCCGGCCTATACCGGAAACCCGGGCGCCCCCAATCCGATCTCTTCCGCCGGTTTGTTCGGCGGGCCATTAAGCGCCAATTCTCCCGTGTACGGCCCCGCCTCGTTCATCAGCGATCGCTTTGGCGTGGACCAGAACATCCGCACTCCTTACCTCGAAAATTACAACCTCAACTTGCAACACGAACTCAGCAAGAACGTCGTCGTGCAAATCGGATACGTCGGCTCGCAAGGACACAAGCTCTTCCGCTTCCGCGATTTGAACCAGCCGAGCCAGGCGCGGATTACCGCGTGCGATCTCGGCCTTCCCAACGGGCCCTGCCCCGGCGCTCCCAGCATCCACGATGGTTCCGTGCCGGGCAATTTTACCGGCGGCGCAATCTATTACAATTACGAGGAAAGCTCCGCGAACTCCATTTACAACTCGTTGCAGACAAGCTTCCGCGTCAACAATTGGCACGGGCTCACGTCCACGCTGAACTACACCTGGTCGCACTCCATCGACGACGCCAGCGACGGCGAAGATTTTGTGCCGAACGCGGCGCAGCCGAACGACAGCACTGCGCCGATTCGTCTCAATCGGGGCAATTCCAACTTCGACATTCGCAATCGCCTCACGTGGAATTTCATCTACGAATTCCCGAATCCGGCGAACATGAAAAAGCTTACCAATGGCTGGGGACTGAATGGCATTGTCACCGTGCAGTCCGGCCAGCCGTTCCAGCTCAATTACAATTTTGAAGACGATTACGACGGCAGCGGCGAATTTTTCGGCAGGCCCGATCGCGTCGCCGCCGTTCACTATTCCAGCGACCCGCGCAACTTCCTCGACCTGACTTCGTTCGCGGCGCCCTGCACGTATCCGGCCGGGGGAGGCGATGGCTTTGCCGACACCTGCATCCCCGGCACACGCCACTTCGGCAACGAAGGACGCAACTCTTTAATCGGCCCGCACTTTCGCCAATTCGACTTCTCCATTTTCAAAAACACCGCCATCACCGAACGGCTGAAAATGGAATTGCGCTTCGAGGCGTACAATCTTCTCAATCATCCCAACTTTGCCAATCCCTATTTGCCCGGCTTCATCGCGGACGCGGCGGCAAATGGAGTCGCGGCGAATGGCCACTCCAACGGGACGTTAGGGTTGACCACCACCGGCGACGTCGGCATCGGCTACCCCTTCCTCGGCAGCGGCGGCCCGCGCACGCTTCAGGTTGCCTTGAAATTCTCGTTCTAATTGCTCCGAAGCGATTCGAACAACGCGCCATGCATTCTTTTCCGGGAAGCGCAGGTAAAGCGCTTCCCGTTTTTCTTGTCTTCGTTTTTCTGGTTCAATCGCAGCGGGCGGGTCGCTCGTCTTTTTACCGCGGCTAGAATTCATCTAACAAATGGTTCTTTAGGACGTGTGGGTTTAAGAGGTGCAGGCTTTACGAAGTGGGTTCTTTAGGACGTGGTGGCTTTAGGAGGTTTAGCCTTTATGAAGTGGGTTCTTTAGGAGGTGGGGGGTTTAGAAGGTGTAGGCTTTAAGAAGTGGGTTCTTTAGGACGTGGCGGCTTTAGAAGGTTTAGCCTTTATGACGTGGGTTCTTTAGGAGGTGGGGGCTTTAGCCCCCACGGTGAGGCGAGGAAAAGCAGGGCTTTAGCCCCTGAAGAAACAACTTCCGTATTGCCCGGCGATTTATGAATTAGCTTTTAGAAGAATGAGATCTTTTTTATCTCTCCCACATACACTTTTCCTTGCGTTGCGGCAATCCACACCCTCACCTGCCGCCCCTTCCACGCGGAGCAACTATCTGGTTCCGGCGCCGGTTTCCCCTGGCTATCCACCAGTTCCACCTCATCCAAATCTTCCGTGTGCAGCGTCATAATCCCGTCGCTCAGTTTCAGCGTGAGGATGATCTGCCCTTCTTTCGGGCAAGCTGCGGCGGTAATCTCTCCGTCTACAGGACGAAGGCTTTTCTCGATGAGCAGCGTTCCGCCGTTTGCCGCCGAAGATTTGCTGTCTTTTGCTTCGTTTGGCGCAATCGTCACCGTCGCCGGCGCTCCGCTTTCTCCGCTCGCATCGGAGCGGTCTCGATTCTGCCCTCCCGCCGTTTCCTGCCAGTTCGCTCGCGCTTCGATGGCTTGCATCATCTGGTTCGCCATCATTTTTTCCTGCGGCGTGCTGGCCGCGCTTTGAATGCGATTCACCATCGTCTTCGCTTCCGCTTCCCGGTTTGCGTTCAAAAGCAAATACGTCAGATGAATCGAGTACGCGAGGTTCGCGGGTTCCAGCTTCGTCGCCTGTATTGCCGCGTTGATCGCTTTCGTCTGATCTTGCCCCGGCCGGCCCAGCGCGCTCGCCAGCGCATCGTACGCGGGCGCAAAGTCCGGATTCATCTTCAGCGCTTTCGTTAGGCTCTCTGCCGCGCCTCGCGCCCTCTCTTCGTCGGCATACCCTCCCCGCAGTTCCAGAAAGCCATGCATGTAGTACGGAAGAAAATTGTTCGATCCCAGCTCCATCGCCCGCTGCATCTCCCGGTCGGCCGCACCAAAGTCCTGCAAGTGGTAGTCGCACATTCCCAGCGCTTCATGCGCCAGCGCCAGTTTCGGCTCCTGCTTCAGCGCTTCGTCCAGGATTGCTTTTGCCTCTTGCGTGCGATTGCCGTGAACGAAAAAATCTCCCTTCAACGCCAGCACTTCGCCCGCGGAAAGCGCTCGCGCCGAATAGTTCTTGTCCATTGCGTCCGTGGGCGGCTTCAGTACGCCGTTGTAAAAATTTCCCTGCCGCGCGTACGTTTCAATCAGCTGCCCAAACTTCTTCAAATCCCCGAATGTTTCCCTCGCGGCCTCAATTTGGTCCCCCGATTTGGCGTACGCATCCACAAATTTGTTCATCAGCTTTTGTTGCCGCGCGTTCTGGTCCAGCATCAGGTAGTGCACCAGCGCCCAGGATTCCGCATAAAAAACCGACGCCCGGTTGGCCTCGTTGTAATGCGGCGAATTGTGGTCCACGGAAAATAGCGTTTCGATCGGCAACAATTTGTTTTGCTGCAGAATGTAGAGATGGCTGGGGTCAATGAGCCCGATTCGCGCCTCTTTGTTTCCGAGCCGCGCGTTTCCCAGATACTCCGCCAGTCCCTCGTCCAGCCACAGCGGAATCCGCCCGAAATTCAGGTGCATCAGCGCGTGCGTATATTCGTGGTACAGCGTGTGGTAGGCGCTGTCTTCCTCCTGGTCCATGCGCAGGATCACGTAGTGTTTGTCCATCCCAATCTGATACCTTCCCACCGAATGCACGTGCCCCTTCACGGCATATTCTTCCGGCAGGTATTCCTTCATCGTGCCTTCGTTTTTCGCGGCCAGGATAATGATCGGCTTGCCCATATCCACGCGAAGCCCCGGAAACGCGTTGTGAAACACGGCTCGAAACAGTTCGAACTGGTCGCACACTTTTCGCAATTCTTTTTCGTTTACGTTGCCCGCCACCGTGAAATGCGGGCTCTGCACTTCCGTCCACGTATCGGCGGCCCTTGCCGCCGGCGCAAGCGGTATTCCGCAAAGGGTGAACGCCGCCAGAAAGTTCATCGCCAGCCATAATCGCCGCGTCATCATGCCAGCATAATAATGAGTCTCCGTCTCCTGTCAAGATGGAGCGGGAAGGCGGCCTCGGCCGCGTTCGAATCCGCCTTTCGCGCGGGAATTGCAGTAAGCTACGCTATGTTCCGAAAATGAATCAGAATCTTCTTTCGCACAAATCGAAACGGGTGCGCGCCGATCTGGGCCTCGCCTTTTGCACCATTTTGTGGGGATCGACTTTTGTCGTCGTAAAGAATTCGCTCGATCACTCTTCCGTTTTTCTTTTTCTCGCGCTTCGTTTCACGCTGGCGGGCGCCATAATGGCTCTCTGGCGTCCGCGCGTTTTTCGTTCGCTCGAACGCGAGGAGATTTTCGCGGGCATGCGGCTCGGATTTTTCATGTTTGGCGGTTACGCCTTCCAGACGGCGGGCTTGCAATACACCAGCGCTTCCAATTCCGGCTTCGTCACCGGATCGAGCGTCGTTCTCGTTCCGCTGCTCTTTGGCCTCTTTTGGGGCCATCGGCTCACGTCCTGGGTGTACGCGGGCGCGCTCGCGGCGGGCTTCGGACTATACTACCTGACTATTCCTAACGAAGGAGTAAGTCACCTCAATCGCGGCGATGTGCTCACGTTTGTCGCCGCCGCTTCCTACGCCGTGCACATCATTCTCGTCGGCGAATATACGAAAGAACATTCCGCGCACGCGCTCAGCGTTTTGCAGGTGATCGCGTGCGCCGGCATGGCCTGGGTGATGACGGCGCTCGCGGCCGCGATCCGCTGGCAGCCGGTGCGCTTTACTCCCGGTTGGCCGCTCCTTCTCGGTGTTTCCGTTTGCGCCGTGTTTGCCACGGCGGTCGCGTTTTCCATTCAGCTTTGGGCTCAGCAATATACTTCGCCGGGGCATGCCGCGATTTTGTTCACGCTGGAGCCGGTCTTTGCCGTGCTGACTTCGTATCTCTTTCTTGGCGAACGGCTCGCGATGCGCGCTCTTTTCGGCGCGGCGTTTGTTTTGGCCGGAATTTTAATCGCCGAAATGCTTGGTCCGGCGGCCGCTCCGGAATCGCCGGAGCCGGTGCCCGGCGGTCAGCTGTAATTTTTCACGTCGACCGGGTCGTACATGACGGCGGTGGCGGCATGTGATTTTTCAAAGGCGTCGATGGCGGCGACGTGTTGCATGGATGTGCCGATGTCGTCCAGGCCCTTCAGCAAAACTTCCTTGCGCGAGGGCGCAATTTCAAATTTGTAAACAAGTCCGTGGTTGTCGCTGACGGTTTGATTCGGCAAATCGATGGAAAGGGAATAGCCCTTTTCTTTTCCCGCGCGCTCGAAAAGTTCTTCGATTTGCGCTTCGGTCAGTTCGGCGGGAAGAATGCCGTTCTTGAAGCAGTTGTTGTAAAAAATGTCCGCGTAGCTCGGCGCGAGGATCACGCGAAAGCCGTAATCGCCAATGGCCCATGGCGCGTGTTCGCGCGAAGAGCCGCAGCCGAAATTCGCCCGCGTCAGCAAAACGCTCGCGCCTTTGTATTCCGGTTTATTCAAAATGAAATCCGGCTTCGGTTTCTCGCCCGGCTGCGTGTACCGCCAGTCGTAAAAAAGAATTCGGCCAAAGCCTTCGCGCGTCAGCGCCTTCAAAAATTGCTTCGGCACCATCTGATCGGTATCGACGTTGACTTTGTCCAGCGGCAGAACCAACCCGCTATGCGTAATGAATGGTTTCACGGATGGAACTCCTGAGTTTTTACTCTATTTTTAAAGCGGATTCGCATGAAGCGGATGAATCCAAGTAGCAGGTTATATGTGACGAGCATAGAGACGGAAAACACCGGAATCCAAATCCGCTGACTAATTCTTAATCCGGGGTCTGAGTAAGCCGCTTGAATCGCCACTATCACTAATCCCAGTAGAGCGCCGAAAAAAAGCACGCGCGTGAGTAGGGGATGTCTGCCGGCGTTGGTCATCGGCGCCGTATTGGTTGGCAATTTACGGGCCCACAAATCGAGCCCCAAACCAATCGCGCCAACGACAATGGCTGTGACGATTAATGACATTGAGTGTTTGATGTGACCAGACTCGATGTCGATAAAAACGAGTGCTGTCGCTAGAATTGCTAGGCTCAAGGCGAGCCATCGAATTGCGCGAATCTTATCCACAATCTACTCCACGTGCGCGACGTCGAATTCGCGAACGTCTACAAAATGTCCCGCAAGTGCGGCCGCCGCCGCCATCACCGGGCTGACGAGGTGCGTGCGGCTGTCGCGGCCCTGGCGGCCTTCAAAATTGCGATTCGACGTGCTGGCGCTGCGCTCGTGCGGCGGCAATACGTCGGCGTTCATGCCGATGCACATGCTGCAGCCCGCATCGCGCCACTCGAAACCGGCGTCGGTGAAAATTTTGTCGAGGCCTTCTTTTTCCGCGGCGGCTTTGATTCCGCGCGAGCCGGGAACGATGAGCGCCTGCTTGATGGACTTCGCGACGTGCTTTCCTTCGACGAGGTGCGCGGCGGCGCGCAGATCGTCGAGCCGCGAATTGGTGCACGAACCGATGAAGACGCGGTCCACGGAAATATCCGTGATCGGCGTGCCGGCTTTGAGCCCCATGTATTTCAAAGCGCTTTCGGTGGCTTTTTGATCGTTCAGATCCTTGAAGTCGTGCGGATCGGGCACGCGCGAGTTCACGCTGGTGACCATGCCGGGATTCGTCCCCCACGTAACTTGCGGCGCGATCTGTTCGGCTTGCAACTCGACGGTCATGTCAAACTTTGCGCCATCGTCGGAATGCAATTGCTTCCAACGCGCAACGGCTTCCTCGAATTCTTTTCCGCGCGGAACGAACGGACGCCCTTCAAGATACTTAAACGTTGTGTCGTCCGGCGCCACCATTCCGGCGCGCGCGCCGCCTTCAATCGTCATATTGCAGACGGTCATGCGGCCTTCCATGGAAAGTTCGCGAATGGCCTGCCCGCCGTATTCCGCAACGTGGCCGGTGCCGCCGCCGATGCCGATTTTTCCGATGATGGCGAGAATGATGTCTTTCGCGGTCACGCCTTTCGGACGTTTTCCGTGCACGAGAATGTGCATCATTTTGGATTTCGATTGCACGAGGCATTGTGTCGCGAGCACGTGTTCCACTTCGCTCGTGCCAATGCCGAAAGCGAGCGTGCCGAAGGCGCCGTGCGTGGAAGTGTGGCTGTCGCCGCAGACGATCGTGTTGCCGGGTTGCGTGATGCCGAGTTCGGGGCCGATGACGTGCACGATGCCCTGATTCTTGCTGTTCATATCGAACAAGCGGACGCCGGTTTCGCGGCAATTTTTTTCAAGCGCTTCAAATTGCAGGCGCGCATCGGTGTCCAGGATCGGCAGGGTGCGGTCCTTGGTCGAAACGGAGTGGTCCATCACCGCGAAGGTGAGATCGGGGCGGCGAACTTTGCGCCCTTCGGCCTTGAGTCCGGCGAAGGCTTGCGGCGAGGTGCCTTCGTGAATCAGATGGCGGTCAATATAGATGAGCGCGGGCTTGCCCGGCTCCTGGTGGACGAGATGCGAATCCCAGATTTTTTCGTAAAGAGTTTTGGGTGGCATTGGTTATCTCGAAAGGAGTTTAGCACCGAGACGCGGTGACGGCAAAAAGTGCCAGAAAGGAGCGCGTGAATGGAACGCCGATGGCCGCGGAAAAGCGTTTTGGTTCACAGAATGCATCCCCATACCCCCCCATCATTTTGTAACTGCAGATTCTGCACGGGTTAAGGTGGAGTAGAGATCCTTCGTCCCGGTGGTCGGGCAGGACTCGCATCTTCGTGGATGCTCGACTGCAGATTGCAAAGGACTTACAGGGGAATTGCGACAAGGCCGAGGTGCGGTGGGTGAGCATGGCTTGCCCTTTCTCCCTCCGCTGTAGTGACGACTTTCTTATTATAACACGCTCGTCAAGAGGGAAAGATTGCGCGAGCGGGCCGTTCTAAGAGGGAAACGGCATCCAACGAACGAAAGAACAGTGACAAAGAAGACAAAGAAAGGTATTGAGGCGGCGGGTGTGTGGCGGCCCCATATAAGTTGGCGGCGCGGCGTAGATCGAAGAAGGCCGGCTTCGGAAAGCCGGCCCTACAAGACTCACGACGCCGGTTGGGAGATTGGCGTTCCGGGATGGGCTAGATTTTTTGGCGTTTCCAGTAGCCGCGCTTGAAGAGCACGATGCTGACGGCGGCCATTGCCGCTTCGGCAACGACGACGGACCAATAGACGCCGTGCGCTTGCATGCGCGTGTGAAGGGCGAGGTAGTACGCGAGCGGAATTTCCAGCGTCCAGAAAGCGAAAAAATTGACGATGGTCGGCGTAATGGTGTCGCCGGCGCCGTTGAAGGCTTGCAGCATGACCATGGCGTAGGCGTAGCCGATATTGCCGTAGCTGAAAATGCGCAGAGCGGCGACGGCAAGCGGAACGACGGCCGGATCTTGCGTGAAGAGGCGAATCACCGGCTCGGCGAAAAGAATGAAGAAGAGCCCGACGACGCCCAGAAAAATCATGTTGTACAGGCCGGTGCGCCAAACGGATTTTTCCGCGCGTTCGGGTTGCTTGGCGCCAAGATTCTGGCCGACGAGCGTGGCTGCGGCGTTGCTGAGCCCCCAAGAGGGAAGAATGACGAAGATGACGATGCGAATCGCGATGGTGTAACCCGCGAGAGCGGCGGAGCCGAAAACGCTGACGATGCGAACAAGGCCAATCCAGCTGGTGTGCGCGATGGCGAATTGCAGAATGCCGGTGAGCGAAACGCGCAGCAGGCGGAAAAGGACGGAAAAGTCGAGACGAATCTGTTCGCGGAGGATGCGAATCCGTTCGGAGCCGCGGAGCAGCCGATAAAATTGATAAAGCACGCCGATGCTGCGCCCGGCGAACGTGGCAAGCGCGGCGCCGGTGACGCCGAATTTGTGAAAGGGACCGATGCCGAAAATGAGGCACGGGTCGAGGATCAAGTTGAGGATGTTGGAGACCCACAGCAGGCGCATGGCGATGGCGGCATCGCCGGCACCGCGAAAGATGGCGTTGTTCAAGAAAAGCATCACGATTGCGCCGCAGCCGCCAAGCGCGATGCGTGCGTAGCCGGAACCCACTTGAACGATTTCGGGCGACGCGCCCATCAAATGAAGAAGATTGGGCGCGAAAATAAAAGAGGGAATGCCGACGAGGAGCGAAACGGCGAGTCCGAGCGCGATCGCTTGCACGCCGGCGACGGCGGCGGCTTTCGGATCTTTTTCGCCAATGCGGCGCGCGACCATGGCGGTGGTGGAAAGGCTGAGGCCGAGTCCAATGGCGAAGACGAGGCTGAGCAGCGATTCCGTGAGGCCGACGGTGGCGACGGCGTTGGCGCCAAGCCGGCCGACCCAGAAGACGTCGACGACGGCGAAGAGCGATTCGAGCACCATTTCGAGCACCATCGGAATGGCGAGAAGGATGATGGCGCGATTGAGATTGCCGGCGGTGTAGTCCTGATGCGAGCCGCGAAGGGCTTCGCCGATGGACTTCCAAAACGACGGCGTGGGCAGGGCTACGGATTGTTCTGGCGACGACATAGAGGCAACGCATGCTTTCTGCGCGGGCGCGAAAAATTGGCAAACCGGCGCGGCCGAAAAACGTTAAGCGAAAGAAAACGGGGAAAGGGAAGTCGCCAGGAGGCGATTAGACGGCGACAGAGATGACGACGAGGAACATGTTTCACCGCCGGCGTGGAATGCAAACTCTGCCGGTAAGAAGAGTGTATAGGGCAGCGGGCTTTGGATGCCAGCGAAATTTTTCTCTGGCGAGGAGTCGCGGCGAAAATGTTGTATCTTGACGGTGGCGAGCGTGGGGCAGCGAGGCGATGAGCAGGATTTATTACGCGACGATGGAAAGTCCCGTGGGAACGCTGCGGCTGGTGGCGGAAGAGCTGGGCCTGCGGACGGTTTGCTTTGTGCGCGGGCGGAAAAACGAAAAGCCGGACCGGGAATGGAAAGAGGATGCGGCGTTTTTTGTGGACGTGATGCGGCAATTGAACGCGTATTTTGCGGGCGAATTGCGGGAATTTGAGATTCCGCTGTTGATGGAAGGCACGGAATTTCAGAAGCGCGTGTGGAAGGCGCTGCAAGCGATTCCGTATGGCGAAACGATGTCGTACGGCGAACTGGCGAAAACAATTGGCGAGCCGAAAGCGGTGCGCGCGGTGGGCGCGGCGAATGGACAAAATCCCATTCCGATTATCGTGCCGTGCCATCGCGTGATTGGAAGCGATGGAAGCCTGACCGGTTTTGGCGGCGGAATTGAAAACAAACGCAGGCTATTAGAGCTTGAGAGCAAGCAGCGGAGATTACTGTGAGGCAAATCCAAGCCATGGAAGACTTGAATTTCAAAAGCGAGACTAAGAAAGCAAAAATTAACACCTCTGCGCTCGGAGCCGCTGCCGTTTCGCTCGTTGAGACGGAAATACAGCTGTACACAGGATTTCAGCCCGCAAAGCCGTCTTACGACATAGGAATCGACCTTAGAGCAATTAGTGCAGGCGGAAAACATGTAGTGAATTTGCAGGTAAAATCGTCTTCCAGACGAAGTTTTGGCATACAGCGCCGTTGGTCTAAGATTCCCCACTTCCTAATCGTTTATGTTTGGAATTTCCGCGGCAGATCTGATGCCTCTGTATTTGTCATGAGTTATGCAGAGGCCTATGGGATTATTAAAACAACTGCGCCGACATGGCTTAAATCTAAGAGCTGGAGAATGCGAGGAGGCTTTACAAGCAACGCACCGTCAGAACTAATGCGCTCGGCCATTGAAGGATTCCGTGCAACACCAGAGCGGTGGAATAAGGCTTTGTTAACGGCGACTATCTAAAGCTTCAGGTCTCAAATTGCATTTTCTAATAGCGCCAGGAAGTTAGGTCGGCGCCCGGAGGCGCGGTCTTGGCGATGCGTTCGAGGATTTTGGGCAAATACTGCGTGTTGTAATGGAGGCGCGAAAGATAATTCGGCAGGTTCGGGTCGCCGTTCCAGCAATGTTCGGCTTTGTCGCCGTATTTTACTTCGCCGTCGTAGGGCGGATTCGTGGTGGCCTTCAAAAAATCTTCGAGCAAGTAAACGGCGTCGTTGAGCATGTAGTTGTCCGCACTGCCCACGTAGATATGCAGTTTGCCTTGCAGTTTCGGGCCGAGTTTGGCCCAATCGCGTTGCAAAATCGCGCTCAGGTCGTAATGTTCCTTCCAGTATTCGGCCACTTTGAGATCGATCTCGCCGGTGTACTTGTCGAAAATTTGTTGCGGATAACCGTCGGCGCCGACCGGACCGTAAACCGCCTGCCAAACGTCGAATTGTTCGCCGGAACGCGAGTGCGTGCCGAGCGCAAGTTCGAATTGATTCACGGACTGCGTCGTCGCAAGCGTTCTTCCCAGGTAATCGCGATACGACGGCTGCGCCATTTGCGTGTGCGGACCCTCGAGGAAGAATGCGTTCTTGTCGGCGTAGAGATTGATGTTAGTGTAGGCGCGAAAGTCGACCGGATCGGGGCAGGCAACGAATGCGCCATTGTAATGATCGGGATAAAACATTTGCACGGCGAGCGATTCCCATCCGCCGGTCGAGCCGCCGTAAACGAAACGCGCCCATCCTTGGCCGATGGCGCGGAACTTTTTTTCGAGCGCGGGAATGAGTTCCGTTTCGATCGCTTCGCCATAGGGACCGAGATTGGCGGAGTCCACGGCGTAGGAATCGTCGTAATACGGATTGGCGTGATTGATCTGCGCCACAAGATAGCGCGGCAGATCCTTTGCGATCCACGTTTGATAAAACTTGTATTCCTCTTGTTGCTGAATCCGGTTGTAGCCGGAGATATGAAATCGTTCGGAATAGTCCGCCTTCAAGTTTGCATCGGGCGGCTCGGTGCGAAGCCCTTCGAAGTCGTGATTGAAATGGTCTTCGGAGATCATGAGCGGAAAATGAGCATTGGGATGTTCGTCAAAGCCTTCGGGAACAAGCACGTTGGCGGAGAGAAACATCGGGCGGCCCCAGAATTTGGTGAGAAGCTGCGATTGAATCTTCAAATGGCGGATATATTTTGTGTCTTTCGGATCGGGGATGGGAGGAATTTCCTGGTCGAGCGAAATGGAAAAATCCGTGGAGGCGTCGACGGTGATTTCCTGCGGCTTGCTGTAAAGATTTCCGGGCGCGAGATTCCAGTGCTGGCCTTCGCCGCGATCCATCGGAAGTTTGAGGGTGTGGCCGTCGGCGCGGTGAAACGTTTCGTATCGATGCAGAAGCGCCTGCACGAAATACTTGCCGGGTTTCACATCGTGGAGGTGGCGGACGGGGTAGCCGAAAGCGTTTCCGTCGACGAGGAGCGCTTGCTGGCCCGGCTGCCAGTTTTCAACGTCGACGCCGAACACGATTTGAGTCTTGTAGGAAATGCTGATCTGATTGCGCGGCTCGCCGGAGGAATCGGTGGAGAGAAGAAGAAGGAGGCGGCCGTCGAGCGGAGCGGCGCTTTTCTCCTTCGGGAAAGTGATGGAAAATTTCGGCGTCTCGGCCGCAACGAGCTGCACGCCGAGCAACTGGACGGCGAGGAACGCAAAAGTGATTCTCGCAACGGGGTTAAAAAGTCGGCGCATGAATAGATTCTCCACAGTGCGAATTGGCGGCAAGCGCACGAATAATACAGCGAATGTGAGATAGTTTCTTTCGAAAAATCGCGGTACAAAAAAGAAACCGAGGTCGAGCGATGGCGGAAGCGAAGAAAGTGAAATGGGGCGTGCTCGGCGTGGCATCGATTGCGACGCGTAAAGTGATTCCTGGTATGCAGAAAGGAACGTGGAGCGAGATCGCGGCGATTGCGTCGCGCGATTCGAAGAAGGCGCAAACCGCGGCGAAGGAACTGGGAATTGCAAAGGCGTACGGTTCGTATGAGGAATTGCTGGCGGACCAAGAGATTGAAGCGATTTACAACCCGCTGCCGAATCATTTGCATGTGCCCTGGACGATCAAAGCCGCCGAAGCCGGCAAACATTCGCTTTGCGAAAAGCCGATTGCGTTAAACGCGGCCGAAGCGGAGACGCTGCTCGCGGTGCGCGCGCGGACGGGCGTGAAAATCGGCGAAGCGTTCATGGTAAAGACGTATCCGCAGTGGCTGCGCGTGCGCGAGCTTGTGCGCGAACGGCGCATCGGCGAATTGAAATCGATCATCACGGCGTTCAGCTACTTCAATCGCGATCCGCAAAATGTCCGGCACAAAGTCGAATGGGGCGGCGGCGGACTGCTGGATATCGGTTGTTATCCGATCACGCTCTCGCGCTGGATTTATGGAGAGGAGCCGCGAAGGGTGAGCGGAACGATTGAAAATGATCCGGAGTTTGGCACGGACCGCCTGGCATCCGCGGTAATGGAATTTTCGAACGGGCAAAGTGTTTTCAGCGTCGGCACGCAGACGAATTACTTTCAGCGAATGACGTTGCTCGGCACGACGGGCCGCATCGACGTGGAGATTCCCTTCAACGCGCCGCCCGACCGTCCGTTGCCGCTGACGATTTCCGATGGCATGGAATTTGCCGGCGGAAAAAGTTTTGTGGAGATGATCCCGCCGGCGGATCAATACACGATGCAAGGCGACGCGTTTTCGCGCGCGATTCGCGAGAATACAGAAGTCCCCGTTCCACTGGAAGACGCGATTGCGAATATGAAGGTGATCGACGCCATTTTTCGTTCGTCGCAAAGCGGCCGTTGGGAAAAGCCGTAGCCGCGTCGCCTTCGTAAACAGGTCGCGTTGTCCAGCGCGAAATTCCGAGAGCAGTCTTAGTTTGATCCGCCCGCGATGGACGGCACAAGCAAAACGCGATCGCCGTCCTTCAGTTGGCAGGATTCGCCGCCGAGAAAGCGAATGTCTTCTTCGTTCAGATAGACGTTGAGGAATTGCCGAATCTGGCCTTGATCGTCTCGCACGTGTTTACCGAGACCGGGGAACTGCGTCGTCAGTGCATTGAGTGCTTCGGCGACGGTCGCGGCGCTACAGGAATATTTCGGAGTGTCCGAAGTGAAGCGGCGGAACGCCGTGGGGATCTCAATCGTGATGGCCATTTCGTTCTCCATTTATTTTCGAAAATTGAAAGTTGTAAATTCCGTTCATGCTTTCGCCGATTCCGCGGCCGCGCCAAGTTGCGCGTCGAGATACGCTTCAAACGCGTCGAGCCGCGGGGCAATCGCTTCCGTCAGCGGATACTCGGCGACAATGGCGTCGGTCGTTTTCAACCCGTTGCCGGTCACGCAAATGACGGTGGTTTCGTTTGCGCCGATGCGGCCGGCTTGAATTAATTTTTGCGTGACGCCGACGGTGACGCCCGCCGCCGTTTCGCCGAAGATGCCTTCCGTTTCCGCAAGCATTTGAATGGCGGCGACGATTTCCGCATCGGAAACGTCGTCGGCCCAGCCGCGGGAGCCGCGAATTTCTTTCATCGCATACGGCCCGTCGGCGGGATTTCCGATGGCAAGCGAACGCGCAATGGTTTGTGGCTTTTGCGGTTCGAAGCGCGCGAGGTTGCGTTTCACGCCGTCGGAAATCGGCGAGCAGCCGGTGGCTTGCGCGCCGAAAAATTTCACGGGCTTTTCTGCAACCCAGCCGAGCAGCACCAGTTCGCGAAACGCTTTGGCGATTTTCGTAATGAGCGAGCCGCCCGCCATCGGCACCACAACGTTGTCGGGAAGTTCCCAGCCCAGTTGTTCGGCGATCTCGTAACCGTGCGTTTTGGAGCCTTCCGCGTAATACGGCCGCAAATTCACGTTGACGAGTCCCCATTGGAAACGGTCGGCGATTTGCGAGCACAGTCGATTCACCTGGTCGTAATTGCCATTGATGCGCACGATTTGCGCGCCATACACGGCGGTGTTCAGAATTTTCGCCGGTTCGAGATCGGCGGGAATAAACACGCAAGCGGTAAAGCCTTGCTCGGCGGATTGCGCGGCAACGGCGTTCGCAAGATTTCCCGTCGAAGAACAACCGACCGTCGTGAATGCAAATCGGCGCGCCGCGGCAAGTGCCGTCGCGACAACGCGGTCTTTGAAAGACAGAGAAGGGAAGCACACGGCGTCGTTTTTAACGTAAAGATTTTTAACCCCGAGTTTTTGCGCAAGATGCCGCGCACGCACAAGCGGCGTGCCGCCAACCGAATTCGGCGCGGAGAAGCCTTCGGGCAGGGGAAGAAATTCCGCGTAACGCCACATGTTAAACGGGCGCGAAGCGAGCGCGTCTTTGCTGGCGATTTTTTTCAGCGCATCGTAGTCGTAAGCAACTTCAAGCGGCGAAAAACATTCTTCGCAAAACGATTTCGGCGTGTTTCCCCAGGTTTTTCCGCATTCGCGGCAACGCAATTGATAAGCCTCGGACATAAGTCACCTTTGCTGCGCGATTGCGATCTTTCGGCAAGCTTCTTCGCTCGCCAAAATACGACACGCGCGTGAATCCTCTCGCGGTTGTGTTGGGGCGGGACTTTAGTCCGCCCACTGCTTGGCACAAACGACGGCGCACACCGGAAAAATCAGCGAAAAGGGCAGCAAGGAGGGTAGAAACAAAAAATCCCTCCGTGCCAAAGAGTGCAAGGAGGGTTCTCAGAATGCTCTGGGAAACTCGACGTGCTCTTTAGCAGTTTTTTACGTGGAGCAAGTTGCCCTAAATCGCCACGTGCGCCGCAACCGCGGCTGTTCAAATGTTGTGACAAATGCCGGTCAATGTCAAGAGCCGCTTCACCGCACCAAGCGGCAAAGCGCAAATACGCTCGGCCGGCCCACAGTTCGATCGACGCCGCAACGCGATCTCCCAAGGCACTGGAACTTCAAGCTTTGCCCGGGTCGCGGCCCTTCACACCTTTGCCGTGAAGATATGTCTTTTGAGACAGACTTTATTTTTGTCCTGCGCCGCTTCGAGTTGATTTCTCGTTCATTTTTCTACGGTTCTCAATCGATTCTTTCCCTTTCCTTCATTAGCAGTTTTTTACTCCGTTGTTACACAGCGTAAATATTTCGGCGCTACTGTAGCCCCCGTCGCGTTGCCGAGACCAAGCGTGGCTGCCAATTTTCGGCAGAAGCTTCAACCAGTTTTCGCCTGGCCCGATTTCAGCCACAGGAAACCGCGAATCTAGGTCCATGCGGTTTCAAATCGAATGCAAGTCGCCCATCTTTGAAGACAAGGATGGGCGATCAGCTGGAATTGTGCTCGGCAATCGATTTTCGTTTTGTGCAAAAAACGCGCCACCAATTTGTCCCGACTTTCACAGGAAACTCAACAAGGACGCCCCATGAATAATGATTCCAGTTTAGGTTTGCTCCGTTCGGTGCCGGTTTCAGGAGCATCGGTTCGCGCGCGTTTCGCGGCCCAAAATTTCCGTCGCGCGATCGAAATGTGCGCTGGCTGGACGCTCAAGCTTCTGCTGTTGGTGCTCTCCACATGCACCCTCCTTCACGCGCAAACTCAGTTGGGCACCGGTTCCATGTCCGGCGTTGTCGTGGACCCCAAAGGCAGCGCGGTGCCGGAAGCCGCCATTTCCGTCGTCAGCCGCGAAATGGGCGTGCAACGCCACAGCACCACTTCGAGCGAAGGAGATTTCCAGATTTCCGTCCTGCCGCCAGGCCACTACGACGTGCTGGTCGAAAAAGACGGTTTCAATAAATTGGAAGTGAAAGATCTTCTCGTCACCGTCGGAAGCAGCGCGACGGTCACGCTCAAGCTTCAGGTTGGGTCCGTTTCCTCGCAGGTGGAAGTCGTGGGCGAGGATCCGCCAATTGATACCACGCAAACCAGCGAAGGCACCCTGCTCGATCGCAACGATATCGACAATCTCCCCATCAACGGCCGCCGCTACGATCAGTTTGCCCTGCTAAGCCCGGGCGTGACGAAAGACAGCCGCTTCGGCCTGCTCAGCGTGCACGGCGTCGCCGGCGTCTTCAACAACTTTACGATTGAAGGCAACGACGACAATCAAGCGCTCTTCTCCGAGGCGCGCGGCCGCACGCGCATCGCCTCCAGCATTAGCGCGAACGCGATTCAAGAGTTTCAGGTCATCACCGCCGGGTATTTGCCGGAATTTGGCCGCACCGCTGGCGGAGGCGTCAACACCACCGTCCGCTCCGGCGGTAACGCATTCCACTTCGACGCTTTTTATTATTTCCGCGATTCAGCCATCAGCGCGCTCGATCCGATCGTCAAGGCGCAGGGCGGAGCCAAGACGTACGAGCAGCGCCAGCAGTTCGGCGGCTCGATTGGCGGCGCCATCATCAAGAACAAGCTTTTCTATTTTGTGAACTACGACCAGCAGATTCGTCCCTTCCCGCTGCTCACCGCCGATCTTGGCAACGTCCTGACCGCCGGCAATCCTACGAACGCCCAGTCGCCCTCGCCGAACTGCAAAGCGGGCCTCACAACGTCCGGTTGCATGGCGGATATCGCCGCATTCAATGCCGGCGTCGCGGCGCTGGCCGCGCAGTTTCCGGGCGGCGCGCCGAACAACACCATTCCGCGCACCTTCAACCAGCAATCTCCGCTGGAAAAAGTGGATTGGATCATCAACCAGAAAAACTCGCTCTCCGTGGATTACAACTATCTGCGTTGGCACAATATCAACGCCATTCAGACGCCGGCCGTGCTCGGCAACGTCGGCCGCAACGGCACCGACGATGCACGCATCCACAGCGTCAACGTCCGCCTCACCACCGCCTTCACGCCCACCCTCGTCAACGAAGCGCGCTTTCAGTATGGCCGCGACAACGAATTCGAATTCTCAAACGCCACCGGCCCGCAAGTCTTCGTCGGCAACCAGTTCAGCTTCGGCACCGCCACTTTCTTGCCGCGCCCGGCATTTCCCGACGAGCGTCGCCACCAGTTTGTTGACAACATTTCGAAAAGTGTCGGCACCCACGCGCTCAAGTTTGGCTTCGAATTCAACCGTGCCCACGACATCCTCGACAATCCCGCGAACTTCGCCGGCACGTACAACTACACCAGTGCGTTGACTTTCGGCGAAGACCTTCTGAACCCCGGCGCGCAGAATTACACCTCGTTCTCGCAAAGCTTCGGCTTGCCGGGTGCGGATTTTGCCACCATCGATTGGGCTTTGTACGCACAGGATCAATGGAAGATCCGCCGCAATGTCACCCTCAACTACGGCCTGCGCTGGGACTATCAGCAGTTGCCGAGCGTCGAGCATCCGAATCCGGCTCTTCCGAATACGCAAAATCTGAATGCGGTGGCCAGCAACGTCGGCCCGCGCATCGGCGTGGCTTGGGATCTGCGTGGAAACGGAAAGACGGTCGTGCGTGCCGACTATTCTCTGGTCTATGGGCGCACTTCCAACGGTATCCTTTTCAATTCGCTTCTTCAGACCGGCCTCGTCGATCCGACGCAAAACACCATCTCTCTTTCCGCGCAGCCGGGCCAGTCGTTTGCTCCTACTTATCCCAACATCTTGCCTTCGCTTCCGCCCGCCGCCAAAGGCTCCGTCTCCGCCTTCCAGTTGGCGCCAGACTTCCAAAACCCGCGCGTGCAGGAATACAACGCCGGCATCACCCGCGAACTCTCGCCGACCACCACCATTTCGGTCAGTTACGTTCACACGTACGGCGATCGTTTGCCCGCCACGATTGACAGCAATCTTCCCGCGCCGCAGTTTACCCGCACCTTCCAATTGCCCGACGGAACCACCTTCAGCGTGCCTTTCTCCGCCGGTCCCGCCGCAAACCTCAATTCCGCGCGCCCCAACCCGAATTTCGGCGCCGTCACTCTCAATACTTCCACCGACCTGTCCTGGTACAACGCTTTGTTGGTGGACTTCAAGCGCCGTTTTGACCACGGCCTTTCCGGCGGCATCACCTACACCTTGGCCAAAGCCGAAAGCCTCACCGGCACGGGCGACGGCGGCGGCACCGCCACCGATGGTCCCTTCGGCGGCGGAAATTTTCAGAATCAATTCGATCCCGGAGCCAATAAAGGGGCATCGTCGCTCGATCAGCGCCATCGCGCCAACGTGTACGCCGTTTTTCAGCCCGGCCACGTGCAAACCGGTCATGCCTTCACAAATGGCCTGATCAACAACTGGGGCTTCAGCACCATTTTTACCGCCGAAACCGGTCGCCCCTATTCGCCCATTCTTAATCTTGGCAACCTGCCGTTCGTCAATCCCGCAACCGGCGTCACTTTCAACGGCTTTGGCGGCCTGCGCGGGCAGGGCGGCACCACCGACCGCAACATTCTTCCCACCCTCGGCCGCGATTCCGTCTACGGAGACAACAACTTCCGTTGGGATCTTCGCGTCTCGCGCTCTTTCCAGGCCACCGAACGGTTGCGCGTGGAAATTTTCGCCGAAGGTTTCAATATCTTGAACCATTCCAATTACAATGGCTTCAACTCCACCATCTTCAACTCGCAAAAGCTCGTTACAAGCAATGCGCCCGCTCTCGCAACGCCGGTGTTGCTCACGCCACTCGTAAACCAGAACCCGTTTGGGTCGCCCAACAACGACGGTTCACAACCCGACGGCACGAACGCTCGCCGCCTGCAATTCTCGCTGCGCTTGAAATTCTAAGCCCGGCGCGGAACCGCGCCGCCGCCGCTGACTATGGCAAAGCGTATTTCGCAGAAGTCGCAGTTCATGAAAATCGCACCGTCGTAAGCAACGCGCAGTCACAGCAAGGGGAAGAGCGCCTCCGGCCACGGCTTCGCCTGGGTCCGGAGGCGCTCTTCTTTTCTTTCAGTATTTTCAAAGCATGCACAAATCCAATTTCTTTACGCGTTCCTATCCCCAAAATTCAAAAGTCCCAAAGTCCCAAAGTCCCAAAGTCCCAAAGTCCTTAGAAAGTCATCTCATAAATGGTTCTTTAGGAGGTGGCGGCTTTAGGAGGTTTAGCCTTTACGACGTGGGTTCTTTAGGAGGTGGGGGCTTAAGCCCCCACGGTAAGGCGAGGAAAAGGAGGGCTTTAGCCCCTGAAGAAACAACTTCCGAATTGCTTGGCCATTTATGAGATAGCTACTGGAGGTTGTGATTCACATAGAACCCCAGCAGATTGCCGTCGAACGGCTCAAATCGCATGAGGTAATTTTCCACGCTTCCGTCACTTCTCTTTGCCTTCACGCGTAGCAGCCGGGTGCGCCGAGATTGGTCTGTCGAAATGGATTGACATGGCGGACGAGGAAAGGATATCAGTGCGTCACGTCCAAGAAATGTCTAGAGAGGCGGAAGGTCACTCCCTTACCCTTTTTGTAGGTATTCATTGTAGAGGCGTTACAAAGAATGAATTCCGTAGTGTTCATTAATATGCGAATACTCGCATTGTGGCATAGCGTTTCACTATTTCTATTGTGGCAGGGGTTCGTCTCGAAGTCGGTGAGCTTCGGGGAATTCATGGGCGAGTTCGGCGATAGCTTTGTTTAGGTGGTTTTGGACTGTCTTATAAAAGTCGCGGGCAAGTTCCTTCCTTGCGTTCTCAACGAACTTTTCAGGCTCGCGGTCGTGTATTGAGCGGAGCAGGTTGACTAGGTCACATATGGCCATATCCGGGGAGAAGCATTGTGGGTTCTCGATTGTGACCTCAAGTGTTTGACGAAATGCTTCTAGCGCCTGTTTGTGCTCGCGCGTCATTGCAAAGCTTAGCCCTTGGACGAAGAAAAAACCGCGTTTGGATCGAGCTTCGACTTTGGTAACTTGTTCCGAGATTTGCTTACTGAGGACGTTTTCGAGGTCTGTGAGTCGTTCGGCGTTCTCAGCTTGAAGCGTCTTAATTTCGGTTTGCATTTTCTCCGCAAACTTTTGTTCGATTTGCGCTGAAGCTCCGGTTAGTGCACCCTTAACTTGGCTGTCGAAGATTTGCAGGCTGAAACGGCTGGCGATCGCTAGTACGGCTGTTAGGAAGAGACCGAAAATGGCAAGTGACCACTTGACAGTTTCAAGCGCTTCTTTGTAATACGCCTCGTACTGTTTCTGGACCCGTTGGAGGTAGTCTTTCTCCATTTCGGCCTTTGTGGCTTTTTGCTCTTCGGCGTCGACGCGTTTTTCGAGTTCCTCCACACGTTCTTCGAGTTGGTGTTGCAGTACGGCCTTGGCTTGCGCATTCGCGGATGTTTGCATGGATACGGTCGCGAGTAGAGCGACCACGATGCGGCTAGCTGTTCGGCTCGGCATTGGATACCTCTCCAGATACTTCCACCAGATTAATATTCAAGCGTTCGGCATTACATATAGCGCCGGACGCCGCGGATAGATTGCGGAAACTATTTGACATGGGAAACAAAGGGAGGATATCAGCGCGTTAAGTCCAAGAAAAGTCTAGAGAGGCGGAGGGTGCAACGGGTTCCGGTTTTCGGAACCTGGGTCTTGGGGTGGCCTCGGAATTCGCCGCGCGTTTTCCATCTCCTCTATTTTAACCGCTCGCTATGCCCACAGGTCTGACGAATCTACGGCCATGGCCATCTGTACTAGCCCCAAGTTGATCAGTTTTTGGGCCCAGCCTGAAAGCGGACGCCCGCTAAAATTGAACACGGTCATAAAGGTGGTTCTACATCGCCCCTAAAACACCCGACAACACATTTTGCCTGCCGTGCGTCCAATAGATGGTGAAACGTTTTTGACGGTCCAAAGCCGAGCCCGGCCCTTCGTGTACTGAACGTTGGGCCAGTGTGTTTTGAGGCGCAACAGGCGAATTGTGCCGGGCAACTTCAGGCAATGCGGAGTGTTATAGTGGGGGAAGCACGGGTGTGCTCCCGAGGGTAGCGGCCGCGGACCAAATAGGAGCAAGGGACAATGAGTGACCAAGTACGAGAAGTAACGGCAGTGAGCCGGCAGAAAAAGTGGATCGCCGGGTTATCGATCGCGTTGACGCTGGTGGTCGGAATCCTGATCGGCACCGTGATTTCCGGCAAGACGTCCGCGATGAAGAATTTTGCGTTCGCGGGCAAAGGCACGCCTTTGGCGGTGCCCGACGCGATTCCTTCGTCCAATTCTTTTGCGAGCATCGTGAATCGCGTGGAGCCGGCCGTCGTGAACATCTCCACCACGCAGGTGATGGAAAAGAAGCAGCCCACCGCGAAAAAGCGCCGCGCGCCGCAGCAGGACGATCCGCAGCAAGACGACCCGATGCAGGATTTCTTTGACCGGTTCTTTGACGGTCGCGGCGACGCGCCTCCCGCTGCCGAACGTAGCCTCGGCTCGGGCGTGATTGTGGACAAGCGCGGATTCATCTTGACGAATAATCACGTCGTCGATCAGGCCACGAAAATTCAAGTGCAGCTGAATGGCGAGACCACCCGGTACACGGCGAAAGTCGTTGGCGTGGACGAAGAGACCGACCTCGCGGTAATCAAAGTAGACGCCGGCAAGGATTTGCCGACCGCAAAGCTCGGCAATTCCGAAGGCGTGCAAGTCGGAGATTGGGTTCTGGCCATTGGCAGCCCGTTCGGTTTGCAAGCCACGGTCACGGCTGGAATCATCAGCGCAAAAGATCGCGGCGGCGTTGGCCGTCAATTTCAGAAGTTTTTGCAGACGGACGCGGCAATCAATCCCGGCAATTCCGGCGGACCGCTCGTGGACATGGCGGGCGAAGTGATCGGCGTGAACACGGCAATCATCACCGGCAGCCGCGGATATGAAGGCGTTGGATTTGCCCTGCCATCGAGCGTCGCCATCAACGTTTACAATCAGCTTATTTCCAGCGGTCGCGTGACGCGCGGCTCCATCGGCGTCAGCTTCCAGGAAGATCTCGGAACGAATTCAATCACCATGAAGGAATACGGCGCGCAACACGGCGTCGCGATTATGAGCGTCGAGCCGGGAAGCCCCGCGGAAAAAGCGGGATTGAAGGGCGGCGACATCATCACCAGCGTGAACGGGCAAGCCGTAAAAACCGGAAACGATCTGGTGAACCCCATCGCGCAAGCGCCCATCGGCAGCAAAGTAAAGCTTAATTATGTGCGCGACGGACAAGCGAAAGAAACCACGGCGACGGTCGAAGATCGTACGCGCGTCTTTCCCAATTCCGCCGGCCGCATGAACGAACAACCAGGCGACGCCTCGCCGGCCGAATTTGGCCTGCGCGTGGACAATTTGACGCCGGATCGCGCGAACCGCATCGGCATGGAAGGGCAGAAGGGCGTGCTCGTGACGGACGTCGAGCCCGCCAGCTTCGCCGACGATTTGAATTTTTCGCGCGGCGACGTGATTGCCGAAGTGAATCGCCAGCCGGTAAGTTCGGTGGCGGAGTACAAGGCCGCGATCGGCAAATTGAAACCTGGGCAGAACGTAGTGTTCAAAGTTCTGCGGAGACAAGATAATAATCGCATTCTCACAGTTTTTCTTCCCGGAGTGGTGCCGGCCGAAAACGTGCAATAAATCGGGAAACTAACGACCTGATACATCGAGAAACGACGACCGGATACATCGAGAAACGACGACAATGACCAGCCGAAAAGTAGTCCTCCCAGCCCTGCTGCTTTCTTTGCTAGCCGGGCTGGGTGTGCCGGCTGGCGCGGCGCAAACGCAAAGCGCGAAGAAAAAAACGACGACGAGTGGCACTGTAACGCACGGGCGCCGCACGGGAAAAAAGAGCGCGAAAAGTTCCGCGCGGCAGCACGGGCAGAAGGCGCCGACCACGGATCGAATTTCGGAAATTCAAACCGCGCTGGCGAAAAATGGGTCGTTCGCGGGCGCGCCGAACGGAAAGTGGGACGATGCGACCGTGGCGGCGATGCGCAAATATCAGTCCGCGCACGGGCTGAATCCAAGCGGCCGGCTCGACGCGCCCACGCTGCAAAAATTGGGACTCGGTTCGACCACCGCGGGCGTTGCGGCCCCGCAAACGCCGCCGGGAGCGGTTTCGCGATTGAGCTCCTCGAAATTTAATACCGCGGAACCTGCCTCGGAAAATCAGCGTCAGTAGAATCCAAGAAATTCCCGAATGAAAAAAACATCGCGGCGCAAAGCCGCGATTCTCTGTGTGTGCCAAAAAGTAAAACAGACCGGCGACGAATCCGCGTGACAAGCAGGGCCTTTCTCGACTAGAACATTCCAGAGCAAAAAGCAAAACGAGATTCCTCGGGCGCGAACCGCCCTCGGAATGGCGATTGTTTGCTGCCGTGCCCACGCGGGCTCGGAATGACAGGTTTCTTTGCTGGCATGGCGAGGAATGGGGGAAAGGCGCATGAAATTTCGCGGCGTGTTTGTGTACGGGCTTATGTCGTCGTGTTTGTGGGCGGGAATGGCGTCGGCGCCATTCTTCGGAATTCGAACGGCGGCGCAAGAAAGCTCGCCGGCGAAATCGGTGAAAGCGGCGGCGGTGCAGGCGGTCAAATTCGGAAAATTGTGGGACGGCAAAGGAAAAGTCTGGACGAACGCGATTGTGATCGTGGAAGGCGAACGAATTCGCGAAGTGACGACCGACGCCAAGAAAATTCCCGCGGGCGCGCAGATTGTGGACCTTTCAAAATATTTTGGCTTGCCCGGATTGATCGACGTGCACACGCACCTGACGCAGTATACCGACGAGACTCCCGGCACGCCGATGTTAAAGCAGATCGCGAGCAACTCCGCGGCGATGCAGGTGTTTCTGGCGCGCAAAGGCGCGATGCGAACGCTCGAAGCCGGCGTCACCACGGTGCGCGATTTGGGCGCGGATCAATATGAAGATATAGCGATGCGCGACCTCATCAATCACAACGAAATGATTGGCCCGCGAATGTTTGTCTGCGGGTACGGACTCTACGTCACCAACACGCCGTACAAACCGGGGCTGAATCCTCCGGCCGGCGGAATCGCGGATGGCGTCGCGGAAGTGCTGCGCGTGGTGCGGCAGCAGATTGCGGCGGGAGCGGATGTAATTAAATTGTACGCGTCGACGGGAACGGACGACGACACGACGGGATTCGAAACGTACAGTTACGACGAAATCAAAGCGGCGGTGGATGCGGCGCATCAGTTTGGAAAAAAGATTGCGATTCATTCATACGGACCGGACGGCGCGCGCGACGCCGTGCGCGCGGGAACGGATTCGCTCGAACACGCAACGGACATGGACGACGCAACGATCGCCGAAATGGCCAGGCGCGGAACGTTCTATGTGCCGACGATCGATCACAACCGCTATTACCTCGATAACTGGCAAAAAATCGGTTACGCCGACGGCTTTCAGGAGAAGACGCGCGCGTTCATCCAGCGAAATCTGGAGACGGCGCGGAAGGCGCACAAGGCGGGCGTGAAGTTTGCGATGGGTTCGGACGCGATTTACACGATGTTTGGCGAAAACACGCGCGAGCTGGCCTGGTTTGTGAAAGCGGGCATGACGCCGGAAGAAGCGCTCCACACGGCGACGACGAACGCGGCGGAGTTGCTGGGAAAGAAAGATGAATTGGGGGCGGTAAGCGCGGGATATTTTGCGGATTTGGTCGCCGTCGAAGGCGATCCGCTGGCCGACGTGAACGTGGCCATCAACAAAGTGAAGTGGGTGATGAAGGCCGGCGCGGTGGTCACAGACAA
>DATGEI010000053.1:0-53724 GCA_035310365.1 Candidatus Acidiferrum sp.
ATCCGAGGCGCGTGCGCGCCGTTCCGGAAGCGGTTGAAGCGATCCGCGGCGCCGATTTGATTTTGCTCGGGCCAGGCTCGCTCTACACCAGCATCCTGCCGAATCTTTTGATCCCAGAAATTGCGCATGCCATCCGGCGATCGAAGGCGCAGCGCGTGTACATCTCCAATCTGATGACCCAGCCGGGAGAAACCACGGGCTATTCGTTGTCGCAACATTTGAGCGCGATTGAGAGGCACGTTCCGGGGCAGATTGTGGATGTTGTGGTGGCGAATCGAAAAAACGTGTCTCCGGATGTGGCACGGCGTTACTTGAAAGAAGGCGCGGAGCGCGTGATTGTGGATTTGCCTGTTTTGCGCAAGCAGCGGGTGAAGGTGATTTTCGATTCATTGCTCGAAGAACACGGAGTGATTCGGCACGACTCGAAGCGGCTGGCGCGCCTGCTGCTGGAAGAATTTCCCGCGCCCCGGTGAGCGGGCGCCTTTCCAGTGGGCCGAGGGAGTTGCGTCTTTGGACGACAAAGGCGCGCCTGGACCGGCCATTGAGTACGCCGTGTGCTATAAACGCTGAAGGGAACGTCCGCGAGAAAACCGGGTTGTAATTCGCGGCCCCGGAACGTCTCAGCGAGGTGAAGTTGTGAGCCAGGAACGCCGCCGAACTCCCCGCTATCCTTTTATCGCGACCGCAGAGCTGATCAACGAGCGGGAAAAAATCAAGATGGAAGTGCGTGTGACGGAATTGAGCCTGAACGGCTGCTATTTCGACATGGTGAATCCGCTGCCGGACGGCACGCCGATCCACCTGAAGATATTTTTCGAGCACGAATTTTTCGAGGCAAAGGGAAAAGTCGTGTACACGCAGCCGAACATCGGCATGGGCGCGATCTTTGAAGAGTTGCCGGCGTACTCCGTGCCAGTGCTGAAAAAGTGGCTGTTGCGCGCGATGGTCGCGTCAAAGCCGGGAACCAGTTAAAGGCAGCGTCGCGCGCCCGTTTTTTTCTACAAGCCAAGCGCGAATTTTACGAAATCTTTCAACGCGAAATTTGGATTTCCCGCGGGCTGCCAGTCCGGCTGCAAAGTAAGCAGCGAAAACTTGTCGGCAAACATCAGGCCAAGAAAAGTTTCCATGACGAGCGAGCCGCCGACGGGGCCAAGTTGCGGCGTGGTGATGGATTTGCCGCCGGTGACGGGAATGTTGACGTTGGTTTGATTGGCCATTGCTTCGGCAAGAATGTACGTCCAGAGCGGGCAATTTTCTTTAAAGACGGAATTAACAGTTGTGATGGGCTGCGGCGTTTCGCCGGGATCGGGTTTGTCGACGCCTTTGCCGATCAAGATCTGATTGTCGGGCAAGGGAGTGAAGCCCATTGCTTTGGCGACGAATTGGCCATTGGGCAATCCGAGTCGCCAGCCGCGGAGCAAATTGCGTTGCGCGAGCGACGCGGGATTGGAGGCGACCGCCGGCGGCAAAGTGGACAGCGGATTCACGACGGAAGTGTCAATTCTATAAGCGAATTGCAGGCGCGCTTTTTGCTGATTGGGATCGGTGTCGCCGTACGGGCGAATATCGATATCGATGAAGCGGCCCCAATCGAGCGCCCAATTCGAAACGAGGGCGCGGAATCCGGTAAGGCCCTGCGAAAAGCCGGGCGCGGTGGAAGCGGGCACGGGGAAAATGGGAAGCAAAACGGCGTCGTTCAAGCGGTAGCCGGGGCGAATCATGGAATGGCCGAGGCGATAGGCGGCGACGGAGAATTCGACGGGCATGAAGGGAAAGTTTTTTGGATGGAAAAACTTGAGTTTGCTTTTATCGAAGCGGCCATTGTGTTTGTACGATTTCAGAGTGGCGGCGTTGACGATGCGCGGCAGAAAATCGTTGAGGATGACGTATTGATAGTGGAAGCGGACGAGCTTTTGCACGTCGGAGAAAGACGAGGCGGGATTTTCCGCGACCATGCGGTTGTGAAAGCGAAGAAAAAGTCCCTGCAACTGAGAGACGAGAGCATTTTCATCGTTGCGCGGATCGCCGATGAGGGCGCGGCGAACGACGGCGTTGTTGCGCGGCAAATCGCGCGCGTTCGCGTCGGCGCCGCCGAAAATCGGATCGCCAAGAAGAAAGGTGTTGTCGCCGTTGTAGAGGGCGGGCTGATCGTCGGGGCCGCGGCCGTAAACGTTGTCGAGATCAAACGCCGGCGAGCGGAAGTCCGTTAAGGCGTCCGGATCGTTTTCCATCTGCAGGCTGCTGGCGGGATCGAACGTAATGTCGTGATCGATGAATTGGCCGAGGTAGGTATAAAGCGCGGGAATGCCGCTTTCTTCGGGATCGGGGCCGTCGAATGGCGCGTCAAAACCGGCGGTCATGGCGGTGCCAAGAGCGGTCAGGTTCGTGACGTTTTCCGCATCGGTCGCACCGAACTTTGCCTTGTCTTTATTTTCGATGTGAAACAGCCGGCCGAACTTGCCTTCGAATTGAGGCGAATTATTGACGGACATGAGACCGCGAATGGGAACACCGTGACGTTGGGACATGAGAAATCCTCCAAAACTGAATTTGCCGCGGGAGAGCGACGCAGCGCAGGTCTTTCGTTGCCGCTACCGAATCAGACAAACGTGGCGAACGGACATCCGGTGTGGGCCAGGGATGAGAACGGGAGAGAGAGGTGAAACGCTTTTCGAATCACCACGAATGTGAGTGGAGTGTAGCCCGGATAGTGTGGATGTCAAGTTAAAAGATGCGTACTAGAGAGCGGTGGAAAATGCTAGGACGGAGATTTGGATCTTTGATGCGCCGCGACCAAGCGAATTTCGCCGTACGTAATTTCTTCTGGCAGCGATTCTTTGATCGGTTTCAGGCGCTCCCAGCCGACTTTCGCGCCTGCCAGGTGGATTTGTTCGTAACGTTCTTGCGGAAGCCATTCCATCTGAAACGGATGTGCGCCTCGGCCGACGAGTTCCGAGACGTTCACAAGAACGGTTTGCAATTGAACCTGGCGCCGCGCGGCGATTGCGGCAAGGTCGAATCCACTCGTCAACAGAGTGAGCGTTTCGCGCTCGGGCGTGGTGAGCGGAGCCGGCTTCTTTTCGGCAGCGTGGATCGTGGCCGGAGGACTGGTGCGAAAGCGGTTGATGATCTCGAGGACTTCCGTTCCGTACCGTTCGGTTTTCTTGGGGCCGAATCCGGGAATTTTTCGCAACTCTTCCAGAGTGGCTGGCTGTTTGTCGCAAAGTTCGTCGAGGCCGGAATTGAAAAGAATGACGAACGCGCTGACCTGTTTTTCGCGAGCGGTGGCAAGCCTCCACTGACGGAGAGCTTCGCGCAGGCCGCTATTGGCCGCCGCAGGCGAAGGTGAAGCGGTAATATTTTTTTGTGCCGGCTCCGCGGCGCCAGCCCGCGCAATGGAATCGGGAAGGCCGGCACAGACGTCGCATTTGCCGCACGACTGCCATTTGGGGCGCTCGCCGAAGTGAGAACAAATTTCGTG
This sequence comes from Candidatus Acidiferrum sp., assembly GCA_035310365.1. Lineage (GTDB taxonomy): Bacteria > Acidobacteriota > Terriglobia > Acidiferrales > UBA7541 > Acidiferrum. The sequence continues at coordinate 3,482 of DATGEI010000053.1, forward strand.
CTGGCGGCAGACAGCGCGGTCGACGAAGTCACGGATTTCGTGAAAGCGCTGCCAGGCGCGTTCTTTTTCCCGCTCCTCGCCGATCTGAGAAATGAAAAAGCCGATGGTGGCTTGATCGCGTTTTTGCCAAAGCAGCAGGCAATCGGCGGCGTTTCCGTCGCGGCCGGCGCGGCCCGCTTCCTGGTAATACTGCTCGATGCTTTTCGGCAGCGCGAGGTGGATCACTTTTCGTACACCCGGTTTGTTGATGCCGAGCCCGAAGGCGACCGTGCCGACGACGACGCGGACTTCGTCCGCCGACCACAACTGCTGATTTTTGCGGCGGTCGGCCGAGCCCATTTTTCCGTGATAGGCGACGGCGCCGATTTTATTTTCCTTGAGAAATTCCTGAATCTGTTCGACGCGTTTGATGGTGGAGGCGTAGACGATGGCGCTGCCGTCGTCGAGGGTGCGAAGCGAATCGAGCAAAATGGCTTCTTGTTCCGTGCGCGTACATTCGCGAACGAGGTAGCGGAGATTCGGGCGATAAAAACTGGCGATGTGTTTGAACGGGTCGCGGAGGCCGAGCTGGCTGACGATGTCGTGGCGGACGTGCTGGGTGGCGCTGGCGGTGAAAGCGGCGATGGGCAAATCGGGGAATTCGCGGCGAAGGCGGCTGAGCAAGCGATACTCGGGACGAAAGTCGTGGCCCCATTCGGAAATGCAATGCGCTTCGTCAATCACAAAGAAGGAGAGCGCGAGCGACTTGAGCCAGCGAAGCGTTCCTTCCTGTGCGATGGATTCGGGCGAAAGATAAAGAAGGCGGTATTTGCCGGACTGCGCGGCGCGGCGAATGGCGTCGCGCTGGGATGGCGATTGCGAACTATTGAGAACCGCGGCGGGAATGCCCATTTCGTCGAGCTGCGCGACCTGATCCTGCATGAGGGCGATGAGCGGCGAGATGACGATGGCGGCGCGGCGATCGGCAAGCGCGGCGGGGAGCTGATAGCAAAGCGATTTGCCGCCGCCGGTGGGCATGACGACGCAGGCGTCGCGGCCGGCGGCAATGGCGGCGGCGATTTCTTCCTGGCCGGGGCGAAAGGAAGTGTATCCCCAGTGAAGGGAAAGAGCGGAGAGAAAGGGAGAAACAGAAGCAACGGCGGACACGGGAAACTCCTCGGCAAAAGGTAGAGGCGAGCCTCAGGGCGAAAATGTTCGCCTTTTATTCGCTGCATGTCAAGCGGATTTGGATTACTAAGCCGCAAAATAGTGCGGCGGCAAATGCAGAGCGAAGGGAACGGGTGAGATCGCGTGCGGCTGGCCGAGGTTGGCGGTTCCTGTTAAGTTTTGTACGAAGCGGAAAAGCGCGGAAGAGGCGAGGAGAGTGCAATGGCGACGTTTGGATTGATTGAATACAAGGATGCGAGCGCGGAAGTGCGCGCGATTTACGACGACATTATGGCGACGCGGAAGACGGATTGGATAAACAATTTCTGGAAGGCGATTGCGCACGATCCGGCCGCGCTGAAAAGGACGTGGGAGAGTTTGAAGCAGATCATGGGGCCGGGCGCGCTGGACCCGTTGACGAAGGAATTGATCTACGTGGCGGTGAGCGTGACGAACAACTGCCATTACTGCATCGCGTCGCACACGGCGTCCGCGTTCAAGAAGGGCATGACGCCGGAAATGTTCAAGGAGTTGCAAGCGGTCGTCGGCATGGCGAACGAGACGAACAAAATCGTGACGGGATATCAGGTGGAAATCGACGAACGATTCAAGCCGCCGCTGAAGTAGCGATTTTCGACGCAAATAAAAAAGCGCAAGCAGAAGCGCCTGCGCCACAGAAAAATGTTCCTGTCCCTATGGACAGGTTACCGGTAGTACGCGTGTACTATCGCCGGACCCTTCGCCGCCGACTGAATATATAGAAGACCACGCGGAAGACCGCGGCGTGCGGAACGCGTGGACTTTAGACCCAGCGAGCGATTGCCATGGCACCCATTGCAAAAGAGCCAGAAGTACAAAATTTCGGAGCGCCGGCGTCGACCGTAAGCGCGACCCCGCAGAAAGTGCAGCCGGTGGCGCTGGAGATTGCGGTGACCGTGAATGGCGCGCGAGCGGTGGAAGGAAGCGACAAGCGCGAACCATTTTCGGAAACGACGCAGACGGTGCTGGTGTTCGGCAACGGCGCGGTGATCCGGCTCGGTTCAACGGTGGCGGCAGGGCAATTGCTTTTCCTCACGAACGAGAAAACCAAAAAAGAAGTCGTGTGCCAGGTGGTGAAGTCGAAAAACTACCGCAGCGTGAGCGGTTATGTGGAATTGGAGTTTACGGAACCGGCGGTTGGATTTTGGGGCATGAGGTTTCCAGGCGATCGTCCGGCGGTTTCCGCGACGAATGGCGCCGCGCCGGTGAAGCCGATGCCGGTTGCCATTTCCGGCGAAGCAAAAACGGCATTGCCGCTACAGGAAGCGAAGCAAATTGTGCCGCCGGTGCCGGTGGCTCCGGCGCCAAGCGCTTCCGACGAATTGAAGAAAGAAGCGGCACGCCTGCAGGAGCAGCTTTCGAGCATGTTGTTTTCGGAAACGCCGGCGCAGAAAGCGGCGGCGGGCAATGCGGGCGCGGAAGCTCCCGCAAGTGCGGAAACGGCGGCGAACGCGATTGAGATTGCGAAAGTGGAGCCGGCCGCGGCGGCGAAAATATTCGAACCGCTGAATCTGGCGCCAGCGGCGGCGAAGCAAAAATCTTCCACGGCGATGCAGGACGAAGAGGTGAAAATTCCATCGTGGCTCGAGCCTTTGGCGCGCAATGCGGCGAACCCGGCGCCGGTGGCCATCGTGCCAATCGTCGCTCCTCCCGCGCCAATGCAGGTTGTGCCGCTGACGGCGGAGCCGGAGGAAAAATCGGCCGAGCCCGAAGCGCAAGCATCCGGCGAGTTTCACGATTTTGAAAGGAAAGCAGAAGCGGCGCTCGAAGCGCGCGAGACGAATGAAGCGGCGGTTCCAAACTTCAGTTCGGAATTGTTCCGGACGACGGAAGAGGGCGCGAGCGAAGCGGCGCGCGGAAGCAAAAAGGGTTTGTGGATTGGCCTGATCGCGGCGACGCTGGTTTTGGCGGCGGGCGGCGGCTGGTGGTATACGCAGCAATCCGGATCGGCCGCGGCGAAGACAACGCCGGAATTGCAGCCGCAGCTTGTTGAACCGGCGACGACCAGCGCGGAGCCGCAAAAGAAATATCTCGCCTCGACGTCTATTCCCGCGGCGGGCAAGGCGTTTTCCACGCCGAGTCCCGTGAGCGCGCAGCCGGATGCGACGCAAAAAGCGGCCGTGACGCCTGCCATGGAAGTGGAAAAAATTCCGAACACGCGTGACGCCGCGAAGCTTCCGGCGGCGAGCTCGTCCGCCGCGGCGCGCGCCGCGGAACCGGTGGAAGAACCGCGCAAGTCCGCATTCAGCCAGATGCGCCTGGCCGCGCCAAAGGTAAAAGGCAAGGCGAAGCAGGAAGTTTCAAGCGAAGGCGAACCGGGCATCGCAATGGACAATAGCGCCGCGCCCGTCTCCTCCGGACTGACCGCTTCGCACGGAAATCAACCGGCCGCGCCGGTCGCCGTGGGCGGCGAAGTGAAACCGGCGCAGCTGATTTCTTCCGTGCCGCCGGCGTATCCGCAAATGGCGCGCACGCAAAGGATTTCCGGCGACGTTAAGATCGATGCGCTCGTGGACGATAACGGCCGCGTGACCGCGATGAAAGTGGTAAGCGGCCCGGTGCTGCTGCATCAAGCGGCGATGGACTCTTTGCACCAGTGGAAATACAGGCCCGCCACGCTGGATGGCAAGGCCGTTGCCATGCACCTGGTTGTCACGGTGCAATTCCGCCTGCAGTAATTGGCCGGCGGCAAATCGACAAATTACATGGTGAGTACGACGCGGAATTGCGCGTGGCCGCTATTCATGCGCGCGTAGGCTTCGGCGGCTTTTTCGAGCGGATATTTCTCGATCATCGGGCGGATGCCGGTCATCGCGGCAAAGCGCATGGTGTCTTCGGAATCGGCCGCCGTGCCCGACGCCCAGCCCTGCAGGCGCCGCTTTCCGAGCAAGAGCGTGAAGGGCGATACTTCGATGTTGCCGGAACCGGCGCCGACGACGACCATCGAGCCGTTGCGCCCGAGGCCGGGAAACAAGTCGGACATGGCCTTGGAGTTTGGCGCGGTGGCGAGGATGACTTTTGCGCCGCCAAGTTTTTGCAATTCCGCGGCGGCGTCGGCGTTCTTGCTGTCGATGTAAATGTGCGCGCCGAGTTTTTTGGCAAGGTCGCCGTTTTCCGCGCCGCGCCCAACCGCGGCAACGCGATAGCCGAATTTGCTCGCCCATTGCACGCCGAGATGGCCGAGGCCGCCAATTCCTTGCACGGCGACAAGATCGCCCGGGCCCGCGCCGCTGTGGCGCAGGGCGTTAAACGTGGTGATGCCGGCGCAGAGCAGCGGGCCGGCTTCCGCGGCGTCGAGCCCATCGGGAATCGCGGCAAGGCCTTCGGCCGGGGCGAGCATATATTCCTGATAACCGCCGTCGAAATGGATGCCGGTGATTTTTTCGTTCGCGCAGGTGACGAAATCGCCTTCACGGCAAGCGGGGCAAGTAAAGTCGTGCCCGCCGTGCCAGCCGATGCCGACGCGCTGGCCCTTCTTCCAATTGGCGACGCCGGGGCCGGACTCATCGACGAGGCCGGCGACTTCATGGCCGGGAACGCGGGGATATTGAATGCCGGGCAAAATGCCATCTTTCACCAGATGATCGCTGTAACAGATGCCGCAAGCTTGCACCTTCACGCGCACCTGTCCGGAACCGGGTTGGGGAATTTCGCGTTCGACAAGCTCAAAATCTCCGCCTGCCTTCGAAACTTGAACCGCTTTCATCTTTGCCATGGAAGGTACCTCTCGAACGGACTCTGAACTCGCCATTGGATGATCGAGGTCCGGCGGTTGATACGAAGTATGAGTCCGCCGATGCGTAAGGCGCGAGAGGAAATCCGGTGCGATGGCGTGGAAAAGCGTTTGCAAACGGCCATCGGCCGCGACTTGCGAGGAAGAGGAATTGCTTCGTATACTGCCTTCCCGGCCAAATGGCAGGTGCGAAGGGTGGGTAGCCCGACGAACTCCACTGTTTGAGCCTTGCAGTCAGCGAATCAAAAACCGGAATTCGAATACCGGCAAAGCCTCGGGCTTGCGCCGGAGTGTGAAGTGAACAAGGAGAGTCTCGCATGTCGCAACCGCCGGCCCCGGAAGAGATGAATGTCTACCAAAACGCGGAAGCGCGTTTTGAAGTAGCGGCGCAGAAGCTGGGTTTGGAGCAGGGAATTTACCGGTATCTGAAGTATCCGAGCAAAGAGATCACGCTCTACATTCCGGTGGGGCTCGACAACGGAACGCTGGAAGTGTTCACCGGATATCGCGTGCTGCACTCCACGGTTCGCGGGCCGGGCAAGGGCGGGATTCGGTTTGCGCCGGATGTTTCGCTGGATGAAGTGCGCGCGCTGGCGACGTGGATGACGTGGAAGTGCGCGGTGGTGGACATTCCCTTTGGCGGAGCGAAGGGCGGAATCATTTGCGATCCGCGCAAAATGTCGCGCAACGAATTGGAGCGCCTGACGCGGCGCTACACGGCGGAGCTTGCGGACTGGCTTGGGCCGGAGCGCGACATTCCCGCGCCGGACGTGGGCACGGGCGAGCAAACGATGGCCTGGGTGATGGATACGTACTCGATGCACCACCGGCAAGCGACCACGGCGGTGGTAACGGGCAAGCCGATTGAGTTGGGCGGCTCGCGCGGACGGCGCGAAGCCACCGGCCGCGGCGTCATGATCTGCTGCGACAAGGCGCTGGCAAAGCTCGGAATGAAAAAAGAAGGCACGCGCGTCGTGATTCAGGGCTTTGGCAACGTGGGCTCAATGGCGGCGGACCTGATGCAGAAAGCCGGATATAAAATCATCGGGCTCGCGGACATCGGCGGCGGGCTTTACAACGAAAATGGATTTGACGTGCCCAAAGTCATCGATTGGGTCACCAATCAGAAGAAACCGCTGCAAGACTATCCCGGCGGCGGAACGAAGATGAGTGCGCGCGACGTGCTCTTCCAGAAGTGCGATGTGGTGATTCCGGCGGCGATTGAAAATCAAATTACCGAAAAGAACGCTTCACAAGTGCAGGCCAGAATCATGTGCGAAGGCGCCAATGGCCCGACCACGTGGCAGGCTGACGCGATTATCGACGCGAAAGGCGTGTTCACGATTCCGGACATTCTCGGAAACGCCGGCGGCGTGACGGTGAGCTACTTCGAATGGGTGCAGGACCGGCAAGGCTTCTTCTGGCGGGAAAGCGAAGTGAACGAGCGGTTGCTCGACGTGATGGAGAACGCATTCGACCAGGTGGTGCGTTACGCCGAAACGCACAAAGTGAACAACCGGATCGCCGCTTACATGGTGGCTATTGACCGCGTAGCCAACGCATTGAAAATGAGGGGCATTTACGCGTAGGCTTTGTCGCTAGCCATTGGCATCGCCCGAAACAGGTCGCGCGCGGGTCTCTGTCCTCTCGTGCGTTGGGCGAAAAAAAACTTGCAAACCCGCCAGCACGGTGGATAATGCCGCGCTGGGGAGGCGTACGCTCCGTGAACTCGAGCCCGGTGTCGGCTGGCCACACAAAAACGGAAGAGCAGCACCGCCGCGATATTTGCACGGTGGGGCGATGGATGTACGAGCACGAGTATATTGTGGCGTGCGAAGGCAACGCGTCGGTGCGGCTTGCCGACGGACGAATCCTTACGACTCCGACCTGCATGAACAAAGGGTGCCTTGCGCCGGAAGATCTGGTGATCACCGACGTCAACGGCCACAAGTGTTTTGGCGACCGAAAAATGTCGTCGGAAATTTTGATGCATTTGCTTTTTTATCGCATGCGGCCGGAGGTCAATGCGGTGTGCCACGCGCACCCGGTTTCGGCGACGGGATTTGCCAGCGCGGGCCGCGCGCTCGATCAGGCGCTGCTTCCGGAAGTGATTATCGGGCTCGGCCAGGTGCCGCTGGTGCGGTATGCGACGCCCGGCACGCCCGATCTGAGCCAGGCGCTGGAGCCGTTCGTGGAAAGTTACGACGCGCTCTTGCTCGCCAATCACGGCGCCGTGACGTGCGGACCGGATCTGCTCACGGCGTTTTATCGCATGGAAACGGTCGAGCATTTCGCCAAAATCGTGCTCGCCGCGGAAAACGCGGGCACGCCGAAGCTGCTCAGCTCGCGCGAAGTCGCCAAATTGATGGCGGCGCGTTCGCGATATGGCGTTGCCGCGCCGCCGGGAGCGGCGTGCGAACTGCCGGTCACCAGCGACAGCGAAGACGGCGTTGCGGATGAAATTACGCTGAAGCGCGATGAACTGGATCACTTGATTGAAGAAGCGCTCCGCCAGGATCGCGCGCGTCGATAGGCGGCGGGCAACGAGTTCAATCCGCGCCGTGACCGTCCCTTTATCTGCCGAAGCAAGCTTCCGCCGCCGCGAGCCATGCGGCGCCGGCGTTTCTCGCAGCTTGGACGGCGCAAGCTTCGCTTGTACAATTCCGCCTGCAATCGGAAATTCGGCGGCGGAGTCCGTATGAGCGAAACTCAACTTTTCTTCGATGCGATTCGCGCCGGCGATCTGGCCGCGGTTCGCGCGCTGCTCGATCAGGATTCCGCGCTGCTCGTCGCCACGAATGCGCAATCGCAAAGCCCCGTTCTGTTTTCCATTTATAACCGGCAACTGGAAATTCGCGATTTTTTAATTTCGCGCGGAGCGGTTTTGCGTCTGCACGAAGCCGCCGCCGCCGGAGATCTCGCGCGCGTAATGGAATTGGCCGAGCGCGATGCGACGCTTGCGAAAAGTTATTCGCCGGACGGTTTTCCGGTTCTGGCGCTGGCTGCCGTGTTCGGCCATTTTGACGTCGTGAAATATCTGCATGCGAAAGGCGCGGACGTGAACGCAGCGGCGACGAATGGCAGCGGCTACAACGCGCTGACCGGCGCCGTCACCAGCGGCCAAACGGAAATTGTGAAGTGGCTGCTCGAAAATGGCGCCGACCCGAACTACCGCTACGCGAACAATTATTCGCCGCTGCTTGCCGCCGCCGCCAATGGCCACCTCGAAATTGTGAAACTTCTGGAAGCTCGCGGCGCCGATCTTCACGCGAAAACGTCCGACGGCAAAACCGCGCTGGATTACGCGGAAGAGCGCAAACACTCGGCGGTGGCCGAATACATTCGCGCAAAGAGAGTTTCCTGAAACGGCGCACTTCCGCGTAGCATGCAGGTGGCGCTCCCGAAAACATGTCCTTCCCCGTCTTCATTCCGATTGGCTCGTTGAAGCTCCATCCGCATTTGGTCTTCGAAACGCTCGCGTATGCGATCGCGTTTCGCGTTTATCTGGCGTTGCGAAAGCGGCGCGGCGACGCGCTCGATGACGGCAACCGATGGTGGGTCATCGCGGCGGCGGCCATGGGCGCCGTCGCCGGCAGCAAAATTCTGTATTGGTTCGAAGATCCCGCGGCCACGCTCATCCATTGGCGCGATCCGGCGTTTTTGATGGGCGGCAAAACGATCGTCGGCGCGCTCATTGGCGGACTCCTTTTCGTGGAGCTCGCGAAATATCATTTGGCAATAAAGCGCCGCACTGGCGACCTTTTTGCCATTCCACTTTGCGTCGGCATCGCCATCGGCCGCATCGGCTGTTTTTTGACTGGTCCCGAAGACCACACCGGCGGCATTGCGACGGCTTTGCCATGGGGCGTCGACTTCGGCGACGGCATCCCGCGCCATCCCACGCAACTTTACGAAGCGCTGTTTGCGCTGACACTTGGAGTGTTTCTCTGGCGCTTGTCGCGCCATCCGCGCGCCGAAGGCGACCTTTTTCGTTTTTTCATGGTGGGCTATTTCGCGTTTCGCTTGCTTTGCGATTTTCTCAAGCCGGACGACGTGCGCGTCTTTTTCGCTCTGACCGCGATTCAGTGGGCTTGCATCCTCCTGCTGGCGTATTATTTGCCCGACGTCCGGCGCTGGCTGACTCCCCGCGAAAGATCGCTGCCGGAACCACCGCGTTTTAAAGAGCCGATCGGGGGCTAAATGGATCAGCAACCAAGTAAGCGCCGCAGTTTGGCCGCACCGCTCGTCACCCTTTTGTGCTCGGTGGTTTTGGCCGGCGGCAGTTGTTACGCGTTAGTTTCCAGTTTCACCATAAATGGGCGCGGGAAAGACGATGCGCTCAACGTTTTTTTCCTGATCGTTTTTTTCTCGAATGTTGTCGCGGCTCCGGCATCGATCGTCTGGATGATTGCGCGCGCCATTCGCAACCGCCGAACCGAAAATAAGGACCGGCAATGAACGATCCGGCCCCAAGCGGAAATCGCAATGCGCCGGCGAATTGGCTGCTTGGCGCCGGCGTTTTCATCGCCGCGGCAAGCGCCGGTTTTCTGCTCCTGTTTGGCTTCATCGTTCGCGTGCCCGCAATTCTACGCGGCTGGCAAGTGGTGGTGCCGCTCGTCGGTCTTCTCGTCGGCGGAACATGTATCGGCGTGGCCCTCAGCAAGCGTAGCGGGCGGTCCACCATCGTTCCGGCATTCGTGACTTTGGTATGCGCCTTGCTCCTTACGGGCGGAGCGGGATACGGTTACGCCGCGACTTGCAATTTCGAGGGCCCTAACGACACGTCGAACGGCGCTTACCTCGCGCTTGCATTTGCCGGCGTGGTATTTTGCGTGGTGTCGGTACTTTGGTTGTTTGTCGCCATCATTGTGCGGGCCTTTCGAAAAAGACCCGGGCCAGGATAAATAAAAATGGAACGTGTCCGGCCTTACCTTTTTTACGACGTAGCGCTCACCATTTGCTCGGCGTGTTTTCGCAAACTGGAAGGCAAGATCGTCTTCGAAGACGGAAAAGTGTTTTTGCTTAAACGCTGCCCCGATCATGGGCCGGAGCGCGTGCTCGTCGCGGACGACGTCGACTACTACCGCCGTTGCCGCGAAGTGTTCGTCAAAAAACCGGAAATGCCGTTGCGCTACAACACTCCCGTCAAATGGGGCTGCCCATACGATTGCGGTTTGTGCACCGACCACGAGCAACATTCCTGCTTGTCGCTTCTCGAAATTACGGATTCCTGCAATTTGCGCTGCCCCGTTTGCTATGCGGGCAGCGGGCCGGAACGCACCGAGCATCGCTCGCTTGCCCTCATCGAAAAAATGCTCGACGCGATCGTGCGCAACGAAGGCCATCCCGATGTCGTGCAAATTTCCGGCGGCGAGCCGACGCTGCATCCCGATTTTTTCAAAATTGTCGCGCTGGCCAAGTCGCGGCCGATTCGCCATCTGATGGTCAACACCAATGGCCTCAAGATCGCGCAAGACGAAGAGTTCGTGAAACGCCTCGCGGAAATCGAAGACTTCGAAGTCTATTTGCAGTTCGATTCGTTCGAACGCGAAGCGCTGCTCGATTTGCGCGGCGGCGATTTGCGCGCCGTGCGCGAAAAAGCGCTCGAACGGCTCAATCGCCACGGCATTTCCACCACGCTCGTGATGACCTTGCGCAAAGGTTTAAATGACCAGGAAATAGGCAAGACGATCGACTACGCGCTCGAGCAACCGTGCGTGCGCGGCGTCACGCTGCAGCCCATTCAAGACGCCGGCCGCCTGGAAAAATTCGACCCCGCGACCGACCGGCTGACGCTCACCGAAGTCCGGCGAAAAATTCTCGAACAAACAAAAGTATTTCAGCCCGAAGACGTGATTCCCGTTCCGTGCCATCCCGATTCGCTCGCCATGGCGTACGCGCTCAAAATCGATGGCCACGCGGTGCCGCTCACGCGCTTTGTCGAGCCGGACGTGCTCATCAACGCCGCGCGCAATACCATCGTTTACGAAGAAGAGCAGGGAATACGCGATTGCCTCTTCAAGCTTTTCGCCACGAACCACTCGCCGCAATCCGGCGCGAATTCTCTGCGCGAGCTTCTTTGCTGCTTGCCAAAAATCGCCGCGCCCGCCGAACTCACCTACAAAAACATTTTTCGCGTGCTCATCGTTCAATTCATCGACGCGCACGCGTTCGACGTTCGCAGCGTCAAGAAAACCTGCATCCACATCGTCCATCCCGACGGCCGCCTCATTCCGTTCGACACCTACAATCTTTTCTATCGCGACGGCCTCGAACACACTCGCCTCGCGCCGCTTCGCCGTCTTGTCGCGGCCGAACCTCTCAGCCAGATTCTTCCTGCCCTCCATCGCTGATCTCTCGCCGTCCAGCGCTCTATTTACTCCGCGCAAAGTGAAATCGCCCGAGAGCCATTCTCGGGCGCCAGTTTTCGCCGTTCCCGTCCATTCAAGTACAATACGCTTCGAAGCGGAGGTACCTCCTCAATGGCGGCTTCGAGCAGCACCGGCCGGCGCAATTCCATCTACGTGCCGGAGCTCTTCGGCTTTCTCAGCGTCTTCGCCGCGCTCTGCACAATCTTCGCGCTCGTCGTCAGCATCGCGGAAGGCTCGCGCGAACACACGCAATCGGCCTGGCCCGCCGCCACCGCTTCCATCCAGCGATGCGTTGTCGAGACGTCAGTCCGCGTTCGCAGCGGCTTTCGCGGCGCGCGATCGCGCATCACCTGCGATATTCGGTATTCCGTTGTCGGCACCGACGTCCAGGCCCGCCTTCACTCATCCAGTTCCTTTTCCGATAAAGATGTTTCCGGCATGAGCCGCTGGGTCTCCGCACACAGACCGGGCGCGACGATTGAGATTCACTACGATCCATCCAATTCCCGCAACGCCGTCCTCACCGAAACCGACATGCCGTTCGCCGGTCCTCACACGCCCACGAACCTCAAACTTCTCGGCATTGCCGCCGTCGCCTTCGTCGTTTTTTATTCTCTCGCTCGAATTCTCGGGCGGCAAGAAGCAGCGCCCTCCGCCGCGCCAGCCTGATCGAACGCCATCCTTACCTCACGCGTTGACGGGCGAAAGAAAAGCGGCAATACTGCAGAGCGATGATCGGACAGCTTCGCGGCCGCCTCGCTGACAAACGGCCCAACCAGGTGCTCGTCGATGTGGGCGGCGTCGGCTACATCGTTGCCGTTCCGCTTTCCACCTATGCCGCGCTCGGCGAACTTCACACCGAAGTCACGCTGCTCATTCACACTCACGTTCGCGAAGACGCGCTCTCGCTCTACGGTTTTCTCTCTTCCCGCGAAAAACATCTTTTTGAAATGCTTCTCTCCGCGTCCGGTGTCGGCCCCACTCTTGCCTTAAAAATTCTTTCCGGCATGAACGCCGAAGAACTCATTCCCGCGATTCGCGGCAACGACCTCGGCCGCCTCACGAAAATTCCCGGCGTCGGCAGAAAAACCGCCGAGCGCATGGTCGTCGAATTGAAAGACAAACTCGATTCCATGGCCGTCACCGAGCAACGGCCCGCCGTTGCCTCGCCCGCCGGTGTCGAAGCCGACGTCGTTTCCGCGCTCACCAATCTCGGTTACGATGGCCGCACCGCCGAATCCGCCGTCGCGGAAGGCAAGCGCGAAGCCGGCGTTTCGAATTTTGAAAAATTGTTGAAAGCCTCGCTGCAAGCCCTCACGGGCCCGAAAGGAAAAGCGGCAAGAGTTCCGTGAACTTTTGACGTCGCCAACCAATGGCCGATGGCACCGCAAAGCGAATGAGTCCCGACCGCCAGCCGCAACGCATCGTTTCCGGCGCGCCCTACGAAGACGACGCGCGCCTCGACGCCAGCGTCCGCCCCAAAACCCTCGCCGAATACATCGGGCAAAAACGCGTGAAGGAAAATATCTCCATCGCGCTCGAAGCCGCGCGCAACCGCGGCGAAGCGCTCGACCACGTTCTGCTCTACGGCCCGCCCGGCCTCGGAAAAACCACCCTCGCGCAAATCATCGCCAACGAACTCGGCGTTCCCATCAAAACCAGCGCCGGCCCGCTGCTCGAGCGCAAAGGCGACCTCACCGCCATTCTCACTTCGCTCGAATTGCGCGAAGTTTTTTTTCTCGATGAAATTCACCGCCTCCAGGCCGCCGTCGAGGAAGTTCTCTACCCGGCGATGGAAGATTTCCGCGTCGACCTCGTCATCGGCCAGGGTCCCGGCGCGCGCATCCATCCTTTTCATCTCAACCATTTCACTCTGATCGGCGCCACCACGCGCGCCGGCCTCATCACCGCGCCGCTGCGTTCCCGCTTCGGCATCGTTCATCGCCTCGATTTTTACGAACCGGAAGATCTCCTCATCATTCTTCACCGCTCCGCCAAAATTCTTTCGATTGAAATGGACGAAGGCGGCGCCGAAGAAATCGCCCGCCGTTGCCGCGGCACGCCGCGCATCGCCAATCGGCTCTTGCGTCGTGCGCGCGATTTTGCCGAAGTTCGCGCCGCCGGCCGCATCACGCGCGGCGTCGCGCAAGAAGCCCTCGCCATGCTCGGCGTCGACGACAACGGACTCGACGAAGTCGACCGCAACCTGATGCTCGCCCTCCTCGACAAATATTCCGGCGGCCCCGTCGGCCTCGGTACGCTCGCCGCGTCCCTTTCCGAAGAAGAAGACGCCATCGAGGAAATGTACGAACCCTATCTCATGCAAATCGGCATGATCGACCGCACGCCGCGCGGCCGCGTCGCCACTCCCCGCGCCTACCAATATTTCGGCCGCGAACTTCCCAAACGCCAGCCGCGATTGTTCTGACTTTCTCGTTCACAATCAGCCAAAGCCTTACATAAGACTTCTCTGCTGTATCCTGTTTTATAACGAAACCGATTGACCATGGCCTGCGTCCCATCCATGTCAGGTTGAGCTCTCCTGCTCACGTCTATGGAGGGGCCCTATGTTCAGCTCGCGCCTTCCGTTCCCCAGTTCCGTCGTTGCATACCTTCTCGTGTTGTTGACCGTTTGTTCTGCCGCCTTTGCCTCAGATGATGCCGGCCGCGACGTTCGGCTCGGCATCGTTGAAGGTGACGTCCGCGTGTCTTTTGGCAATCACACTCGTCCCGATCTGAAGAAACCGTGGCAGGATGCCGTACCCGGCGAGCCTGTCTCGCAAGGATTTGCGTTGGCGACCGGCAATGGCCGCGCTTCAATCGAGTTTGAGGACGGCAGTACCGTATATTTGGCCGAAAACTCCTTGATGCTAATGATCGATCTCTCCTCGGAGTCTTTCTCAGAACCAACCACGACTGTTTCCGAGATGTCCCTCGTTACAGGTACCGCAACGTTTCATTTGAAGCCAGCCAAAGGCGAGTCGTTTTTCATTCGGACTCCGGCAGACCGTTTGCGCGTTTTGCCTCCGGACGCTTTTCTTGCGCGCGTTGACGCCTACCTGGACGCGACCGGAGTCACCGCCGAGGGCAAAAAGGGCGAATCTTTGACGCGCAGCGGGAACGCGCCTTTTCATTTCGAACGGGGCCAAACTATTTTCATGCAGAGGGGAGAAGTTATCGCCACCTCAAAAGCGAAACCATCCCTCGACAATACTCCACAAAGTTCTTCTGCCGACGTTGCAAACTGCATGGCATCGATGCAGGGCCTTCAGCCGCCGTCTCCCGGTCTCCAATTGATTTGGGAAGACTTCTGCGAAGGCGCGCGATTTGCCCCCGCGGTTTACGCGCACGAAACGGAAGGTGCGCTCGACCCGCCTGATGCTTCTATCCGGAATTCCGCTTATCTGCCGGATTTCTCACCGGCCGAAGAATGGGATGCATGGGTTGCACAGCGCGCACGGCAGCAAAGCGTTCTCATGACTGCCGCGCTGAGAGCGTCCGGCCTATCGTCTCCCATTCCCGGCTTGGCAGAGCTCTATCAACACGGCAAGTTTTTTGATTGCTCCCCTTATGGTAAGTGCTGGCAGCCATCCGGGGTTGAAGCCAATCAGGCAGCTGCGCCGGCACAATCCCAAGCACAAAATCCGCCGGGAACCGCACCGTCCGCGCCGAACCAAGGATTTCAGCCACAAATCGTGCAATGGTATGAGCCGAGATATGCGATTTGTGGCTTAGACGAATGGACATTCATATCCCGCGTTGCCCGGTCCCCACAGGAACTGGACGAGTTGCTACGTCTAAAAGATCAGGCGGAGCGGCGTCGGTCACTTAGCCTGCTGTTCACCCAATCCGATTGTTATCAGCACAACTATGTGTTGCACCACGGACGCTACGCTCAGTTGTTGACGCCGCGGGTCAAGCCGGTTTGCACAGATGGAAAGAAATGCAAGCATCCTCCTTTCCCGCATGTTGCCACGGTTCGGGTCGGCGGTCGCGTCGGCTTTGTTCCTCGTCACCCAGCCGACGTCAAAGGCAAGCCGCCCATCAACCTGAAAAATGGAATTCTCTTTCTTCCTGCGAAACCTGGTGACCGGACTCAGCAAATCGCGGTCGACTCGTCGCGGAAATTCAAGTTTGAAAATCGGGAAACGAACGTGCCGATCCGCGAATCGGCTCTTCGCTCTTTCGCGGTTCCGCCTCCTGCGCTTCACGGTCATCTAATGTCTGAGGCCACCGGCCGTCCGTCAGAGTCGCGCGCATCCGCAAACTTGTCCCATGGCCCAATTTCATTCGACTACCGCTCGGGAAGCTTCAGGATGCCTGTCTCGGAAGGCGGCTTCCACTCTCCTCGTTCTGTCGTGGTGGCCGGTATTTCCCTAGGTAGGAATTCCAGTTTCGCAGGCAATTACACTGGCCGCCCGGGAGGATCTTTCGAGCATTCCGGCGGCTCGAACGGCAGGTCATCTTCTTATTCAAGCCCGGGAAGTTCTTATTCCGGCAGCAGTCACACCTCCGGATCCTCCGCGTCTACGTCGAGTTCCGGTGCCTCTCATTCGTCGGGTGGCATCTCCGCCAGCTCCACTTCGAATTCAGCTTCGTCCAGCGCCAGTGGCTCGTCAGCTAACAGTAGCGGCAGCAGCGGCCGGCCACATTGATAAATGTATTTGTCACGTACTTTGTATTCCGTCACGCTGCAAGTGAGGTGTCTTGAGCGCGCCGGCCTCAACCGCAACTTAGAAATCGCCCCAGCCTCTATCGTTTGCTCGGATCATCCTTTGCGTTGATGTAGTTGAACTGCACCGGCGATTGTCCGCGAACCTGCACTACGGCGTCGCCTTCAGCCTTGACGTAGTGATGCATGTCCGGGTCGAGAAACGCAAAACTCCCTTTTCGCCAAGCCAAAATTTACTTATGGAAAAAACGCTTCGCAAACTCGCGTGGCTTTCGAAAACTTTTTTGCTGATCGCGCAGGCGGTGGCCGCTGAGCGCGCTGGAAATGGCGACGAACGACATCGCGTACGTTTTCAAGGGCGGTGTGCTGTATGACGGCGAAACGCTCGATCAGCTCTGGTGGAAAAATATTCCGTTCGGCGGGGGCCACGGGGTGTTTCCGCCGGCGCTGCGGAACGAGGACCGCGCCGCGGACAATTGGGATCATCACTGAACCCGGATGCCGCGCATACGGCGCGATTGCGCGGTATGCTGAAGCGTGATGGCGAACCAACTGGTGTATCTTTCGCTTGGCTCGAATCTTGGCGACCGCGCGGCGAATCTTTGCGCGGCGATTGCCGCGGTTTGTGAGTACGGCGTTCGCGTAAAAAAAATTTCCTTTTTGTATGAAACCGAGCCGGTCGATTATCTGGATCAGCCGTGGTTTCTGAATTGCGCGGTGGAAGCGGAAACTTCGCTTGCGCCGCTCGATCTGTTGCACGCGCTGCGAAAAATCGAAGCGCGGCTGGGAAGCCAGAAAGAATTTGCGAAGGGGCCGCGGCTTCTGGACATGGACATTCTGCTTTACGGCGACGAGGCGATTGATTCGCCGGAATTGCAGATTCCGCATCCGAGAATGCTGCAGCGAAATTTTGTGCTCGTGCCGCTCGCGGAAATTGCCCCGACGCTGACGCATCCAAGCTGGCCGACAAACGCGGCGGAATTTCTGGCCGCGTCGGCCGATGCGAGCCAGGTGAAACGAATCGGTCCGCTCTGACGGTGCGCTTGCAAGAAATTTTCTAACTGGTGCGGCGAAGCAGCAAGCGATGCAGCGTGATCGCTTTGGGCTCGAGCGCATCGAGCTCGATTTGCGAGAGGCGGCCGCGGTTGATTTCGCGCCAACGATAGACGCCGGGTTCGGTTTCCTCCTTGATGACGCCGCGCAGAGAAATGAGAAATTGTTCCGCGTCAGTGCGATCGGCGGCTTCGCGATAATTGGGCCGCGCGAGGGCTTCGACGGCGTAGCTGCGAAGAAGCTTCGTCCAATATTTGTAGAAGAGATCTTCGGAGGCGAAGATGTCGCTCCAGGCGACTTCGCCGCCGTACGCGACGACGACGCCGACGACGCGTTCGTTCTTGAGGCCGCTGGTTTCGCGAGCGAAACGGCGCTGGACCTCTTCGACAAATGTGTCCACGTTGCCGCCGATGCTGCGCGATTTGTTGTAGAGCTTGTCGTACGACTCGGTGGGCGCTTCGGCGCGGAGAGTGCTTTCAATTTGCATTGCGGAAACGCGCGGCGCGGGCACGGCACTTCCGGCGCCGGGACCGGCGCTGGTGCCGATGCCGGGACTGCCACCGGTAACTTCGACGGTGGAAGTGGTGCCGGCGCGGACGGCGTTCCAGACGTCGGTTTGTTTTTGATTGACGGCGGCTTGTTCGCGGACGCTGGGATGGACGATGGTGTTGGTGGCGGAAAAATTCGCGCCGGAAGACCAGCGGCCGTGCTCGACGCAAAAGACATCGAGCGGAAGCGGCTCGGCGCCGGCGGGAACGATGCGGTCTTTGCCGATGATGCGATCCTGCTTGCCGCCGCTGACGAGCTCGCCGGCAAGGAGAAGGAGCGGACGCTTGCTGCGATTGACGAGCACGAGCTGATTGACGCTGGCGCCCGAGGAATAATTTTGCGGGACGCGGTCGCCGCGATTGCGCACGATGCCGGCGCCGCCTTGCTCGCTGACGATGACTTCACCGGAGGCGAGACCTTCTTCGAGGGTGAGGAATGCGCCGGTGTCATACGTGGAACCGGCGACGACGGGGAAGACGCTGATATTTTCGTACGCGATGGGATTGAGGAGACGCCAGCCGCCGTCGCCCTTGGGCGGATCGGGCGCGGGCGAAGGATTGGGCGAGACGAAGCCGATGAGACCGAGGGACGAAATTCCGAGCAAGCTGCCGAAGAGGGCAGAGAGAAGAGTGCGATCCATGGGAAGCCTCCAGAGACGCGGCTCCGTGGACGGAGCGAGAGCGCGACTGGAGGTAGAACGCGGAGAGAGAGAAAACTTGCGAAGGGAAGTCGACGGCCTGCGGGGAAACGAACGGAGAGATTACTTGTTGGGAGTACCAAAACTACCCCCCTCCCCTCACCCCTTTTTTGTAAGTGTTGAAAACACAGGGACTTTAAGTCCTTTGCGCCACAAGTGTTCATTCTAAAATGGTTACGGACGCATTTTTTGTAAGTGTTCATTCCAGAGGAGTTAGGAGGATTTTGCGGGAGGCCGAGAGGGTGGTGGGACGCCGCGAGGCAAGAGGAAAGTGTCGACCGGAACACGCGGAAGGATAGCACGAGGGTATAAGAAAGGTTAAGTGATTAGCAGTGAATGGGCGGAATGGGGTGGCGGTTGGGTATTGATGGCGTTGGACGGTTACGGCGAGGGTGGATTGGCTGGGGAAACGTCCTATTTATACCCTGCTGCGGTCTGGAGGGGCGGCGGTCCTACACTTCACAGCCCGACGTGCGGACACCGCGTTCAAGAAAAGTCTGACTACAGCTGATTGCAATGACCTGTTTTGCGATGGGAGTGATCGGGGAGATTCAGGTGAGGTCACATCGAAGATGCCGCCCTAAAGGGACGGCTCTACAAATACGCAAAGAGAAAAGCGGATCCTTCGCTTCGCTCAGGATGACAAGCTTAGTGCTGCGCCCCGACGTGAGTTTATCTACAACGCCACAATCGAAGAGAGGTTCCTCCGCTGCGTAGCGCGGCGTGCACAGACCGCACGCAAGAAAAGGCCGGGCTACTCCGGTCGGAATGACAGCGTAAGAGAAGGCATTCGCCTCGGTTGGAAAGTGGAGCCGAGTGGCGCGAGGGTGGCACGGATTGATGGTTCGCGCGCGAAGAGGGCGGACTGAAGTCCCGCCCCTACAACGGAGCTGCGGTGCGAACGAGCCGAGTGGTGCGATGGGTGGTATGGATTGTTGGTTAACTCGGAAAGAGGGCACGATATATCGTGCCCCTACGCAACGAGGAAACGATATGCCAGCCGCCAGCCTCTCGGAATCTTCTAATTTGTGGCACTGCGCAAAAGGGCTGGCCAAGGAATGGTCCTATAGCTGGCCGGGAAAGAGAAGAGGGGCCGGAGGCGAGTAATAAGAAAGAGGAAAAAAAGATACGGGCCTGAAGACGAGGAAAAAGAAAGAGAGGAAAAAGAAAGAGAAGAAAAAGAAAGAGAGGAAAAAGAAAGAGAAGAGTAAGAAAGAGAAGAGAAAGAACGGGTCTGAAGACCCGCCACTACAACGGAACCGCGGGACGAACGAGATGAGTGGCGCGAGCGTGGCACGGATTGTTGGTTTGCGAGCGAAGAGGGCGGACTGAAGTCCCGCCCCTACACAGGCTAGGAGAAGGAGAGAGATCGGGGATGGGCGGACGAAGGCGGATGGCGTGCTTTGCAAAAGCGGGGGCAAGTGAGAGGATGGCGGCAGAGTTGGAGTGGTGAGGTGCGCCATGGCCAGGTTCTTCGTAAGACTACTTGCAACAATTTTAATTTTTGAGATTGGCGCGGTGGCGCGGCCGCAAGCGGCGCCGGTGCACGTGAAGATACGCGCGATATTGGTGGACAAGGATTTGAATCAGAAGCCGGTGCCGTTTCTTGCGGTGAAAGCGAAGAATGCGGCGACGGGCGCGGAAGTGGACGTGAAGACGGGTTTGGATGGCGCGGCGCAAGTGGAGCTGGCGGAAGGGAAGTACGTTTTTTCGACGGCGAAGGCGATTGAATTTGGCGGAAAGAAATTTACGTGGAGCGTGGAAGCGGCGGTGAAGAGCACGAGCGGCGGCGAGCAAGAAATTGCGCTGACGAACGACAATGCGAAAGTGGAAGCGGGGACGCCGGAAGCGGCGAGCACAAGCGGAAATGCTCCGGGCGAGTTAACGGCGCTTTTCGAGAAATTGAAGGGATCGATTTTTACGGTGCGTTCGGAATTTGGAATGGGGTCGGGATTTCTGGTGGACGCTTCGGGACTGGTGGTGACGAACCACCATGTGGTGGGAAAGTCGAATTATCTGGCGCTGCAATTCGACAAGATGCGGAAAGTGCCGGCGAAGCTGCTGGCGGACAACGCGGACAAAGACGTCGCGGTGCTGTGGGTGAATCCGGCGGCGTTTCCGGAAGCGCACGTGGCGCCGCTGGCTCCGGCGGAAGGAACGCACATTGAAGTGGGGCAGCGGGTGTTCACGATCGGGAATCCGTTTGGGCGGGAAAAAGTGCTGACGACGGGCGTGATCAGCAAGGTGGAAAAAGATTCGATCGTGAGCGACATCACGATCAATCCGGGAAATTCGGGCGGGCCGCTGTTTACCCTGGCGGGCGAGGCGGCGGGAATTGCGAAAGCGGAGCAGCGCACGCTGGCGTACATTGTGCCGATTGCGGAAGCGCGGCCGCTGATCGAGCAAGCGAAGAAAAGCATGACGGAAAGCGCGCCGCCTTCGAAAGAGCTGCTGCCGGTGGAGCCGGCGGAGCGATATCCGGCGGATGCGCTGAAAGCGCTGCTCACGCAAACGAAGATGGAGACGAAGCCCTATTTTTTTGACGCGGGAGAATTTGAAATTGCCGTGTACACGCCGCCGCTGAACTATTTTTTGCGGCACGAGCAAGAGATGTACGCGGCGAGAAAATCGGCGAAGCGGACGGGAGGGGATTCATCCGACGCGAAGCCGCCGGAAAGCGCGCTCGCGGAAGCGCAGGATTACGAGTCGGTGGTGAACGTGCGGGTGAGGCCGAAGTTCGGAATGTTTTTGAAACTAAAATTCAAGAATGGATTCCAGAGCATGACGTTGCGGTGCAATGGAATTCCGATCCAGCCGATTGAGCCCGGGCGGCACGAATTTGGATTGATGGCGCGCGGGAGGGAAGTGGATACGACGTTTGAAGGGATTTACGAGTATCCGCCGGATGCGTTTTCGCCGAGCTGCACGCAGATGACGCTGGATATTTTTTCGGAGAAAGATCCGGCGACGCCGCTGACGAAGACGCTGGAGCCGGCGCTGGTGAAAAGAGTGTGGGACGATTTTGCGCCGTACCGCGCGGCGCAACCCGTGAAATAGCGCGCCGAGATTTAAAGCAATGTAGACAAATTAACGGTTGTTGCCGCCGAGATTGGTGTTGGGGCCGCGGCGGCGCGTGCGGGAAGATTCGGATTCCTGACGCTCGTAATCGGCGAGTTCTTCTTCGGTGTAAGAGGAGTAGGCGTCGCGGGACGCGAACATGGAGTTGGTGCGACCGGCTTCTTTTTTCTTTTTGCGGAGGCCGCCGAATTCGTGGCGGACCTGACGAAGCGCGACGTCGATGGCTTTGACTTCGACGAGCAGGTCGCTGACTTTTTCCAGAAAATCGTGAAGGTGATACGGGCGGACGACGTAGGGGAGCCGGGCGGATTCGAGCGCCTGGACGTACTGGCTGCTGTTGAGCGAGGGAACCATATAAAGGACGCGGAGGCGGCCACCTTCGTCGATGGGAACGGCGGCGAGTTCGCGGAGGATGGCGAAGATTGGCCCCTCGACGGGGACCTGCGCGATGTTGGCGATGATCAAAGACCATTCGGCGGATTTGAGTTCGGTGAGGAGAAGGGTTGTGTCCGTGATGACGCGGACGCGCCAGCCTTCGGAATCGAGAATCTGGCGAAGGGCATTGCCACCGGCGGGATCGGCGTCCAGCACAAGAATGCTGACTTGCTTGGGCGGAAGTGGTTGGGGAGGGGTCGCCATTTTGGGAGTATAGCGCCCGGAGACGCCGGGCCGGGTGAAAAGGGACGAGCGAGCGCCAAAGGGGCACCTGTACGAAGGGGTAGGTGGAGAAACGCGGAAGGCGAGGCGAATGGGAAAAGAGGGAAGTCCGGTTTATTGGCCGACGACGAGGTCGGAGCCGGAGCGGATTTTTTTGAGGCCGGTGGCGTCCCAGAAGATGCGGTAGATGGCGGTTTTGCCGGCGGCGTCGCGGCTGGTGAAGAAGATCTGGAGGCCGTCGCGGGACCATTCGGCCTTGGTGGGAAAAAGATTGGAGATATTTAGAGGGACGCGGCGCTTGGAGCGGAGTTCGTAGAGGAAGAGGTCGGCGCCGAAGCCAGATTTGGTGTCCTTCGGAGAACCGGCGGGTGTTTTGAGAAGCGAGCCGGAGACGAGCAACAGATCTGAGTTTGCGGGATTGACGCGAACGGTGGAGGCGGCGTCCGAAGCGAAATCGGGGCCGCAGAGATCGAGGGCGGAGAGGACCTGTGCGGTGCCGCCATCGTCGGTAATCCAGAAAAAAGAACTGGAGTTTGCGCCGATGAGGGAGTGGGCGTCGGCCCAGCCGTTGAGAAAAGTGATGGGCGTGGGTGAAAGTTGCGCGGGCTCGGCGCCGCCCGTCGCGGGCATGGTCCAGATGTGCCAAACGGATGCGTCTGATTTTACGAAAGCGATGTGGGAGTCATCGGGCGACCAGAAGGCCTGATTGACGAGGCCGCGAATGAGTTCGGAAGATTTTCCCGTGAGCGGATCGACGATCTGAATGCTTGTTTCCGGGCCGTTTTCTTCGCGAAGGTACAAAACGCGCTTGGCGTCGTGCGAAACCGACGGGGAGAAGCCTTTGGGGGCGACGAGTTTGGGGACGTCGTTGCGGGCAAACATGACTTTGCCGGCGGGATCGAGAAAGGCGACGGCGACGGGCGACTTGAAGTTGGTGACGGTGGGCGCAGCGGGTTTCTGTTTTTCCGGGTCGTCGTCATCGAGATTTTTTTGTTTGAATTCGGGGAATTGCTCCGGGGCGACTTTGGCGCAGCCTTTGAGAGTGCCGATTTGCGCGTGGTCGAGCGAAATGCGGAAGGTATATTTTGTGTCGGACGCGCCGTCGGTACAGGTTTCGCGCGAAACATGAACGGCGACGGTGGCGCCGGTCTGCGAATCTTTGGCGTGGTAAATCCAGGACGAGCCGGTGGTTTCCTGTTCGACGTCCGAAGGCTCGAGCGGGATGGGTGGATAGCCGGCGCGTTCGAGGCGCTCCGGGCCTTTCATGCCGAGGCGAAGATTCCAGGAGGGGTCCGTGCCCTGCGCGATAAGAAGGATCGGATAGTGGCGCGATTGGGAGACGGGCGGACCCATTGGCGATTTTTGGAGCGGAGCTTTGGATTGAGAAGGAGGTGGGGCGGCGGGCGGAGGGTTTTGCGATCGCGCGGCCGGTGCGACGGCCAGTAGAGGTGCGGAGAGGATTGCGAGCAAGAGGGCGGCTGGGCGTCTGGATGGCATTTACACTCCGTAATTCGGCACGGAAAAGCTTAAGACGGAAGGCAAGGGGAGTAAAGAAAGAGGTTGGCGGAGAGAGGCGAGAAGAAAAACAGAACGAGGGCGCGGAGGGAAGCTCGCTCGCGAGGGTAATTGCGGCCGGGGAGTCGATGGGAGCAGCGTGGAGCCGGTCGCAGCGGGCATTGCGGGCGAACGGATTGAAGCGGGAGACGAAGAAAAAGCGAAATAATGCTTGACATGGCGAACAAAAGGCGAAATACTGCGCGAGATCTTCGAGGTGGGCTATGTCTCCGGCATTCTCCGCTGTTTTCCCCGCTCCAACTCCTACGCTGTCTCTCTTTCCCGAATGCCCTGAACAAAGCCCAAACGCACGGGCCCCAGAGCTTGCCCAGCTTTGCGAAGGCCCGCGTGGCGGTGTACACGAGCGGGTTCCGGCGGATTGCCCTCCGCGGGAACGCGAAACGCACCGTGTGCCGGCCACGAAGCTGGTTGGCATTGCCCGCCTCGCTGCATCGTCTCCGCCGGCGGATACGCGGCGGGCGTCTGCCGCGCGGCCGGAATATTTTGTGCTGCCGGTGCGTTCGATCTTGAACCGGTGCGATTCGAACCGGGTGCCGTTTGAATGGACGATCAATCCGTACCGAGGATGCGAGTTTGGCTGCAAATATTGTTATGCGCGGTATACGCACGAGTACATGGAATTGAACGCGACGGAATTTGAGAAGCGGATTTTTGTGAAGAAGGGCGCGGAGGCGTATCTGCCGCAGGAGATTGCGCGGAAATATTCGTATGAGTCGGCGGCGTCGGGCGGGGTGGCGCCGGAACATATTGCGATTGGGACGGCGACCGATCCGTATCAACCGGCGGAGAAGGAATATGGCGTGACGCGGGCCTGTCTGGAGGAACTGGCGAAGCGCGAAGGATTGAGCATTTCGATTACGACGAAGTCGAACCAGATTTTGCGGGATTTGGAGTTGCTGAAGCGAATCGCGGAAAAGTCGGCGCTGTTCATTAATATGACGGTGTCGACGACGCGCATCCGGCTGGCGCGATTGCTGGAGCCGCGGGCGCCGCAGCCGGCGTTGCGGCTGGCGGCACTGAAGCAATTGCGGGAGGCGGGGATTTCGGGCGGCGTGTTTGCTTCGCCGTTGCTGCCGGGGATTACGGATCGCGAAGGAGATTTGGAGGCGGTGGCGGAAGCGGCGCACGGGGCGGGCGCGCAGTGGTTTACTTCGGGCGTGCTGTTTTTGACGCCGTCGTCTTCGAAAGTATTTATGCCGTTTTTGCAGGAGAAATTTCCGCGGCTGCTGGAAAAGTACCGGCAATTCTACGCGCGGAATACTTATGCGCCGGAAGAGTACCGGAAGAAAATTGCCCATCGCGTTTTGCAGTTGCGGCAGAAATACGGATTCGATGTGCGGCCGTGGGATGAGATGAAGCGGCCAGTGTCGCCTGTGGCGCAGATGAAGCTGAACCTAGAGTTGACCACCGCGGTTTGATCCAACGTCTGGAGCGACGAAATTTATCGATCGTCCGTTAGAATTGAGCCGTGGCGAAATCAGTCTCAGGTATTTTGGGCCGCATAGTTCTAGCGGACGTTTGTCTGATTTTGCTTATCGCTGGGCTCGGACTTCTGCTTGGGGCGATGAAAACGCCGATAGAAGGGCATCCAGTTCTGTCCATTTTGTTTGGGCGACACGGCGTCCTCTTTGGGCTAGTTCTTCCGCTCTTACTCTATTCCCTTATGCCGTTGGCCGTCGTCTGGGCAGTGACGGCAATTCTGGTCCGCCGAAATAAGTAGACAAATAGGAACAGAACCTTCACGGCAGGATGATGCGGGTTTCTTCGCGCTTCAATTCTTCGGCTTCGTGGAATTGGCCGCGGAGGAATTCGATGAAGCGGCGCGAGCGAGGACGGCCGTTGCCGCGCAAGAGGCCCATGCGGAAGAGAAAAATGACGACGTAGAAAATGTCTTCGTTTTTGAGTGTTTCCGAGGTGCCGGCGGCGGCTTGTTTTTGTTTTAGATCGTCGAGCAGGGCGGTGAGTGCGGTATAGATTTCGCGCTGGACGGGAATGTCTGGAATTTTTTCGTAGTAAATGCCCGAGACGAGAGTCTTGTAGGATTCGGCGAGCGTGCGCAGGGCGGCGAGCGCGTCTCGATCGGTTGCAGCCGGCTGCGACATGCATGTTTTTGCAATGGTGAAGGCGAGCGCGGCCATGAGCGGCTGATGTGTGTGCAGCGTGCCGGGCGGAAGGCGCTCTTCGAGAAACGGCGTGCCGGCTGGGACTTCGCGCTTGTGCTGGTCTTCGTAACGGTGGGCCGCGGCGAGGTACGCACAATCCGCCGGACAGGTAATTGAGACTTCGCGCTCGGTGCCGCAGCAGACGGCGCAGATTTGTTCGCCCTTGGCGGGACAGAAGCGGCCGACTTTTCTTTTTTCACAAATGGGACAAGACAAAAGGATTCCCTCGCGCGAGCCGGTGAGAAGAATACCGTGCGTGGCGGGAAATGCAAAATCAAGGCGAACGCCTAGGCCACGATGACTTTGTTGTGGAAGCGGCGCGCGGCGATGATCAAAAGGACGGTGCCAATGATGCAGAGGGCGAGACCGTCTTTCCAGAGATGAGAAATGCCCGCGCCGCGGAGGATGATGCCGCGCGTGATGTTGATGTAGTACGTTGCGGGAATCAGATAGCTGAGCGGATACAAGACGGCGGGAATCGTTTCGCGCGGAAAGATGTATCCGGAGAAAAAGACGCTGGGCAAGATGGGAAGAAAGGCGAGTTGCATCGCTTCCGCCTGCGACGAAGCTTTGCTGGAGATGAGGATACCGAGCGAGAGAGCGGCGAAGAGATACGGCAAGGAAAGTATTGCGAGGAGAAAAACGTTGCCGTGAATGGGCACACGAAAAACAAAGCGCATGAAGGTGAGAATGAGGCAAAGCTCGAAGAAACCGATGAAGAGGTAAGGGAGCAATTTTCCGAGGAGGAGGCCGAACGGGCGGACGGGCGTGACGAAAAGCTGTTCGAGCGTGCCGCGCTCTTTTTCGCGAACGATGGAAAATGCGGTGAGAAAAGTGGTGACGTTGAGGAGCATGATGGCGGTGAGACCGGGAAGGAAAAAATTGGGCGAGCGAGAATCGGGATTAAAGAGAAGTTTCGGGCGCATATCGACGGCGAACGCGGCGCGATCCTGGACGGCGCGGCGAAGCGATTCATCGAGGCCGATGGCAGTGGTGACGTTGATGGCCTGGCCGGCGACGGAGGAATCGGAGCCGTCGATGAGCACGAGAACTTGCGCGCTCGTCTGGTGCAGGAGGCGATCGGAATAGTCGACGGGAATTTTGATGCCGACGCGGGCTTTGCCGGCAATGATCAAATCGTTGAGGTCATGATCGTTTTCGACGTACTGGATGACGTGAAACGTGTCGGAGTTTCGCAGACGGTCGAGGAGTTCGCGGCTTTCGCGGCGGCCGTCGGCATTGTAAACGACGGTGTTGATCTGGCGAATATTGGTGTCGATGGCGAAGCCGAGAAGAAACATCTGGAGAAGGGGCATGGTGAGCGAGAAGAAGAGCGTGCCGGCGTCGCGGCGCACGTGGAGCGCTTCTTTGTAGAAAACGGCGCCGAAGCCGCGGAAAATGTTACGCACGTTTTTCCTCCGTCTCCGCTTGATGCTTGTAGGTGAGCTCGACGAAGACGTCTTCCAGACTGGGCGCGAGCGGGCGAATTTCGGCGACGGCGACATTCTTTTCTTCAAGGTGCCTGCGAAGAAGTTCGAGCGAAAGATTGTCGTCAATGAGGGCGTGGATGGATTGACCGAAAATGGTGGCGCTGCGAATGCCGGGAAGCGCGCGAGCGGAGCGCAGCGCGCGTGTGACTTCGGGCGTGGTGATTTCGACGCGCAACGTTCCTTGCGGCTGAACTTCGGGAAGTTCGCGGAGGGAATTGGGTGTGCCGTCGGCGATGAGCTTGCCGTAATAAATGTAGGCAACGTGGCTGCAACGCTCGGCTTCGTCCATGTAGTGGGTTGTGACGAAAAAAGTGATGCCCTGCGCGGAAAGCTCGAAAAGAAGATCCCAGAGCTGGCGGCGCGCGACGGGGTCGATGCCGGCGGTCGGCTCGTCGAGGAAAAGCAATTTCGGTTCGTGGAGCATGGCACAGCCGAGCGCCAAACGCTGCTTCCAGCCGCCGGAAAGTTTCGCGGCAAGACGCGTGACATACGGACCGAGGCCGTTCGCTTCCACAATTTCATTGATGCGGCGCTTCAGCTTTTCGGCGGGAAGGCTGTAGATCCGGCCGTAAAACGTGAGATTTTCGAGCACCGTCAAATCGTTGTACAAACTAAAATTTTGCGACATGTAACCGATTCGCTCGCGCACCTGTTCGGCGCCGGTTCGCACATCGAGCCCTTCCACGTGCGCGCTGCCTCCGCTGAGGGGAAGCAAACCCGTGAGCATTTTGATGACGGTGGTTTTGCCGCTGCCGTTCGGGCCAAGAAAGCCGAAGATTTCGCCTTTTTCGACGCGGAAGCTGACATCGTTGACGGCCACAAAAGGGCCGAACTTGCGAACAAGATTTTCCGCGACGATGGCCGAGCCGTTGGCTGAAGAGGAAGGTTCGCTCATGGCAAAAGCCTGACGTCGGCGGACATGCCGGGCAGGACGCGGTGCGAAGGGTCGTCAATGCGGACCTTTACGCCGAAGACTTGATGCACGCGCTCTTCGCGCGTCTGCACGTTGCGCGGAAGAAACTCCGCCTGCTGATTGATTTGTTCCACGACGCCGTTGAAGGTTTGCTTCTGGAACGGATCGACGCGAATTTCCGCCTTCTGGCCGACGGAAACTTTGTTCAGCTCCGTTTCCGGAACGTAAATGCGGACGTAAATCTGATCGCTTTCGAGCAACGTTGCGACGGGAGTGTTGGGCGCGATGAGATCGCCGGGACGGACATCGAGCACTTCGACCGTGGCCGCGCTGGGCGCAAGCACCTGGCGCTCGCGAAAGCGCGCTTCTTCATAGGCGAGTTCCGCGCTGGTGGCTTGCACATCTTCGCGCCGGTTGCCGTGCTGCATTTTATCCAGCGTCGCCTGCGCTTGCTGATAGCGCGCCTCGGCCATGGCAATTTCTTCCGGCCGGAAGCCGCGCTGCAGTTCGTCCAATTTGTGCTGCGCATTTTCTTTTGCCGCGAGCGACATTTTCCAGTTGGCTTCGGCGGTGTCGCGCTGCTGCTTTGAGACGAGATCCTTCTGCGCGAGGGCGTCGTAGCGCTGGAAATCGAGGCGCGCGCGCGTTTCGTCGGCCGCCGTGCGGTCGAGGTCCGATTGCGCCGCCGCGATGTCTTCCTTGCGGTACCCGGACAAGTGCAAATCGTAGTCCGCTTTGGCTTGTTTTGCGGCGGCGGCGGCTTCTTCGATTTCTTCCGGGCGAAATCCGCGCGCGGACTTTTGCGCGTTCGCGCGCGCTTGCGCAAGGGATGCTTCCAGTTCCTTGTCGTCAAAAGTGATCAAAGTCTGGCCCGGCTCGACGCGATCGCCTTCGCGCACGCGGACTTCCAGGATGCGCCCGCCAATTTTCGAGCCGACACGGATGTTCCGCGCCTCGACCGTGCCGGAACCCTCGAGGCCCGTGTCTTTGCGGAACCAACCGCCATACACGCCGGCGACAACCACAGCCGCGATTGCGACCGCAGCGATAATGAAAAGTTTGCGTTTCATTTCACTTCACTTCTTCCTTCGGAGGGCGGAACTCCGGAATTGAGTGCGGAATCCATTGGCGCGATGCCGGTCCAAATTATTTGCAGCGCGGAATCGATGCGATCGCGAAGAGAAGCGTCGCCCATGACGGACCAGATGAGCAGCGTACCCAAAATCGTCTGGCGAAAGACGTGCGCGATTTCCGCGGCGGGCAAATCCTTGCGAATTTCGCCGCGCTCCTGCCCGATTTCCACCATCTGCTTATGCAGTGCGTGCGCGCGATTTTGCTTATTGATCATCGCCTCGCGCACGGGATTCGAAGAGAGGTAGCCGAGCAAGAGAGCGCGAATCATGCCGGGATTGCGGAGCGGCTCTTCGGACATGCGGAGGACAAGGCCGCGCATGAACTCCGGCAGCGGCTGCTGCGACGCGCGCAAACCGTTGACGGATTGCTCGAGCTTGGCCAATTGCATATCGGAAAACGCGAGCAGGATGTGGTCTTTGCTTGGGAAATAATTGAAAAACGTACCTTTGCCGACGTCGGCCGCTTCGGTGATGTCCTCGACGGTCGTTTCGGAAAAACCCTTTTGCGCAAAAAGATGGAGCGCCGAGCGGAAAAGGCGTTCGCGAAGCTCCGCGCTGCGGCGCTCGCGGCGGGAAGGGGGGAGAGGCGGTATGGTGGCGGTTGAGATGGGAAGGACGGTCACGATGGCCTTCAGTCATAAATGACTATAAGTCAGAAAGGAAGGAGTGTCAACTCGCGAGGCAAAAAAGAAGCCCTCCGCGAAATACGGAGGGCTTCTTTGCAAATTCCGGTTTGCGGTTACTTGAGCGACTGCGGGTCGGACAGATTCTTGGGCGACTTTTGGTTGAGGTAAGCGATCAGTTTTTGCGCGGGCTCCGGAACGGCGACTTTGCCCTTAAAGATGATGTCGGTGGCTTCGACTTTTTTTCCGTATATTTTTTCGTTGGCATTATTGTCGGGACGAACGGTTGAGCCGGCGAGGGAAATACCGGCGAAAAGGCCGCGATTGCGCGAGTAACTGAGCACTTCAGCGCGCATGGTAACGTCCGTGTCGGCTGTGGCGGCGCGCCCCTTTGGACCGGCGGCGGCCGAAGCGTCCGCGCCGAGCTTCACTTTGCTGCTGAGGATGGCTCTCGCGCCGCGCGGATTCATTACGAGGAGCACGAAATCCGTGGCCTGGCCGCCAAGCTGGAACCCGACGCTGGCTCCTTCGAGCGCCATCATCGTCGGGGCGCTCCACGGGCCGGTGAAATGTTCGCCGGTGCGGCACGTCATCGCGCCGCGGCCGTAGCTTCCGCCGACGACGAACGCCGCCTTCAGAACCGACGGATAAACGATGATGCACTCGGCCTTATCGATCAGTTCCTGCGGAATGTCGTCGGGGATATCCATAATTTCCTTGATGACGATACCGCAGTTTTCGAGACGATCCGTTTCCTTTTCATCTTTGCCGGCGGCGGCAAGCGGGCCCGCCAGGACGACGAACGCGGCCAAAAGTGCTGCGAATTTCTTCATGATGGTCTCCTTCAGAGGATTCATTCCCGTGTGATTTGGCCTTGGCTGGGCGCCTTCGAAACTTTGAAGCCAGTTTACTCCGCCGATGGGCGCCGCAGAGCGGGCGCTTGCATGGAGGAAGTGTTCCGCTACGCATCGACTATACTTGTGGTTGAGTGGATTTTCCAGAGGGGGAGCAGAGTGGCAACGAAGCAGGGATGGCGAAGAGTGCTGGGATTGGCGGCGGTGGTGGCGATTCTCGTTTTGTGCGGCAAGCCTGCGCACGCTCAGAACCACGGTAAGCACTCGTCAATTTCCAAGCCGCTGGGAAAAAGCGCTGAGCCGTCGCCGGCCGCTCTAGATGAAGATAAGCAAAAATTTGTCACGCGCGCAGCCGGCATCCTGAGCGGGGAACAAACCGCGAAAGGGGCGTGGGGAGTTCTGATCGTTGACGCAAAAAGCGGCCAGGTGCTGTTCGAACAAAACGCGGACCGCTACTTTGTTCCGGCATCCAACATGAAATTGTTCACGACGGCGCTGGCCCTGGCGACGCTTGGGCCGGACTATCGCTTTCGAACGACGCTGGAATCGCAAACTGCCGCTTCTTCGGACGGCAAAATCTCCGGCGCGGTTTATTTTGTGGGACGCGGCGACCCAAACCTTTCGAATCGCAAGTTTCCGTATGACACGAAAGAGGAATTTGACGGGCCGCCGGAAAAAATTGTCGTGGAACTGGCGGACCAGCTCATTGCGGCGGCCGTGAAGGAAATCTCGGGCGATATTGTGGGCGACGATTCTTATTTTCCGCGCGAGCGCTACCCGAACGGATGGGAAATCGACGACATGGTGTGGGAATACGGCGCGGCGGTTTCCGCCATCATCATCGACGACAACACGGTGGCGGTGACGCTGACGCCGGGTGACGTTCCCGGCGAAGCGGTGCGTGTGGAAATCGCGCCGGCGACGCCCGATTTTAGTGTCGTGAATTCTGTCGCGACGTCGGCGGCAAGCGCGAAGCCCGACCTCACGCTGAAGCGCGAGCCGGGTTCGAACGCAGTGATCGTAAGCGGAAGTTTGCCTGCGCAGAGCAAACCGCGCAAACTTGTGCTCGCCATCCAAGAGCCCGCTCTGCATGCGGCGGCGATGTTGAAGCGGTTGCTGGAAGACCGCGGCGTAAAAGTGGGTGGAGTTGCTCGCGCGCAGTCCGTTGCGGCGGAGGTGAAGTCCGCGCCGGAGCGAATCGTACTTGCAACGCACAATTCGGTGCCGCTGGGCGAAGCGGTGAAGCTGGTCAACAAAATCAGCCAGAATTTGCATGCAGAGAGTTTGCTGCGAACTTCGGCGAGGCAGGCGTGCCTGCAAACGAAACCGGAAGCGGAATCAAAAGACTGTGCGGCGCTGACGAGCGATGATTACGCCGCGTTTGCCGCGAAGTTTTATGCGGATGCGGGGATCGCCGCGGGAGATGTGGTGCAGACCGACGGTTCGGGACTGTCGCGCCACGACCTTGTAACGCCGCGCGCGCTCGTCGCGCTGCTGCAATACGCGGCGAAACAGAGCTGGTTCGCCGCGTATTACGATTCACTGCCGGTTGCCGGCCTCGACGGCACGCTCGAGGATCGTTTGAAAAATTCCAGCGCCACGATGCGCATTCACGCGAAGTCCGGCTCGGTGGAACACGTGCGCACGCGGTCGGGCTATGCGGAACTCCCGAACGGACAGCGGCTGATTTTTTCGTTCATGAGCAACAACATGGGCAGCAAAGGGCATGAAGCGACCGACGCGCTGGACGCGCTGAGCGCGGCGATGGTGGAGGAATTCGGCGGCGAACCGGCGGGTTGCTGCAAGCGCAAGCAATAGGTTTCACAAATTGAAGACGGAGAAAATCATCACCGTTCATGTAGCGGGGTCGCACGGGGAAGCGGTTTCGTATTTGGTGGAAAGACTCGGAAGATAAATTTATGTCTCGGCCGGCGGAAGAAATCCTGGAATTCGAAAAGCTGCGCGATTTGTTGCGCGGACGGTCGACGTGCGCGCCGGGCAAGCGCGCGCTCGACGCGTTGCGATTTTCGCAGGACCGCGCGGAGTTGGAAAAAGGATTTGCGCTGATCCGCGAAGCGCGCGAATGGCTGCGCGCGGGAAAAGAGCTGGGATTCGGCGCGCTGGCCGATCCGGAAAACTGGCTGGCGAAAATCGAAGGCCCCGGCACGGTGCTCGAAGCCGGCGAATTTCTCGACGTTGCGTCGCTGCTCGAAACGGCTTCGTGGCTGCGCCAGCAATTTCGCGAAGAGGAAGGCAAATTTCCGCTGCTCGAGGCACGCGCGGAATCGGTGGTCGATTTTCGCGACGTTCTCGGCTTGATTCGCCGCGCGATTCTGCCCGGCGGCGAAATCAGCGACGACGCTTCGCCGGAGTTGCGCAAGATTCGCGCCAGCATTCTGCAAACGCGCGATTCGATTCAGAAATCGTTGAAACAGATTTTGCGGGCGCGCAATGCGGAAGCAGGCGAAGACTACGTCACGCTGCGAAACGACCGCTTTGTCATTCCGGTCCGTTCCGAACAGCGCCGCGGCGTGCAGGGAATTGTTCACGGCGCGAGCGGCACGGGCCAGACGGTGTTCGTCGAGCCGTTCGAAACGGTGGATGCGAACAACCAGCTTGTGCAGTTTTCCGAGGAAGAGGCTGCGGAAATATTTCGGATTTTGCGCGGCCTTACGGAGCGTTTGCGGATGGTTAACGGGCCGCTGGCTTCGGCCGCAAAGACGATCGCTGAACTCGACAGCGCGTTTGCGCGCGCGCGGTTCGCGCGCGATTTCGACGCGGCCATTCCCGAATTTGCGCAAGACGCCGAGCTGAATTTCACCGCGCTGCGCCATCCGGTGCTCGAAGATAAGCTTCGCAAAGAGAGCCGCGCCATCGTGGCGATGACGCTGGCGCTCGGCGGCGATCAAAAATTGCTGGTGATCAGCGGGCCGAACACCGGCGGCAAGACGGTGGCGCTCAAATCCACGGGCATCGCCGCGCTGTCTGCACAATCGGGAATTCCGGTTGCCGCGCAGCGGGCGGCGCTTCCGATTTTCGATCGAGTGCTTGTGGACATCGGCGACGAGCAATCGATCGCCGCGGATCTTTCGACGTTCTCTTCGCACATGCTGAATCTGAAATCGATTCTGGAATTGGCGACGCCGAACTCGCTTGTGCTTGTGGACGAAATGGGCACCGGCACGGCGCCGGAAGAAGGCGCGGCCCTGGCGGTGGCATTGCTCGATGAATTGCGTGCCAAGAATTGTTTTGTGCTGGCGACGACTCACCACGACCGGCTGAAGACGTACGCGGCGGCCTCGCCGGGAGTTGTGAATGCCGCGGTGGAATTTGACGAAGTGAATCTGCGGCCCACGTACCGTTTGACGGTGGGAGTTCCGGGCGGATCGAGCGGCATCGCGATCGCAAAGCGGCTGGGATTGACGCCGCGGATCATTGAGCGCGCGCGGGAACTGATGGCGCCGGAATCGCTCGAAGCGGCGGACTTGATCGCGTATCTGCACCGCACGCGTGATGAATTGGATCGCCTGCAGACGCAGATGACGCACGAGCGGCACACGCTGGAAGAAGAACGAAAAAAATTGCGCACGGAGTGGCTTGGCCGCCAGCAAAAGCGAATTGCGGAACTTGAAACGCAATTCGCGGAAATGCAGAAGCGCTTCGAGCAAAATGTGGCGAGCGTGGTGGAAGCGGTGAAGGATCGCGAGCTGCGGGCGCAACTGGAAAAGAGTTCGAAGCGGAAATTGCAGGAGGTTCGCGGCGGCGCGAAAGAAGATTTGAACGCGGCGATTGTGCAGACGATTTCGGAATCGCAGTCGGACCTTGGCATCACGCAAGCAGAGCTGCAGCCTGTCGCGGCCGAACGGCTGCAACCGGGCGTCAAGATTCGCGTCCGCGGATTCGCGAAGACTTTAATTTTTCGTCGCATTGACGGGAATTCCGCCGAAGTCGAGGCCGGGCCGCTGCGCATGAAAATCTCCCTCGATGAAATTACTGGAATTGAGGGTCCGCCCGCGGTTAAGCAAATCTCATATTCGGGAGTGTCGGTAAAATCGTCGCCGCGGGAGAGTTCTGGGGCCAGTGAAATCAATGTGATCGGCATGACGGTCGAAGAAGCGACGGAACTCGTGGACAAATTTCTCGATGATGCGGCGCTGGCGCATTTGCCGCAAGTGCGCATTATTCATGGGCACGGGACGGGGGCTTTGAGGAAAGGCCTTTCTGAATACCTGAAGACGCAGCCGCTAGTCGCGAAGGCGTCGTTTGCAAGCGAAGAACACGGCGGCAAAGCGATCACTATCGTAGAATTGCGGAATTAGAAATGGCGGAAGCGGGATCATTCGCGGATCGGGTTAAGCAGCAAGCCGACATTGTGCGGGTTGTCGGCGAATATGTGCGCTTGAAAAAGAGCGGCGCGAATTTTACCGGACTGTGTCCGTTTCACGCGGAAAAATCGCCTTCGTTTGCCGTTCATCCGACGAAACAGATTTATCACTGCTTTGGCTGCGGCGTGGGCGGCGACGTTTTTAAATTCGTGATGGAAATGGAAAAGTGCCCCTTTCCCGAGGCGATTCGAATCGTCGCGGAGAAGTGCGGCATTGCGATTCCCCGGCCGAAAGAACGCTCGCCCGAAGAGCGCAAGGAAAATCAGCAGCGCGCCGTGCTCGTGGAAATGCACCGTGAAGCGCAATCGTATTTTGTGAAGCAGCTCGAAGGCACTTTGGAAGGAAAAGCGGCGCGGGCTTACCTTGAAGATCGTGGACTCGATAGGGACACGATTTCGCGGTTTGGCATCGGCTACGCGCCGAGCGGCGGCGATTTGCTTACTCGCCATCTGAAAATCAAATATCCGGAAAAACTTCTCGTTGAGTCTGGCCTCATCTCGCGCGATCAAAGTGGCCGACTTTTCGATCGCTTTCGCCGCCGCATTACATTCCCGATCGCGAACGAATCGGCGAAGATCGTCGCGTTTGGCGCTCGCGCGCTCGGGGACGACCAGCCGAAGTATTTGAACTCGCCGGAAACGCCGATCTATTCAAAAAGCAATGTGTTGTATCACCTTGATCGAGCAAAGGATTCACTGCGCCGGCAGGATTTCGCCATTTTGGTTGAAGGCTATATGGACGCGATTGCCGTAGCCCGCGCTGGTTTCGGCAACGTGGTCGCGAGCTGCGGCACGGCGCTGGCGGAATCGCAGATCAAGTTGCTTGGACGATTCACAAAACGAGTGATCGTAAATTACGATCCGGATTTTGCCGGCCAAGCCGCAACCGAGCGCTCCCTCTCCGCGTTGCTCGAACAAGATTTCGAGGTCCGCGTGCTCGCGCTACCGTCTATCGGTGACAAGAAAGCCGATCCTGATCTCTTCATCCGCGAAAAAGGTTCCGACGCCTATCAAAAGCAGCTTCGCGAAGCGCCGCCTTACGTCGACTATCTGATTTCGCGTGCACGGCAAATGGATCTGACCACCGGCGAAGGAAAACTTCGCGCCGTGAACTACTTGCTGCCGTACGTGCAAAAAGTTCCGAATCGCATTTTGCGCTCCGAATGGGCCACGCGCATCTCGCAACAATTGCGCCTCGAAGAGCCGGTGCTGCGCGCCGCGCTGAGCAAAGCCGCATCCGAACGACGCAGCGAAGTGAAAACGCAGCCCGAGCTGGTTGGCCGCGCCGCAAAACAAGTCGAGCGGCGCTTGATTCGAATGCTCGCCGAAGCGGAAGAGTTCCGCCGCGAGCTTGCGCAACAATTGCAAGCCAGACAGCTCTATCACGGATTGGAAACCGAGAAAATCTTCGCCGCGCTCATCGTCGCGAGCTTTTCCGGTGAGCCTATCCAGCCTTCCGAAATCGGCGCCATGCTGGAAGACCGCGACCGGCGGATGCTGTTCGAAATCCTGTTCGAAGAAGCGCAAGAAGGCTCCTGGGACGAGGCGCAAAGCTGCCTCGAAGCCCTTTCCCGCAAACAGGTGGAGCGCGAACTCGCCGAAGTGCAGCGAGGCATTGAAGCCAACCCGACCGCCACCGCCATGCGCGAGCTCTTGACGAAAAAACAGGAGCTGATGCGGCGGCTCGCCGCAGGAGCCTAGCGCCAGGGCGGTTTCCCACAGTTTTCCACTAATTAAAACATTGACTACAGAGGACTTACCCATGTAGCGTAGAAGGGTTTCGCGGGTAACGAAACTGCCCCTAAGTGCATCTATATGAATGCAGTGAGCGGCAGGGATCGGCCACCGGGACGCGATTACGGGCGGCGTACGGTAAAAGCGGAAGAGCAGCGGGCGCAGCGCAAAAAGCTTCACACAAAATTTTGAGTGAGCCGGGGAACCTCCCCAAACGTGCGAGCGCGCGTCCCTGTGAACGTGTATCAATTGCGGATTTTAGTCCCGTTGCAGCCGAAGTGTGTTTTGATGGCGGTCTCTGAGAGCGGGAGGAATGAGTGGCGCAGCAGGTTCTGGAAGAAAAATACGAGGCAGTAAAAGCGCTGATTGTGCTGGGAAAAGAGCGCGGCTACTTGCTTTATGACGAAGTGAACGATTCGCTTCCTGCCGAAGTGCATTCTTCGGAGGAAATCGACGATTTATTGACCACGTTTGAACGCAACGGAATTGAAATTTACGAAGACCAGGCGTCGGCGAAAGCGGCGCGCGCCGTCGAGCTTTCGGTGGAAGGCGCCGAGCGCGACGCGCACACGAAGGACGACGCGCACTCCGATGAAGGCAGCAGCGACCTGGATTTGACGCCGGGTTCGCTTGAAAAAACCAACGACCCTGTGCGCATGTATCTGCGCGAAATGGGCACCGTGCCTTTGTTGACGCGCGAAGGCGAAGTGACCATCGCGAAGCGCATCGAACGCGGCCAACTCGTCGTGATGAAGTCCATCACGCGCTCGCCCATCGTGATCAAGGAATTGATCGCGGTCGGCGACGATTTGCGCAAGGGCGCGCGGTCGATCAAGGAAATCGTCCAGTTCGACGATGAAGAGCTGACCGAAGAAAAAATCGCCAACAAGACGAAGCAGACGCTGAAGCACATCGAAAAGATCGCGAAGCTTTACGACACGGCGCTGAAGCAAGCCGTGAAGCTGGACAAGACGGCGAAATCGAAAAAGAAGCCTTACGTTCGCGCGAAGTGGGCGGTGGCGCGGACGCGCGTGGAAATTTCGCTGGAAATTCGCGATCTGGATTTCAATCCGTTCGAAAAGAAGCGGCTGATCGACAAAATGCGCGGCACGGTCGAGCGTTTGCAATCGCTCGAACGCGAAGCGGGACGCCTCGAACGCCGCGTGGACATGGCCAAGGGCGACGTGGCGGCCGATGCGCGCAAGGAATTGCGCACGCGCCGTTCGGAGCTGAAGGACATTGAGGACGCGAGCGAAGTCGGGCTGACGGAACTGAAGCGCACGCTGACGTTCATTCACCGCGGCGAAGCGGAAGCGGAACAAGCGAAGAAGGAATTGATCGAAGCAAACCTTCGCTTGGTTGTTTCCATCGCGAAAAAATATACGAACCGCGGATTGCAGTTCCTCGATCTGATTCAGGAAGGCAACATCGGCTTGATGAAGGCCGTGGACAAGTTCGAATGGCGCCGCGGCTATAAATTTTCCACGTACGCGACGTGGTGGATTCGCCAGGCCATCACGCGCGCGATCGCGGACCAAGCCCGCACGATTCGTATTCCGGTGCACATGATCGAAACGATCAACAAACTGGTGCGCACGAGCCGGCAGCTCGTGCAGGAGCTGGGGCGCGAGCCGACCAGCGAAGAGATCGCCAAGCGGATGGACATTCCGGTGTCCAAGGTGCGCAAGATTTTGAAAATTGCGCAAGAGCCGATTTCGCTCGAGACGCCGATCGGCGAAGAAGAAGATTCGCATTTTGGCGATTTCATCGAAGACAAGGCCGTGGTTTCGCCTTCGGATGCGGTGATCAACCTGAACTTGAAGGAACAGACTTCTTCGGTGCTGAAGACGCTGACGCCGCGCGAAGAAAAAGTGATCAAGATGCGCTTTGGCCTCGATGACGGCAGCGAACACACGCTGGAAGAAGTGGGGCAGTCGTTCGCGGTGACGCGCGAGCGCATTCGGCAAATCGAAGCGAAGGCGCTGCGCAAGCTGCGGCATCCTTCGCGCTCGCGGAAGTTGCGGGCGTTTTTGGAAGGCCCGTCGCGCGATTACCTCTAGAAAGAATAGAATTACAAAAGCAAAACGCCCCCAGCCAGCATCGGGGGCGTTTTGCTTTCAGCGGGTAGTTCGCGGACAAAGGGCAAACTGGTACCATCATGGAGCGAGAACGAATGAGAACAGCGCAAAAAATTGCGACGGTGGTGCTGCTGGCGGGGTTGAGCGCGACGATTTATGGAATCGTGCGGGCCGGCGAGTCCGCGAACGCGGCGACCACCAAGGCGAAGAAGGCTGCC
The DNA here is from genome assembly GCA_035310365.1 of Candidatus Acidiferrum sp. Classification (GTDB taxonomy): domain Bacteria; phylum Acidobacteriota; class Terriglobia; order Acidiferrales; family UBA7541; genus Acidiferrum. Next base: position 42,641 of record DATGEI010000053.1, read on the forward strand.
GCGGCGCAACTGGTGGACCAGTCGGCGCTCGGGACGGCGCGGAAATTGGCGCAATTGGCGGACAGCCCGGAAGAACAGACGCTGGCGAAAGACGCGTTGACGATTGGCGATCACGAACTGGACCTCGCATTCGACATCGCGCTGCGCGACGCGGATGCGCACCCGCCCGAACTGACCAAGGAAGCGCAGGAAATCCAGGCGCGTCTGCTCAAATCGCAAAAACTGCAGCAAATGCTGCGGGGCCAAGTGACGCAATTGACCGCCGAAGTTGCCAAAGCGGACGGAAACCGCAAGGAAGAATTGAGCGAACAGCTTGATTTGGCAAAGTCTTCGCTGGATCTGGCGGACAACGAAGTGGAGGACGCCACCGGCGATCTGAGCGAAGCGGGCGGAAACAAGCGGGGACGCATTGCGCAGCTGAAACAGTCCCATGAAGACGCAGAGCATGGAAAAAATGCGGAAATAAAATTTCCGCAAGCCGCGCCAGGCCAGCTTGGGCTCGTGCACCACTTTGCGGAGTGGGCCGCGCTGCGCCAGAAACTGCAACTGCTGAATAAGGCAAAGAGCGAAGCGGATGCGGCCGCGTCCGAAGCCGAGGAACAGCACAAGACGCTTGCGGCGCAGATCGAGGAGGAAAAAGGTAAATCGCCGGATCTCGCGGCGCACTCTTCACTTGGCGCGGAAGCGGCGGATTCCGGCGCCACCGCCGACACACTTGGAAAGAATCTGCGGAAAACGCGGAGCCACGACGAATCGAAAGCGGCGCTGAAAGTTACCAGGGCGCTGGCCGACGATCAGCACAACCTTTCCAGTCTGGACAAGCGCGCCGCCAACGAAAGAGAACTTTCCGAAGTCTACGCGCAGTGGATGGGATTGGTTTCCCTCCGGCAAAGCGGTGTCGTGAAGCAGATGTTAATTGGCGTGGCGATTGTGCTGGGGCTTTTGCTCGTGGGGATTTTCTTCGATTCGTGGCTGGAAAAACTGCTGGGGACGCTGAAGCTGGACCGGCGGCAGGTGCAGACGCTGCGAGCGGTGACGCGGGTGACGCTGCAAGTGCTCGCGGTCTTGCTTGCGCTGCTGGTGATTCTTGGACCGCCGAATCAATTGGGAACTTTTCTCGGGCTGGCTGGCGCGGGGCTCACGGTGGCGCTGAAGGATTTCATCGTTGGCTTTATCGGGTGGTTTGTGCTGATGGGCAAGAATGGAATCCGGCTGGGCGACTGGGTGGAGATCAACGGAGTGACCGGCGAGGTGGTGGAGACGGGAATGTTTCACACGGTGCTGCTGGAAACAGGGAATTGGACCGACTCCGGCCATCCGACGGGACGGCGCGTGACGTTCACGAATAGTTTCGCGATTGAAGGGCACTACTTTAATTTTTCGACGTCGGGGCAGTGGCTCTGGGACGAACTGCAGATCACCATTCCTCCGGGGCGCGATCCGTTTCCGCTGGTGGCGGCGATCCAAAAGAAAGTGCTCGAGGCGACGCAAGAGAGCACGAAGCAAGCGGAGATCGAATGGCAGCGCGCGGCCGGTTCGCGCGACCTGGCTTCCATTAGCGCGACGCCGGCGATCAACGTGCGGCCAGGACCGGCGGGCATTGAGATGCAAGTGCGCTATGTGACGCGGGCGAACGAGCGATATCAATTGCGAAATAAGTTGTACCAGTCCGCCGTGGAATTGCTGGGCGGACGGGGCGTGCAAGTGACCGCGCCGGAAAGTCCTGAAACCAAATCAGCGTAGGCAAAGCGACCGGTTCGGTGGCGCAATCCAAAATGGCAATGGTGTGTCTCCACCAATTTAGTTTTCGGTTTGCTGAAGTGTGCCGGCGTGGCCGACGGGATGCCAGCGTGTTCGCGAAAGTCTGCCGGCGGCGAGATTAGTGGTTCGCGGCGCGTTTGGCGAGGTCCTGGCCTTCGAGGACGATGGCCTGAAAATCGGCGTCGGTTTTGTTGGCGTCCTGCATGAGCTGAAGGGCGCGATGAGAAATGTCGGTCATGCGCGGGTCGTTGGGGTCGGCCTTGCCGCTCGAGGACAACGTTTCCATATTGTTGAGTAGCGCGTTCGTCTCGCGAAAGAGTTCACGGCCGTGCGAGACGTAGTGTTCCTTGGCTGCGAACAGTTTTTCTTCCCAAGCGCGGCGGCCGGGGAAGTCGACGTTTTGTCCCTGTAAGGCCGTCTCGGCGAGAGTGGTGCGGGTCATGGGATCGAGCGTGTCGAGCAACTGCTCTCCGCGAGCGATCGCGCGGCGCGCGGCGACCATGCGTTCGGTGGGAGAGGCGGTGGGGCTCGCCAATTGGGAGAGGTCGGCTTTTCCCGCGGCGCTGGAATGGAAATTGTCTTCGTTGAAAACCTTTGCGGGCTTCGCGGCGGTTTTATCGCGCTCTTCTTTGGCTTTGCGCGCCTCACGCGCGATGTCGCCGAGAGATTGCGGTTGCGGGTCCTGGGCGCAGAGCGGGAGAGCGCAAACGAAGCTCGCCGCGAGAAACATGGTCATTGACCGGCGCATAAAAACCTCCAGCGGGGAATTCCGGCATCGCGTCGAGTGAAAAAGCGCGAACCAGCATAAAGAATCGGAGTTTTGCGCGCGGCGGGACATGGAACCGTGGTACTAAAGTGCCGCATGGGGCAACAGGCGCGAAAGGTTGCCGCGGCGAGCCGAGAGTGATCAGGCCTCGTGCGGCGGACTGGCGCGAATCAGATGCCGCGCACGAAAGGCGGAGAGGGTGCCAACCACATAAAGCAGCGCGATCAGGCAGAAGCCGGTGACGAGAGAGAATTGTTGCGAGACCCAGCCGAGGGCGAAGCTCATGAGGATTTGCAGTATCGTGGTGAGGATGGCGATGGCCGATTGAGTGCGGCCCATGAAGTGGCGCGGCACGATGGACATGAGCGTGGCTTGCGCGACGACGCCGGAGAGAGCGCGGAAAAATCCGAAGACGATCTGGAAAAACACGGCGGCGGCGACGAACGTAAAAAAGGGCATGGCGACGTGGCCGATGGCGAGGCCAGCGAGAGAAATGCCATAGAGAGTGAGGCGGAGGCGCTGCGGCAATTGGCTGGCGAGCAAGCCGCCGAGAATGGCGCCGAGTCCCCAGCCGGCTTCGAGGTAACCGAAGGCGCGCGGGCCGGCATGGAGAATGTAGCTGGCGAGCGCGACGATTAGGACGTTTGCGCTGACGATGCCGCCCATGAGAATGGAATGAGTGATGCCAAGAACGCGAACGATGGGCTGCCGCTTGAGATACGCGAAGCCCTCTTTTATGTCGGAATAGACGGCGAGGGAAAGACCGGCTTCGGCGACCTCCGGAATTTCGCCGGACTCGAGCGCGGCGGAGGTGACTTCGGTGGCTTCGGAAAATTCACGCGGATATTTTGCGAGATGATCGCGCGGCGAAACGTAGCCGCGGCGCATGTGAAAAAGGCACCACGCGGAGACGAAGTAGGTGAGGCCGTCGATGCCGAGAATTCCGGCGATGCCGGCGCGGTCGTATATGAAGCCGACGAAGGCGCCGGCGAATAACATTCCGGTTTGCACGCCGATAAGCACAGCGGCGTTGGCGCCGGTGAACTGGCTCGCAGGGATCACTTCCTGCACGAGCGAATTTACGTTGGCCCAGTACATGGCCGAGCCGATACCGGTGACGAGTGTGATGGCGTAAAGATGCCAGAGTTCGAGGCGGCCGCTGAAGGCGACGTAGGCCGTGCCGAGGACGGCGATGCCGCGAACGAAATCGAGAATGACGCCGAGGTAGCGGCGGTCGAATCGATCGATGAGCACGCCGCCGACGAAGGGAACAAGCAGGCCGGGCGCCATGGCGACGATCACCTGCCAACTGACCTTCACGGTAGAATGCGTGGTGGCGAGGATGTACCAACTGACGCCGGCGAAGTTCATGCCGCTGCCGAAAAGGGAAATGAACATGGCGAAAAAGAAATAGCGGAAGCCGCGTTGCGCCCAGATGAGCGACCAATCGGTGCGCGGCGGAGTGGCAGTTGTGGCGGTGGAAGACATGGGCCGAAACAAATAGTGTAACGGCGGGAAGTCGGAAGCGGCGAGCGATGTGTCAGAGATGCGCGGAATGAGTCAGCGCGGGCGGGGGCAACGTGGGAAACGAAGCGAACTGCGTGGTGCGAAGCGGCAGGAAAAGAGCGGAAGGCAAGGCGCTGCTGGAGACGAGCGAGATTGTTTTCCGTGGCGATGAGCTGCGATGGAAGATTCCGTTTGCGCAGATGAAGTCGGTGAAGGCGGTGGACGGAGAGCTGCGGGTGGAGTCGCGGGACGGAATGTTTGTATTTGAAATTGGGCCGCTCGCCGAAAAATGGGCGCACAAGATTTTGCATCCGAAGTCGCGAATGGAGAAGCTGGGCGTGAAGCGGGGTGCGAAGGTAACGGTGATCGGAAAGCTGGAAGCGGAATTTGCGGCGGAACTGGAAGAGATTTCGCCGGGATTTTCGCGGGGGGCGATTGCGCGCGACGCGGAGTGGATTTTCCTGGCGGCGGAAACGGAGAAGGAACTCGCGCGCGCGACGAATATCGCGAAAGTGATGCGCGGGTCAACGGGGCTGTGGATTGTTTATCCGAAGGGGCGCAAGGAGATTTCGGAAAATGATGTGCTGCGGATTGGAAGGAAGGCGGGATTGAAAGATGTGAAGGTGGTTGGATTTTCGGCGACGCACACAGCGCTGAAATTTGTCGTGCCGGTGGAGAAGCGATGAGAGACGCACCACTCCTCGAAATCAGCGACCGTTGCGCTTGCCACGCCCGCCGGCTGGGTGAAACCGCTCCGCGCGCTATATTCTGATTCAAATCAGAAAACCGATACAAAAGAAAAAAGAGGGCCTCGGAAGAGGCCCCCTTTCGAACATGTGATGCAGATTGGTTCGTGCTAGCCGAGCTGTTCTTCCAGTAAGATTCGAATCAGAAGGTGAATCTTGCTGCAAGCTGCAGTACACGGCTAAGTGGGGAATTGCCTGAGACATTGCTCCCCGTGGCCACGATCTGGCCAAACTGCGGGGACGCGATGTTGGTGATTGGGTCGGCGAATTCCGCGTGATTAAGGAGATTGAACGCGTCGGCCCGAATTTCGAGCTTCAGCCGTTCCGTAATCGCCGTGGTCTTTGCAATCGACATATCGAGGTTGGTTCGCCCCGGGCCGCGGAAGAGGCCACGCGCCGAGCTCCCGTATGTCGCCAGCCCGGGATTTGCAACAACCTGGGCCGTCGAGGGGAAGCAGCTCGGTGAAACTACTTGGCACGCATCCGACCTACTGCCCACCTGTGCCGTTGTAAACGCCCCCGGATTGAAAAAGAAATTCCCCGTATTGGTACCGGAGAGGTCGCCGCTCAACGTCTGTGCCTGGCGTGGATTAAAAGTAGCGATTGCCCCCGACCCGGCCAGATTTGCGAGTGGAGCGAAATCTCCAACTCCCGTCACCCCCGGATTCGTGAATGCACCGCTCGTGTCCACTGCACCGAAAACCGTGAGTGGGAAGCCTTGCCGCCAGGAGAAGATTGGATAGAGGCTCCAGCCTTGCGTCAAGCGCTTCGGTCCAGACTTCCAATAATTGTCGAATGGCAAATCCCATCCGCCGCTGAACGTAATGCGGTGCTTTACGTCAAAGTCTGACGACGCCCGCAAGAGTTCGTGCTGAAAGGTCGGGACCTGGAAAGTATTGTTGCGGAAGCCCGACGCATTGTCGATGGAATGGGAATACGTGTAACCGAAAGTGAGGTAAGTACGGCCCAAGATGGGCGTATCGGTCAGCTGCCGCGTGACGCTCGTCACCAGACCATTGTAAGAAGCCCTCGCCACATTCTGGAACTCCAACAGATTGCTGTAGCTGCAGGCAAAGGCCGTGTTGGCATCGCAGGAGCTATTGCCGGGTAACAGATTCAGTACTCTGTCACTCGTGCCCGGAAGGAACGGGTTAATGTCAACAAGGGATGTCAACCCGTGCGCACTGCTTCCGACGTAACCCACCTGCAGGTTTGTGTTCCGCGCAATTTCCCGCTGAATGCTCAAATTGTATTGGTAGATGTACGGTGTTTTCAGATGTGGATCGTCGAGGAATATGGAAGTGCTTCCGAAGGGCAGAAATCCGGCCGCTGCAAAGTTGGCGTTGTGGTCAGGCGGCTTTGACGGAAACGGATTGACAGCGCCCGTGCTTCCGTATGGATCGGAGAGAAAGGGAAGATCCGCTGTCGGATTCGTGGTCACGGGAGAGAATGGCGCGAAGCCTGCTGCAAAAAAAGGCGGCTGCCCATTGTCCTGGAAGTTGTCCTCAGCCTTCAGGATGTCGTAGAACGTCCCAAATCCACCTCGGATGCTCGTTTTCGAACTTCCGCCGGGCGCCCAGGCAAAACCGATACGCGGCGCCCAGTTCTTCTTATCGGGGAAATTGACTCCACGGGGAGCATTCGCGTCACCGGGGAAAACCAGTCCGTTCGGCGCACCTGGAAACACGGTGGACTGCGGATGGCCTGGAATTACGTTGAAGGTGAATCCATGCGTATCTTCCTTCGGCGTCGAATACTCATAGCGGACGCCCAAGGTTAATACCAAGTTCTTTGTAACGCGCCATTCGTCTTGCGCAAAGCCGGACGACAATTTGCTGCGCGCGTTCGTCGGAGCATTTGGGCCTTGCTGGAAGAAGTTAGGAATTCCCAATACGAAATCCGCGAAGTCGTTGCCGGATCCAATGCCACCGGCTCCGACGAAGACAAATTCGCCAGATCCGAAAAAGTCAAACGTGGTGTTGAATTGGTAGGCGGTAAAGCTGCCTCCGAATTTCCAAGTGTGCTTGCCGTGAGTCCACGAAAATACATCGCTGGTCGAAAAAGTATTGTTGATCAGCCGGCTCGGCCCTTGAATGCTAAATCCGAGCCTGGTTCCTTCATCGGCGAAGCTTAGTTTTGCCGCTCCGGATTCGAGGTCGGGTGTAATGCCGGTTTCCCCGACCGCGGTATGGGTCGGGATCGGATTGGCCGGCTGGTCTTGTAAAATGTTCTGCCGCTGGGCCGTAAACCGGAACTCATTCACGATCGCTGGCGAAATGGTACGAGTGTAAGCAAAATTGGAATAATAATTGTTTACCGAAGTCGTGTCGGCATAGCCAAGGACGCCGGTGCCGGCGAATGGCTGCAACGTCGGATTCCTATTCCCGCCCAGTGTGACCGAGAGTCTATCCTTCTGCGTCAGATTGAAGTCGAACTTCGTGGTTAACTCATTGTCGTTGTTGGTGGCGGGTGCTTGTACGTTGAGCACACCGGTTGGCGAAGTCGGGATCAGCCCCGCCGCAATGTATTTCTGCGCGACGCCGTTAATTCTTGCTGGATCGATGATGCCGTTGAAGGCATTCGTGGAATTGCCCTGAAAGAAGGGATGGGCAGTGCCCGGCACCTGGCCGGGGCCGTTTGGATTCGGCACCATACAAGGTGTTCCGTCTGCGAGCGCAGGATCGTTATTCGGATTAGGCTGGTTGTGGTTGAGTCCAGTCAGAAAGCAAGCCACGCCCGGATCAACGCCGCCATTGGATGCCGCATGCGAAAAATCACCGCCCAGTTCGGCCGGCGTAAAAACGATGTTTCCCGGCGATGACTGCGAATCGGACTGCCGTTGGCCCTGATAGCCGACGAAAAAGAAGAAGCGGTCTTTGCCGTGGACAAGCTTCGGAACCGTGATTGGTCCGCCAAACGTGCCGCCGTATTGATTTCGACGCAGAGTATCGCGCGGAAGCAGGTTATTCGGATCGTTTTTGTTGAAGAAATTGTTCGCGTTGAAGTCGCCGTTGCGAATAAAGTCGTATGCGCTTCCATGCCATTCGTTCGTTCCGGACTTGGTTACTTCCGTGATGATTCCGCCGCCGTTGCGGCCGTATTCCGCCGTGTAGTTGTTTTCTAGAATGCGAAACTCCGCGATCGTATCCGGATTCGGGTTGAACACGACTCCGTTGCCGAGATTTTCGTTGTTCAATCCCCCGTCCAACAGAAACGTCACAGAGTCAGACCGGCCACCGGCAATGTTGTAAGATTGGCCCGAACCGGTATCCCCATCGTTCGTGGGCGTCACGCCGGGCTGTAGCAATGCCAAGCTTAGAGCGTTGCGCCCGTTCAGTGGCGTATCTGTTAGCGTACGTCCCTCCACCGAAGCGCCGATCGTCGGATTCACCGTTTCGACTACTTCCGCCTGGCCTTTCACTTCCACAATTTCAGTTTTGCTTCCGATTTCGAGCTTTGTATCCAGCCGCAACACCTGGTTGATCAGCAGGTTCTGGCTTTCATAAGTGGTAGGGCGGAAGTTATCCGATTCAACCGTCACATCGTAATGGCCGATCGGCACGACAGCGGATTGGAAAAATCCATCCTTATTTGCGACCACATCGTAGTGAACCTTGGTCGCCGTATTGACTATGCTTACTTTGGCGTCCGGAATGGACTGCCCGTTGGGGTCCGTGACGTTTCCGACAATTCGTCCGCCCGCGTTCTGTGCAATACCGACTGGAATCAGCAGCCCTGCTATCGCGCAAAGGACTGCTACAATTCCCACACCCCGCAAGAACTGTCTCACACTGCCCTCCTGAAATATGCGTAGGATTTCCCGCGTCTGACAACTTGGCAAGCGGCTTGCCAAACCCTGTAGACACAAACGAAAGGATTTAGCGCTATGTTGGATATAAAGAATCTTCGGGTTCTCGAATTTAGATTCAGGTTTCTCTAGATTTCACGGCGTTCTACTTTGGATTGCGCGAAATTCGGCCTGCGGCCCGCTCGATTTCCCGCTTTCTCTCCGCCTTGTCAGTTCCTCTTGATATTTTCCTCAGATACCCGCGTAATACTGGGCACGCTCGTTCTTTAGAAAACTGGTGGTGGAGGCGTTCTTATGGCAACAACAACCGTCGGCATGCCGGACCCTGCTCCGCAGCCGCAGCAAAAGGTAAGTAGTTTCGGTCGAATCGTGGGCGTTCTCTTTTCCCCGAAGGCTACGTTTGAAGACGTTGTTCGAACGCCTACTTGGGTTTTACCTTCGGTGATCTTCGTCGTCCTTAGCCTCGTGGCCAGCGCCATTTTCGTGCAGCGCGTGGACTGGCGCGATGCAATCGCCCAGCAGATGGAAAAGGATCCTCGTGCGGCGCAACTCTCGGCGGAACAAAAGGAACAACGAGTGGAAATGGGCGCCAAGCTCGCTCCCGTGTTTGGGTACATCGGCGGCGCCGTGGCTCCGGCCTTCATTATGATCGCAACCTGTTTAATCATGTGGGGCGCGTATAGTTTGTTGGGAGGCATCACGATTGGGTTTGGCCAATCTTTCGCGATTACGGCGCACGCCTGCATGACCTCACTCGTCAGTACACCCGTTTTTCTGTTGATTATCTTCCTCAAGCCGAAAGGCACGATTGATATCGAAAATCCGATCGCAACCAATCTGGGCGCTTTTCTTCCCGAAGGAACCTCCAAGGTGTTGATGACCCTCTGCAAACAAATTGATGTGTTCACAATCTGGATTTTGCTTCTCATTGCGATTGGATTTGCCGCGGTGAACCCGCGCAAACTCAAGTTCGGTGGCTCGTTCGGAATTGCGTTTGGCGTTTGGGCGGCTTACGTTTTGGTGCGCGTGGGCGTTGCTTTCATCTTCTCGTGACGCCACGAGGAAATCGACTGGCCGGGAATACACGCAAAGCTGCAGACAGTTTTTTTTGAGATGGAAATAAAAAGAAAACGCGCCGGGGAGTGCTCCCCGGCGCGTTGAATTTTGGTTGAACTGAGATTTACGGACGCTTGTGAGCCGCAAGGGCCAGACCGAGCACGCCCACGCCGAGCAGGAGCAGCGTTGAAGGTTCCGGTGCCGGCGTCCCGATTGCAAAGTCAGAACTATAGGGCGTAACGGCGGTCACAACTCCGTCCGAAACGATAAATGCCAATTCGACTGTGCCCGGACCAAACGGTCCAACTTGGGCAAAGCTGTTCTCGCTGAGGCTGAGCGCACCCAGGCTAACCAGCGAAATATCGAAGCTGGAAGCCGTTAGGCCCGTTGCGCCATTGTAATTGCTCTCGAGCGGAGCGAAATCAGGCTGGGCGACACTAACAGTCAGGCTTTGGCCAAGGAGCCCACCGACAAGCGAGTAGAAATCTCCCGCTTTTTGGCCGGTAACGAATCCGTCGAGTGTGTCGTTCTCCGGAGTGAGAACTGCAATATACACATTGCCGCCAGTCGAATTCTTTCCGTAGAGGAATAAATTTGGGCCGCTGGTCAAGGTCAGGGCATTGTTGTTGCATTGGGCTGCGGTATCGCAGAGATGGATGTCGTCGGCCATTGCCACCCCGGCAAGTCCGAACATCAACGCCACCGCGAGTACAGCATGCGTAAGAAATGATTTCATGTCTTTTTTCCGTCTCGTTTCTAGAGTGTGCTGGGAGCGCACCCACTCTTCCGTCCAAGTAGAGAGTGCAAGGCAGTGGCCAACTGTCGCGCGAGCGCCCAATTCCCAGAGCGATTGTAAGTAATTGAAAACATTGCAATTAATGGATTGCAGAATCTGTGTTACCCACGCGCACATTACAGGAGTGTGAAAAGCCCTTCCACTTTGCTGCAGATGTCTGTCCCTTTTCACATTTCGCTCCGTCTTCGTTTTGGCCAAATCGACTGAAGTTCAGCGGTGATTGCCTCGCCTTTTCCCCGCGCTCGGTTAGCCTGCTAAACTCGCAACGTGGGTTTTCACTTCTCCATTTCACAGACTGACCAGCGCGCGCGCCGCGGACTCTTGACCACGCCGCACGGCACGGTGGAAACGCCTTTTTTCATGCCCGTCGGCACGCAAGCGACGGTGAAAGGTTTGCGCAACGAAGCGCTCGAAGAACTCGGCGCCGAAATCATTCTCGGCAATACCTACCACCTCTATCTTCGTCCCGGTCACGAACTCATTCGCCGCATGGGCGGCTTACACAAATTCATGTCGTGGAACCGCGCGATTCTGACCGATTCCGGTGGCTTCCAGGTTTTCAGTCTTTCTGAGCTTCGCAAAGTTACCGACGATGGCGTCCGTTTCCGTTCGCATCTCGACGGTTCAGAGCATCTGTTGACTCCC
>DATGEI010000054.1:0-34846 GCA_035310365.1 Candidatus Acidiferrum sp.
GAGCCGCACAAGGGCGTGAACCCGGACGAAGTCGTGGCGGTGGGCGCGGCGGTGCAAGGCGCGGTGCTGGCCGGCGAAGTGAAAGACATCTTGCTGCTCGACGTAACGCCGCTTTCGCTCGGCGTCGAAACGCTCGGCGGCGTGATGACCACGCAGATCGCGCGCAACACGACGATCCCCACGCGCAAAGTGGAAACGTATTCCACCGCTTCCGACAATCAACCGGGCGTGGAAATTCATGTTTTGCAAGGCGAACGCAAATTCGCAAAGGACAATCGTTCGCTCGGCACCTTCAAGCTGGACGGCATTCCGCCCGCTCCACGCGGGATTCCGCAAATCGAAGTCACGTTTGACATCGATGCGAACGGCATCCTGAACGTTTCCGCGAAAGACAAGGCCAGCGGTAAGGAACAGAAGATCACAATTCAATCCTCGACCGGCTTGACCAAGGAAGAAGCGGAAAAGATGCGCGTCGAAGCCGAATCCCACGCCGAAGAAGATCGCCGGCGGATGGAAGAAGTCGAATCGCGCAATCGTTTGGACGGCTTGGTCTACCAGGCGGAAAAAACGATCAAGGAAAGCCGCGAGAAGCTGCCCGAAGCGGACGTGAAGGCCGCCGAGGAAGCGCTCGACGACGCAAAGAAAGCGATCAACGAAGGCGGTACCGCGCGGTTGCGTACGGCCACGGAAAACGTGGAGCGCGCGTTGCACAAACTGGCGGAAACACTTTACAAAGCCAATGAAGCAACGCCGGGACAGCAAGCCGATGCGGCGAGTGCCGGCGCGAGTGGGGCTGGCGCGGGAAGTTCGCAAGCCAACGCGAACAAACCCGGCGATGTGATCGACGCCGAGTATGTGGACGTGGACGAAGCGAAGCGCCCGAACTGAAGAAGTTTTCAGTTTTAAGTTGTAAGTGATCGGTGGGAAGAGAGCCTTAAAAGGCTCTCTTCCACGCGAAGCGATTTGCGTTTGACGGAAGCAGAAGTCTTTGGACCGAAATGCCAACGACGAGCAAAACGGATTATTACGAACTGCTAGGCGTGCCGCGAAAGGCCACCGCAAAAGATATTCGCACCGCTTTTCGAAAGCTCGCGCGGAAATATCACCCCGATCTGAATCCCGGCGACAAGGCTTCGGAAGAAAAATTCAAGCAACTCCAGGAAGCCTACGACGTCCTTTCTGACACCAAAAAGCGGCAGATGTACGACCAGTACGGCTTTTACAGCGACGGCGCCCCGCCGGGCGGGTACGCCGGATCACCGGGCGCGGCCGGCCGAGACGTGAATTTCAATTTCGAAGGCTTCGATTTTGGCGGCGGGAGCGGCGCCGGCGCGGGCGGCGGAAGTTTTCGCGACCTCTTCAGCTCGTTTTTCGGCGGACGCGGCGGCGCGAGCGTGGAAGAAGAAGCCGAAACCGGCGCGGACCTGGAATACCGGTTCGAGATCGATTTTTGGGACGCCGTGCGCGGCGCCGTAAAGAAAATTCAAATTACGCGCCTCGATTCCTGCCAGACGTGCCACGGCACGGGCGCGGTCGGCGCGCCGCAAGTCTGTCTGACGTGCAACGGCAGCGGCACGATTCAGCAAGCCGCCGGCAAAATGAAATTCAACGTTCCCTGCAATCGCTGCGGCGGCACCGGCAAACTGCGCACCGTGTGCAAAACGTGCGGCGGCGAAGGCCGCGTGCGGCACAACGAATCGATCGACGTGCGAATCCCGGCCGGCGTGGCAAACGGCGGCCGCGTGCGCGTTCCCGGCAAGGGAAATGCCGGAACGATGGGCGCTCCCGCCGGCGACCTTTATCTTGCCGTTGCGGTTAAACCGCATGAATTTTTCGAACGGCGCGGCAACGATCTCTACACCGAGATTCCGGTGACGGTGACGGAAGCGACGCTCGGCGCAAAAATCGAAGTGCCCACGATCGATGGCCGGTCGCTGGTGCGCATTCCGCCGGGAACAAACAGCGGAAAAACGCTGCGCTTGAAGGAAAAGGGCGTGCCGAGCGCGCGCAGCGGCGAACGCGGCGATCAATACGTGGAAATACAGGTCGTTGTTCCGCCGCCGACGGACGAACGCGTGCGGAATTTGATGAAAGAACTCGAGACGGTCGCGCCGGACGATCCCCGCAAAGATTTGTTCGGCAAAGCGGGAGTTTGAGGGAAAGGACAGGCGGTAGTACTGAGTTTTCGGTTTTCCGCAAAAACAAAAACGGCTTTGCGGATGGTTTTACGGAAAACTGACGACTGAAAACTGAGAACTTTTAACATGTGCCCACGCAGAAAAACTCGTGCGAAGGCCGGCTACATGATCAGCGCCGTGGCGGAGCTGTATAAACTGCATCCGCAGACGCTGCGTCTTTACGAACGCGTCGGCTTGTTAAAACCCTCGCGCTCGGACGGCAACACACGGCTTTACACTGATTCCGATTTGGAGCGGCTCGAAGTAATCATCACGCTCGCGCGAGACATGGGTGTGAACCTTGCCGGCATCGAAATCATCTTGAACATGCGCGAAAAAATGGTCGAAATGGAAAAGCAGATGACCGAGTTTGCGACCGTTGTCCAGCAGGAGCTTTCGCGCGTGTCTTCCCTGCATGGTTCCGAAAAACCGCCTCGCCATGCGATTGTGCCGACGCGTGTGCGCTTCGTTCGTTAAGCCGTTTCTTCTCGCGAAATTTCATCCACACTAATTCACACCCGCCGCGGCTTGCCGTTCGCGCCGCGCGCCCTTATGCTTTCTTCCGATGCCTCTCGATAACTGCCAACTCTGCCGCGGCACCGGATGGAAGATGGTCCCGCGCCCGGACGCCGCGGGCACAATGGCCGCGCCTTGCGATTGCGGCATGGAAGAGCGCGCCTCGCGCGTGATGGACCGCGCGCGCATTCCCAGGCGCTACGAACATTGCGACTTCGAAAGCTACAGCACGGACGTGAGCGAAATTCCGCAGCACTCGTCGTCCTTAAAAGCCGCGAAGTTATTGGCGGAAAAATTCGTCGCGGAATTCCCCGGAAGCGGCGAAAAAGGTTTGATGCTGATGGGCCCTTCCGGCGTCGGAAAGACTCATCTTGCCGTCGCTTGCCTCAAAGAATTAATCCGCCGCGGCCATCAAGGACTTTTCTGCGATTACCGCGAACTGCTCAAAGACATTCAAGCAAGCTACAACCCGGGAAGCGAGTCCACGGAGTTGCGCATCCTCGAGCCGATTCGAACCGTGGGAGTTCTGGTGCTAGACGATCTTGGCGCCAGCAAACCATCGGCGTGGGTGCTCGATACGATTGGCCTCGTGCTCAATGCGCGCTATAACGCGCGATTGACCACGCTCGTCACAACGAATTATCTCGACGCAGGAAAACCCGAAAGCAAACCGGCCCGCACGCCGCAAGGCGAGGCATTGCGCGCGGTTCGAGAAGATTCCCTTGCCGATCGGATCGGCGAGCGCATGCGCTCCCGCCTTTTCGAAATGTGCCGCACCATCGAAGTCCATTCCACCGACTTCCGCCGCGAAGTCGGCCACTCCTCCCGCGCGCGCGCATGAAGTATGGACTCGAAAACGGTGTGATGGTTGAACCGGCTGAAGTGATATTTCATCTTCCCGAAGGCTTGACGAAGATTCTTTTTGTAAGAACTTACGGATTGGGACTGGCGGATGGAGGAGCTTATTGGGACGTACCTACAGAACTGATTCCCACACAACTACGAGCTATTGGAAGCCGTTTTGTCATTAGGGTATGCACACAGGAGCAACGTGGTCGCTTCGGACGATACGCATTGCACGACAATCTTGAAGTCTTGGAATTACCCAGAGAGGATAGAAATCTCTGGCCGACCAATAAGAACGGCTAGGAATTCTCCCGAACGAGGGAATCTGTCTTAGCGCGCGCCTAGTTCCAGAACTTCCGTTTATTGACACGCCCTCATTTCGGCCTGTATCCTTACACTGTTGCAGCGTTTTCCACGCCGGCAGCATCTTTCTGTCCCATGAGCTGCTTCGCAGTCTGGTCAGGGGTGGCCGGATTGTGAACATCCCAGCGGTACTGCGAAACAGCAACCTTGCATTACCCCACCAGGGGCTTTACCCCCAGCAGGGATTCCGCAAGGAATTAATTCATCGAACTAGGGATACGTATCCCGGAGGCCATCAACCATGTCGTTTGACAATGATCATCCCGTATCAGCCACAGCAGCAGCCCCAGCAACAGAATCGCACCCCGAAGAAGCTACGCCCGAAGTGACCACCGCTCATTCTGAACCCGAAGCAAGCGCCGCTCCTGCGCCCGCCGAGCCTCTCGCCGCCGCACACGCGCCCGACGCCGAGGCCGAAGCTGCCGCCGAGGAAGCCGCGGGTTCGGAAGAGATGAGCAAGATCATGGCTGAGTACGATGAGCAGCAGGAAGCTCACGCGCAAAATGAAATTCTGGAAGTAAAGGTCGTCGCGTACACCGAACACGGCGTGGTCGTGGACCTCGGCATGAAGACCGAAGGCCTCATCCCCGCGGCGGAATTTGCGGAGACGGAAATTCCGCGTCCGGATCCGAACGCGACGATCGAAGTCCAGCGCACCGGCGAGAAAAAAGACGGCTACACGATCGTCAGCTATCAAAAAGTGCTGCGCCGCCGGACCTGGGAAAAGCTCGAAGCCGCCTTCAAAGCGAAAGAAACCCTCACCGGCAAAGTCGTCGACCGCATCAAGGGCGGCGTCGTGGTCGATGTCGGCGTCCGCGCATTCCTGCCCGGATCGCAATACGATTTGCGCCCGACGCAGAATCTTGACGGTCTGATCGGCCAGGAAGTGCCGGTTCGCATCACGAAGTTGAACCGCCGCCGCGGCAATATCGTCGTCAGCCGCCGCGCCCTGCTCGAAGAAGACCTTCATGCCAAGCGCGCCGAACTGCTCCAAAATCTGAGCGAAGGCCAGACCGTGCACGGCACCGTGAAAAACGTCACGGAATACGGCGCGTTCGTTGACATCGGCGGGCTCGACGGCTTGCTGCACCTCACCGACCTCAGCTGGGGCCGCATCAAGCACCCTTCCGACGTGGTGAAGCCGGAGCAGGAACTCGACGTCATCATTTTGAAGTTCGATAAGGACAAGCAGCGCGTTTCGCTCGGCCTCAAGCAATTGTCGAAAGATCCCTGGATCGACGCGGCCGATCGTTATCCGGCCGGCGGCAAATTCAAGGGCAAAGTCGTCGGCGTCGTCGACTACGGCGCATTCGTCGAACTCGAGCAGGGCGTCGAAGGCCTCGTGCACGCCACCGAAATGAGCTGGACAAAAAAATCCGTGCAGCCTTCGAAGGTCGTCAAGGCCGGCGACGAAGTCGACGTCGTTGTGCTGGACATCAAGGCCAGCGACCGCCGCGTTTCGCTCGGTATGAAGCAAGCGCAGCCCGATCCATGGCTGCTCACGGCGGACAAGTACCCGGTCGGCACCGTCGTCACCGGAAAAGTCCGCAACATCGTGGAGTTCGGTGCTTTCATCGAAATCGAAGACGGCTTCGATGGACTCGTTCACGTCGGCGACGTCAGCTGGACCGGCCGCGTCACCAATCCGCACGAAGTTTTCAAAAAGGGCGAACCCGTCACGGCGCGCGTTCTGCGCGTAGACGCCGAAGCGCGGCGCGTTTCCCTCGGCATCAAGCAGGTGGACGACAAGTTCGACGCCTGGGTCAAACAACATCGCGTCGGCGACCTCGTCAAGGGCAAAGTCTCCCGCATCGCCATGTTCGGCGCATTCGTGGACTTCGGCGACAACATCGAAGGCCTTTGCCACAACACGGAAATCACCGAACGCCGCGGCCGCGACGAAGGACCCGTGGCGCGCACAACCACCGGACCGCTCAAGAGCGCGGGCCCTCTCGAGCCCGGCAAAGAGTACGATTTCAAAATCATCAAAATCAGCCGGGACACCCGCCGCATCGGCCTCAGCTACAAGGCCGCTGTAAAACAGGTGGAACGCCGCGAAATCGAGCAGTACCGCACGAGCAAGACTTCCGCAACGGCCACCATCGGCGATGCGCTGAAGCAAAAGCTCGCTTCGCGCGGGTAATTCGGCCGAGTCTTCTCCATCGGGGCTTCGCAACTTGCGGGGCCCCGTAAATTTTGTTTTACCTTCAGGGCGATTTAATGATAGGAAGGGGTGCAATCGCTGGGTTTGGTTCCCCAGCTAAGCCCTTCCGCATCATGCATCTGCGGCGTATTATGTTCTGGCAAATTTGCGAGGCCTCATCACGATGAGCAAGCAACCGACGCTGACAAAAGCGGACCTGATCGAAGAAGTGCTGCGGGTGACGGAATTGCCTCGCAAAGAATCCGAATCCATTGTCGAAACGATCTTTGACAGCATCATTGAATCGCTGCAAAAAGGCGACAAAATCGAGATTCGCGGCTTCGGCAGTTTCCGCACGCGCCAGCGCCGCGGGCGCACCGGTCGCAACCCAAAGACCGGCGAAAAAGTCGACGTGCCCGCCAAGCGAATTCCCTTCTTCAAGCCGAGCAAAGAATTGAAAGATTTTGTAAACAGCGAAGAAGCCGCTTCCATGACCGCCGCGGCCGAAGCCGCCGCCGCCGGCAACCCGCCGCGCGGTTGAAGCGTTTTCAACAAAATTAAGAATTGCGACGCCGGCAACCGCCGGCGTTTTGTTTTGCGCTATCCTCTGTAGCGCAGGCACTCTTGTTTATCACGAAGGGGCCTGCGCGGCCTCGCGTTAGGTCTGCACGTTCGATTTCAGCGCCTCGATTTCGAGGTTGCTGAACTCCTTTCGCGAGTTCGCTGTCAAACCATGTGAGGCGCACTCTCGATGGACTACATCTGGACTCCCTGGCGCTACCAATACATCACGTCTGCGATTTCCGGCGAGAAGCCGGAATGTATTTTTTGCGACGCGGCCAAGCGCACCGACGACGCCACAACGCTCGTCGTTTACCGCGGCGTCAGCTCGTTTGCGATCCTGAACCGTTTTCCGTACACCTCCGGCCATTTGATGATCGTTCCTTACCAACACACGGCGGAGATTTCCGGCGTGGATGCTGCAACCCTCACGGAAATGATGCATCTGGCGCAGCGCACCGAGTCGGCTTTCAAATCTCTTTACAAACCCGACGGCATGAATTTCGGCATGAACCTCGGCCGCGCCGCCGGCGCCGGCATCGCCGGCCACTTGCATCTCCACGCGCTGCCGCGCTGGGTTGGCGATGCAAGCTTCATGTCCGTCACCGGCGAAACTCGCGTCTTGCCGGAAGATCTTGCCACGACTTTCGAACGAGTCCGCGCCGCGCTCGCGTGAGCGATTTTATTTGGCCGCGGTTCTTGCGATACACTGTGTGGTAACCTGGGTGAACCGCACTTGAATCTCGAACTGACTGAAGAGCAACTCCTGCTGCAAAAAACCGTCCGCGAATTCGCCGAGTCGGAAGTAAAACCGCTCGCGCGCGAAAACGACGAAAAAGGCCATTTCCCCCGCGCTCTATTCGCCAAAGCCGCCGAACTCGGCCTCACCGGTGTTGCCTTGCCCGAAAACGAAGGCGGCGCCGGCTTCGACCACGTTTCATACACCATCGTCATCGAAGAAATTTCCCGCTGCTGTGCCTCCACCGGCGTAATCCTCTCCGTGCAAAATTCGCTCTATTGCGACCCGATCCATCGCTTCGGCACCGAAGAACAAAAAAAGAAATTTCTGCAGCCCTTCGCACGCGGCGAAAAAATCGGTTGCTACGCGCTCACCGAACCGCAAGCTGGTTCGAACGCCGCGGCGCTCCAAACCAAAGCGGTAAAAAAAGGCGAAGTCTACGTCGTCAACGGCACAAAAGCCTGGATCACCAACGGCGGCGCCGCCGACGCCGCGATCGTCTACGTGAACACCGATCCCGCAAAGGGCGAAAAAGGCATCACCGCGCTCGTCGTCGAAAAAGGCACGCCAGGATTCAAGGCCGGCAAGGAAGAAAAAAAACTCGGCATCAATGCCACCGCGTGCAGCGAACTCGTCTTCACCGATTGTCAGGTTCCCACCGCGAATCGCATCGGCAACGAAGGCGAAGGCTACAAAGTCGCGCTTTCCACGCTTGATGGCGGCAGAATCGGAATTGCCGCGCAAGCCACCGGCATCGCGCAAGGCGCGTTCGAAGCGGCTTTGAACTATTCCAAAGAACGCCTCGCCTTCGGCCACCCCATTTCGCAATTCCAGGCAATTCAATTCATGCTCGCCGATATGGCCACCGAACTCGACGCCGCGCGCTTGCTGATCCGCAAAGCCGCATGGAAACAGGACACTGGCGCGCGCTTCACCATGGACGCCGCCACCGCGAAACTCTTCTCGAGCGAAATGGCCACTCGCGTCACGCACAAGGCCATTCAAATTCACGGCGGCAACGGCTACAGCCGCGAATATCCAGTTGAACGCAACTATCGCGACGCCCGCATCACCGAAATCTACGAAGGCACCAGCGAAATCCAGCGCCTCGTCATCGCCTCCTGGCTTCTACGTTCATGACTGCGCCGCGTGGTAACGCCTGCTTCTCGCTCGCACCCATAGTATTCTGACCACGTGCTGGACTTCGAGTGCGGTCTCGAATTTACGCCTGGAGACGACGCGGAATTTTTCTCCGCGCTGCCTCCCTCCCCTGCAATTTGCCTGATTGAGCCACATGAGGAAAGTGCCGAACCATACGTAATTCGTACCCAGGATTTGCGCCGCCGCCTCCAGCGCCTCCTCGGTCCTCTCGATCCCGCGAGCAAACGCCTCAATTTGCGCGACTTCGCCAAAATCGTCCGCTACCGCGTTACCGCTTCTTCCTTCGAACAGTCTCTCGCGTATTACGAACACGCAAAGCAACTCTTCCCCAAAAAATACCGCGCCATGATGCGCCTTCGCCCGCCCGCCGTCCTCAAGGTAAATCTTCGCAACGCCTATCCGCGTTGTTACGCAACGCGCCGGATTCCCGTCGACACCACCGGCTCGCCTTCCGGCGGTTTGTACTACGGCCCCTTCGCCTCGCGCAAATCCGCCGACGCCTTCGCCGAGCGCGTCCTCGATCTCTTCAAAGTTCGCCGCTGCCAGATCAAAATTCGCCGCGATCCATCGTTTCCCGGTTGTATCTACTCAGAAATGAAAATGTGTCTCGCGCCCTGCTTCGGCGGTTGCAGCAAGGATGAGTACGACCTCGAAGTCGGCCGCCTCGTGCAGTTCCTTGAAACCGGCGGCGCTTCCCTGCGCGCGTCGTACGAAACCGACCGCGAAAAAGCGAGCGAGGGTCTGGATTTCGAACGGGCCAGCGCAATTCACAAAAAGCTCGAAAAGATTGACGAAGCCCTGCGCGGTCAGCCCGAACTTCCTCGGAAAATCCAGGATTTGAACGCCGTGATCTTTCAACGAGCCGCCGCCGAACAAACCATCGCCGTCTTTCCGATTTTTACCGGGCGCATCGCGGAACCTTTCACTCTTTCTTTTTCGCAATTCGCCGGCGAACCGCGTTCCGCCGAACACTTGCTCCGCTCGCGACTCGAAGATCCAAACGCCGAACCTCTTACCGGCGACCTGGGCGAAAATCTTTGGCTCGTGGCGCGCTGGTTTTACAGCAATCCTCGCGAAGGCGAAATTTTCTTTCGAGAAAAAACGTGGCCGTATCGGAGAATGATGCGCGCCTGTGCGAGACTACTTGCGCCACCCGAGCCTTCGGATGCATCTGCAACCGCGCCGGCGACGGAAACCAAGGGAGAAGAGCCACCACAATGAGCGACCGAGCGACACTCGAAGGAACGCGGCGATTCGCGGAAAAATGGCGCGGCCGTGCGTCCGACGAGCATTTTCGCGAAGCAGCCGATTTGGTGGTCTCCTCCATCGGCATCGGCACCTATCTCGGCCAGCCCGATCCCCGCACCGATGCGGCCTACACCGAAGCCATCGTCGCCGCCGTCGACAGCGGCATCAACTTTATCGACTCCGCCATCAATTACCGCTTCCAACGCAGCGAACGCTCCATCGGCGCCGCCATCGAGCAACTTGCAACCAAAGGAATTTCGCGCGACGAACTCGTCCTCTGCACCAAGGGCGGCTACCTGACGCCCGACGCCGCCATGCCGCCCGACCCCAATCAATATTTCTTTCACGAATACATTCAACCCGGCATTTTCTCCGCAAAAGACATCGCCGCCGGAAGCCACTGCATGACGCCGCGCTTCCTTGAAAATCAACTCGGCCGCAGCCTGAAAAATCTCGGCGTCGCCTGCGTCGACGTCTACTATCTTCACAATCCCGAAACGCAGCTCGCAGAAATTTCGCAGCCGGAATTTGCCAAACGAGTCCGCAACGCCTTCACTTACCTCGAATCCGCCGCGCAAGACGGAAAGATCCAGTTTTACGGCATGGCCACCTGGAACGGTTTCCGCCAGGATGCGCGCGCCCGCGATTCCATCCAGCTGGCGGAAATGGACGCGATTGCCAAAGAAATCGCCGGCGAAAAGCACCGCTTTCGCTTCGTCCAACTTCCCTTCAATTTGGGCATGACCGAAGCCTTAACGCTCGGCAATCAAACCGTTGCCGGAAAACAGATGACCATCATGGAAGCGGCAAGCGAACTCGGCATCACGCTCGTTGCCAGCGGTTCTCTCTTGCAAGGTCAATTGGTGCGAAATTTGCCTCACTTCGTGGCGCACGCATTGGGTTTGGAAAGCGACGCCGAGCGCGCCTTGCAATTCGTACGCTCCGCGCCGGGAATCACCACGGCGCTCGTCGGAATGTCTCGCGCGGAGCACGCGAGAGCAAATGCGAAGTTGGTCCCCGTGTCACCTGCAACGCTCGATCAATTCAGCCAGCTTTTTTCCCGCGGCGAAGCGTCGTAGCGTTCCGCGCCGCCCAATAAGTTCAGTCCGGCCAGCCGCCCATCCATTCGCTGATTGCTTTTCCCAGTTCTTCAATCTTTCCTTGGAAGAAATGGTCCACGCCGTCCACTACAACCAATTGCTTCTCGCCCGGCAGCCCCGTGACCAGTTTTTCGAGCTTCCGCACTTCGCCAAATTCATCGTTCGATCCATGCACGAAAAGCTTCGGCTTTTCGCACGAATCAAGATAAGAAAAATCCGAACCGTTCACCGGCGCGCCGATGCCAACGAGCCGCCTGACACGCGCGTCCTCGCAGCCAACGCGCAGCCCCACCCAGCAACCAAAGCTGAAACCGGCCACCACCAGCGGCAAACCCGGGAATTCTGTCGCAAGAAAATCCACCGCCGCGGCCGCATCTCCCCGCTCGCCTTGCCCGCGGTCATGTGCGCCTTCGCTAAGTCCCGCTCCGCGAAAATTAAATCGCAGCACCGCGCCGCCGCACGAATCCAAAGCCTTCGCCGCCTGGTACACCACTTTGTTGTGCAGCGTTCCGCCAAAAAGCGGATGCGGGTGGCACACGACCGCGGCAAATCGCGGCCGCGCTCCCTCCGCCGGCGTCCACAAAACCGTCTCAAGTTTTCCCGCCGGCCCGTCCAGAAAAAAATTCTTCGAATCGTGATGTGTGCTCATACGCGAGCAAATAGTTTAGCCGAACTCGGGTCTTGGCCAGCGCCGCCTCGCTAATCGACGACGCGCTTCAGCGTAACAATCAGCGAAGCCGAGTGCGGCACCTTCTCCACTTTCACAATCTTTCCCGCCGCCTCGCCCGCTCCCGGCCACGGACGCGTTTCCGTCGACACAAACGAAACAAGCAGTGTTTCGCCCGCCGCGTATTCGCGGTTGCTCACAAATCGCAGCGTGTCGGCGGACACCGCCAGCGTCATCGCCTCTTCCGGCCAGTGAATGTTTCGCGGTCGAACCCGAATCGGCAGCGATACGCTCGCCGCGGAACCATTTTGCGGCGCCACCTGTTCCGTCACTTCTCGCCCGTTGCTTGCACCAAGTGGAAACCGTTCGAAGTGCAGCGCAATTTCTTCACGGTCCATTTGCCCTGCGGATGGAACTTGTCGCCGCATCACCCGCGCCAAAACCTCCGGTTGATTGTCCGGCGCCGAAACATCGAACGGAAATGTCACCCACAGCGGAAACCCGTCCGGATGCTGCCCTTTGCACGCCACAAGCAGCCCGCCCTTTGACACATTTCGTGTTTCACAAACTTCGGATTGTTGGCCAAGCGGCGCAACCCACCGCAGCCTTACGGGAAGGCGCAATCGTACCCGGGCATGCTGTCGATTCTGCATGGATGCCATGTGAGGAACGAGCCGGGTAAGCTGGACTATACACCGCTGCACCCAAAGCCGATACCAAAACTGCTAGAACTCGTACTAGGACGTAATTCATGGTTTTTCACATTGCAGTTTGATTTCGCGGGTGTTAGCGTTTTTTCAGTTTTTGTAGTCCCCACTGAGAGGGCAAATGGGAGACGGTTCAGAACGCCGCGAGGCTCGGCGCTTCACAATGACCCTTCCTCTTCGCGTGTTTCCCCACGAATCCCGCGGCCTTGAATTAACGGCGCAAACCCGCGACGTCAGTTATCGCGGCCTCTATTTTTTGGTCGACGCAAAATTTGACGTCGGCAGCAGCATCGAATTCGTCATCACTTTGCCCGAGCAAGTGACCCAATCTCTCGACGTAAATATCCGCTGCCAGGGCCAGGTCGTGCGCGTCGAACCGGCCGATAGCGGCCGCATCGGCATCGCCGCAAAAATCGACCGCTACGAATTTGTGCAAGCCGCCGCCTGATCTCCGCAACCGGCCGCAAATCCATTCCCCCTTCGCAAAGCAAATTTTCTGTACAGCAAACCCGGGCGATCGCGCCGCATCGCCAATTGTTTCCTCGCGTCCATTTCACGCGTACACTCTTCCAGTATCCCGATCGCACCAGGGGGAAGTTATGTACCACTACAACGCTGCCACCGCGCTCGAAGAGCTTCAGGAAGACGCGCTGCTCCCGCATCCGGTCAAATTGCGCGATATGATCCTCCGCACCGAACACGGTCCGGAAGAAGCGCAGCGCCTCAATCAGCAATTTCAGGAATATCTCGCGCGCTTCGGCGAAATTCAAAAATTGGCGCGCGCCATCCTTGAAAAAGTCGCCGCCGCGAAACACAAGCATGCTTAACCGCTGCCCAACGCAGGCCTTTTTTCCGCTATGAGCGAAAAACCGCGCGTCCTCTTGCTCTCCGCATCCTCCGGCGCCGGACACGTCCGCGCCGCCGAGGCTCTCGAAAAAGCTTTCTCCGCCCGCGGCGATTGCCTCGTCGAACACGTCGATGTCATTCAACTCGTCAGCCGCGTCTTCCAGCGCCTCTACGACAAGTCTTACATCGCCATGGTTCGCCGCGCTCCCGAACTCATGGGCGTTCTTTACAACCGCACCGATCACCCGTGGGAAAAAATGCGCCGCCGTCTCATCGTCGATCGCCTCAACGCCCAGCCCATGATCCGCATGCTCAAGCGCGTCCAGCCCGACCTCTGCGTCGCCACGCACTTCTTGCCCGGGGAAATCATCGCCTGGCTCATCGCCAAAAAGAAATTGCGCACACGCAACGCCATCGTCGTCACCGATTACGACGTCCACGCCATGTGGCTCTGCCGCACCGTAAATCGGTACTACGTCGCGATCCCCGAAGCGGCCGAGTATTTGTCCGGCATTGGCGTTCCCCGCGAAATCATTCGCGTCACCGGAATTCCCATCGACCCGCTCTTTTCCATTGCCGTCGAAAAAGCAGCGGCGCGAAAGCATTTGCGCCTCGATCCCTCCGCAACGATTGTTCTGATCGCCGCCGGCGGTTACGGCATCGGCCCCGTCGAACAGCTCGTGCGAGATTTGCTCGCCCTAAAACGTCCGTGGCAAATCGTCGCCATCGCTGGCAAATCCGAAGACGTCAAGAAGAAGCTGGATGCCGTTGCCGCCGCCGCGGGAAAATTGCAGAGCGGTTTGCCGCGTCTTGTTCCTATAGGCTTCACCAAAGAAATGGACCAGTTCATGGCCGCCGCCGACCTTCTCGTCGGCAAGGCCGGCGGCCTCACCACTTCCGAGTCTCTTGCCCGCTCGCTTCCGATGGCGCTCATCGAACCCATTCCCGGCCAGGAAGAGCGCAACGCCGATCATTTGCTCGAGGCAGGCGCCGCCATTCGTTGCAACAATTTGCCCGCCGCCGCTTGGAAAATCTCCGCACTTCTCGGCGACTCCGCCCGCTTCGCGCGCATGAAAGACGCCGCGCACAAATTGGGCCGCCCCAACGCCGCCGCCGACATCGCAACCGACGCTCTCAAACTGTTAGACTAAATTGGCATAAACAAAGAAAGGCTTTCCTTTTCCACCGCGGACCATGCGACGCAATACTCTCCTGATCGACGCCGACGACACCCTCTGGGAAAATAATGTCTTCTTCGAAAAACTGATCGAAGATTTCATCACCCTCGTCGAACCCTCCGGCTTCACGCGCGCCTACATCCGCCACATCCTCAACGAAACCGAACGCAAAAACATTCGCCAATACGGTTACGGTGTCCGCAGCTTCGGCCGCTCGCTCGAAGAAACCTACATGAAGCTCGCCGAACATCAAGCCAAGCGCGAAACCCTCGCCGAAATTCACAATCGCGTCGTCGACCTCGAACGCACCCCGCCAAAAATTCTCGACGGCGTTCCCGAAACCCTCGCCTACCTCACCGAGCGCCATCGCCTCATTCTTTTCACCAAAGGCGAACCGGCCGAGCAATCCGCAAAAGTCCAGCGCTCCGGCCTCCAGGGCTTTTTCGAAGCCATCGAAATCGTTCACGAAAAAGACACCGTCACCTACACCGGTCTCGTCGCAAAACACAAAATCGTCAAAGCCCACGGCTGGATGATCGGCAATTCCCCGCGCAGCGACATCAATCCCGCCCTCCGCGTCGGCCTCAACGCCGTCTACATCCCTCACCAGCACACCTGGCACATGGAGCACGAACCCGTCACCGCCGGCTCCGGCAAACTCGTCATCCTCCCCGGCTTCCGCGAACTTCGCTCTCACTTTTAGCCCCCTCCCCAATTTGGCTCTTGTGCGCAGAGGCCGCTTTCCGCGACGATAGTTTTTTGCTTTCTCTTCGAAGGAGGCCACATGGCTACGGCCACTCCACCACAAATTCCGCAAATAGCCGACTGGCGCCAGGAATGGTTCGAGTTCGAAAACGCCACTTATCTCAACCTCGCCAGCCAGTCGCCCATGCCGAAATCCGTCATTAAAGCCGTGCAAGCTTCCATCGAAGCCAATAAATTCCCTCATCAAATAACCGATTCCGCTTTCTTCGAAATTCCCAATCGCCTTCGCTCCAATCTCGCGCGCCTCATCGCCGCAGAGCCCGAAGAAATCGCCCTCACCACCGGCGCCAGCTCCGGCGCCATCGCCGTCGCCCAAGCCCTCCATTGGAAGCCCGGCGACGAAGTCATCACCTCGCGCGCCGAATTTCCGCTTCAATACACCACTTGGAAACCGATGGAAGAGCGCGAAGGCATTCAATTGAAAGTCGTCGCCCCCAGCGAACAATTTGGAGGGGGAAAATTTCTCACCGCCGACGACGTCATCGCCGCGCTCTCGCCGCGCACCCGCCTCGTCTCCCTCAGCCACGTCCGCTTTGACGATGGCTCCATGCTCGACGTTCCTCGCCTCGCCAATGCCTGCCACCAACAAGGCGCCTTGCTTCTTCTCGACGTCAGCCAAAGTTGCGGCGCCGTACCCATGGACGTCACAACTCTCGGCGCCGATTTCCTCATCGGCGCCGGTTACAAATGGCTCCTCGGCCCGTTTGGAACCGGTTTTTTCTGGATCAAAAAAGAACTCCTCGCCTCCGTCCGCCCCGCCCCTTATTACTGGATGGCCGTCGAAGGTTCCGGCAATTTTTCCAAACTCGATTTCTCGAATCCCAAGCCCGCCGCCAGCGCCAAACGGTGGGACGCGCCCGAATGGGCCAGCCATTTCAATTTCAATCTTGCTGCCCTCGACGCTTCCGTCGAATTCGTTCTCCGCGCAAAACCGGAAACCGTCCTCGCCCACAATCACGCTCTCATCGATTTCCTGTTCTCCCGTTTGCCGGTCGACCGCTGCGTCCCCGCCAGTCCTCTCGATCGCAATCTCCGCGGCCCATACGGCTGCTTCGTCGCGCGCTCGCCGGAAAAAACCGCCGACCTTTACAACAAGCTTCGCGAGCAAAACGTCTTCGTCAGCCTTCGCGAATCCAAAATTCGCGTCGCGCCCTACCTCTACAATACAATTCAAGATGTCGACCGCTTGATCTCCGTGATCACCACATGAGCCCCAAATGACTTCAGACCAAACCTGGCCCAGAATCGCAATCGTCGGTGCCGGCGCCGTCGGCGGCTATTTCGGCGGCATGCTCGCTCGCGCCGGCGCGCCCGTCACCTTTATCGGCCGTCCCGCCTTCGTCGAAGCCGTTCGCCCGCACGGCTTGCATCTCGACACCATCCATTTCAACGAACGCGTTCCCGCCAATGCGTCTTCCGATCTTTCCGCCGCGCGCGACGCCGAAATCGTCCTCTTCTGCGTCAAAACCACCGACACCGCCGCAACCGCCAAAGAACTCGCCGCCGTGGTCGCACAGAGCGCCATCGTCGTCAGCATGCAAAACGGCGTCGACAACGCCGAACAGATTCACGCCGCTTCCGGCCTCAGCGCCCTTGCCGCCGTCGTTTACGTCGCCGCCTCCGTCCCCGCTCCGGGCAGCGTCAAACACGTCGGCCGCGGCGATCTCGTCCTCGGACCGGAAAATCCCTCCACCCGCCGCGTCGCAAATATTTTCACGCGTGCCAATGTTCCCTGCCGCATTTCCGAAAACTTCGCCGGCGAACTCTGGACCAAGCTCGTCTGGAACTGCGCGCTCAATGCTCTCTCCGCCCTCGGCAAAGTCACGTACGGCGAAATCATCTCGAGTCCCGACGCCAAACAACTCCTCGAAGGCACCGTCTTCGAAGTCCTCGCCGTCGCCAAAGCCGCCGGCATCCAGACGCCCGGCCTCGAAGATCCTCGAGTCGCCTTCGCCGGCGCCTACAAAATCGCCGAACAAATGTCCGCCACGCGCAGTTCCACTTCGCAAGACATGATGCGCGGCAAACGCACCGAAATCGATTCGCTCAATGGCTTCATCGCCCGCAAAGGCCGCGAACTCGGCGTCCCCACTCCCCTCAATCACGCCCTCGCCACCCTCGTCAAACTCGCCGAATCCTACGTTGCCGCTCCGTAGCGCATCGTGTCCCTCACTTCCTCTCCGTAAAGTTTTGTAAAGCACGCTTCAAGCCGCGAATTTTTCCTCTTCGTTTCTCCCGCAACTTTCCAGCAGTAATCTCATAAATCGTTCGTTAGGCGATGTGGTTTTAAGAAGTGCAGGGATTAAGAGGTGCAGGCTTTAAGAAGTGCAGGCTTTAAAAAGTGGGTTCTTTAGGACGTGGCGGCTTCAGGAGGTTTAGCTTTTATGACGTAGGTTCTTTAGGAGGTGGCGGCTTTACGAGGTTGCGGCTTTACGAGGTTGCGGCTTTACGAGGTTGCGGCTTTACGAGGTTTAGCCTTTATGACGTGGGTTCTTTAGGAGGTGGGGGCTTTAGCCCCCACGGTGAGGCGAGGAAAAGCAGGGCTTTAGCCCCTGAAGAAACAACTTCCGCATTGCCCGGCGATTTATGAGATTGCTGCCAATCCATTTTTTCCTCTCGATTCTTCCTCCGCCTTTTTCCTCCGCTTTCTTCCTCCGCTTTTTTCCGCCGTCGCAATTTCCCAATTTCTATTGCCCGCCCTTCGAACCTCACCTCTCGCGCCGCCTGCCCCATTCTCCTCCCTCGTCTATATCTGCTTTTGCAAGTTCTTCTTTCGAAACGCCCTTCGCCGTAACCCTTGACGCTTCTCCGCGCCGCACCGTACGCTCACTTCAGGGTCAGTCCAGGTCCTATAACCCAGCGAGGCTCGCTTGTTTCCGACGCGTAGTTGTCCGTTTTGTGGAAAACCGGTTGGCGTAACGCAAACGCGTTGCCCCTATTGCCGCGAATCCATTCCCGCCGCCGCTGTCGCACCGCGCGTCAATCGCGTGCAAACCTTCGCGGGCCGCAACTACATGCGCCGCGGCTTCCTTTACGCCCTTCTCGCCGGCATCATCTATTTCTTCGCCGCCGGCTACAGTGGCATGACTCTTCCCGTCGCCGTCCCT
Source organism: Candidatus Acidiferrum sp. (assembly GCA_035310365.1). Classification (GTDB taxonomy): domain Bacteria; phylum Acidobacteriota; class Terriglobia; order Acidiferrales; family UBA7541; genus Acidiferrum. Next base: position 18,125 of record DATGEI010000054.1, read on the forward strand.
CCCTTCGTCAATCAGATCCTCACCCCCCTCCTCTTCCTCGCCGGCCTCGGCATGATCCTCTACGGCGCCTTCCTCTACCTCCGCGCCTAACGCCCCATCTCCTCGCCCAAATTATCGTCAACCCCCATCCGCCTTGAACCGATCGCCGTCATCCCTCATCGCACGTCGTTCGCGCAAGAAGTGACCCGCTTTTTCCGTGCTCTTTTGTAGTGGCGGGTCTTTAGACCCGTTCTTTTCTCCGCTCTTCTTTCTTCTTTCTTCTTTCTTTCTTTCTTTCTTTCTTCTCTCTTCTTTCTTCTCCGCTCTTATCCATCGTGGCCAACCTCGTAGACCACACCGCGCCACGCCACACGACCCTCCCCCGGCACTCTGATCGCAAATCACTCGTGCCCTAATACATGGCCCTCCTAATCGCTCCGCGATACTATTTCCAAATGCTTCCTTCCCTCACAAACAAAAACCACATCGCAAACGATGACCCACCAATTCGAGCTTGGCCCGCGTGTGGAAGAAATGGTTTGGCTCTTCGCAAATGGACTGTCCGCCGTATCTGGGCAGCAAGCGTGTTCACATTGTGCCTCTTTTTGTTTCTTGCGCAGGATTTGGCGCACGCGACGCCGTTGCGTCACGCAGCGCGCGAAGGCGCAGCTCAACAGGAAAGCATTCCATCGCCATCCTCTTCTTATCTATTTGCGACGCAACCGCTCCGCGATGTACGGCGGTCTCCGGACGATTTAACCGAGGCCGAACGATGGGCTTTGACGGTTGCCGAAAAGCGCGCCGCGGGTGAATGCAATCGTTATCTTGAGAGTTTCGACAAAGTTCAGGGCGAAGAACTCTTTTTTCTGGGTCAGCTGTGCATGCTTGGCAACAATCCTCTGGCGACTCGCGAATCGATTCGTCCCTATCTTGAATACTCGAATGGCCAGCACAGGAAACAAGCAATCGAATTGATCGCAAAAGCAAGCGTGAAGCTTGGTGCGATTACCTCGGCCGTCCAGTTCACTGAACAACTTTTGCACGAATTCGGGTTCGACAATGACGCCGATGAATTGATCTCCTATGTAATTGACGGGGCGGAGGCGCGAGACGTGACTCTTTCGCTCGGAGTAAGCCTCTCTGAGCGCAGGATGGCTCTTATCGACGCGACGATCGCAACAAAAGTTTCGGGAGACAAAAGTCCGGCCGACAGCGGTATTTCCGTCTCAAGATTCTTGGCCGATGGTTTGACAATGTGTGACCTGTACCGGCAAAGCGCAGAGGATCAGAAAGCCCAGCAATGCCTCGAAAAGAGCGCCAAGCTTGCCGAAGGCAGCATCCAAGCGAACCAGGAAGAGCTTCGAGCCATGCAGAGAAGTCTGGCCCGATCCGCAATGATAGGCATCCCTTCCCCCATACCAACCCTCGATGGCGTGGCCCTGCTCGGCGGCGATCAAACCGTCCGAACAAGCGTGTCGCTCAAGACCGGACACATTTTCTTGTTTGTTTTTTCGCTTGCGAATCCCTGTATAAATTCATGCCTCGAGGATCTCCATTCAATCCTTCAAGCCGCGAATCGAGGGACCATAAAGCTCTACGCACTGACCACGGACGAATTGAATGGCGTGTCTGATTCTGCGAGTAAACAGCAGATGATGGCAGCGCTGCGGCAATTGCACAGGAGCCTTTCCATTCCTTCTCGGATATTGGTCGTTCCCCAGAAGGAACTGGAGAGCTTTCGTTTGGACAGCTTTCCCAGTGTTATCGGCATTTCCGGCAACAAGGTCATTCTTTGCGAGCCCTTCGAGCGGTCAGCCGGAACGTCCGCGCGGCTGAAGCGCATCATCAAGTCCGCAACCACCACTTCAATCGAGCAAAAGTGACGGCGGGTCTTCAGGCCCGTTCCGTTCTCCGTTCTGTTCTCCGTTCTCTTCTTCGCTCCCTCTGTTCTCTTTTCTGCTCTTTTGTAGTGGCGGGTCTTCAGACCCGTTCCTTTCTCCGTTCCTTTCTCCGTTCCTTTCTCCGTTCTTTTCTCCGCTCTTTTCCGACATTTGATCCCAAGACCACTTCTTCAGTGCCGTCTTTAAGATAAATATTGTTGTATGGACGGGTAACAAGCGCGTTTACTTCTACAATAGCTCTGGTGTAACACGCGAACTGGCTTAAAAGATTTTTTGAAGGAGAAGTAATGAATATTCGAAACGCACAGTCCCACAGTATGCTTGCTGGAATATGCGGGACGCTCATGTTTATCGCATTATTTGCGGGAGCAGTTGCGTCCATCGCTGGTCCGTCAAAGGAGCCACTACCCATAGTAGTTACCGCTGGCGTCCCATTCTATCCATCTGTCGCACGTGTAGCGCGAATAGAAGGAGTTGTACGCCTTCGCCTTTCGACTGACGGGAAGCGGGTTTCCACTATCTCCGTCCATGCAGGTGCACCGGCGCTTATACCGGCAGCAGAAGAAAACGTTAGGACGTGGGAGTTCAAGGAGCATAGCCCGACAACGTTCGATGTAACGTTCGTCTACAAGATGCTACCTGAATCCGAGTGCAGCATGGACAACGGGACTGTGTTGCTGCGGTTACCAACAAAGGTAGAAGTAAGCGCAAAGGGCGTACAAACGTGTGATCCTGCGACGGGTGCCACGGGTTCCGGTGTTAGGAACCTGGCGGACGGCAGGTAAGATTCGCGCGTTTTCCACGGCCACACCGATAAGTCGACGTTTTCCGATCCGTAGAGTCTTCTACCGCAAAATAAACTCGATAAGTCGTTTCCTGTCATTACATCCCTACTTCGTTTCCGGCCACTCCTGACCGCCGCCGACGGATGACTGAACACTTACTCCCTGCTAGACTCCCAGCTGCCATGTGCGCCTATTCTCGCCGTTCCATCCTCAAATCCGCCATTTCCGGCGCCGCCGTCGCTTCCGTCCCCTCTCTCGCCGCGGCCATGAATCCATCTTCCCTCCGTTCTTCTGGGGACGACCGTAAAGCCACGCCGCGCAAAGGCCGCATCAAGCAATCCGTCTCGCGCTGGTGCTACCAAAAAATCGCGCTCGATGAACTCTGCAAGCGCGGCGCGGAAATGGGCCTCCAAGCCATCGACTTGCTCGAAGCCGCCGAATGGGAAGTCCCTCGTCGCTACGGTTTGATCTGCAGCATGGGTTACGCCGGCGGCGGCGACATTCCGCACGCCATGAACCGTCCGGAAAATCACGCCAAAATCGAAGAAGCCTTTCGCAAAAATATTCCCATCGCCGCAAAAATGGGCGTGCCCAACGTCATCACTTTTTCCGGAAACCGCATGGGCATGTCCGACGAAGAAGGCGCCCGGAACACCGTCATCGGCCTCAATCGCGTGAAAAAAATCGCCGAAGACAACGGCGTCACCATCTGCCTCGAACTTCTCAACAGCAAAATCGACCACCATGATTACATGTGCGACCACACCTCGTGGGGCGTCCGCGTCATGCAGGAAGTCGATTCGCCGCGCGTCAAACTTCTGTACGACATCTATCACATGCAAATCATGGAAGGCGATCTGATCCGCACGATCCAAGACAACAGCAAGTGGCTCGGCCACTTTCACACCGGCGGCGTTCCCGGCCGCCACGAACTCGACAACACACAGGAAGTCCATTGGGACGCGGTCATGCGCGGCATCGCCGCCACGAATTATTCCGGGTACGTCGCGCACGAATTCGTTCCCGCGCGCGATCCGCTCACCTCGCTCCGCGAAGCCGTCGATCTGTGTGATGTATAGACTGGTAAACTAACTGGACGTTATTGCCGCGCCGGCGCGCGAAACGGAATGTGCACGATCGCTTCGAGATCGATCGCCTCGCCGTGTTTTTCCGCCGGCTGAAATTTCCACTGCGCAAACGCGTGCATCGCGTTCGCATCCAGCTGTTCGTCGATTCCCTTCACCAGTTGTATGCTGTCCACCGATCCGTCTTTCCGGATCACCGCGTACAAAACAACTTCTCCTTCCACGTGTTCCGCGATCAGCGTCGGCGGATATTTCGGATCCACTTTTCTCAGCGGCTGCGGCGAAGTAACATCGTCCGCGATCGCAACGCGCCGTCCGCCCGCATCGCCCGACAATTCCGAAAAACTCAAAATCCAGCTTCCCGTCGCGCTGTTCAGATTCGGCATGTTCACGTGCAGCGTATAAACTTTTTTCGAGGCAAAAATCGCTTCCGGTTTTGCGCCCGGCGCGAGGTCGGCGAAATTCGGCGGCGCGGTTCGAACCGGCGGCGCTTCCGCCGGCGCGTTGCGAGCCGCGCGCGCGGCATTCGAATTGGCCGCGGACAAATCGAGTTTCGGTTTCGCTCCGCCCGATCCAGAAACGGTTGCGCTCGGATGTCCGCCGCTGATGCTTACGCCGACATCATTTTTTCCGGGTCCGCCGCCGGCGCCGCCGTTCGAAGCGGCGCTCGGATTTGCCGTGCCGCCGGGCGCGCCGCGTTGTTTTCCTTCCGGACTGATGGCGATGCGCGCGGCCAAATTTCCTTCGGGCGGCGCAACGGGAACGGGCGGACCGGGCGTTGCGGAAAGGGCGATGAGCGTCGACGCGGCGCCGTTCGAAGCGGCGGCGACCATTTCGGGAGCGGGCGCGAATTCTCCGTCCTGTTTTTGCGTTGCAAGGCGCGGCGCCGCGCCGGCATTGATTTCAAGTTTTGGGCGCGCCGGCGCATTTTGCGTCGCAGCGATCGTCAAGTCCGCCGGATGAACTTCGTTGTTCAGCACGTCGGGCGCGGGCGCATTCGTATCGATTGTTCTTGCCTTGCGTTCGCGCGGCCGCAAACTTTTCAAGATTCGCTCGTTGATTTCGATGCGCGGGCGCACTGGCGCCGCAACCGGCGCGAGTTGCACGATGTTCGGCATTGCCGGCAAAAGCTTCGGCGCATCGGGCGGCACTTGCGGATTGATCAAGGTCTGCCGCGGATGCGTCGCGCGGGCCGGGTCGGTAAAAATTCGCTGGCGTGGATGAAATGCATCCGCGCCGGTTTGCGGCGCGGGCTTGTCCGGCTCGCCGCGCGGCGTTGGTTTTGGTTTCTTGCCGCGCACTTCAAGCAGCGGCAAATCCTCGGCTGGCCCGGACCAGGTGAGGATCGTATTGTCGAACGCCGAATTGTGAACCGGGGCGGAAATATCGGGCTTCGGCATGACCAGAAAGACCAGATGCCACAGCGCAGCGGCGGCAACGGCGCGGCGCGGAAAGCGCTTTTCGACCCACGCGTCTTTGAAAAAACTTTTCGAAAGAAATTTTCGCGATTCGGCGGAGCGTTCGAACGCGCCGGAAAGACTGCTCGAAAGACTTTGCCGGAACGCACCCCAGCTTATTTCCAATTGCGGCTCGAGGCGGCCCGGCAAATGCACGGGCGGCGGGGCCGTGTTGGCCTGCCCCAAGAGGTCGAACGGATTGCTGGCCTGAATGGCGGACATGAATCCTTGAGTATATCGCGGCTCCACGAATCGGCTACCGGCGCAACGTCATATAGATGACCGCCGCTGACTGGGGGTTATCCGCGAATGCGCGAATTATTTTTCCGCGACAATTGCGCGGAATAAACTGAGGGCCGCGTCGCCTTGCTTCAATACGCGGTATCGGCGCAACGCGCCATACGATTCGGCGAGTTCGAACGACTTGCGATGCTCCGCGATTACGATCGAATCGGCGGAAATCAGGGACGACGCGCCCAGAAAATCCAAACTGAGCGCATATTCCCGCTCGGCGGCGTAAGGCGGATCGAGAAAGACAAATTCGAACGGCGGCCGGCTGCGACTTGAAAGCTTGGCGAGCGATTGTGCCGCGGGCGCCGGCATCACCCGCACGCCTGATTCAATTTTGAGCAGCGCGAGATTTTCTCGAATTAATTTCGCGGCGGCGGCGTGGTTTTCAACGAACACCGCCTCGATCGCGCCGCGGCTGAGCGCTTCAATGCCTACGGCGCCAGTGCCCGCATAGAGATCGAGAAAATGAGCATCGGCGACGGCCGGACCCAGCACATTGAAAAGCGTTTCGCGCAGCTGATCGCTCGTGGGGCGCAGCGCCTGCCCTTTCAGGCTTTTGAGAATGCGGCTGCGAAATGTTCCGGCGATGATGCGCATGGGTCAGGCGATTCGCGCCAGATGATAGCGGCGCTGCCACTGCGGCGGAAGGGCCAGTAAAATTTGCCTTAATTCCGCGTTGCTTGTGGCATTTTCCGCCAGCGCAAAGGCCTCGCGCCGCGCCATTTCCAGAATTTCGCGGTCACGCAAGGGATTCGCGATGTGAAAACCCAAATCGCCGGATTGCCGCGTGCCGAAGAATTCTCCCGGCCCGCGCAAGAGCAGATCCGTTTCGGCGATTTCGAATCCGTTTGAGGTGCGGACCATCGTTTCAAGCCGCGCGCGGGCGTTTTCATTCATGCGCGGCGGCGCCACAAGAATGCAGTGCGATTTTTCCGCGCCGCGTCCGATTCTTCCGCGCAATTGGTGCAATTGCGACAAGCCAAACCGTTCCGCATGTTCGATCACCATGACGGTGGCGTTCGGAACATCGACGCCCACTTCGACGACGGTGGTGGCAACAAGAATTTGCGTTTCGTTTTTGCGAAAGCTTTGCATGACGGTTTCTTTTTCTTCGCTGGAAAGGCGGCCATGCAAAAGGCCCAATTTCAATTTCGGAAAAACTTGTTTTGAAAGCCGCGCAAATTCCTCCATCGCCGCTTTCAGCTCCAATTTCGATTCTTCGATAACCGGATAGACGATATAAGCTTGATGGCCGGCGGCAACTTCGCGCCGCAACGATTCCCACACTCCCGGCAGATGTTGCTCGCTGGTCATGCGGGTGACGATCGGCGTGCGGCCCGGCGGAAGTTCATCAATTACGGAAATGTCGAGGTCGCCGTAAAGCGTCAGCGAAAGCGTGCGCGGAATCGGCGTTGCGGTGAGGACGAGCACGTGCGGCGCGTGTCCGTGCGAAGCCGCTTTGTCCATCAAGCGTTTGCGCTGCAAGACGCCGAAACGATGTTGCTCGTCAATGGCCACGAATCCCAGCTGCTTGAACAAAACGTTGTCTTCAATCAGCGCGTGCGTGCCGATCACAAGCTGCGCTTCGCCGCCGCCGATTCGCTCAAGCGCGGCGGACTTATCGGCAAATTTCATGCCGCTCACGAGCAATTCCACTTTGTAACCGGCTTTTTCCAGAATGCGCCGCGCGGACAGAAAGTGCTGCACCGCCAGAATTTCCGTGGGAGCCATGAGCGCGGCCTGGCACCCGTTTTCCATGGCGATAACGGACGCCTGCAACGCGACAATGGTTTTGCCGCTGCCGACGTCGCCTTGCAACAAACGATTCATCGGCGTGGACTTTTCCAGATCGGCCGCAATTTCCGCGAGCACGCGCTTCTGCGCCGCGGTTGGCTTGAACGGCAAAATGCGTTTCAACGCTTCGCGCACACCATCTTCCCGCACGCGAAAGGCAATGGCATTTTCCTTGCGCGTCGCGCGGCGATCGAGCGCGAGGCTCAGCTGATACAAAAAAAGTTCCTCGAATATAAGCCGCCGCTGCGCCACGGAGCGAAACTCGTTCAATGCGTCGAGCGATTCTTCGGCGGGAGGAAAATGCGTTTGAATCACCGCATCGCGGTGCGTCGGAAATTGCAGTTTCGCGCGAAGCGCCGCCGGCAAAACATCCGGCACGCGCGGATCGAGCTGTTGCAGCCCGCCGTAAATCGCGCGGCGAATTGCGCGCGTGCCAAAGGTTCCAATCGCTTCGTAAATGGGGACGATGCGCCCGACTTCGGTGGAATCGAGCCCTTCGCCGCTGATGACTTCCATCTGCGGATTGACCATTTCGATGCGCGCGGGCCGTTGCTTATCCACTTCCGCTTTGCCGTGAAGAATCAATTGCTGGCCCGGCTTCAAACGGCCTTCGAGGTAGCCGCCGTGAAAAAATTTGCAGGGCAGCGAGCCGGTTTCGTCTTGCACCAGCAGGTGATAGATCGCATCGCGGCCGCGCATGGTGCGTACGGCCTGTCCGCTGGCGACGGTGACGCGCAAGGTGTACACGGCATTCGGCCGGACGTCTTTAACATGCGAAAACTTGATGCGGTCTTCATACCGAAACGGCAAATACCCGAGCAGATCCTCCAAAGTGTGAATGCCGCGCTTGGCGAGCAGTTCCGCTCGTTGCGGGCCCACGCCCTTGATCATCTGCACCGGGGAGTCCAGTCCCATTGCCATAAGCATCTTTTATATCATTACCGAACACGATGAGCCGGGTGGGAGATAACTTGCGCGAGCGGCCCGCGTATTACTACAGTGAAGACTCCGCAGGTCGGCACTCCAGGAGGAGTCTCTTGTCCAGCCTCAAATTGACGGGTTCGGAAAAACGCGCGCTGGCACTTTGGCTGCTCGCGGGAATCGTGGGCGTTTTCTTCGCGCATCGCTATTTTCTCCAGGCGTTTCCGGAAGCTTCGGTGGACTTCAAAGTGAATCGCCCGCAAGCGCTCGCGCGCGCAAAAGCGTTCGCGGCTGGCCTGGGGGAAAACCTCGACAGTTATCGCTCGGCGATTGAGTTCAGCGTGGAAGAGAATGAAAAAGTTTACGTCGAGCGCGAAGTGGGGCTGCAGCAGGCGAATCAGCTCGCTTCATCCAAAATAAATTTGTGGTATTGGAACGTCCGCTTTTACAAACCGCAGCAGGAGGAAGAGTTTGAAGTCCGCGTGAGCCCGTCCGGGCAAATCGTGGGCTACAAACACGTGGTGCCCGAGGCGCGCGCCGGGGCCACGCTGGAACGCGGCGCGGCGCAAACGCTGGCGCAAAACTTTCTGACCGCGCAACTCGGCAAACCGGCCGTCGATTGGACATTTTTGCCGGAAGAAGCAAATTCGCAGAAAAAGCCGAGCCGGCTCGATTGGGATTTCACGTGGGAAAACAAAGCGCTGAAGGTGAAGGATGCGCCGTACCGCGAAAAAATTCACGTTACGGGAGACAAACCCGGCGGCGCATCGGAAGGATTGCTCGTTCCGGAGACCTGGCAACGCAGCTACGAGCGATTGCGATCGGGCAACAACACGCTGGCATTCGTTTTCACCGTGCCGTATTTCGGCATTCTAGCCGTCGCGGTTTGGGTCGCCATCACCTTCACGAAAAATGGACAAACAAAATGGGCGCTGGCCGTCAAGCTGGGTGCGATTGCGGCCGCGGCGCTTTTTCTGCAAGGCCTGAACGATTGGCCGTTGTGGGGCTCGAGCTACGACACGAAAGACGCGTATGCGGGATTTCTGGTGATGCAGGTGCTGCGGGCGCTGGGAATCGCCGTTGTGACGGCATTGACGATTTCGCTCGTGCTGCCGGCGGCCGAGCCGCTGTACCGGCAATCGCAACCGAATAACCTGCGATTCGCGAAACTGCTGACGTGGCGCGGAATCCGCTCGAAGGAATTTTTCTCGTCGGCGGTCGTGGGGATTTCGCTGGCCGCGGCGCACATCGGATTCGTCGTGCTGTTTTATGCGATCGTGACGCGGTTTGGCGCCTGGGCGCCGCAAGAGGTGAACTATTCCGACGCGGTGAATACCGGATTCCCGTGGATCTCCGGCGTGGCGATCGGTCTGCTGGCGTCGATGAATGAAGAGTTCACGTTCCGCTTGTTCGCGATTCCGTTTTTCACGCGGTTCACGCGTTCGCAGTGGATTGCCATCATCGTTCCGGCATTTCTTTGGGGCTTTCTGCATAGCAACTATCCGCAAGAACCGGCGTATATCCGCGGCGTGGAAGTCGGGCTGATCGGCATCGTCGCGGGCATCGTGATGCTGCGCTACGGCATTCTTTCCACACTGATCTGGCATTACACGGTGGACGCTTCGCTGGTCGGGCTGTTCCTCGTTCGCTCGGACAATTTTTATTTCAAAGTTTCCGGCGTGGTGGTGGGCCTGGCCGCGGCGGCGCCGCTGCTTTTTTCGCTGGCGTCTTATTTGAAGCGCGGGCAATTCGAGGCGGTGGACGATTTGCAGAACGCGGCGGAACCGGTTCCCGAACTGAAATTCGAAAGCGCGGAGAAAGAAAAGCCTCGGGCGCTTTCGACGTCGCGCTATCACCCGCTTGGTTCGGCGGCGATTGGCGTGCTTGCGATTTGCGCGATCTTCGGCGCGGTGGCTGCCGTGAAGCTGAAACAGGAGCGCATCGGCGATTATCTGAAGCTGAGCGTGAGTGCGCGGCAAGCCGTGGCGCTGAGCGACGTGGCGCTTCAAAAACGCGGCGTGGACTTATCGGCCTTCCATCGCGCCACGTTGTTCCTCGACAACAGCGATCCCGCGGCCAATGAGTTTCTGCGCGAGCGAATCGGCGTTGCCGCCGTCAACAAACTCTACGCGAGCGAGATCCCGATTGGACTTTGGGGAACGCGCTACTTCAAGGACGGCGATCCGGAGGAATATTTTGTCGTGTTGAGGCCGGATGGAGCGTTGCACTCCTTGCATCACACGATTGCGGAAAACACAGCGGGCGCTGCGCTCACGAAAGAGGCGGCGGTGGCGCTGGCGGAAAAATATTTGAAGGAAGAGAAGAACTTGGACCTGACGGGCTGGTCGCTGGCCGATTCCGAATCCAAGAAGCGTCCGCATCGAATCGATCACACGCTCACGTGGCAGCAATCCGCGCCGCTGGACGCACGCACGGGCGCGAGCGGCAGCGCTTTTGCGCGGATCGAAGTCAAGGTGATGGGCGACGAGGTGACGGGGTACCGATCGTACGTGAAAATTCCGGAAGAATGGTCGCGCAAGCAGGAAGAGCAGGGGCTTTCGCGCACGCTCTATTTTGTCGGATCGATTCTCGCGCTGGTTGCGCTCGGCGCCGTCATGCTCGTTATTTATTTCCAGCATTTCCGCGGCGACGACGCGCGTTCGATTCCGTGGAAACGCATCTCGATTTGGGCGGCGTGGTCGCTCGGGGGATTTGTGCTGACGATCGCGTTTGGAGATCGCATCGCGGCCGTTTTTCAGCAGTATCAGACGGCGGTTCCTTTGAAAATGTGGTATTTGATCACGGCGATCAGTTTTCTGCTAGGCGGAGCATTTTCCGTGGGCGCGTTGATTCTTGTTTTTGGGTTGGCGTGGTTTTATTGCCGGAAAGCGTTTGGTGAAGAACGCTTGCCCAATTGGTTCTCGATGCCAGGCGTTTATTATCGCGACGCGCTGCTGATTGGAATAGGTGGCGTGTTCGCGCTGGCCGGATTGCAGAGCGTGCTGGGTCGGGTTGGCGCGCACTATCCGGTGGCGCACCGATTCGCGTCAATCGCGTTCTCGCCAGATTTCAGCGCAAAATTTCCGGCGGCGGCAATTGTGGGCGCGGCGATTTCCCACGCGCTGCTTTATTCGGCACTGGTTGCGGCAATTGGCGGCTTTGTTGTGGCGTATGTAAAACCGTGGGCGCTGCGTCTGCCCATTTTTCTGGTTGGCGCGGCAACGCTGGTTCGCGATTGGGGAAGCGCGGGCGATTTTGCCGAGCAGTATCTCTTCAAATGCATCTTCCTGGCGGTGGTGGCGTTTGGCGTGGGGTGGATTGCGCGGCTCAACCTGCTGGGAATTTTTCTGGCGATTTTTAGTTCGGCGGTGGCCTCTTCCGCGCTGGCGCTGCTCGAGCAGGCAAATCCGTTCTATCGCGGGAGCGCGTATGCGGTGCTGGCGCTGCTCGCGGTCGTGCTGGCTTGGCCCCTTATCAAATGGCGAACGGCGGCGGCGGCGGACCCGGCCTGAACGTGATAATGCGGGGCAACCCTATTCGTTTTTCCACAATCCGAAACAAAAACACCTTTCCATTCGTTGTATAGAAGGAAGGTGGCTGCTCACCGCTTGGTTCGATGTGCGTCCAAAATGGGTGAGGTCGCGGTGGTCTGCTTGTGGCCGCAAGCGTGGAATTGCGGTAAATTGTTCCTGTTCAACGCGCAGGAGCGGCCGACGCGAATAAAAAGCGAATATGCCACTTTCCCCATGTGTCTTTGCTTTGGCCGATAGCTCAGGTCGGACGGGCGGCTCCAGCGCCGCTCTCGCAACGGTGACCTCTTTGCCCAACCTCGACGAGAGGGCCCTTGTATCCGAGGCCCAGGCGGGCTGTCGCACCGCTTTTGAGGAATTGGTGCGCAAGTACGACCGGGACGTGCTGCGGCTGGCGCTGAACCTGATGAAGCGGCCGGAAGACGCGCGCGACGTTTATCAGGAAGCTTTCCTCAAGGTTTATCGAAATCTGCACCGCTTCCGCTTCGAATGCAGCTTTTATACCTGGCTGTACCGCATCGTGACGAATGTATGCCTCGATCATCTGCGGCGGCGGCAGGCGCGGCCGGAAGATCAAGCGCCGGAAATCCATTCGAACCGCATGGAAGAGGGTCCGCGCGACTTTTTTGATTTTCAGAAGGAGCACCGGCCGGCGCTTGATCCGGAGCGGACGCTGATGGGCAAGGAAATTCAATCGCGCATTGCGCGCGCGATGGAGCGGCTTTCTCCGCGCGAACGCGTCGTATTCGAAATGAAGCACTATCAGGGATTGAAGCTGCGCGCGATTGGCGACGCGCTGGGCACGACGGAAGAGACCGTGAAAAATTCGCTTTTCCGCGCGACGCGCAAATTGCGCAGCGAACTGGCGGGGCTGCGATGAGCGACGTACGCAAGGTTTTGCGCTGTGACGACGTGGCGCCGCTTTTGGTGTTCTACGCGTGCGATGAACTCGGCGCCGAAGAGCGCGAGCAAATCGTGGCGCATCTGGCGCTTTGCGGCGAATGCAGCGCGCAGCTGGCGCAGGAAAACGCGTTGCACGAAGCGATTGAGCGCACACCGCAGGCCGCCGACCAGTTCGATGCCGCCGGCGCCTTGCTTTCGCAGTGCCGCAGTGAACTTTCCGAATCGCTTGACGAACTTTCCGCTCCCAGGGTTGACGAAGGCTGGCAGCCGTTTTCCCTGGTGCGCCGATGGATGGCGTTGCGGCCGGGCTGGAGCGCTGCCGCGCTGATGCTGGTGGGCGCGATCGTCGGCACGCAGGCGTTTCAGTGGTTGCCGTTCAGCGCGAGTGTCGCGCCCGGCGCTCCCGTCAATGTTCTCGCCGCTTCGAAGATTCCCGACGACAAACTGGAAAAGATGGAAGTATCGGTGGTGAATTTTTCGCGGTCCACGGGGAAAATTCAGCTGCAGCTTCAGGCCGAGCAGCCGATGACGCTCTCGAGCGACGAAGACGACGCCGATGTGCGCCGCGTGCTGACGTTTGTGATCGCGAACGGCGATCGCTTTGACGCGGGCGTGCGGCTCGATTGCGTGGAAGCGTTGCGCGCGGCCGCGTCCGATGAGCCAACGCGTGCGGCGCTGATTGCCGCGGCGCGCAAGGATCAGAATCCGGCGGTGCGGCTGAAGGCGCTCGATGCGTTGCGCGAAATGGTTGCGCTGCCCGCCGTGCGCGATACGCTGCTCGAAACGCTGCAGCGCGATCCGAATCCCGGCGTGCGGGTTGAAGCCGTGAATCTTCTGGTGCGCGCGCTGGAATCCACCGACGAAGCGATGGAAACCGCACCGGAAGCGCCGCCAAGCGATTTTCCCGCGCCGGGCGTTGCCCCGCCGGCCTTGCCGTCGAATAATCGGGAATCCGAGCGGCGCATTCTTCGCGCGTTGGACGAATTGAGTCAGCATGACTCCAATCGTTACGTCCGGTTGCGCAGCGCCGCGGCGCTGCGCCAGATCGCCCTGCAGGAAGTGCAGTAGCCGAAAGATCGCTTGTTGCGCGTCGCGGAAAGTTTAGAAAGCAAAATGATTCAAAAGAATAATTTTGGCAAGCGGTCGCGTTTCGCCGTGCGGCTCGGCCGATTCGCCCGGTACGCCGCATTTCTAATTGCGAGCGTTTCGCTTGTTCCGCCGCGGGCCGCCGATCCCGCCACGCAGCGCGCGACGTTTGACCGCAGCGGCGTGCTCAACACGCGCGACGGCCTCACGCTGAAATTGACCGCCGATGAAGGTTCGATTCGAATCGTTCCGCTCGATCGCGGCGCATCTCCGGTCATCCGTTATTCCGTCCACGTCGAAACCGATCTGCGCGGCAACCAGGCGCAACAACTGCTCGAACGTTATTCCGTGACGGCGCAATCTTCCGCGTCCGGCGTGGAAATTTCGGGCGCGCTGCCGCCGCAACGCCCCGCCGGCGTGCAGTTCTCCGTCCATTTTGAAATCGCCGTTCCCATGAACTACAACCTCGACATCAACACGGAAGTCGGCGACATCGAAGCGTTGGACATCGGCGGCACGGCTTCGCTCATCACGCAGGGCGGAAATATTCACACGTTGCGCATCGGCCGCGCGGGCCTGCAAAACGCATCGCTCGGCCATCCCGTGGCAAAACTTGCCACCGAGGGCGGCCACATTCAGATTGGCGACGTTCTCGGAGACGTTTCCGCATTCACCGCCGGCGGTCACATCGTCGCCGGTTTTATTTCCGGCGAAGCCAATCTGCACACCGGCGGCGGCCACATCCGCGCCGAGGGCATCGGTGGCCGCGCGGAACTCGTCACCGAAGGCGGAAACATTTCCGTCGGCAAAGCTTCAAAATTCGTCTCCGTAAAAACCGGCGGCGGCCAGATCGATTTCGGCGAAGTGGATGGCTCGGTTCGCGCACAAACCGGCGGCGGCGGAATTCGCGTCATGTACGTCGCCGGCCCGATGGAAGTCGAATCCACCGGCGGCAGCATCTGTCTCACGCGCGTGGCCAGTTCGGTCCACGCCGCGACGGGCGACGGAACGATCACGGCATGGATCACGCCGGATGGCCAATCTTCTGGCGCCGTGCATCTCGCCGGCGCCTCGCAACTCTCTTCCGGCTCCGGCGACATTGTCGTTTATCTGCCGCGCAATCTCGCCGCAAACATCGAAGCGATCGTCGAATCCGGCGGTGAAAAGCAGATCGAAGCCGATCCCGCTCTCGCACTTCGCTTCAACAGCTCGGGCCCCGGCGCGGTAAAAGGCTGGCTCGCCCTCAATGGCGGCGGCGCACCGCTGAAACTTAAAACGGCCGCCGGCAAAATCAAATTGCAGTTCATCGATTCAGAAACCGGCCTTCGCGATTCAATGATTCGCGAGCAGCGCGAACGCCTGGAAAATCCATCCATCCTCGCTCCCGTCGCTCCGCCCGCTCCTCCCGCAGCTCCCGCCGCGCCGGAAGTGGAATCCACGTGGATTAAAGAACTCGAACTGCGGCTCCTCGGCGGGGTTCGGCAAGACGCGGAACTTTTCCAGAAGCAGCTCACCTATTCTCCGCGCCCCACGTATCCCATGTCCGCGCGCAAAGGTGGCGTCGAAGGCCGCGTCCGCTTGCAGGTTCGTCTCACGCAGGATGGCCACGTGCAAGTTGAAAAAGTTGTCGAGGGTTCGGAGCCCATGCTCGTCGACGCAGCCATCGCCGGCATCAAGTCCTGGCGCGGCCGGCCGGCGTACATGAACGGGAAGCGCGTGGACGTCATCTCGACGGTAACCGTCGAGTTTCATTTGCACTGAGCCAGCGCGGTCGTTGCGATTTTTTTGTTCGGTTCGGGTCCGGGGTCCTGATTCGCAGTTTCGTTCTCGAAGGGGGTACTTGCTATGCTTCGAAAGATCCAGTCCATCGCCGTTCTTTTTGCATTCCTTCTCTCGCTCGCCGCGCTTCCCGCTTCCGCCGCCATCAGTCAAGAGTTCGACAAGATTTACACGCTGCAGCCGGGCGGCTCATTCGAACTCCAAAACGTCAACGGTCCCGTCGAAGTACAAGGCTGGGATCGCGACGCGGTGGAAGTTCGCGCCGTCAAGACGGCCAAGCACCACGAAGCCGATCTCGATCGCGTCACCATCGAAGTCTCCGCTCAATCGGACTCGGTTTCGGTCTCGACTCGTTACCCGCAAGACGAAGGCGTGGAAGTCGCCGTCGAATACCTCGTTCGCGTTCCGCGCGGCGCGCACGTCGAACACGTCGGCACGATTAACGGCACGCTCTCCGTCGTCGGCGTGGATTCCGTCGACGACCTTCACACCGTCAACGGAAACATTGAAGTCTACGACGGCGGCGGCAACGTCCACGCGCACACCACAAACGGAAACATCCATCTCGAGCTGGCGCATTTTGCCGGCGCTTCCGGCGCTTCCGCGGAAACGACGAACGGCTCTCTCCTCGTTGCGCTTCCCGCCGGCGCGCAGGCCGACATCGAAACGCGCTGCCTCAATGGCAATTTCCTGTCGGAAATGCCCGTCGCGATGCAAAGCACGCTCAAACCGCGCGAAATGCACGGCAAACTCGGCAACGGCGGCGCGCCGATCAAGCTTCGCACCATCAACGGCGGAATCCGCATCGTCACTTTGCGCGCGACGGTTTAGCAATCGCCGCGTCTAAGACGGGAAGAAAGGAAGGTACCGTTCATGTTGAAACGCAATCTTCTCCTTGCAGTTGGCACCGTCGCTCTCGGAATTTCTCTTCTTGCTTTGCCGTCTCACACCATCCAGGCGCAAACGCCGCGGCAAGATTCCGTCGCGTCGCTCAAGCGTGAAATCGCGGAACTCAAGGCGAAGCTCGCCGCCGCGCAAGACGAACAGGAATTGCCCGGACCGCTGGTGGCCGAAGCGCCCGAAGTTGGTCCCGATGCGGAAATCGAGCGTCAGCTGATCGATTTGCAGGAGCCCGAAGGCCCGGTCGCGCCGCCTGCTCCTTCCCTGCAGCGCTTCGTCATGTCGCTCGGTGGCGATGGAGGCAGTTGGCT
>DATGEI010000055.1:0-131348 GCA_035310365.1 Candidatus Acidiferrum sp.
CGGATCTCGTCCCAGCGGCCTTTCATGACGTGCTCGGTAAAGAGCCGCAGCGCTTCCATCTTTTCCGCCGGTTCGTCCACAAGCTTCGCGGTTCCCAGAATGACGACCGAACGATAGTTCACCGAATGGTGAAACGCCGACCGCGCCAGCACCAGGCCATCGACCAACGTCACCGTAACGCACACCGGAATTCCCGCGCTCAGCGTGCGAAGCATTCTGCTCGCCGCGGAACCGTGCAAATAAAGCTTGTCGCCCACTCGTCCAAAGTTTGTCGGAATCACATACGGTTGTCCGTCCACGACAAAGCCGACGTGGCAAACAAACGCCTCATCAAGAATTTTGTAAACCGTCTCGGCGTCGTACTTGCCGCGCTTCGGCAGGCGCTTGACTTGGGTGCGGTCCGTCGGTGCGAAATCGCTCATGATTTTTCTCTTCGCCGATTTTGTCGTGGCGGGTCTTCAGACCCGTGTTTGAGAATTTAGCCTAGGCGGTCCATTGCATCGCCACAAGGGCCAATCTGGCCGCTATTTCACAGGTTCGGGCTTCGCCGCTCCGCGTACCACGCGCAGCCCGACATACGCCGAATTCGGCGCGTGCGTCGACCGCGCATCCGCCGGCTGATCCGCGCTGCCGCCGATCGCTTCGCCCTTGCCATCCGGCAGTAACACCCACTCGGCGACGTTGCCGCCGAGATCGAAAATTAATTCCTCGTCTTCTTTGCCGCGCCCTGCAAAACTTCCGGCGGGTTTGAGCAACGGTGCGCCGCCGGAAAGTTCCGCGCTCTTTTTCGCCAGCAGCGCGGCGTCTTCCGGATTCAGCGCATAACCGGCCCAGTAATCGAGCGTGTTTTCGCCGTCCTTCTTTTCGTAGAGTGAAGCAACTTCGCTCTTGTTGGGAATGCGCCATGTTTGACTGGTGATTTTGGAAAGCCACGCCGCGTACGATTTTGCTTGCTCCAGCGTGATTCCGTTCGCGGGATAATTTTCCGTGCCCGCGTCGAATTTATACGTCTTGTCGAATTCCGCAAACTGCGCGCACGTCACTTCAAATCGTCCGATTTCCAGTTCGCTTCGCTTCACAACTTCCGGCGTCAGGACAGGTTTCGGTTTCGCGCTAAAATCCACGCCGTACCGCGCGCCGCTCCTCGCGATATTTTTCGCGCGGAACGCCGCTTCGAGCGGCGAACCTTCCTTCAGCGCTTCGTTCGCGGGTTTTTCCGACTTGAAGAAATATTTGTCGAACCACGCGATCTCTTCGTCGAGCTTGCGCAATTGATGCGTTAGCTTGCGCGGCCCGTGCGGCTCGCCCGGAAATATCACAAACTTCACCGGAACTTTTCCGTGCCACTGCAGGGTACGGAAATACGTCCAGCTTTGCGCGAAGGGAACGTTGCGGTCCGCATTGCCGTGGAAAATCAGCACCGGCGCCTTGATGCGATCCATCTTGAAGACCGGAGATTTTTTGATGTACAGCTCCGGATCTTGCCACGGCGATTTGCCGAAGTAATACGCGTCAAACGATTCGCCGAAATCCACGTTTGCCCAGTCGCTGATCCATTCCACGTCGCCCGCGCCCACGCTCGCCACTTTGTAGCGGTCGGGATACGTGATCAGCAAGCTCGTCGAAAGAATCGAGCCGTTCGACCAGCCCATCGTTCCGATGCGATCGGGATCGCCCAATCCTTTCGCGATCAAATAATCCACGCCGGCGTTGATGTCCGGCGTTTCGAGGTCGTAATATTTTCCGCAGCAGATCGATTCCGCCCACTGCAATCCGTAATCGGCGCTGCCGTGATAATTCGGCCGCAGCACAAACGCGCCGCGATCCGTGAACAATTGAATCGGATAGGCCCAGCTTTCGCCCCACAAATCCTTGTCCGCGCCCATCGGCCCGCCATGGATCGCCGTGATGATCGGATATTTTTTTCCGGCTTCGTATTTCGCCGGATAATACAGAATTCCTTCCACTTCCTCGTTGTTCGATCCGGTCCAGTGGATTACTTCGCTCTTCGCAAAATTCCGGCCATTCACGAGGCCTTGATTCAGCTTCGCGATTTGAACGGGCGATGCGATTTTGCCGCCGTCGATTTGCGCGCGATAAATTTGCGAAAGTTTGCTCGCCGTCGACGAGCGGTAGACGATCGTCTTTCCATCTTCGGAAACTTCAAACCCCTCGACGTTTTTCGCGTGCTCTCCTTCGAGCGTGCTGCGCTTCCACGTCCATGCGTCGCCGGATTTTTCCCGTGTGTACCGCGCCATTTCATAGTGCGCGCCGGACGCCAGGGCGATCACAAGTCCGTCGCCGGTGGCCGCCACATCGCTGCCGATTCCATTCGCCCAATCGAGCGGCACTTGCACGCTCTTGCCGGCCGTCACGTCAAAAAAATAAAGCACTTCGATGCTCGCCGTGAGAAATCGCGGATCGGTGGAGAACGGCGTCTCCGCATAAAATCCCGAATTGTCCGGCGCCCAGACAAATCCGCGCGGCCGAATGCGGCCCTCCGTAAAAATAGTTTTCTCGGTTCCATCCGTTAGATTGTGCAGCACGGAAATCGGCGGGATTTTTTGGTCGAATTGGTAGCGCAGGCTCTTTCTGTGAACCGCCGCCGCATACTTTCCGTCGCGCGAAACTTCCCACCCTTCGATCCAGTCCGTGTTGGTCGTCAGCCGCGTGACTTTTTTATCTTTGATGCTGTACTTGTACAAACGCACCGGCGGCTCGTGCGCTTCGTCGTCCACCACTTCCGAATCGTCTTTTTTCTTTTTTGCCTGCTGCTCGAAAAGCGATTCGTCCTCTTGCGCGCTGAAAAGCAGCGTGTCGCTGTCGAGCCAGTCCACGCGGTGCGGCGCGCGCGCAAATTCCGTGACGGGCCACGGCTCTCCGCCACGCGGATTGATAAGCCAGATCTGCGTGCCGGCGGCGTCGCCCTTGCCGTTCGGCCGTTTGCGGTCGCTCAAGAATGCGATGCGTTCGCCGTTCGGCGACCAGCTGGGAGCGTTGTTGTGGTCGCTGCCGCGCGTCAATTCAATTTCGGTGGCGTCGGTAAGGCTCGACAAAATCAAATTCGAGAAGCGCCCGTCTTTCTCTTTGTCCGTGGTGGATTTCACCCACACGGCCCACTTCGCGTCGCGCGACATGCGAATCGCGCCGGCCGATTCGCTGTAAACAAAGTCTTCGGTCTTCCATGGTTCGGTTTTCTTCGCGCTGTCCGCTGCGGATTTCGGCTCGTCCGCGCCCGCCGCACGTTGCGCCTCGCCGTAAAAAATAACCGCCGCAAGAATCAATCCCGCCGCAAGCCACTTGTTTCGCATTTCACGTCACCTTATTCCATGATTTGACGAACACGCCGAACCCGCACCCGCAGACCGCAAAGGATAGACGAATTGACGGCCATTTGGAAAGGTGTACGCTGAACTGCGCGAACACGGGGTGAACGATGGCGGCCAGGCAGGCAATCTTCAGCAAAGATACGTTCCAATTTTTTCGCGATCTGAAAAAGAACAATCATAAGGATTGGATGGACGCGCATCGCGAGCGCTATCAGGCCGCAGTCGTGCTGCCGCTAAAAAAGTTGCTGGAAGAGATGGCGCCGGCGGTTTTGGACCTCGATCAGCGCTTCGAGACCACGGGCCGGCGCGGCGCAAACCTGTCGCGCATCAATCGCGACATACGCTTCGCAAAAGACAAAACGCTCTACAAAACAAATATGTATCTGAAGTTTTCCGCGCCGATTGGCGGCGATCAGGACGGCGGCGAATTGTACGTCGGAATCTCCGCGAACACGGTTACCGTCGGCTTCCGGATTTACGGCGGCTCCAAACGAAAGCTTTCTCCCCTCGCGCTCATCGCCGAGCCGCGCCTCGAGAAAAATCCCAAGTGGCTCGCGCAACAAAAAAAGAAGCTCGGCAAAAAATACGATAGCTACTGGTATTCCACCGTCAAAGGCGAATGGACAAAGAATTCCGGCTGGCCCGCCAACGAAAACTGGCCCAAGCTCCAAGCCTGGATCGTCCGCAAACAATTCTCTCCCGCCGCCGCAACCCGCGCCTCATTTCCCTCCGAAGCCGCCAAAATCTTCCGAGACGTGTTCCCGTTGCTGAACTACGTTTCACTTACGGACTAAAATAATTTTTCGTTCCTGCATTTTATTGTTGCAATGCAACTCCCTTGCGCGTAGGAAATGAATTACGGCACGCGTTGCCGCGGGAGGTGCGCGAACTTTGATTCTGTTTGTTTTTGTTTCATTTGTCGCCGTCGTTCTATTCGTCCAGTATCCCAGTGGGCTTGCCGTTTTGTTCCCTCCTTTTGCCGCGTTCCGTACCTGTCGAAGACTTACTCGGAGTCTCCTGATAACGCTCGGCGTCTGTCTTGCTGCGAATCTTGCCGTGTTGCTGACTATTTCCTCGGCGGATGTACGTACGGATAGCGATGAAATCGCTTTTTACCTGGCGATTACTGCGGCATGGCTGGTGCTTTCCGTTTTCGGATTCGAATATCTTGGAATCAGCTTTCGAGATGACGTTGTGTCGAGGAGAAATCCCGCTGCTGCGGTCGCGATTTGCGGGCTGATGGCAGGCGAATCGCTTTGCCTCGCGGGGTCCCACACCGGCAATGGACCGGGGCAGGAAGCCGTTCTGATATGTGCCGTGCTCTCCACAGTGTCGTTATTCGTTTCGTGGACAGTGTTTAATTCGTTTTCAGGAATTGTCGATCGAGTGTCCGTAGAAAGAGACCTTGGCGCAGGGATACGCAGCGCGGGATTCCTGGGTGGTGGTGGAGCGATTCTTGGAGCTTCGGTCGCGGGAGATTGGACTTCGCTCGAAACCACGCTGCGAGACTTTGTAAGGTTTTGCTGGCCGATTCTTTTTCTGATCGTGGCGGCGGTCGTGGTCGAACGAGCAGCCGCAAATCGACGATTGAATCAGGGGGCCGCGAATGGCCTGTCGCTGACTTACGCGGGAATAGCATTTTCGGCGAGCTTAATTTACGCAGTACGGGTCTGGAGCCGGGCATGAGCGCAGGCCTTGAGGCGGGACCGAATCTGGAATTGGGCGCTTGGCAAAAACTCCGCATGCGCGCGATTTTCGAGCACTGCAAGTGGGATCCGCAGTCGCAGGATCACTCGGTGCTTGCGCGATACCCACTTTTTCTTTGTTCACGCCAACTCAGTGAATTGCGGTCGCTCGCCGAGAACCTGAGTAACGAAGCGCTGCAAGCCGAGAGCGAGATTTCGCGAAGGCCGGACCTTTGGCCGGTGCTTGGCATTGCGAGAAGAATTCAGCGGGCGCTGCAATCCGGCGTTTCACAAGGCGCGACCCAATATGTGCGCGTAATGCGTTTTGATTTTCACCTTACCGATCTAGGATGGCGAATTTCGGAGGTCAACGCCGACGTTCCGGGCGGTTATGTAGAGGGGGCTGGATGGAATTCACTCTTTGCGGAAAATTACCTAAACGCGCAAGCGCCACCGAGTCCTTCGCGGCGGTTATGCGAGTCGATTCGAGACCGGCTGGACGCTGGCGACGTGGTGGCGCTAGTGCATGCGACGACGTTTAGCGACGATCGGCAAGTGATGATGCACCTTGCCGGGGAATTAGGCCGCGCGGGGCTGCGCCCAGTCCTCGCGGGGCCCGAGAACATCGAATGGCGCAACGACTTTGCCTGTCTTAAAGGGGAGACAGGTTCAGTCAGGGTAAATGCCGCGATCCGTTTTTTTCCGTCGGAATGGTTGCCGCAATTGCGGGCGGAAAGCCAATGGGCGAACTGGTTTTCGGATAGCCAGACGCTGTTGTGCAATCCCGGGCGCGCGATTTTGCTGCAGTCGAAGCGCTTTCCACTTGTATGGGGCGATTTGAAAACAAACATGGACACCTGGCGGCGCGTGTTGCCAATGACGGTGAGTCCTGACCAGGTTCCGGGAAACGCGAGGAAAGATTGGGTGATTAAACCTGCGTTCGGCCGCGTCGGTGAAGGAATCGGCATGGAAAATGTAACGAGCAATGAGGAATTTCGCCAGTTGCGACGATTGGCTGAAAGAACGCCGCAAGAATGGATCGCGCAAGAACGCTTTGAAACAACCCCGGTACGAACGGATGACGGAAACGTTTATCCCTGTGTGGGGGTTTTCACCGTAAATGGAGAATTTGCCGGAATTTATGGGCGGTCAAGCCGCACGCCGCTCGTCAATCAGGACGCGCAGGATGTGGCAGTTCTCGTGCGAAATGACGCGAATCGAGGAGAGCGATGACGAGAGAAGAAGTGTTTTTGACCTGGGCGCCGCAGGATTCGATTTGGTCGCCGTGGGTCTTGCCGGTTCCGTTTGCGCAGTTAAATTGTTTGGACTTCACGCGTCCTGCAGCGGCCGAACAGGCAATGGCTGTTCCGACTTGGCTGCGCGAAGGTAATCGCGAAGGCCAGGCATTCGTTGTCGATATTCCGGGGCGCGACGCCATGAAGTTTGGTCTTGCACTGGCAGACATTGGAATCAGACCGGTGCCAGTCATTGATGGTTCGCCCGGCGCGGGCGATTTCTATTTTGGCCGGAACCCGGAGGCTTCCACGAAGCCGACGTGGCATCCGAACGTTGTGGTGGATATGACGGAGTTACTGCGGACGCTATGCGAAGGTGCCGCGCGGCTGAAGGAGGTGGTGCTGCCACCTGTCGCCTTGCCTGCATTTCTACTCGATTCAGATCGAAGGACCGGTCATCGACCAGCACAGATCGGGATGTACGACAATCGTTGGCAAGTGTTTGCGCAGGATTTCCCGTCGGCAAAATTTCTGTTGGGGCATGGAGTGCGACGCGTGTTGCTCGTGCAAGAGCGCACGGGCCAGCCGCAAGAGGATTTGGCGCATGTGCTACTGCGTTGGCAGGAAGGCGGAATAGCGATTGAAAGTGTTGGAACGAAGGATGGAAGTGTGCCGGAAGCCATTCAAATAGCGAAGCCATCGCGATTTCGGAGAATCTGGTACAGAGCGCTGGCGATGCTCCGTTTTCGGCGAAACTGGACGGGTGGCTTTGGAGGGTTTGAAAGTTTTCCGATGGGCTCGGGTGGGTGATGCGGAATAATTTCGAGTCAGCTGGCCCAGAGGCGGAGGGCGAGGAGGTGGTAGTGGGCGAGGAAGATGGTGAGGAGGCAGGCGGCGAGGGAGACGAGAAGAGAGTGGATGCGGATGGCGGGGTGGATTTCGAGGCGGGGGACGGAGACTGCGAAGTAGAGGCCTAGCAGCGAGAGTACAGCGAAGGCGACAGTTCCGACGAAAAAGAGGATGGACCAGAGGCTGAAGGCGCCGAGCGTGTCGAAGGATTTTCCGCCGCAGAAAAATGAAAGGATGAGCGTGAGCGCGGCAAAGAAGGGAACGGCGCGGACGCGGAGATGTTTTACGTCTTTGAGGCGGCGCAGGATCCAGAGAAGAATCCAGAAAATCGCATAGAGCAGGGAACTGGCGAGGAAGAGTCCGCAGAGGGCGAGCAGGCAGAGGCGCGCGTAGGGCCACACGGGATTGATGCGCTCGGCGTACGGCGTACCACCGGCGGCCGCGAGGCACATTTGGCCCGAAGAATTTGCGAAAAAGGCGACGGTGGCTTCGGGGTCTTTTTCGTTGCGAAAGAGATTCTTGCCGACGGGAATGAGCGGCTTCGGCGCGCTGAACATGCCGGCGAGGGTGAGCTGATTGTTTTGGACGCGAACGCGAGTGTTGTCGAGCAGATCGGTCGTGAATGAGATGAGTTGATTGCGCGGGGCACGCGAGGCGTAAAAGCCAGCGAATTTCCGGAGTTCGGCGGCGGAGAGCTGCGGCACGGGCGGCAGCGGTTTGGGAAAATCCTTCGACAGAAAATCGGTGGCGAGCTGATTGAGGTCGCCCTGCGCTTTGCCGGAAAAATCCGCGTTTAACAAAACGACGTAGCCCCAATTCTGTTCGGGCATGTAACGGTAAGTGGAGAGGAAACCGTCAATGCCGCCGTCGTGGCCGTGGGTGACGACGCCCCCTGTTACCTCTGTGTAATTTGCCAGGCCATAGCCGAGACGAAGGCCATTGCGCGAGGAAAGCTGCGTCTGCGGATATTCCATGCGCGCGATGGTTTCGGGCTTCAGAAGCTGTTTTTCGCTGGTGGCGCCGCGGCGAAGGAAAAATTGCACGAGTTTGGCGAGCTCGGCGGGAGAGGCTTTCATGTCGCCGGCGGGACGAAGATAGATTTCCTTGTACGCGACGGGCTGGACGGGTTTGCCATCGGGGCGTTGGTAGCCTTGCGCGAGAAGCGCGCGATTTTGCGGCGTGAGATCGAAATCGCCGGTGGAAATTTCAAGCGGCGAAAGAAGATTCGCGCGGATGTAAGCGGTCCACGGTTGACCGCCGATTTTTTCCACGAGGTAGCCGGCGATGCCGTAATCGGGATTGGAGTACGCGAAGCGGGTGCTGGGCGGCCAGCGGACGTTTTGTGGATTGGGAAATCGTTGCAGAACTTGCAGGATGGGAATATTGGGCGAGTCGCTGGTGTTGTACACCTCGCGGAGGGCCATGTCGTCAAAGCCGGCGGTGTGTTCGAGAAGATTGGTGATGCGAACGGGATTGGTGGATTCCCACGGATTTTTTAAGGGCACTTCCGGCGCTACGTCCTGCAGGCGGGATTGAAGATTAATGCGGCCTTCTTCTTCGAGCTTGAGGAGCGCGAGGGAGACAAACGTTTTGCTGATGGAGCCGACGCGGAATTCGGTGTCGCAGGTGATGTCGCGATTTTGCGAGAGCTCGGCTTTGCCGATGCCGCCGCACCAAAGCACGGAGCCGTTGCGGATGAGTGCGATGCCTGCGCCGGGGACGTGTTCGGCGTCGAGAATCTTTTTTGCGGCAGATTGAAATTCTTCGAGCGTTTTGGGATGCGGGAGTTCGTCTTTTTTTGACGATGAATTTTGCGGAAGGACGAGCGAAGGAGTTACGAAGAGCGCGAATAGAGCGAGAACGCGAGATTTATGCATAGTACCTCGACGGAATTGCGAGATGGGCGAGGAGTTTAGCAGAGAAGTTGTTGTAGCTTCAGCATGGCGAGACCGAAGGCTAAACACACAAGCTCGTTGCGAAGTATTGCCGGAGCTGAAGCCCCTGCGCTACACGAAGCGCCCGCCTCAGAAGGCGGCCGCTACAACAGCTTACCTTGTGTTGGCTTGGTGGTGGTGGGCAAGAGCGGGCGCACGCTGAAGCGTACGGTACAACAGCTTACCTTGTGTTGGCTTGGCGGTGGTGGGCAAGAGCGGGCGCACGATGAAGCGTACGGTACATTGACGGTTGAGGCGGCGTCGCATACGATTTCGCCCGGCGCAATTATGCCGACAATTGATTTTCGAGAGGGCTTTCCATTTATGTGCAAACGGCTTCGTTTCCTTTTTGTGGCGGTCTTTTGTTTGTGCGCGAGTTTTGCGGTGGCGCAGCAGCCTGGCGGCGAGAAGGCGGCGGATAAATCCGCGGACAAAGCGGGAGAAAAACCGAAAGACGACAAAAAAACGCCGGAAGACAAGAGCGTACAGACGAAGCACTCGGTGAAGATTGGCGGGCAAGAGGTGAAGTACACGGCGACGGCGGGAACGATGGTGCTGAAGCTGGAGGATGGAACAGCGAAGGCGAGCGTGTTTTATGTGGCGTACACGAAAGACGACGTGACGGATGCGTCGAAGCGGCCGATTACGTTTGCGTTTAACGGCGGGCCGGGCGCGGGATCGCTGTGGCTGCATATTGGCGCGCTGGGTCCGCGACGGGTGGAAATGGGCGACGTGGGGAATTTGCTGCCGCCGCCATACAAGTTTGTCGATAACGAAGCTTCGATTCTGGATGTGACGGATATCGTTTTCATCGATCCGGTGACGACGGGCTTCAGCCGGCCGGTGCCGGGCGAAATGGACAAGCAGTTTCATGGCGTGCAGGAAGATGTGCAATCGGTGGGCGATTTTATTCGGTTGTGGGCGACGCGGAACCGGCGATGGGGATCGCCGAAATTTTTGGCGGGAGAGAGTTACGGAACGACGCGCGCGGCGGGATTGAGCGGTTATTTGCAACAGCGGTACGGAATGTATTTGAACGGGATTATTTTGATTTCGTCGATCTTGAATTTCGAGACGGCGGAGTTCGACACGGGAAACGATCTGCCGTACATCCTTTATTTGCCGACGTACACGTCGATCGCGTGGTACCACAAGAAACTGCCGGGGGATTTGCAAGGGGATTTGCAGAAAGCAATTGCGGAGTCAAAGGCCTTTGCGGTGGGAGCGTACGCGGACGCATTGATGGCGGGCGACGCGTTGCCCGTGGCGAAGCGGGCGGAAATTGCGCAGAAACTTTCGCGATTGACGGGAATTTCCGCCGACTACATCGATCGGGCGGATCTGCGGATTGAGATTCAGCGGTTCGACAAAGAGCTGATGAAGAGCGAGCGGCGGACGGTCGGCCGGCTGGATGGAAGGTTCACGGGAATCGACGCGGATGCGGCGGGCGAGCAGCCGGACTACGATCCGAGCCTTGCGGCGATTGTGGGGCCGTATACGGCGACGATGAACGAATACGTGCGGGGCGAGCTGAAATTCGAGAGCGATTTGCCGTATGAATTTTTGACGGGGCGCGTGCGGCCGTGGAATTACGCGCCGTACGAAAATCGTTACGTGAACGTGGCGGAGACACTGCGGCGGGCGATGACGCAGAATCAGTTTTTGCACGTGTTTGTCGGCAAGGGTTACTACGATCTGGCGACGCCGTTTTTTGCGGCGGATTACACGTTCGATCATTTGGGATTGGACCCGACGCTGCGGTCGCACATCAGCGGCGGATATTACGAAGCGGGGCACATGATGTACGTGCATCACGAATCGCTGGTGAAATTGAAACAGGATTTGGCGCAGTTCATGCAGGCGAGCCTCGCGAAATGAAGAAGTTTGTTTCCGCTTTTATTTGGATTGCCATTGCGGTGACCGGTGCCGGCGCGCTGGCGGCGATTGCGTTGCAGCGGAATGAGAGAATCAGCGCAACGTGGTTTGTGGTGGCGGCGGTGTGTTTCTACCTGGTGGCGTATCGATTTTACGCGGCATTTTTGGCGGCAAAGATGGTGGCGCTGGACGATACGCGTGCAACCCCGGCGGAACGAAACGACGATGGGCGCGATTTTGTTGCGACGAACAAATGGGTTTTATTTGGGCATCACTTTGCGGCGATTGCGGGGCCGGGGCCGCTGGTGGGGCCGACGCTTGCGGCGCAATTTGGTTATTTGCCGGGAACGCTGTGGCTGATTGCGGGCGCGGCGTTTGCGGGGTGCGTGCAGGATTTTGTGATTTTGTTCTGCTCGATCCGGCGAAATGGAAAATCGCTGGGCGAGATGGCGCGCGATGAAGTGGGGAAGCGCGGCGGATTTATCGCGCAACTTGCGGTGCTGGCGATTCTGATTATTTTGCTGGGCGTGGTGGCGCTGGTGGTGGTGAACGCGCTGAAGACTTCGCCATGGGCGACGTTTACGCTGGCGATGACGATTCCGATCGCGTTGCTGATGGGCGTGTATTTGCGGTATTGGCGGCCGGGGCGCGTGCTGGAAGCTTCGGTGATCGGATTGGCGCTGGTGATGTTTGTGGTGGTGGCGGGGCAGTGGGTGGCGGAATCGGCGTCGTGGGCCGGCGTGTTTACGTTGAGCGGGGTGGCCCTTGCGTATTGGATTATCGCGTACGGATTTGCCGCGTCGGCGCTGCCGGTGTGGCTGCTGCTTGCGCCGCGAGATTATTTGAGCGCGTTCATCAAAGCGGGCGCGATTTTTTCTTTGGCGGCGGGAATTTTGATCGTGCGGCCGGAAATTCAGATGCCGGCGCTGACGAAATTTGTTGACGGTTCGGGGCCGGTGTTTGCGGGGAAGATTTTTCCGTTTTGCTTTATCACCATTGCGTGCGGCGCGATCAGCGGATTCCATTCGCTGATTTCAAGCGGCACGACGCCGAAAATGATTCAGCGGGAAGGGCACGCGCGGTTTATTGGGTATGGCGCGATGCTGCTGGAATCGTTTGTGGGCGTGATGGCGATGGTGGCGGCGTGCGCGATGCAGCCGGGCGTTTATTTTGCGATCAATTCGCCGGCGGGGGTTGTGGGCGCGACGCCCGAAGGAGTGGCGGCGACGATTTCCGGGTGGGGCTATCAACTCGACCCGCAGACCATGATCAACATGGCGCATGCGGTGGGCGAACAGACACTGTTCAACCGAGCGGGCGGCGCGCCGTCGCTGGCGGTGGGAATGGCGCAGATTTTTTCGAGCACGATTGGCGGCGAGCGATTGATGAGCATCTGGTATCACTTCGCGATCATGTTCGAGGCGCTTTTTATTTTGACGGTGCTGGATGCGGGGACGCGCGTTGGAAGATTTATGGTGCAGGAGATGGGCGGGCGCGTGTGGAAGCCGTTCGCGCAGACGAGCTGGATGCCGAGCGTGGTGATTTCGAGTGCGTTTGTGGTGGGCGCGTGGGGATATTTTCTGTATCAGGGCGTGATCGATCCGTTCGGCGGGATCAATTCGTTGTGGCCGCTGTTTGGAATTGCGAACCAGTTGCTGGCGGCGGTGGCGCTGGTGGTGGCGACGACAATTCTATTGAAGATGGGGCGGCTGAAATGGATTTTTGTGACGGTGGTGCCGATGGCGTGGCTGATCACGGTGACGATGACGGCGAGCTGGCAGAAAATATTCAGCGACAATGCGCGGATCGGATTTTTGTCGGGAGCGAAAGCACTGAAGGCGCAAATCGCGGCGGGGAAAATTCCCGCGGCGAAAATTACGGAGATTCAGCGGACGATTTTTAATTTGCGCATGGACACGGTGGTTACGGCGGTGCTGGCGGCGATGATTCTGGTTCTGGTGGCGGAGGCGCTCTTTCGGTGGACGGCGATTTTGACGAAGCGGAGCGAAGCGGTGTTGCACGAAACGCCGTATGTGGCGACGCAATGGGTGGCGGGCGCGGAGGGGGATTGATGCGAGGCGCTTGGAGAAAATTGCCGGGCATGGCGCGAAGATTCTGGATGCAGCTGCGCGAGTGGTGCGGCGACGCGTCGTATGAACGTTACCTTCGCGCGGCGCATCGAAAAAATGCCGCGAATTTGGCGACCCCGGAACAGTTTTATATTGAGCAATTGGAAAGACGATACTCGAAACCGAATCGTTGCTGCTGAAGCGCAGGCAGGCGCTTGTATTGGACGTTTGGCAGGCATAGAATCCGCGGTAACTCCCCCGGCGGGCCCCAAGTAAAAGTATTCAAAAGGAGGTCGAATGCGCAGAATTTTTAGCCTATTCGCAGTGGCGTGCTTGGTTGCTGCTACGGCGCTCGTTTCTTCCGGGAAACAAGACGAGAAAAAAAACGCGAAACCGGATTTTGACATGACCGCTTCGTACATCGAGGCGTGCAGTTGCGACATGTTTTGCCCGTGCTACTTCAATACGCACTCCACGGCGCATCACGGGGAGAAAATGGAGGAGCATTTCTGCCGGGCGAATCTTGTGCTCAAGGTGGATAAGGGTTTTTACAAAAATACGAAACTCGATGGCGCGAAGATCTGGATCGCAACGGATCTAGGCAGCGACTGGAGCACGGGCAAGGATTCCTGGGCGGTGCTCAACTACGATCCAAGTGTGACCGCGGAGCAAAGGCTCGCGTTGAACGACATCATCGGCCAGCTTTACCCCTTCCAATGGCAGAAATTTGACGTGGATACACAGGGCTTCACGTGGAATGTGGACGAGAAGGCGGGAATCGCGACGGCGAAAATGAACAATGGGAAAGCGGAAGTTGTCCTGAAGAAGGAAAAGGGCGACGATCCGGGCCGCGAGATCGTCATGCAAAACCTGAAGTATTGGACGGCGCAATCCAACGACGGATTCCGCATGTGGAAGAGCGACCACGAGGGATTTGACGGCAAAGGCCACAAATTCTCTTACAGCGGGACGAATGGATTTTTGATTACCATCCATTTCTCGGGCAACGCGAAGGCCGCGGCCTCGGGAAACTGAACGAAGATTCACGGACGTTGTCGAACCGGAAAGCGGTAAGGCGAAGTGTCGAACCCGGCGCATTCGCTCATCGAGCTGCGGTCAAATTTCTTCTTCGTCGTCGGCGATGGATTTGAGGATGGTGATTTTCTGCGCGATGCGGAGAACTTGCGAGCGGACGCCGGAGAGAATGGCGCGGCGCAGTTCGGCGGGCAGGGATTCCGGCGCGAAGACACCGGATTCTTCGCGCGGAAAAAATTTCACGAATTGAGCGGCGACGTGCGCGGTGGCAAACGCGACGGGCGTGGTGAAGCGGCCTTGCTTGCGAATCGTGTAGAGCGAAGGAAAGAGAACGTCGGAACGAATTGCGAGATGGACGTCTTCCTTTGTGCTGCGCTTGATGCCGCGGACGACGACGGCCGCGGCAAACCGGGCATTTTGCAAAACTCCCTGGCGAATTAAGGCGGCGATTTTTCGGGGCGAAGATGTGTCCGGGAAATGGCTTTTGCGCAGGCCGTGGGACTTCGAAAGTTTGCCTTGTTTGTGCCAGCGACGAAGGCGGTCAATTTCATTGCCGCCGATTTTGACGTCGAGATTGCGCATGGGGATGAAGCGGGGCAGCGTGGCGACTTCGTCCTGCGCGTACAGGACGACGCGAGCGGTTCCAACCGGATCGACGAAGCGAAATTTTTCTACTTCCGAAAATCGCTTGGCGAGCGTGAATTTTCCTTCGCGGTAGACGCGAGGGTGAGAGATGGCTTCGTCGAAGGAGACTTCCGGCGACCATTGCGAAATGGGGTCGTCGCTTTCGCTGCTTTCGTAAAGGCGAATCTGGACGGAGATGACTTCGTCGAGAAGATCGGCGGCGCGCTTGACGAGAAGATTGGTGAGGCCGGGCGCGGCGCCGGCGTTGATGACGGCGGAGCGGTTTTTTTTCTCGAAACGTTTGGCGTAGCGGAACTGTTCGGAAAGAAAAGGGTTTCGCGTGAGATGAGAGCTGAGGTCGAGATAATGCGCGCGAAGACGAAGCGCGGCGCGAAGAACGATTTCGTTGAATACGGACGCGCTGGCATTGACGATGAGCTGGCAGCCTTTTGCGGCCTTGACGATGCCGCGCAGGTTGCGGGCATTCACTTCTTTGACGGGAATGGCGCTTTTTTTGCCGAGGAAGCGACGGGCGCGGGCCAAGTTGCGGTCGCCGCACCAGACGGTGTGGCCCTGGCGCTCCAAAAGTTGTGCGAGGAGGGAGCCGGTCGCTCCCGCTCCCAGAACGAAGATCCGCATGGCGTGAAGGAGACTTTATCATAGGAGGGTTGCCTTCGAGAGCGAGAGGCGCGGCGCTCGCGGTTACAATGGCCGGAAAAACCGGGAAAGAGGCTGTCCAAATCGCCCAGCTTCGAACGTCATTAGATTGGGAGCGGCAGTCAAATCGAAGACTGCTACCCGACGAAACCAAACGAGGGAGACCCTGAATGCAATATTTGCTACTGCTTTACGCCGATGAGGCGGGCTGGACCAAGATGTCAAGAGCTGAACAGGAACAGGGGCACGCTGCGTATATGGCGTACACGGAAGCCCTGAAGAAGGCGGGCGCTCTGAAGAGCAGCAACCGCCTGCAACCGGTCGGGACGGCGACGACAATCCGGACCACGAACGGAAAACAACAGGTGCTCGATGGACCGTATGTGGAGTCGAAAGAGCAACTTGGAGGGTACTACCTGATCGATGTGGCGGACCTGGATGCGGCACTTTCCTGGGCGTCGCGTTGCCCGGGAGCCGGGCATGGAATCGTGGAAGTTCGGCCGATCTGGAGCATGTAGTTGGCGGCGATATTGACTGGCCATGATGAGTGGTAATGATGAGCGGCGAAGAACGTAACTTCCTGGCGCGCAACACGGCGGAAACCGTTGCGCGCCAGAGTTACGGAAAGCTGGTGGCGTTTCTCGCCGCGCGCACACGAGACGTGGCGGCGGCCGAAGATGCGCTTTCCGAGGCGTTTGCTTCGGCTTTGGCGGATTGGCCGAAGAACGGGTGCCCTGCAAATCCGGAAGGCTGGCTGCTGACGGTGGCGCGGCGAAAATCGATCGACATGTTTCGCCGCCGCCGGCACGAGGAGACGGCGGATGAGTGGCAAGCCATGAGCGAAAGTTTGCAGGTAGCGGGAACCAATGGACAGATTCCGGACCAGCGGCTTGCGCTCATGTTTGCCTGCGCGCATCCGGCAATTGACGCGGCGGTGCGCTCCCCATTGATTTTGCAAGTGGTGCTGGGCCTCGACGCGGAGGCAATCGCTTCGGCTTTTCTGACGTCGCCGGCGGCGATGGGGAAACGATTGGTTCGTGCCAAGGAGAAGATCAAACAGGCGGGAATTCCGTTTGCGATTCCGGAGAAGGAAGAGCTACCCGGCCGGCTCGATGTTGTGCTGGATGCGATTTATACCGCGTTTGCGGAGGGATGGACGGATCCTTTGGGCAGCGATGTTGCACGGCGCGATCTGACGGAAGAAAGTTTGTTTCTCGCCAGGCTCGTGATCGAACTGCTGCCGCGGGAGCCGGAAGCGCTCGGCCTGCTTGCTTTGATGCTTCACGCCGAGGCTCGGCGGCGGGCACGCCGGAGCGAAGCGGGCGAATTCGTTCCCCTTGCCGAACAGAATGCGGAGCGATGGGACTCGGAAATGATTCGCGAGGCGGAGGCGTTGCTTCGGCAAGCGAGCACGATGCATTCGCTGGGGCGCTATCAATTGGAGGGTGCGCTGCAGTCGGCCCACGTTCATCGAATCAGGACGGGCAATTGGAATTGGCAGGAGGTGGTGCAGCTTTACGATGTGTTGCTGGCGATTTCTGGTTCGCCGGTGGTTGCGATCAACCGGGCCCTGGCAATTGCGGAACTGGAAGGGGCGGAGGCGGGTCTTAGGAGTTTGCATGAGCTGGCTGCTGATCCACGGTTGGCGGAGTATCAGCCGTATTGGGCGGCTCGAGCGGAGTTGCTGGCGAAGACCGGATTCCCTGAGGAAGCCCGCGAAGCCTACGAAATGGCGATTGGACTGGAAAGCGACGCGGCCGTGCGGCGCTTTTTGCAAGGGCGTCAATCCGCGCTAAGACACTGACGTGCGCCAACGAAACGGCGCAACGACGCGCTCTCAAATTCTTGATTGGTGCTTCTGCAGAATTAGCTGACTAATCAGGAGCGACTCGCGGGTGGCAGAAACGGCTCCTTCGCTTATCATCCGCGGACTTAGGATTTAGGTGGAGTTTTTCTAATTGTTGAAACACCCTGTCGTGAAATGCCTTCGTCCGAGTGATGACATTCACAATCGAATCATGGCTTATGTGTAAGAAGAAATCACCGGTGCCGTGTGACCAGATTGGCAGATAATAGCTATCCCACGCGAATATCATCGGCTGCAACAGCATTCCAATCGCATCGGGAAGTTCATCCGCCCTAAATTGATGCCCAGGAGAAGCTTCGAAAGACCTGGGTTGACCAGCACCTATATTCAGTTTTTCAACAATGCGATAACCGATGCCTTCGTTGAATAAATTCCAAACACCCCAGTTGTCAAACCAAATGAACGCACCATCGAAGTGTTGATCCTGATAACCGATTGTAGCGACGCAATGTGCAAAGAACGGGAGCTGCTCCAACTTTGGCGGATATTCTAGGTCGATGCAGGCAGCCTCAGGATGTGTGAAGAAGAGTCCGTCTTCATCGGCATGCACATAATCGGACTCTACTCCAAGATTCTCAAATCCTTTAAACCACTCAGTCACTTCTTCCGCACCAAGAACACGCATGTTTGAAGTTGTCCTTTACGTGTATTTTTTCTTTTCGGGCCGGCTGCGAACGAGTGTCTGGTATTGTGCCCTTACATTATCGTTTATCGGAGTCGGGCGCGTACCCCGAATTTGCGATTATTGGCAAGCCAAGCGTACACTGGCATCAGAAACTCCGACCCTGAAGGCCTGACGGGAGAAACAACCCGTGGCTGCCAGGGCGATGCCCGAGGAAGTTTGGGCTGAGGGTTCGGCTGGAAACGGCCGGGCCTCCCGCAGTATGGAAAGGAGTGCACTGGACGAAAATCCGAATATTTTCGTCGGGCACCCGATTCCACACCGCGAATCGGGTTTTTTGTTTTTTTAGAGCGGGTTTTAGCAGAAGCGATGACCTTGCACGACAAATTCGGGCGGCAGATCACGGACTTGCGGATTTCCGTGACGGACCGGTGCAACTTTCGGTGCGTCTATTGCCGTTCGGCCGATCCGGAAAATTATCGCGACCACGATCAGATACTTTCCTGGAAAGAGCTGGAACGGCTGGCGAAAGTTTTTTTTGAGCTGGGAATTCGCAAGGTGCGGATGACGGGCGGCGAACCGCTGGTGCGGAGCGGCGCGGAAGAGTATGTGAAGTATTTGTCGGATTTGGGTTTTGCCGATTTGTCCATGACGACGAATGGACACCTGCTGGCGGAGCGATGCGCGGGGTTGATGGCGGCGGGGCTGCACCGGATCAACATCAGCCTTGATTCGCTGAGTCCGGAAAAATTTGAAAAAATTACGCGGACGAAGTCGTTCAAATCGGTGATGAATGGAATTGACGCGGTACAGAACTCGAAATTGGGCCCGGCGAAGGTGAATGCGGTGCTGGTGCGCGGGATGAACGACGATGAAGTGGAAGCGTTCGCGGAATTCGCGCGCGAGCGCGGCGTGATTATGCGGTTCATTGAATTTATGCCGCTGGACGCGGACCGGCACTGGTCGCGCGAGAAAGTTGTCGCGGCGGCGGAAGTGTTTGAGCGGATCAACGCGCGGTGGCCGCTGGTGCAGATTCCGCACGAGAAAAGCGAGACGGCGCGAAAGTATCGCTTTGCCGATGGCGCGCCCGGAGAGATTGGGTTGATTGCGCCGGTGACGCAGCCATTTTGCGGGCATTGCTCGCGCATACGATTGACGGCGGATGGAAAATTGCGGACTTGCCTGTTCAGCAAGGATGATCACGATTTGCGGGCGTTTTTGCGCGACGGCGCCACGGACGAGGATTTGACGACGTTTATCACGTCCGTGGTGAATGAAAAAGAGGAAGGGCACCACATCAACGATCCCGGTTTTGTGCAGCCGAATCGTACGATGGTGTTTATTGGCGGGTAGCGCTAAATCTCACTTTTCGGCGACGAAAATCATCTAATATGGGAGGCAAGAAAACGCCTTCATTCCATCGAAAACATGAACAAGATTCCTTCCAATTTGGGCACGGCCACACTTATCGGCATCGAGCAGCCGGAAACGCTGCGCGCGCCGGAGATTGAAAAAGGCGTTGGTTGCGATTTCGACAATTATTTGCTGGTGCCGGACAACACGCTGGACGAACGCATCGCGGCGGCAAAAGCGAAACTCGGAAAAGATGTGGTGATTCTGGGGCATCACTACCAACGCGATGAAGTGGTGAAGTTTGCCGATTTTCGCGGCGATTCGCTGAAGCTTTCGCAGCAGGCGGCGGAAGTGGATGGAAAGTACATTGTTTTTTGCGGCGTTCATTTCATGGCGGAAAGCGCGGACATTTTGCGGCGCGATCGGCAAGTCGTGGTGCTGCCGGATTTGAGCGCGGGCTGTTCGATGGCGGATATGGCGGACATCGGGCAGGTGGAAGCGTGCTGGAGCGAACTTGCCGGAGTGACGGACACGAGCAAGATTATTCCCGTGACGTACATGAATTCGACGGCGGCCATCAAATCGTTTACGGGCGAACATGGCGGGTCGGTGTGCACGAGCACGAATGCGCCGGCGGTGATGAAGTGGGCGTTTGCGCGCGGCGAAAAAGTTTTGTTTCTGCCGGACGAGCACCTGGGGCGCAACACCGGATACCGGATGGGAATTCCGCTGGACGACATGATCGTCTGGGATCCATTTCAAGAACTTGGCGGAAATACCGAAGAGCGAATTCGCGCCGCGAAAGTGATTTTGTGGAAGGGCTACTGTTCGGTGCACCAGCGATTTACGATGGAACATGTGGCGCGCGTGCGAAAAGAAAATCCGGGAATTCGCGTGATCGTGCATCCCGAGTGCCGGTTTGAAGTGGCGCAGGCGGCGGATCAGATTGGCTCGACGGAAGGAATTATCAAGGTCATCAAAGCGTCGGAGCCGGGTTCGCAATGGGCAGTGGGAACGGAAATTCACCTTGTGAACCGGTTGACGAAGGAATTGACGGATCGAAAAGTGATGTCGCTCGACCGGAGCGTGTGCGTGTGCACGACGATGTTCCGGATTACGCCGGTGCACTTGCTCTGGGCGCTGGAAAACCTGGCGGCGGGAAAGATTGTGAATCAGATTTCGGTGGATGAGCGCACGCGGAAGTACGCGCGGGTTGCGCTCGACCGCATGCTCGCCTTGCGATAGCATCGAAGAGCAAGTTTTTCCCGCGCACGAATCGAGCACTACGGAAACCCAATGGCCGACGAAGACGACGAGCTGCCGCAAGAAGAAGAAACTCCCGAACCAAGATTATTTACGCTGACCGAAGCGGAACGCACGCGGCGCGAGTTGGAGCCCGTGCTGATTGAAGCGATGGACTGCCGCAGAAAACTTTCCGGGCTGGATACGGAGCTCGCGGCGGTGGCGGCGCGAATCATGATGATGGGCGGCATTCTGGTGCCGCACGAGAAATTGTCGCTGGTGCGGAAAGAACACACGCGGCTGGCGCAAAATTTGAAGTCGGCGCTGGACCAGATTTTGGAAACGGGATGCGTGATCAAGGATTTGGATGTGGGGCTGCTCGATTTTCCATCGGTGATCGACAACGAGGAAGTGTATTTGTGCTGGAAGCTGGGCGAGGACAGGATTCGTTTTTATCACCGGCAGAATGAAGGGTTCGCGGGAAGAAAGCCGCTGGATCCGCGGGATTTGGGGCCGGGAGACAAGATTCAGTAGAAGTCTAAGTTGGCTCACACGGTTTACTGAGAAGGGGCGCCTCGACCGGGTCGGGGCGCCCCTGCGAGTTTGAGGGCCCTAGGAATTTGGAGAAGCGATGAGCGAAAAGACCGAAAACAGATTGAAGGATTCGGCGAGCCCGTATTTGCGCTCGGCGGCGCATCAGCCGATTGACTGGCATGAGTGGGGCGAAGAAGCGTTCGCGCGCGCGCAGAAGGAAGACAAGCCGATGCTGCTCGATATCGGCGCGGTGTGGTGCCACTGGTGCCATGTGATTGACCGCGAAAGCTACGAAAATCCGGCCATTGCAAAAATCATCAACGAAAATTTTGTTCCGGTGAAAGTGGATCGCGACGAGCGGCCGGACGTGGACGCGCGGTATCAATCGGCGATCAGCGCGATTTCCGGGCAAGGCGGCTGGCCGTTGACGGGGTTTTTGATGCCGGACGGAAAACCGTTTTTTGGCGGAACGTATTATCCGCCGGAGGATCAATTTGGCCGGCCGGGATTCCGGCGCGTGCTGCTGGCCGTGGCGGAATCGTACAAGACGAAGAAAGCGGAATTGTTGAAGGCGGCGGAGTCGCTCGCGGATTCGGTGGCGCAAGCGGAAATTTTCACCGGTGCGCACGGAAAGTTCGATGCAGAGATCGTGGATTCGCAAGTGCGCGCGATCACGCAACTTTTTGACATCAAGAATGGCGGATTTGGGAAGGCGCCGAAGTTTCCGCACTGTTCGGCGATTGACTTGGTCTTGGAACGGTATCAGCAGACGAAAGAGCGGCACCTGCTGGCGATGGCGGAAACGACGCTCGAAAAAATGGCGCGTGGCGGCGTTTACGACCAGCTGGCGGGAGGATTTCATCGTTACTCGGTGGATGAACGGTGGCTCGTGCCGCACTTCGAGAAGATGAGTTACGACAATTCGGAGCTGTTGAAGAATTATTTGCATGGCGCGCGGCTTACCGAGAATTGGCTGCTCGATGAGACTGCAAAAGGAATTGTGGCCTGGGTGAATGAGACTCTTCGGGATCGCGAAAACGGAGGCTTTTATGCCAGCCAAGATGCGGATTTCTCACTCGACGATGACGGCGACTACTTTACTTGGACGCTGGACGAAGTACGTGCGGTTCTTACTCCGGAAGAATCAAGAGTAGTGGAACTCTATTACGACGTCGAAGCTCATGGAGAGATGCACCACAATCCATCAAAGAATGTGCTTTGGGTTGCACGCGATTTTGAAGAGATTGAGAATCAGTTGAAAATCGAGAAAAACACCTCCATGCAACTTTTGCTGCAAGCGAATCCCAAGATGCTGGACGCTCGGAATCTTCGGCACACACCGTACATCGACAAGACGATGTATGTCAGTTGGAACGCGATGTTCGTTTCCGCCTATCTTGAGGCGGAACGATGCTGGGAAGAAAGGGAGTATTACGAGTGCAGGGAATTCGCACTAAAGACGCTGGATCGGACGTTGCGCGAGACGTGGACGGCGGAGCAGGGGTTTGCGCATCGGATTGGCGGACCGGCGCTGCGTGGAACGCTCGATGACCAGGTGTTTGGCGCGATGGCGCTGCTGGATGCATACGAAGCGACGCTGGACGCGAAATATTTTCAAGCGGCCGCGCGGACGATGGACATCGCGATTGAAAAATACGGCGACGCGGAAGGCGGCGGTTTTTTCGATCGCGCGAGCGATGCTCCACCGATGGGCGGACTGGATGTACGGCGAAAACCGTTTCAGGATTCGCCGACGCCCGGAGCGAATTCCGTGGCGGCGATGGCGCTCACGCGGCTGCACAATTACACCGGCGAACAGAAATATTACGACTGGGCGAAGAAAACACTGGAAGCGTTCGCGGGAATTGCGCCGCAATTCGGAATGTTTGCGGCGACGTATGGACTGGCAGCGACACTGTTTGCGAATCATCCGATTCAAGTCGTCGTCACCGGCGTGGACGGAGATGCCACCGCGAAGGAATTGGAAGCGGCCGCAAATTCCGTGTTTCGATTTGGCAAAGTGGTCTTGCGCGTGAAGCCGGGGATTGCCGCGGAATATCTTCCGCTGGCACTGCGCGAGACGCTGCCGCATCTGCCGGCCGATAAAGCGATGGCGCTGGTTTGCTTTGGAAATACCTGCATGCCGCCGACGAACGAGCCGGAACGCTTGAAGGCAATTTTGGAAAACGGCGCCGTCGAAGCCGCGAAGAATTAGCGCATAAAGCAAGAAGGGCCGCACGCCGCGGCGTGCGGCCCTTACAACGATCACGACCCGATTCAGTTCGTCTTTTACTTCTTCGGCCGCGATTCCGGCGGAACCATTCCGTTGATTCGGTAGTAGACGACGAGCTGGCCGTAGTGCTCGCCCGAGTGTTCAATCAAGCCATTTGCCAGGTCGGAGAGACGCGTTTTCGCCGGGCCGCCGGCTTCCACCTCCGCGTTCAAGCCTTTGTCACCCTTGGCCTTGATCACGGCGGCGCCATCTTCGACGCACTTTTTCACAAAGGCCACAACCTGCGCCTTGGTCTTAATTTCATCGCGCTTCGGGTCGTCGCCGTAACGCGCTTTCTTGCCGTCGGCAGTGTCCGTGAAGAAATACATTGACGCCGACGCATGAAGCAAATTGCCGACAAACGTGCGCGAATCGGGGTGCGGTTTGTAGTCGTATTTGTCTTCCGGCAAATCTTCCGCGATGGCGATCAGCTTGCG
Source organism: Candidatus Acidiferrum sp. (assembly GCA_035310365.1). Classification (GTDB taxonomy): domain Bacteria; phylum Acidobacteriota; class Terriglobia; order Acidiferrales; family UBA7541; genus Acidiferrum. Next base: position 23,620 of record DATGEI010000055.1, read on the forward strand.
GCCGATATCGTTCCACGATTCAAGAATGGCCTGCGATGGGCTCGGAGCCGGTTTCGGCGGCGCCTTCGTTGCCGCGTCCTGTGCGAGAGCGGGCAGCGCCAGGAACGCCGCCGCCAACGCGATTCCTGCCAAGCAAAACAGTTTCTTCATTTCATCCTCCGTCGCGCTTTGGTGGCGCAGACTATCGTTTGAGACGTATGGGGCTGCGAGAAGTGTTTCCGCGGTACGGCAGATTCTACTCCGCAAATGGGACGCCGGAACAGGGAAGCCGGTGCGGAAACTCCGGTCGCCCTGCCAAATTGTCTCCCCCGCCGCGCATGGTAAGCTGAAAGTGCAAGCAGGGAGGCATTTCTGTGAATGTTGGCTGGCTGTTGGCCCGGCTGGTAATCGGCCTCGGGTTGTTGTCGCTCATCATTTATTCCCAATATTTCTGGTACCGCGGACTTTGGCGGCTCACTGCGAATTGGGGCAGCACGGCGCTGCGCGTGGCGGCTCGGCTTTTTTGCCTCGGGCTTGTGACGATATCGACGCTTGCCATTGTGGATGCGATGCGCATGGGCACCAGCCATTGGATTCCGCGCGGAAATATTTTCCCATCGTTCGTGGGCATGTGGTTTACGTGCGCGTTCTTCGGATTTCTGGCGGTCCAATTTGTGCGCGCGCTGGAGCGAGCCTGGCGATTGCTGGCGAAAAGAAGCAAGGCGCGGAAAAATGTGGCGCCCGTTTCTACCGCACCCGTGCGTGAAACGGCGGAGGTGGTTGCCGATCCGGGGCGGCGGCACTTCTTTAAAGCAGCGACGGCGGCGGCCGGTGCGGCGCCCTTTCTTGGCGCCATGTACGGCTTTGCCGCGGAGCGATTGAACTATCAGATCCGGCGCGTGGAAATTCCGATCGCGAATTTGCCCGATGCGCTCGACGGAATGAAAATCGCGCAATTGAGCGACATTCATTTGAGCGGATACATTTCGACGGATGACGTGCGCCGCGCCGTGGACATGGCCAACGAGTTGTCGCCGGATTTGTCGGTCGTAACCGGCGATTTTATTACCGGTGCGAGCGATCCGCTGGAAGATTGCATTGCGGAAATTCGCAAACTTTCGGCGCCACTCGGGGTTTACGGCTGCAACGGAAACCATGAAATTTATGCGAAGGCGGAAGATGCAGCCGAGCGCCTGTTCACGCAGGCAGGCATGAAATTGCTGCGGAGCGAGAACGCGACCTTGAACTTTCGCGGCGCGCAATTGAACTTAATCGGAGTGGACTACCAGCGCGAACGCGGCCCCGGCGGTCACAAAATCCCGACGCTGGCGGGCGCGGGAAAACTCGTGCGGCGGGACATGCCGAATATTCTGCTGTCGCACAATCCGAATTCCTTCAACCGCGCGGCGGAATTGGGCATCGAACTTTCGCTTGCGGGACACACGCACGGCGGTCAGGTGCAGGTCGAAATTCTGGATCATCGTTTGAGCCCGGCGCGCTTTATCACCGATTACATTGCGGGGCTGTATGCGCGGCCGCTGGGTTCGCTTGCAAACGGCGCGCAAGCGCCACTTGCGAAGTCGCACCTGTACGTGAATCGCGGCCTCGGCACGGTCGGCGCACCGGTTCGCCTCGGCGTACCGCCGGAAATTACGCTGATTACGCTGCGCAGGGCCTAGGCCAGGGTTGCGCGCCGCATGATCGTGCTCGTGATGGGAACGACGGGAGCGGGCAAGACGACCGTCGGCAAACTGCTCGCGGATAAACTGGGCTGGGAGTTTCTTGACGCGGACGATTTTCATCCCGCGGCCAATATCGCAAAAATGAAGCAGGGAATTCCGCTTGATGATGCGGATCGGGCGCCATGGCTTGCGGCCATGCACGACGAGCTTGTTCGCCAGAACACATCCGCCAAGAGCTGCGTGCTGGCGTGCTCCGCTCTTAAAAATAGCTACCGAAAAACAATCGGCAACGCTTTGCCGATGAAGATTGTCTATCTGAAGGGCACGTACGAAGAAATGCGCGGGCACATCCTGGCGCGGCAGGGGCATTTTGCCGGCGAAGGAATTCTGGCGGGGCAATTTGCCGATCTGCAAGAACCACGGGATGCCATGGTGGTTTCCGTCAGCCATCCTCCCGAGGAAATTGTTGCCGACGTGCTTCGCGAACTGAAACTCGCGTAGAATCGCGGCGGCGATTAATCCACGCGCAGCCGGATTATTCTTGAGAACGCAAACGAACAACGCGGCGGCAAGCGAAGTTGTGCCGAAATTATTTTGGCGGTTGATGCCGTTCCTTCTGCTGCTCTATGTGGTGGCGTATCTTGACCGCATCAACGTGGGATTCGCCGCGCTGCAGATGAAGACGCAGCTGCATTTCAGCGACGCCGTATATGGACTCGGCGCGGGAATTTTCTTCGCCGGCTATTTTTTCTTCCAGCTTCCCAGCAATCTGATTCTGTACCGCGTCGGGCCACGGCGATGGATCGCCGTAATGATGATTGCGTGGGGCATCGTTTCGTCCTCGATGATGCTCGTCGCGACGCCGCGCGGATTCTATGCGCTGCGATTCCTGCTCGGCGCGACCGAAGCGGGTTTTTTCCCGGGCGTGATTTTGTACATGAAGAATTGGTTCCCGGCGGGAGTGCGCGCCCGGACTTCCGCAATTTTTCTGACAGCGGGTCCGATTTCCGGAATCCTCGGCGGACCGATTTCCGGAGTTCTGCTGGGCCTCGACAAACTGCACGGACTTGCCGGCTGGCAATGGTTGTTTCTGATGGAAGGCCTGCCTGCCATTTTGCTGGGCGCGATCGTTTTTTTCACGCTTGCGGACAATCCGCGGGAAGCTCGCTGGATGACTTCCGAACAACAACACTGGCTGGCGGAGACACTGCGCAGGGAAGATGCCGAGGTAGAAGGCGGCGCGAAATTAGGCGCGTTTGCCGCTTTCGGCATGGGCGCCGCGTGGCTGCTGGCTTTCGTTTACTTTGCCCTGAATTTCGGTTCTTACGGGATCAGCTTGTGGTTGCCGACGGTTTTTCATCGGGCTTCGAACTTTGGAATTCTGGCGCTCGGATTTCTGACGGCCATTCCGTATTTATTGGGCGGCGTGATGATGATTTTGAACGGGCTCGATTCCGACCGCAGGAACGAACGATTCTGGCACGTGGCGATTCCAGCTTTTGTCGCGGCGGCAGGGTTGGTGGGCGCCGCCTACGCGGGCTCTTTCCCCGTGCTGGTGGCCTGTTTCGCGCTGGCTTACGCGGGCGTGCAGTGCATGAACGGGCCGTTCTGGGCCATCTCTTCGCGCACACTGGCGGGAGCGGCCGCGCCCGCGGGAATCGCCATGATCAATTCCCTTGGAAATTTGGGCAGCGGACTTGGGCCGTACATGATTGGGTTTGTGAGTTTGCACACGGGAAATTTTCGGTTGCCGCTCTTGCTCGTCGGCGCAGTGCTGGCGGTGGGTGGAATGGTTGTCCTCGAGGTGCGCAATTTGGCGCGGCAAGGCCGAGCGAGTGGCTGAGTTGCTGGCGGTGTGGCGCGGTGCCATAATTTGACTTCATCGTAGCTATACGCTGCTGCAGTTCCGGGGGAATTTATGGCGATGCGCGACAGTTGGGTGGAAAAAAGAGAAGCCGAATCGGCCGGGAAGAACGGCAGCAGAAACATGTCGCAGATGCATCTGGCGCGGCAAGGCGTCGTTACCGAAGAGATGCAGTATGTCGCCAAGCGCGAAAAGCTCGAACCGGAGCTGGTGCGCAGCGAAATTGCGCGTGGGCGAGCGATTATTCCCGCGAACATCCATCACCGGAATCTGGAGCCGATGGGCATCGGCGTGGCGTTTTTCTGCAAGATTAACGCGAACATCGGAAATTCCGCGACCACGTCGAACATTGAAGAAGAGCTGAAGAAGCTGCACCACTCCGTGCACTACGGCGCGGACACCGTGATGGATCTTTCCACCGGCGGCGATATTCCCACGATTCGGAAGGCGATCATCAACGCTTCGCCCGTGCCCGTTGGGACGGTGCCGGTTTATGAAGCGATTTCGCGCGTGCGCCGGCCGGAAGATTTGACGATCGATCTGATGCTCGAAGTGATCGAAGAACAAGCCGAGCAGGGCGTGGACTACATGACGATTCACGCCGGCGTGCTGCGGCAGCATGTGCCGCTCGTGCGCAAACGCATCACGGGAATCGTGAGCCGCGGCGGATCGCTGATGGCGCACTGGATGGAGCATCACAAACAGCAGAATTTCTTGTACGAGCGATTTGACGACATCTGCAAGATTTTCAAGAAGCACGACGTGAGTTTTTCGCTGGGCGATGGCTTGCGGCCCGGCTGCATTGCGGATGCCAGCGACGAAGCGCAGTTTGCGGAATTGAAAGTGTTGGGCGAGCTGACGAAGAAAGCGTGGGAGCACGACGTACAGGTGATGATCGAAGGCCCCGGCCACGTGCCGATGGACAAGATCAAGGAGCAAGTGGACAAGGAAGTCGAGTGGTGCCACGAAGCGCCGTTTTACACGCTGGGGCCGCTCGTGACGGACATTGCGCCGGGCTACGACCACATCACCAGCGCGATCGGCGCGGCAATGATCGGCTGGCACGGGGCCTCGATGCTTTGCTACGTGACGCCGAAAGAGCATCTCGGTCTGCCGAATCCCGAAGACGTGAAGCAGGGCGTGATTGCCTACAAGATTGCCGCTCATGCCGCGGACGTGGCGCGCCACCGGCCCGGGGCGCGCGATCGCGATGACGCGCTAAGCTATGCGCGCTTCTTATTTGACTGGAACAAACAGTTTGAGCTGTCGCTTGACCCCGAGACGGCCCGCGCGATGCACGATGAATCTCTGCCCGACGATTTTTACAAGGAAGCGAAATTCTGCTCGATGTGCGGACCGAAGTTCTGCTCAATGAACATCACGCAACTCGCCGAAGCGGAATCCGGACAGGATCAAGCCGAGCGAAAGCAGAAATTCGCGGAGTTGCTGGTTAGGGTCCAAGGCGCGTAGTTCCGTGGGCGTTGCAACGTTCTTTCGGGCTTCGCTTTTGCTGGAAGTTTCAGGTCGGTGGTATGTAGATTGGCTCATTTTGTTCTTCATCGCAGTGATTTGGGTTGCCGCATTCTTTCTGTCCAAGCGGAATGTGGTTGCAAACCGACGACGGAGAAGTCGCGAACTTGCCGAAAAGATAATCCGGAAATCAAAAGAGCCGTACGAATACATCCCCGTTGAGGCGCAGTCCGTTACCGGGCTTCGGCTCAACGAGCTTCAACAATCCACCGAAACTCTGGAGAGACTCGGTTTTCGACGGTTGTCGGATCATCGTCTTCTTGGTAAGGGCGAGACAATACCCCATTCGTTTGCAAGGAACCTGGTTAACGAGGACCTTCATTGCTTCGCTGACTTGATTGCCATTCAAAAGACCCTCGATGCACGAGGCCCGCTGATCTTTGGCTTTAGCACTTTTTTCGAGGCGGGCTGGTCTATAGGGGCATCGTCAAGTGGATACATAGCAGGAAAATATTACCGTCGGGTTCCTAGGTCGCTCTCACTGATTATTCGGGACTGCGATTTAGAAGAACTCTTGCGCCGGCATCTTGCGATGTGTGACCGCGTCATGAGAGATCTCGGCGTTAGCGTCCTGCAGGACGTGTCGCTCGAAGGATATCGGCAACGACTGAGAGAGCGCATGAGCGAACGGCGACAGGCATTCTTGCAGCGCGATATCTTGGCGGAGACGACTGAAGCGAAGCGGATTGAGGCGCAAGGGCACTGGGAATGGTTGGGCGATTATCCCCGGTTCGCAGACCGAAACCGGGGAAAACAGACTGTGGTAACTGGGTGAGCTTCGCGGAGGTTCACCGAATCGCTGAGGTAAATCCATGGCGTATAGTTGGTCACATAGCGAGAAAACCTCAAGCTTGTTACTTTTTGGCATGGGTCTCCGCTTCCACGTTACAGTGCGCGCCTTCCTTTGATACGCTATTAAAAACAAAGCGAGCCCTGTTCCCCTTGCCGATACCAAGTCCAGAAAGGATGTCGCGCTTCGCGCGCCGAATGAGCCAGTCTGGTCCGTCGCTATCCATTTTGGTGGTGGATGATTCTCCAGTTTGTCGCAAGCTGGTGGGGCAGGCGCTGGGAGGGCAAGAATTTTGCGTCACGTTTGCGAAAAGCGGGCTCGAAGCGCTCGATGCTTTCGCGCGGAACGCTCCAGACATCGTCATCACCGATTGGATGATGCCGGACGTTTCCGGCGTGGAACTTTGCGAACGGATTCGCCGCACGGAACTTGCCTACACATACGTGATTCTTCTCACTTCGATTTCCGACAAAGCCATGCTCGTCAAGGGCCTGGCCGCCGGCGCGGACGACTACCTGACCAAACCGTTTGATCCCGGCGAGCTCAACGCGCGCATCGGCGTCGGGCGTCGCATCATCCGTTTGCAGCGCGACATTGAAGCGAAGAATCTTCTCCTGCAAGAAGCCGCGCGGACGGATTCGCTCACCGGATTGCCGAACCGGCGCGCAATCGAAGAATGGGCGGACCGCCAAATCCGAGGGGCCACGCGCCACGGTTATCCGTTGTGGGTCGTGCTGGCCGACCTCGATTCGTTCAAGAACGTGAATGATACGTACGGGCACGACGCCGGTGACGCGGTGTTGCAGAAATTTTCCGAGCTTTTGCGCGCCACCACGCGAGCTTCGGACATTTGCGGGCGCATGGGCGGCGAAGAATTCGTCATGGTCATGACGCATGTCGAACCGAAGGACATTGTGTCCACGGTGGACCGGCTGCGCGAGCAGTTTGCGTCCATGATTTTTCGCTTTGGCGCAGCCAGCGCTTCCGTCACGTCAAGCTTTGGAATCGCCGGTTTTGAAGCGAAAGGCTGCACCGAATTTTCGCAATTGCTGCGCCGCGCCGATGCCGCGCTCTATGCCGCCAAACGCGCGGGCCGCAACCGGGTCGAACTCGCCGGCAACTGAATTCCGGAACAAATTCGGCCCTTTTCGCGTATATTTCTGCAGAAGGCCGTAAGTTCGTTTGCGGCTGTCGTCTTGGCTTTGTGGAAAGAGGCGCGCCATGCTTTTTCTGCTATTTCTCGGTTTGATGTACTTCCTCCCGACGATCATCGGGCGAAACAAATCCGACGCGGGCATCATTTTCCTCGTAAATCTGTTTCTGGGTTGGACGGTCGTCGGTTGGATCGCGGCGTTTATTTGGGCCTGCGCGGCGGATACGAGGCCCGTGCCGGTGCGACTGGTGCCGATTGCCAGTTTCGGGCGCTTTTGCAGCCAGTGCGGCTCGCTGAGCGTTGGTGGGGCGCATTACTGCACGGCCTGCGGTCGCGCCGTCTAATCCCGGCGGCGGGCCCGCTTTTCTTTCTCGCGAAATTTCCCCTATACTCTTGTCGCGTTGTTCCTATATCGATTGAGGAGACAGCATGGCGTTCGTACGCGCAGCGAAGGCGGCAGACGTGGCCGCCGGCACGATTCGGGAAGTGCAAGTGGGCGCCACCAAGGTAGCACTGGCGAACGTGGGCGGCAGTTTTTACGCCATCAACAACACGTGCCTGCACCGCGGCGGCCCGCTCGGCGAAGGGTCGCTCGAAGGAAAAGTCGTCACTTGTCCCTGGCATGGATGGCAATTTGACGTCACAACGGGGAAAGCCAGCACCAATCCGGACGCCGGGGTGTCGTGCTACGCCACCGAAGTGCGCGGCGACGAAGTGTTTGTGGATATTGGCTGAATACCTGTAAAATACTGATTATAAATGATTTAATGAAATTTTCGGATTGGGATGGCCGCCGTCACCCCGCGCCAACTTTCCCCTAACCCTCATATTTTGTTTGGTTTTGCCGGTCATGGCGTGTATAGTACCGCCGACCTTTTTACTCGATGGCGACTGCGACCGCGACACCGACTAGACACTACTGGATCTTTACCGCCGACCCACATCACTATCATTGGGACACGCTTTTCGTTAAAGGCAAGGAAATGTGGCACGGGGCGGGTTCCAAGCCCGATGCGATTCGTGCGCTCAAACAAGTTCGCAAAGGCGACCGCGTGCTTTGCTACCATTCCGCGCCGGATCGATCGTTCTATTCGATCGCGGAAGTGACGCGCGATCCCTATCCCGACCCGCATGACCGGAAAGAGAAGAACCTCGTGGCGGACTTGCGCGCGTTTGAGAAATTGCCGCGCCAGGTGACGCTGACCGAAATGCGCGCCAACAACGCGCTGCGCAAAGTAAAGTTTTTGAAAAACATCCGTCTGATCGTCTCTCCCATCACGGACGTCGAGTATCTGGAAATTCTGCGCATGGCCGGGATTGTGCCGCAGCCCGGCATTCCGCTTCCGTAAGCGCAAGCTGAAGGAAGTCCGCCCTGTCCATGCGGCAAATGAAGCTGAGGGAATTATGGCGATCACGCGTCGCACACTGTATCTGTTTGTTCTCGTAATTGTGTCCGTCGCGTTCGCGCCCGCCCAAGCCAGGCAATCCGCCGGCGCGCTCGAAGGAATCGCCTCGGGCAAAACTCGCGTCGTCGATCTGAGCTACGCCATCAACGACAAACTCGTCGCATGGCCCGGCGATACCAAAGTATTTGAAGCAAAGGCGAATGGTACGGTCGAAAAAGACGGTTATTTTACGCGCAGCTTTTGGATGTTGGAGCACTACGGCACGCATCTGGACGCGCCCGCCCATTTTCCTCCGGGAAAAAGCACCGTCGAGAAAATCGCTCCCGAGAAATTCTTTGGGCCTGCGGTTGTCCTCGACGTCCGCGCGGAAAGCGAAAAGAACGCGGACTATCAACTTACGACAGCGGTCATTGCAGCCTGGGAGAAACGGAACGGCAAAATCCCTCCCGGCGCGATCGTATTGCTTCGGACCGGCTGGGCGTCCCGCTGGCCGGCCGTGCAACGCTATCGCAATACCGACGACAAGGGCGAAATGCACTTCCCGGGATTCTCCGTGGAAGCGGCGAAAATTCTGCTCGACCGAAAGGTCAGCGGTCTTGGCTGCGACACGCTCAGCATCGATCCCGGCAACTCGAAGGATTTTCCCGTGCATCATCTCGTGCTTGGCGCAGAAGTCTACCAACTCGAGAATCTACGGGATTTGAGCGCTTTGCCGGAGGCCGGAGCTTCACTGGTTGTCGCGCCAATCAAGCTCGAAGGCGGTTCCGGCGGCGCCGTTCGCGTATTCGCGCTCGTTTCACAGTAATTCGAGAGAACTTTTTAGCGGTTTTGTGCGTCTGAGAAAGGGAAGGTTTGCCCTGAGGGTGTACTCATGAGAATAACCAAGCGTTTGGCAGTGATCGGTGGATTCGTCTGCGCGTTGGGACTTGCGACTCTTGCAAGCGCGCAAAACGAAGCCCAGCAGTTTCCCGTCGCAACCAAGACTCTGAAGAACGGAATGAAGGTTCTGGTTCAGAGCGACCACAGCATTCCAAATGTGGCCCTGTACATTTTTTATCGGATCGGGTCGCGCAACGAGCATCCCGGCACGACCGGCCTTTCCCACTTTTTCGAGCACATGATGTTCAACGGCGCGAAGAAGTACGGTCCGGGCGATCTCGATAAAGTGATGGAAGCGAACGGTGGTGAGAACAACGCCTACACCACGCAGAACACGACGGTTTACCAGGATTGGTTTCCGCGTTCGGCGTTGCCATTGATTTTCGACATCGAAGCCGACCGCATTCAGTATCTCCAGTTCGACCCGAAGAAAATTGCCTCGGAACGCGAAGTCGTCGCGAGCGAACGCCGTCTGCGCACCGACAACGACAACGGCGGATTGCTCGACGAACAACTTTGGGCCACCGCGTACATCGCGCATCCCTATCAATGGCCCGTCGTGGGCTGGATGAGCGACATTGAGCAATGGACGATGGACGACCTGAAGCACCATTTTGAAATGGGCTATGCGCCGAACAACGCGACGATGGTCGTGGTCGGCGACGTGACGTCGGATGAGATTTTCCAGCTTTGCGAAAAATACATCGAACCGATTCCCACGCACGCGCCGCCGCCGCCGGTCACGACCATCGAGCCGGAACAACTCGGGGAGCGCCGGCTCGTGGTACACAAGCCCGCGGAATTGCCGCTGCTCATGATCGGCTATCACGTTCCGAAAACAAATGATCCCGATTTTTACGCGCTCAACATCTTGCGGACGGTTTTGTTCCAGGGCGAAAGTTCGAGAATGTACCAGCGGCTGGTGGACAAGGATCAAATCGCGCTGGACGTCTCCGCGTTTGTGCAGCCGTCGTTTGATCCCACATTGGCGATTGTCGTCGCGCAACCCAAGCAGGGAATTGATCCCGCGAAGTGCGAGACGGCGATCTATGAGGAACTCGACAAGTCCAAGTCCGCGCTGATTTCCGACCAGGAGCTGGAAAAGGCCAAGAACATTCGCCTCGTCGAGTTTTACCACGAGATGCGCACGATCAACGGCCGCGCGAACACCATCGGCACCTACGAAGTTTTTTTCGGCGATTACACTCGGCTTTTTGACGCCGCCAAAAACTATAGCGCGGTGACGAAAGACGACGTCCAGCGCGTCGCGAAAAAATATTTCGGCGCCAACAATCGCACCGTGGCGACACTGATTCCGGACAACGAAGGGAAAGCCAAGCAATGAGAACCGTCAATTACTTCGCCAAAGCGCTCCTTGCCGCGTGCCTCGTATTCGTCTTTTGCGCAGCCGGCTCCGCGCAAACTCTGAAACTTCCGCCGCACGAGAAAATCGTTTTGAAGAACGGCCTGACCTTGCTGGTGATGGAGAAACACGGCGTTCCCATCGTCAGCTTCTCCGCGATTGTAAAAACCGGATCCGCCGCCGACCCGGCCGGCCAGGACGGCCTCGCCACAATTACCGCCGGCCTCTTGCGCAAAGGCACGCAAAAGCGCACGGCGCAGCAATTTGCGGGCGACCTCGATTTCATCGGTGGCTCCTTTGACGCCGGCGCCGACACCGACTACACCACAATCTCCGCCGAATTCCTGACGAAAGATATCGATCGCGGCCTGGATCTTTTTACGGATGCGGTTTTGCACGCGTCGTTTCCACAAGCCGAAGTCGACAAGCTCCTCGCGCAGAGTATCGACGGCGTCAAAGCTTCCAAAGACGAAGCGGAAGCCGTGCTCGGCACTTATTACGCCGGCTATCTCTACGGCGCGCATCCCTATGGCCGGTCCGGCGGCGGCGACGAGCTGACGCTGAAGCGAATTCAGCGCGACGCGATCGTGAAGTTTTACTCCGCGAACTACGTGCCATCGAACACAATTCTTGCCGTCGCCGGTGAATTTAACCCCGCCGAACTCAAGAAAAAGCTGGAGGATGCGTTTGGCGCGTGGCCGGCAAAATCCGCGCCGCCTGTTGCCATCCCGGTTCCTTCGGCGGCAAAAGGCAAGCGGCTGCTGCTGGTGGACAAGTCCGACGCGACGCAAACCTACTTCGAAATCGGCAACGTCGGCGTGAGCGCCACGGATCCCGACCGCGTGGCCATTCGCGTTGTCAACACGGCATTTGGCGGAACCTTCGCTTCGATCCTGAACACGGCGTTGCGCATCGATTCCGGTTACACCTACGGCGCACAATCCTTCTTTCAACAGCAGAAAGTCGCCGGCCCGTTTGTGATCGGCAGCTTCACCAAGAACGAGACGACGGTTCCGGCAATCGACCTCGCATTGAAAGTGCTCGACGACCTCCACAAAAACGGCCTCACCCAGACGCAACTCGACACCGCCAAAAAATACATCAAAGGCCAGTTTCCGCCGAGGATCGAAACATCGGGACAACTCGCCGGCCGCATCGCTTCCAACGAATTCTATGGCCTCGACGACAACGAAATTAACCAACTGGAAGCGAAGATCGATGCCGTCACGCTGGATTCCGCCAAGCAAATCATTGCAAAACACTTTCCGAACGAGAATCTCGTTTTCGTCCTGATTGGCAAGGCTGACGAGATTCGTCCTGCCGTCAAAAAATATGCGGCCACCATGGACGAGCGAAAAATTTCCGAACCGGGTTTTTGGCCACCGGTAAAGTAGCGGTATACGGTCGTTTGCAGCGGTTCGATTGCATCGGAGGAACTATGCGTGTTCGTCTTGTTCTGATTCTGTCGTTGCTGACGATCGTTTCGGCCGCCATCGTCGCGGCGGAGGAAACCCCGCTTCTTGCCACCTGGCCCACGGTGAATCAAACCAGCATCACGTTTTCCTATGGCGGCTACTTGTGGACCGTTCCGCGCAGCGGCGGAGATGCGCGCCAGTTGACGACCGGCGGCCACGAGACAACGCCGATCTATTCCCCGGATGGCAAGTGGATCGCCTTCCTCGGACAGTATGACGGCAATGGCGACGTTTTCGTCATTCCGGCCGACGGCGGCGAGCCACGACGTCTCACTTGGCATCCCGGTCAGGACACTCCCGTGGGATGGACTCCAGACGGCAAGAAGGTTCTCTTCACTTCCGCAAGGCAGGCGTATGCCGATTTCGAACGCCTCTACACCGTGCCGATAGAAGGAGGAGTGCCCGAAGTACTCCCCATGTGGCGCGGTGAGAGCGCGTCGTTCTCGCCCGATGGTTCGCGCATTGCCTATGTGCCAAACATCAAATGGCAAGAATCCTGGAAGCGCTACCGCGGCGGTCAAACAACGCCGATCTACATCGTTCGTCTCCGAGATCTGCAGCTCGAAAAACTTCCGCGAGAGAATTCCAATGACGATGATCCCGTTTGGATCGGAGATACGATCTATTTTCTTTCCGACCGAAATGGTCCCGTAACCCTGTTCGCCTACGATACGAAGACAAAAGCAGTGAAGCAGGTGCTCGAAAATCGCGGGTTCGATCTCAAGTCGCTGAACGGCGGTCCCGACGTACTGGTGTACGAACAATTTGGCGGCGTTTACCTTTTCGATCCCAAATCCGGCAAGAGCACTCATGTTGCCATCAAAGTGACCGGCGATCTGCCTGCTACCAGGCCTCACTGGGTGAAAGTTGGAGACAAGATTCAAAATGCGGCAATTTCTCCGACCGGCGCGCGCGCGGCGTTCGAGGCCAGAGGCGAAATCCTCACCGTGCCGGGAGAAAAGGGCGACATCCGCAATCTGACGCGCACCACGGCTAACGCCGAACGCGATCCTGCGTGGTCTCCGGATGGAAAGTGGATTGCGTACTTCTCCGATGAGTCCGGCGAATACGCACTGCACTTGCGCGATCAGTCGGGCCTGGGCGAAGTGAAAAAAATCGATCTCGGCAATCCGTCGTCCTTTTTCTATTCGCCGACGTGGTCGCCGGACAGCAAAAAGATTGCTTTCTCCGACAAGCGGCTCAACCTTTGGTACGTCGACATCGAGAAAGGCGCGCCGGTCAAAGTTGTCACCGACATCTACGATGCGTGGGGAACTTCATTCACTCCCTCGTGGTCGCCCGACAGCAAATGGATCGCGTTTTCGAAATTCCTGTCGAACCATCAGCGCGCCGTGTTTGTCTATTCACTCGAATCGAGTAAGAGCACTCAGATCACCGACGGCTTGAGTGACGCGCGCTTCCCCGTCTTCGATAAAGGCGGCAAATATCTTTTCTTCGCGGCCAGCACGGACGTCGCCCTTTCGGGAAGCTGGCTCGATCTTTCCGGGTTCCAGCGGCCCGTCACGCGCAGCGTCTATGCCGTTGTGCTGAAGAAAGGCGAGCCCAATCCGATGGAGCCGCAGAGCGACGATGAAAAAGTCGCCAAGGCCGAGGAAAAAGGAAAAGACGCCGACAAAAAAGACGAGAAGAAAGACGACAAAAAGGAAGACAAAAAGGAAGAACCCGTAGTCGTCACCATCGATTTCGACGGCATCGGCCAGCGCATCATTTCTCTGCCGATTAAAGCCGCAAACTATTCCGAGCTCGACGCCGGCAAGGCGGGAACGCTTTACGTTGCGGAAACTCCAATCATTCAACCGCTCGACGGCCCGCCTTTCCCGCAACTTACCGTGAGCAAATTCGACCTGACCACTCGCAAGACCGAGCCGTTTCTCAGCGGCACGAGCGGCTACGCGCTTTCCGCAAACGGCGAAAAAATTCTGTATCGCATGGGCACCGCGTCGTGGTTTATCGCGGCAACCGCCGCTTCGCCGAAACCCGGCGACGGCGCGCTCAAACTCGACGACATGCAGGTCTATTCCGATCCACGCGCCGAATGGGCGCAGATGTATCACGAAGTCTGGCGCATCGAACGCATTTTCCTGTACGACCCGCACTTCCACGGCCTCGACATTGCCGCCGCGGAAAAAAAATACGCGCCCTACGTCAAAGCCGCCGGCGGCCGCAACGACTTGAACCACTTGTTCGTCGAAATGCTCGGCGAAGTCACCATCGGCCACATGTTCATTTTCGGCGGCGACGTTCCCAAGGCGCCGGAAGTGAAAGTCGGCCTCCTCGGCGCCGATTACACAATCGAAAACGGCCGCTTCCGCTTTGCCAGAATCTTTAACGGCGAAAATTGGAATCCCGATCTCCGCGCGCCGCTCACGCAACCGGGAGTCGACGTCAAATCCGGCGAATATCTGATCCAGGTCAACGGCGTCGACGTCAAAGCCACCACCGAAGTGCATCGCTTCTTTGAAAACACCGCCGGCAAGCAGATCCGCATCAAAGTTTCCTCTAGCGCCGACGGCAAAGACGCGCGGGAGGTAACCGTCGTTCCCGTGGACGATGAGAGCAGTCTCCGCAATCGCGCGTGGGAAGAAGACAATCGCCGCAAAGTGGACGAGCTGAGCGGCGGAAAAATCGCTTACGTTCACGTGCCGGACACCGCAAACGGCGGCTACATTAATTTCAATCGGTTCTACTTCGCGCAAACCGACAAGCAGGCCGCGGTGATTGACGAACGCTTCAACCATGGCGGCGCCATCGCGGACTACATCATCGATCTGCTCGGCCGTCCGCTGCGCAATTGCGCCATCACGCGCGAAGGCGAAAAGTGGTGCTCGCCGCTTCAGCAAATTTACGGGCCGAAAACAATGGTCATCAATGAAATGGCCGGCTCCGGCGGCGATGCGCTGCCGTGGATGTTCCGGCAGGACAAGCTCGGACCGCTCGTCGGCATGCGCACCTGGGGCGGACTCGTCGGCATCGGCGGCTATCCGCCGCTCCTCGATGGCGGTGGCGTGACCGCGCCGCGCGCCGCGATTTACGGTTTGCACGGCGAATGGGAAGTGGAAAATCACGGCATTGCGCCGGACATCGAAGTGGAAAACGATCCCGCGTCCGTGGCCGCGGGCCACGACGCGCAGCTCGAAAAAGCCGTCCAAGTCACGCTCGATGCCCTCAAGAAAAATCCCGTCGTGATTCCGGATCATCCGCCCTATCCGAATTATCACCAGCAGCCGTGAGCGCAAAACTTTTCAACTGTTCGGCGCGGCGGAAGTACGTTCATGGTTTTAAGCTGTACGGAGCCTCGTCACGCGATTCGCTCTTGCCTCGCTGACGTTTCGATTCGTGCCGTGGTAGTGTCGGTCTTCGCCCTTATGCCGGAACTTCCTGAAGTCGAAACCGTTGCCCGCGGACTCCAGATGACCGTAGCCGGTCGCCGAATTGTTTCCGTCACACTCGGCAAAACCGACTTCATCGACAATCCTTCCGATCTGGAGCAACACCTGCCCGGCCAGCTCATCGCTCGCGTCGAGCGCTTCGGCAAATTCATGCTGATGCGCCTCAGCAGGGAAATATCCGGCGCCACGGCGTCGCCCTCCGCGCGCGGAGATTCCCTCCTCGTGCACCTCGGCATGACCGGCCACCTTTCGCCCCACGCTGCCGCCGAGCCATTTCCGAAACACACTCACGCGCGGTTTCTACTCGACGACGGCAGGGAATTGCGGTACACCGACGCGCGCCGCTTCGGCCGCATGGCGTATTTCGCGGCCGAACATTTGCCCGCGGAGCTCAGCCGATTCGGTGCCGATCCGCTCGAAATTTCGGAAGCGGAATTCGCCGCCCTTCTGAAATCGCACAAATCCCGAATCAAGGCCCTCCTGCTGGACCAAACCGCACTTCGCGGCGTCGGCAATATTTACGCCGATGAAAGCCTTTGGCGCGCGCGCATTCATCCCATGCGCATCGCGGCAAAAATATCGGGCGACGAGGCACTGAAATTGAGAAGCGCCTTGCAGGAGATCCTTCGCGAAGCTATCGCCCTGCGCGGATCGTCCATCATCGATTTCCTTGACGCCGAAGGCGAGCCGGGGGAATATCAGCGCCGCCATCGCGCATACGGACGGGAAGGGAAGCCGTGTTACCGCTGCAAGACGCCAATTCGGCGCGCGATCGTCGCAGGCCGCAGCAGTTATTTCTGCTCGAAGTGCCAGCCTGCGCCGCGAGTCGCGGGCAAAAGTACGAGGCGGAGCAAGCATGTAACGGCGCACGGCAAGCGTACGTCTTAGACGGAGGGCAAAATTCAGGTAGATTCTTTCGATCGGTGAGAAATCTTCTTTCAGATGAAAAAAACAAAATGAGGCGGGAATGAACGCAAAACGGGTGGTCGTGTTGTGCGCGGTGTTGTTCATCGGACTTTTGTCGAAAGCATTGCTCTCGTCCAAAGCGGACGATACTTCTCCATTCGCCGCGGCCGATGCAAAAATTCTTGCGGAAATTCACGACCATAGCGAAGCCGCGCAAAATCTCGAATATATTTCGGACAACATCGGCCCGCGCTTGACCGGCTCTCCGCAGCTCAAAGCCGCCAACGATTGGACCGCCGAACAGTTCCGCAAGTATGGCCTCACCAACGTCCATCTCGAATCCTGGAAAATCGGCCACTCCTGGACGCGCGGCACCGCAAAAGCCCGCATCATCGCGCCCACCGAGCATCCGCTCACCATCGCTTCCGCCGGATGGGCGCCCGGCACAAACGGTCCCATTCGCGGGCCAGTCGTTTACTTCGACGCGCAGAAGAAAGAAGACTTCGAAAAATTCCGTGGCAAGCTCAAGGGCGCGATCCTCATCTTGACCAAGCCGGAGCCGCTTTCACCTCCTCGCAAGGACGAGCCGTACGAAGACGTCACCCGCCCCATGCAAGCGCCTCTTCCGCGCAAAGGCGACCCGATTCCCGCCTCGCCTTTCGCAAACTTTGCCGCCACCGCGCGCGAACGCACCGAATTCTACAAACAGGAGGGCGTCGCCGCCGTTCTTCGCGACTCCAACAAGCCCCACGCGCTTTTGAATATGACCGGCGTCGGCGGAGAAAAATTTGACATCGGCCCAATCCCCAATGCCTTCATCACCGGCGAGGGCTACCGCATGATTTTTCGTCTGTTGCAGCACGGCCCGGTTGAAGTCGAAATCGAAATGACGAATACGATCGTCGACGGTCCGATGGACGTTTACAACACCGTCGCCGAAATTCGCGGCAGCGAAAAGCCCGACGAAGTCGTCATCCTCGGTGCGCACCTCGATTCCTGGGACCTCGGCACTGGCTCGACCGATAACGGCACGGGCAGCGCCGCCGTTCTCGAAGCCGCTCGCGCGCTTGCGAAGCTCGGCCTCAAGCCAAAACGCACGATTCGCTTCGTGCTCTTCAGCGGCGAAGAAGAAGGTCTCGTCGGTTCCAAGCGTTACGTCGAATCGCACAAAGACGACCTCGACAAAATTTCCGGTGTCCTTGTGCATGACACCGGCACCGGAAAAGTTCTCACCATCGGCCTCCACGACAATTACCAGGACCGCCAAATCGTCGATCAGGTTCTCGCGCCGCTCGGCGAACTGAAATTGCTCGAACCTTCCATCGTCCGCGCGTTCGGCACCGATCACGCTTCTTTCGACGACGCGGGCGTTCCCGGCTTTTTCTGCATCCAAGACGGCGCCGAATACAACAAGACCCATCACAGCCAGTCCGACACGTTCGACAAAGTTTGGAAAGACGATCTCGATCAAGGCGCGCAAGTTCTCGCCGCGTGGGCGTACAACACGGCCGAGCTTCCAGAAATGCTCCCGCGCCGTCCTTTGCCTTATCAGCCCGACGCGGAAGCCCGCAAAGCCGCTGCGGCCATTCCCGATCCCACCTCGGACATGGACAAAAAAATCCTCGAGCAAGTCAAAACAGACAAGCCGCAACTCAAAGCCGACCTTACTCATTTGACCGACAATATCGGTCCGCGCATGACCGGCACGCCTCAATTGAAGCAAGCCAACGAATGGGCGGCCGAACAATTCAAAGCCCTCGGTCTCTCAAACGTTCATCAGGAGCCATGGAAAATTGCGAGCAGTTGGACGCGCGGTTCCGGCACCGGCGCATCTGGACGAATCCTTTCGCCCACGCCGCACGAACTTACGCTCGCCGCCGCCGCGTGGTCGCCCGCCACGAAAGGCACGCTTCGCGGAAAAATCGTCGGCGTCGCGGTGGACAATCCCGATCAGCTCCAGCAATACAAAGGCAAACTAAAAGGCGCGATCGTGCTCCTCGGACGCCCGCGAGACATGGAACCGCCCATGAACCCGCTGCTCACGCCATGGAATGACGACGCCATTCCCATCTCGCGCCCGAAAAGCGACAAGCCGTTCGATTTTCGCGCGTACGTTCGCACGATCATCGCCGAACTGAAATTTCTCTCCGAAGAAAAACCCGGCGCCGTCCTCTTCGGCTCGGAAAAACTCTACGGCCTCGAAAACATGTCCACCGTTTCGCGCGAATATAAGTCCGCGTCCTTCGCCGCCGCTTATGTGACCGGAGAAAGTTTCCGCCAGCTTTGGCGCCTCGTGGATGCGGGCGCCGTCGAAGCCGAAATCAAAATCGAAGCCGACTTCAGCAAAGCTCCCGTCGAGGTGTACAACACCGTCGCCGAAATTCCCGGCACGGAAAACCCCGACGAGGTCGTCATCCTCGGCGCTCACCTCGATTCGTGGGATCTCGGCACCGGCGCCACCGACAACGGCACCGGCTCGATGGCCGTGCTCGAAGCCGCGCGCGCTCTCATCAAATCCGGCGTGAAGCCGAAGCGCACCATTCGCTTCATTCTGTTTACCGGCGAAGAACAAGGCCTCAACGGTTCAAAGGAATACGTCAAGCAGCACAAATCCGAACTCGCAAAAATTTCCGCCGTTCTCGTCCACGACACCGGCACCGGAAAAACCCTCACCATCGGCATGATGGGAAATTACCCGGCGCGCGAAACGCTCAGCTACGTTCTCAATCCGCTCGCGCGCGCCAAAGAAGTCGGCCTTTCCGAACCCACTCTCCGCGAAATGGGCGGCACCGACCACGTTCCCTTCGATGCCGAAGGCGTTCCCGCCTTCTGGTGCGTGCAAGACCCCGTTGACTACGACCGTACCCACCATTCGCAAGCCGACACGATCGAACGCGTCCGCTGGGACGACCTCGCCGAAGGCGCGCAAGTTCTCGCCGTCTTCGCCTTCAATGTCGCGCAGCTTTCCGATCTGCTGCCGCGCAAACCGGCCAGCGCCATCCACAAAGACGGTATGTAGCCCGCAGCATGCGTGCCGTTCTGCAGAGAGTCAGCCGCGCGCATGTCAGCGTCGATGGCAAAATCACCGGCGAAATCGGTCCGGGCTTGCTGATTTTGCTCGGCGTCGGCAAACAAGATTCGAGCGCTGTCGCCGCCTCGCTCGCGGAAAAAGTCGCCAACCTGCGCATCTTTGAAGACCAGCAGCAGAAAATGAATCTCTCTTTGCTTGACACAAAAAGCGCGGCGCTCGTCGTCTCTCAATTCACTCTTTACGGCGACGCGCGCGGCCAGCGCCGTCCCAGTTTCATCTCCGCCGCTCCTCCCGATCTCGCCAAACAGCTCTACGAAGAGTTCTGCGAATCGCTTCGCCGCCTTGGCATCACCGTCGCCACCGGAATCTTTCAGGCTATGATGTCCGTGGAACTCGTCAATGAAGGCCCGGTCACAATCCTCCTCGACTCCGAGAAAACGTTCTAAACTGGCGAGCAACGACTCTGGCGCGGCGTCCACCGTGTAGCGGGAGAAAGATCGTAGGCAAGAGATTTCACAACATGCAACCGCGCGATTCATCCCTGAAAATTCGCCGCGCGCGAGAGAGTGATTGCGTGCGGCTCGCGGAGCTAAGCGGCGAGCTCGGGTATCCAACGCCCGTGGCGGAGATGCGAAAACGGTTCACACTCATCAAGCCGCCTAGCGCCCACGCCGTATTCGTCGCTGAAGTTGGGAAAAACGTCATCGGCTGGATTCACGTCAGCATCACTCCGCTTCTGGAAGTTCCGCGCCGCGCCGAAGTCAACGGCCTCATCGTTGGCGAGCTCCACCGCAGCTCCGGTGCCGGCGCAAAACTTTTGGGCGCAGCGGAAGCCTGGGCGCGAAGTAAAAGGTGTACCGGCATGTCCGTCCGCTCCAACGTAGTGCGCGATCGTGCCCACGCCTTCTACGAGCGTCAGGGCTACACCCACATCAAAACGCAAAAAGCCTTCCGCAAATCTCTCTAGCCGGCGGCTTGCCTCTCGTGGCAACAGGCGCTTCGTCTCTGGCTA
This sequence comes from Candidatus Acidiferrum sp., assembly GCA_035310365.1. Classification (GTDB taxonomy): domain Bacteria; phylum Acidobacteriota; class Terriglobia; order Acidiferrales; family UBA7541; genus Acidiferrum. The sequence continues at coordinate 44,100 of DATGEI010000055.1, forward strand.
TGAAATATATCGTTATACGATACAATATCCCCATGACGGAAAAGATTACTTCCGCCGAATACCGCGCCCTCGCCGAGTTGCGCTACCGGATCCGCCAGTTCCTGCGCGAAGGCGACGATACCGCGTATTCGCAAGGTCTGGAGCCGCAGCAGTATCAAATGCTCCTCGCCATCCGCGGCATGAACGACGGCGAACTCGCCACCATCGGCACGCTCGCCGAACGCCTCGCCATCAAACATCACAGCGCGGTGGAACTGATCGACCGCCTCGAAAAGCGCGGCTACGTCAAGCGCGTCCGGGATAAAGACGACCGCCGTCAGGTGCATGTTCTTCTTCTCGGTCGCGGCGAAAAAGCCCTCGCCTCCGTCGTCGAAGAGCGAATCAGCGAACTGCGCGCCAGTGGCTCCAAGCTCGTCGCCGCCATCCAATCCCTGCTCAAACCCAATCGTTCCTCTAAAATTCGTGCCGGGCGATAAGCAAGACGTATCGGCGTGGACAGACCCATGGATCGTATGCCGAAAAAATCGAACTCCACCGCACCGCCGCTCAATTTGTGGAACCGGCTACCTTCTCCGCAATGGAACGCTTTTGTCCGCGACCATGAAGAAAAAGTCTTCCTCATTCTTTCAATCGTGATTGGTGCGCTCGTCGGCCTCGCCGTCGTTGCCTTCATTCTGGTCACCGAGCGATTTGGCGCGCGTCTTTACCCGGCGGACGGCTCGGCTTGGCGTCGCCTACTCGTCCCGGTCGGTGGCTCACTGGCTATGGGCTATCTCCTCTTCAAATATTTTCCGGAAGCGCGGGGCAGCGGCGTTCCTCAGACAAAAGCCGCACTCTTCGCGCGCGGCGGATACATCTCCCTGAAAACCGTTCTGGGAAAATTCTTTTGCACTTCTGCCACGGTCGCCAGCGGCATTCCGCTTGGCCGAGAAGGGCCTGCCGTGCAAGTCGGCGCTGGAATTGCATCCGTACTCGGTCGCCGCCTTGGCCTGCGCGAAGAAAACGTCAAATCGCTGCTCCCCGTCGGCGCCGCCGCCGCCATCGCCGCTGCATTCAATACACCGCTTGCTGCCGTCCTCTTCACGCTGGAAGAAATCGTCGGCGATCTTCACGCGCCGGTCCTGGGCTCCATCGTCATCGCATCGGCAACATCCTGGGTCGTCCTTCGCTTATCTCTGGGAAATGATCCGCTCTTTCAGGTTCCCCAGTATCAGCTCGTCCACCCGATTGAGTTTGTGCTCTACGCGATCCTCGGGCTCGTTGGCGGATTGATGTCCGCCGCTTTCACCGTTTCCTTAGCGTTCGCTCGGAAAAAAGTTCAGCTTCTCCCAAGAAATACCGGTTGGCTGCAACCCGTCGCCGGCGGGCTTACCGTCGGAGCGATGGGCTGGTTCATCCCGCAAATTCTCGGAGTCGGTTATAAATATGTCGGCGAAGCGCTCAACGGCACCATGGCACTGCGCATCATGATCCTTCTTCTGTTCCTAAAACTAATTTCCGTCGTTATCAGCTACGCTTCTGGAAACGCCGGCGGCATATTCGGCCCGAGTCTCTTTATGGGAGCCATGCTCGGTGGCGCACTCGGAAATATCGCCCATCATTTCTTCCCCGACCGTGTCGCCACGCAAGGTGCCTACGCTCTTGTCGGCATGGGCGCCGCATTTGCCGGAATCATCCGCGCGCCGATGACTTCCGTCGTCATGATCTTTGAAATCACGCGCGATTACGCCGTGATCGTCCCGCTCATGATCGCGAATCTCGTTAGCTACTTTGTCGCTTCGCGCTTTCAGAAACTACAGATCTACGAAATCCTCGCCCAGCAGGACGGCATTCATCTCCCGGCAAAGGAAACCAAGTCGCGCGAGCACAACCGTCAGGTCCGCTTCGCCATGCGCGAGCCCGATCTCGTTCTCGCCGCAAATTGGAAGGTAAACGATGCTCTCGAAAAAGTCCGCGCCAGCAACGTCCGCGCCTGGCCTGTCTCGGACGAGCGCGGTTTACTCGGCGTGTTGCGACTGACGGATTTGGAAGCAGGGATTCAGGATTCTGGCGAAAAAAAACTGGAACACTTGCTTGGCGATGACGAGTTTCCTCATCTCCATGCCGACCATAGCCTGTCCGCCGCGCTTGATCGCATGGGCGCCGCCGGACTCGACGTCCTGCCCGTTGTAAGCCGCGCCAACGTTCGCGAATTGCAAGGCATCGTTACGTTGCAGGACGTTCTAAGTCTCTATGGCGTTGGCGCGCCGGAATAGAATCGTTCGCCCGGGATATTTTGCGGCAAGAAAAATTAAAATCCCCCGCCACCGCCGCCGCCAAATCCGCCGCCGGAAAATCCCCCGCCCCCGCCGCCTCCGCTGCTGAAGCCCGATCCTCCCGAACTCCGCGGCGCCGAAGCCATGATGCTGCTCGCTTGCGACGACATCGTATTCAAATTTCCCACGAACATGTACGGATAAAAACCCGGCCCGTACCCGCCCTGATACCACGACGGTGGCTGCGTATAAATATTCTGAAACGCCTTGCTCCAGTTTTTTTCGACGCCCAGCGCCATCGCAAACGGCAAAAACTTTTCAAACATTTCCGGCGTCTTGATCGTCCGGTTGAATCGGTCCGATTCCACATGCGCCAGAAAGTCTTCGAATCCCAGCACGCCTTCGAGCGCGCGTGCGCCGGTTGTCGTTCGCGCCGGCATAAACCACCCGAAAACGCAGATAATTGCCGCCGTCAGCACGCCCGCGATGATAAACGGCAGCGGCGCCATGCCCAGCATCGTCGCCACCGGCATCGCGCCCCAGATTCCCAGGAATCCCACCACGATTCCGGCCGCGATGTACGTCGCTCGCACGCTGTCCGGCCGCCGCCGGTAATACCCGCTTCCCACCAGCGATTCGAAGATGCGGTTCTTTATCGCCGGAAGGTATTGGTAAAACTGATTGTGAAGATCCGATAGCGAGACGGTTTCACCCGCCGCGGCGCCTGCGGAAAAAAATCCGTTCAGCAATTCCTGCTCGTGTGCCTTCAGCGATGTCCATTCCGCCGCCGATTTTTTCAAATGGAATAGGTAATCTTTGTCGTGAACCAGTCCCATCATGCTGCTTTTATCTTTTTCTTCGATGGTGATAAATCCGCGCACGGCCAAATCCACAATCGCCGCCGTGATATCTCTCATATCGACCGAGTTGTCGATCAGCGTGCCCACTTCGCTCGGCGTCAGCTTGTCCGGCGGTTCGTATTGCGCCGCAATCGGCCGCAGCCGCGGATCGCGTCCGCGCGTCCACCACAGCCAAAACATTCCAAAAAACGCAAAGATCGGCACGATCAACGGCCAATTGCTTCGCAGAAACAGCACGGTCCGGTCGACGAAGGTCGGTTCGTGTACGAGCCCTTTGTCGAACGCAACCGCAATCGTCATTCCTTCGTGATACCCGAGCGGCGCCGTCGTGTGTACTTCCACCCCGTTTCCCACCACGTCCGCTTCCGCCTGCTTTCCCGTCGAGCGATATGCTCCCGTAAAAACATTTGTGCGAATTCCCGTCGCGCCCACCGGTAGCGTGATGTTCGCGCTCGCACTTGCAATCGGCACATCCCATTCGTCGCCGGTCACGTTCCAATAAAATTCGTCGTGGTCGTCAAAAAACCGCAACGCATCCGAAATCGTATATTCAATAACGATCGTCTTCTTCGTGTCTTCCGCGCCGGAAAGATAGATTTTCAGTTTCCGGTAATGCCGCACGCGGCTCGTTTCGAATTTCAGCGTCGCGCCCGAACTGTCCGTCACGCTCTTCACGTTCAGAAACAACGAATAGTTCATTCCTTGCGGCGTGTTGTACTCCACCGGAATCTCGCGGTAGACGCCGTTCCAATGCCCGATAAATCGGAACGTGATGTTCTCCGTTACGTCCACCGTTCCATTCGGCAACACCGTCACCTGCTCATCGAACTTCTCGACGCGGAGTTCCCGTGCCAAAGCCGCCCGCGAAATAAAAAAGGCGGCCGCGATACAAATCGCCAGCCGCCAAAAACAATTCCTGAACACTTTTGAATCCAAACGCTCTGCGCTCGTGTCGGCCATTCTTCTGCCCGGCCCTCAGGCCGTCGGCGCCGCCGGCGTATTGAAGCTGACTTTCGGCGCCTCGCGTTCCGCCGACGCGCCGACTTCAAAAAATTCTCTCGTCTTGAATCCCAGCATCCCGGCAAAAAGGTTTGTCGGAAATTCCTGAATCTTCGTATTCAAATCGCGCACCACCGCGTTGTAATACCGCCGCGCGTTCTGCACCGTATCTTCAATCTGGCTCAGCGAATTTTGCAGCGAAGTAAAACTCTCAATCGCGCGCAACTGCGGATAGGCTTCGGACAACGCAAACAAACTCTTTAGCGTCCCGCTCAGCATGTTTTCCGCCTCTGCCTTGTCGCCCGGCGAAGTCGCGCTCATCGCGCGATTCCGCGCGTTAATCACCGCTTCGAGCGTGCCTTTTTCGTGCCCGGCATACCCCTTCACTGTTTCCACAAGATTCGGAATCAAGTCGTATCGCCGCTTCAATTGCACATCGATGTCGGCCCAGGCATTGTCCGCCTGCACTTTCAGCCGCACCAGTCCGTTGTACATCCCGATCACCACAATCACGACCAGGACGAGCAATCCCAATACAACCCAAGCGATCATAGTGGCCTCACGCCGCGCAAATCCAACTTCGGATGACTCGAATATACGTGGCGCTGGCGCGAGTGTAAAGCAATCGCAAGCGCACCGTCACCCAATCGTGTTTCCCGTTATCTCTTCTTGTTTCCGCGCAGTTTCTCCGCCAGCGCCAATTCCTTTTGCGCTTCCGCGGCGTGCCCCGCTTTTTCGAGCGCCAATCCCAGATTCCCGTGCAGGTCCGGTTCGTCCGGCAGCAGTTTCAACGCTTCACGAAACGCCGTGGCCGCTTCCTCGTATCGCTTCGCCTGCAGCAGCGCGCCGCCAAAATTCGCCTGCGCCTTCAAATTCAAAGGATTCGAAGCCAGCACCTGCTGAAACTCCGCAATCGCATCGGCAAACTTTTCTTCCCGCTTCAGCAAAATCGCGCGATTCACCCGCGCATCCGTAAATCCCGGCCGAATTGCCAGCGCCTTTTCCGTCTCTTCCAGCGCCGCCGGAATTTTGTCTTGCGCCGCAAGCAGCAAACCATACGCATTGTGCAGTTCCGCCGAATTCGGATGCGTCGCCAGCCCTTTCTGCACCAGCGCAATTCCGTCAGCAAATTTGCCAAGATTTATCTGCACGGAAGCCAGTGCCGCCGCGGCCTCGGGAAAATCCGGCTTCGTCGCCAGCGCTTGTTGCAACAAGGGCAAGGCCGCCGCCGTTTGGTTCCGGTCAATCAGCGTCTTTGCTCTTACCAGTAACAGCAGGGGGTCGCCCGGCGTCGCAGCATTCAAGCTGTTCATGAACGGCGCGGCATCGTCCACCCGGTCCATTTCCACCAAAAGATTCGCGAGTGCCAGCGAGGTGTCCATATCGTTCGGCGCCAGCTCGTGCGCTCGCTGCAAACTCCTCAGCGATTCCTCGTACTTTCCTTCGCGCCGGTACGCTTCGCCCAATCCGTACAGCGCCGTCGCGTTGTCCGCTCGTATCTGCAAACTCGTTTCAAACGCAGCCTGCGCCTCAGCAAACATCTCTTTCGCCAAAAGCGCGCTGCCTAGTGCAAGTTGCAGGTCCGCGTCTTTCCGATTGAGCGCCGCGCCCTGCTTCAGCACTTGCACTGCTTCGTCCAGTTCGCCTTTCCGTTGGAGCGCGCTTCCCAAATCCTGGCTCGCTGCGGCAAGCTTCGGCGCCAGCGCGTACGCCTTTCTATATGCCCCGATCGCCTCATCCAGTTTGCCTTGCGCCTGCAGCACGATTCCTTGCGTCAACGAACACTCCGCATGGTCCGGCATCTTAGCGACACACTCGTTAACTGTCAGCAATGCATCGTCAAACCGGTTCTCCTGGTAATAAACCACCGCCAAATTATTCAGCGATTCGATCAGGGCAACACTCGGTCTCCGATTTTGCACCGCCGGCGTTCCCGCCGGAAGCGGCGCTTTCATCAGCGCGATCGCCTGCTCGTACGCCGCCGCTGCCGCCGGCAAATCGCCTTTGTCCGCCAGCGCCAATCCCAGATTAAAAAACGCAATGTCGTTTTTCGGCCAAGCGGCCACGGCTTTTTTAAGCGCCGCGATCGCCCCATCCAAATTTCCGTTGTTATAAAGCCGCACCCCTTCGTCCAGCAGCTGATTGGACTCTTGCATTGGCGGCGTTTGCGCGCCGGCGGGGCCGAACTCCAAAAGAGTCAGAATGGCGAGCAGAAAAGAAAAACGAAAAGGGAATCGGATCATAAAAGGCACTCTACCAATTTGCCGCGCAAAACACGAACCGCCCGCGCCACTCGTTCTTCGCCATATAAGTTAAGCAATGGTATAACGCGCCTTTTTGCTTTATGCTTGCGCTCTCGGAAAGGCGCTTCCCTCGCTCATGCTTTTCAAAACTCTCAGTGCCGCTGTGTTTGGCATCGATGCTTACCTCGTCGAAGTCGAAGTCGACGTCGGTTCCGCACGCATGAACGATTTCAACGTCGTCGGCCTTCCCGACAACGCCGTAAAAGAAAGCCGCGAACGCATCAAATCCGCTCTCCGCAATTGCGGCATTGAATTTCCTTACGGCCAGGGCGTCACCATCAATCTCGCCCCCGCCGACGTCAAAAAAGAAGGCTCCGCGTTCGATCTTCCCATGGCCCTCGGCCTTGCCGGATGCATGGGCCAATTTTTTGGCAAGCCCATTAACAAAATGATGTTCCTCGGCGAACTCTCTCTCGACGGCAGCATTCGTCCCGTTCGCGGCGCACTTTCCGCCGCAATCGCCGCCCGCGAGTCCGGCCTCACCGCGCTCGCCGTTCCCGAAGCCAACGCCCGCGAAGCCGCCGTCGTTGAGGGCATCAAAATTTACGCCGTCAAAACGCTTCCGCAAACCGTCGACCTCGTCAACGCGCCCGAATCTTTCTCTCCCACCCAGGTCGACGCGCAACTCCTGCTCAGCGAAGCCGCGGAATATGGCGTCGATCTCCGCGAAGTTCACGGCCAGCAATCCGCCAAGCGCGCTCTCGAAGTCGCCTGCGCCGGTGGCCACAACATTCTTTTCATCGGCCCGCCCGGCGCCGGCAAAACCATGCTCGCCAAACGCATTCCCACCATTCTTCCGCCGATGTCGCTCGAAGAAGCCATTGAAACCACGCGCATCCACTCCGTCGCCGGCACGCTTGAAGACTCACGCGGCCTTGTCGGCACTCGCCCGTTTCGCTCGCCGCATCACACCATCAGCGACGCGGGCCTCATCGGCGGCGGCGCCGTCCCGCGGCCCGGCGAAGTTTCTCTTGGCCACAACGGCGTCCTCTTCCTCGACGAACTTCCCGAATTTCAGCGCAACGTTCTTGAAGTCATGCGCCAGCCGCTCGAAGACGGCTCCGTCACCATCTCTCGCGCCGCCACGTCCATCACCTTTCCTTCGCGCTTCATGCTCGCCGCCGCCATGAATCCCTGCCCTTGCGGCTATTTCGGCGATCCCACCCGCGAATGTCACTGCACTCCGCCCATCATCCAGCGCTACGTCGCAAAAATTTCCGGCCCGCTCCTGGACCGCATCGATATTCACATCGAAGTCCCCGCCGTAAAATACAAGGAACTCCGCGCGCCTTCTTCCAGCGAAGATTCCGCCGCCGTCCGCGCGCGCGTCATCGCCGCACGCAATCGCCAAACCGCTCGCTTCTCATCGGAAAAGAAAACTTACGCCAACGCGCAAATGCCCGCTCGCCTCATTCGCAAGCACTGCGCCATTTCGAACGATGGCGAAAAGCTTCTCGAAAACGCCATCACCCGCCTCGGCCTCTCCGCTCGTGCCCACGACCGCATCCTCAAAGTCGCCCGCACCATCGCCGATCTCGACGCCTCCGACTCCATCGAACCCAAGCACCTCGGCGAAGCCATCCAATACCGCACCCTCGACCGCTCCTATTGGGCTTGAGCTTGCCGAATTCTCGCTCTCTGTTCAACCAAAGGACTAGATCCACTCAGGTTATCCCTCCACGCATTTTTCCTTAGCGCAAATTACAAAAGTTGCCGGATTGTCTCCGCTCGCGCCGCTCACTAATCTCTCCGCGACGAAGGGAATTCGTGTCACGCGCGGTTCTCGGCTACTTGAATCTTCTCGTGTCGCTTATTTCCAATGTCCCGCACACCGGGTGTGTGGAAGCTTCTATTTCATCCAAGGAGGCATGCATGCATCACGTTGTTTCGTTCAAGCGCTGTTCATTCGCAGTTGCGCTCGCGATGGCCGTCTTGCTCTCGCCCGCAGTCGGCTTTGCCCAGCTAGGCGGTGGATTGCCAATTCCAACACCACTTCCTCTTCCAATTCCAAGTCCAACTACCACCGCAACGTCTTCCGTGCTGGGCAATGCGAGCGCCGTCAGTTCGACGGTTCTCGGATTCACCACCGTGCTTGGCGGCACTGGCACACTTTCCGGCGTTAACGACGCTCGCGACGCTTCCGTCGTTACTGGAAGTCTTCCGTCCATCCTTACAGCGGAAACCCTAAGCGCGGCCACGATTGGCTGGCCCGACCAGGTTTACTCCGAGGCGTCCCTCACGAACTTGAATATGACCGTCGCCGGCGTCGGCATCACCGCCAGTTCCGTCGTGGCGCAAGCGTCTCAGGTTCTCGGCGCGGCCGGCAGCGGCAGCTCGGCTTTCAGCAATCTCTCCATCAACGGCGTTCCCATCAACGTAACGGGCGCCCCGAACCAAGTCATCGCTGTTCCAGGCGGCATCGTCACGATCAACGAACAAACGATTTCCTCTAACGGAGCGGCCGTTGTGAACGCCTTGCACGTCGCCGTCACCGGTGTTGCCGACCTTGTCGTCGCTTCCGCCACGGCAGGTATTTCTTAACCCACCTTCCGGTGGCTTCAGGACACATGGAGAAATAGCGATGAGCAAATTTGAAAAAAAGCTTGGTCACTTGTTCGTATTCGGATTTTTGATCGGAGGCGTCTTGGCGGTCCTCCTTACCTTCCGCACCGCCCCCGCAACAGCCCACGTCCTTCCCGCTCCCTGCGATTTCACGACTGGTGGAGGGTTCGTCCTCACCGATGCCGGCAATCACGCAAACTTCGGCCTCGTCGGCGGTTGCAAAAATGGCGGATTTTTCGGCCACGTCAATTTCGTTGACCACGACACCTCTGGATTTTTCGCCGGCCTTCACGTCAGCAGCACCAGCATCGACGGCTACTTTGAGCCGGCCGCTGGCTCGACCATCCGCGACATCTGCGGAACGGCAAACACCAACCTTCCTCCCCCCAACGATACCGGCATCAAATTCCGTGCCCGAACGCAGGACAATGGCGAACCCGGAATCGGCGTGGACCGCTTCGGCTTGAAGCTGACGAATCCCCGCACCGGCGAAAGCGCGGTCGTCGTTTCGACTCGCTTCCTGACTGGCGGCAACATCCAATTGCACAAACCAAATCCATCCACCACCGGCCCCGCCGTTCCACCGGATGAGATTACGGCGTGCGGCAGCGACGACTCTGGCCTTGGTCAGTAATTGCCACGAAAGCGTTTACGCAAGACTGGCCACAAGACTGACATTGCCCGGGAGCCCGATCGCCCCGTAGATCTTCGACCTCCGCAGTTAGACCTCAGTCGAACCCACGCAAACAAGACCCAAGTCCGGCATTCGGGCTTGGGTCTTGCCCCTTCCCACATCCACTTGATTCCTTCGCCTCAGTATCAAAAAACGAACTTTATATCTCGTAGTTCTATTGCCATATAACCGAGAAATATCTACGATTTTCATGTCGGGTTCCTGGGGAAGGCTACGAACGGCTCGCCTCCAATTCGCGCTGTGCCGGACTTTCGTCTTATTTTCCAGGCGGCGCCCGGACTCTATCTGGTCCTCGATCCCGAACTCAAAATCGTCGCCGTCAGCGACGCCTACCTCCGCGCGACCATGACCAAGCGCGACGACATTCTTGGCCGTGGCATTTTCGACGCTTTTCCCGACAATCCCGACGACCCTTCCGCCACCGGCGTTCGCAACTTGCGCACTTCGCTCGAGAGAGTCCTCCGCGAAAAAGTCCCCGACGCAATGGCCGTACAAAAGTACGACGTCCGCCGCCCCGAATCCGAAGGCGGCGCCTTCGAACAGCGGCATTGGAGCCCCGTCAATTCTCCGGTCCTCGATTCCAGCGAAAAGGTTCTCTATATAATCCACCGCGTTGAAGACGTCACCGAATTTGTCCGCCTCAAGCAGCAAGAAATTGCGCAGGAAAAATTGACCGAAGACCTGCGCACCCGCACCGGCCAAATGGAAGCCGAAATCTACCAGCGCGCCGCCGAAGTCCAGGAAGCGAATCGCCGTCTGGAAGCCACGAACGTCGCGCTGATCAAGGCCAAAGAGGAAGCCGAGCGCGGCAGCCAATTCAAAGACCAGTTCCTCTCCACCATGAGCCATGAACTGCGCACTCCGCTCAACGCCGTTCTCGGCTTCTCCGATCTTCTTGCCGATGAACGCTTTGGTCCGCTCAACGAACGCCAGAAACGCTACATTGCCCACATCCACACGGGCGGCAAGCATTTACTTAGCTTGATCAACGACATTCTTGACCTCTCCAAAATCGAGGCCGGTCGCATGGAATTGGCCAATGAAAATCTTGCCGTCGACGCCATTTTTAGCGAAGTCTTAAGCGTCATGCGCCCGCTCGGCGACCGCAAATCGCACACGTTGACGCAACGCGTCCAGTCCGCCATGGTCGTTCGTGCCGATGCCACCAGGCTTCGCCAGGTCCTCATGAATCTTCTCGGCAACGCCATCAAATTCACTCCGGACGGCGGCTTCATCGAACTCAATGCCTTCAACGTTCGTGGCGACGTTCGCATCGAAGTGCGCGATAGCGGCCCGGGAATTCCGCCGGAAGAACAGAAGCGCATTTTCGAAGCTTTCTACCGGTTGCGCGAATCGGGTACTCACACCGAAGGAACCGGCCTGGGCCTTGCCATTACTCACCGCTTGGTCGAATTGCATGGCGGCGAGCTCACTCTCGAAAGCGAACTCGGCCATGGCAGTTGTTTCTACTTCACGCTTCCCGCCGCGCACGGTTTTCGCGATCTGGTCCCGTCCAAAACCCCGCAATTTTCCGGCGTCCCGCGGCTTCCCCGCGTCCTCGTCATTGAAGACGACAAAGCCGCCGCACAGCTCATTCACGCGCAGCTCAGCTCCACCGGCTATGACGTTCTGATTTGCCACGAACCGCAAAAAGCGCTCGAACATGCAATTCAGTTTCAGCCCGGCGCCATCACGCTCGACATTGTCATGAAGCCGAAAAATGGCTGGGAAGTCCTCACGCAGTTGAAGCGCGACGCGCGCACTGCAAACATCCCCATCCTCGTCGTCTCGATTCTTGATCAGCCCGGCATGGGCGCATTGCTCGGTGCCGATGAATACCTGGTGAAGCCGGTCGATAAATCCGCGCTCCTCGCGGCCCTCGCGCGCCGAATCAACGTAAACCCCGCGCCCGGCCGCGTCAGGCCCGCTCTCGTTGTCGAGGACGATGTATCCACGCGAGAATTCATTACCGAAATGCTCACTTCGCAAGGCCGCGTCGTTGTCACCGCATCGGACGGCGCTCAGGCGCGCGCTCAGATCAATCTTCTCTTGCCGGAATTCGCAATCCTCGATTTGGGTTTGCCGGACATCAGCGGTCTCGAATTGCTCGCCGAGTGGCGCTCCCATCCCCGCACCGCCGAGCTTCCTGTTTTTGTTCTTACCGGCAAGGATGTGACCAGGGAAGATCAAGAATATCTGCGCCGCCACGCCGAGTCTCTTTTCCATAAGCGCCATTCCTGGCACGATGCGCTTGCCCGCGAACTCAATCGCGTCTTGTCTCTCGGTCCGCCGGAGAGAGTTTGACGTTTCAGGAGTCGCCGTGAAGGGTCGCGTTCTCGTCATCGAAGATAACGCCGTCAATCGCGAGCTTCTCTGCGATTGGCTCGAATCCGAAGGATGGGAAGCCGTCTACGCGGAAGAACTGTCTGCGGCATTTCGAATTCTTGAAAGCTCCGAACCATCCATGGTGTTGCCTGCAATCGTCCTTCTCGACGTCCAGGTTGGCGCGGAGGATGGCCTTTCCCTCGCCGCTTGGATGCGCCAGCAACCCCGGCTTTCTCGGATTCCCGTCATCGCCGTCACCGCCCACGCCCTCGTCACCGAGCGCGAGCGCTTTCTCCGCGCCGGCTGCAACGCCTGCGTCTCCAAACCCATCGATTTTAAATTATTGAAAAACGAGATCGAGCGGTGGCCCACCGCCGTGCCGGACGAGCGGCCCGCTCCCTGAAACTTTCCGTGCATTTTCCGCCGCTGTTTTGCTAAAAATCTTCTTGCGCTTTTTTCCAGCCAAACGCGCTTCGCGCAATTTTCGGATTGCGCCGTTCCATGAAGGTCTGCAGTTCCGCCGCCGTGATTTCGTATTCGGTATTCGGCGGATGATTCGCGTGCGCGGCCAATTCCGCCTGCAGCCGCTCCGAACAGATCGCCGGCGCATCCTGATAGCGCGCGCGGTGCGATACAAATGCATCGTTCGCGATATTCAAACGGAATTCGCGATCCGCGCCGTCTTCGCTCACGTGAAATGTGTATTCACGCGTCTGCGGCATCGGCTTGAAGCCCATATACTTCACGATGATTTTGTTGTTCATTTCACACCGGTGGTGGTTGCCGCGCGATCGCCGCGCCCGGAACGCCCGCCGCCCTCGCGAGGCTCCTGCGACCGCGCTTCTTTCACGAGCAGCTTCCGCCCTTGGATCTCCATTCCGTTCAGCTCTTCGACGGCGCGTTCCGCGTCGTCCGCCGATCCGAATTCCACGAACCCGAATCCACGCGAACGGCCTCCCTCACGGTCGCAAATCACTCGCGCGGACGTCACCACGAATCCTCGCGAACTGAATAATTGGTGCAGCTCGTCGTTCGTTATTTCCGCCGAGAGTTGTCCGACATACAGCTTTGTCATTCGTTTCCCCTTACGCTTCGATCTTTTTTTCCCCGCAAGGCCGCCCATCCCGCGGCGCTTTATGCCTCTTGCGTCAAACGTTCCGCCGCCGGCTCACGCTTCTTGAAAGTGTCTTGGGCCGGCCGAAAGGTTCAGATACGTCATTCCGAAAAGCCGCTTCGTCGTCACGACGGTTATTTCCAGCGAATTGAATCGCCTCCCGCGCAACTCCGCCAGAATCCTCTGTACGCCTTTGAGCAATGTTTCCTGTCCGGCGCGCCCCAAAACCCGCACCGTTCCTTCGCCCGACATGTGCGTGAAATTCCAATTCGATTCCTTCAATTTGCGCCGTAGCGCGTACCCGTCCAGGTTCTTGATGATTCGCCACCCCGGCGCAAACGCTTCGCTCTCCATCGTCAGATCGGGCGGCATCACCGCATTTTCCCGGAAGAGAATCATTGCGGTTTTCTTCGTGTCTGGCATTCGTCGTTTCCCGCGTTCCAGTCAGATCCGCAATGCGTCGCCGCATCATTGCCGGTATTTCTCAAATCGCCCGCACGTAAATTTTTCGTCCGTCGCCGAGCGCGGCCACCGTCGTCAACAGCGCCGCGCAAGTCAGCGCCACCAACGTTGCCAGTGCCGTCCCGCCCAAGCCGGAAAAGCCGATCGACCTCATCAAAATTCCGCCGGTGAGCGCTCCCGCAATTCCCATCGCAATGTCCATTGAGGCGCCGTAGCCCTCGCCCACCATGCTTTTCCCGGCGAACCATCCGGCGCCAAGTCCCACAAAAATCCACAGCGACAAAAGTAGTAGGTACATTCGTTCTCCTTTGACCGAGTGCAACGGCTGCCAATTCGGCCGCGTCCGTACTGGCATCGGCGCTTCGCGCGATGCGCTTCTTACGCAGCCGCAGCGGCGGCAAGCTTGTGAAACGTGGAATTCACCACTTCAAACGTTTCGACTCGCGGATTGCCTTCCAGCAGGCCGGCAAGGATCTTCAATACGGCGGGGTAGGTCCCGCGATTGTACGCTTCGGCCTGTTCGGCCTTGTCCCAAAAACTGATCTCGAAGACGTCGTCTTTGCTGGGGGTAAAAAAGGTAATTTCGTCCTGAAAGCCGTTTTGCTCGCGAAGCTTGGGAATCACTTCCCGTTCGATCAAAAGACTGAACTTCGCAACGCTTCCCGGTTTCAGTTGCATCCACACTTTGCGTGCGAACATGGCGCTCTCCTTGGACGTGGCCAAGGGAGTATTTCAGGGGGTCCGCTACCGGTCTGTGAGACCTGAAGGCAGCCTTGATCCAGATCGAATCTTGCGCTACTTTACCATTTTTGTCAATCGAATTCACTCATCGTCCGATATGCTTTACCATTGTAGTTAAGTCATTGGAGGCAGTCTTGGACGTTCGTCTCGTCATCAAACAACGGCTCGAGGAATTGGGCCTCGAACAGCGCGATCTCGCCGCCGCCGCCCGCGTCACCGAGTCTTATATTTCCCAGTTGCTCACGCGAAAAAAAGCTCCTCCCGCCGTCGGCCGCACCGGCCTTTACGAACGTATGAACGCCTTTTTGAAGCTCCCCAAAGGGCAGCTTTCCGCCATGGTCGCCGCCCAGCGCGGCGAAGAGCTCAAGAAGATACTCGTCAACCAGCCTTCCGCGCTCTTCCCGCACGTCCGCGAACTCGTCCTGCGCAAATGCAAAGCCGAGAAACGTGCCGCCGTCCGCGACATTTTCGAAAAACAGCCGTTCGGTGAACTCGAACGCCTCGCCACGCAGAAACTTCTCGACGTCGCAAAAAAAATCGCCCGCGACGAACGAAACAACGAAAATTGGCTCCGGTCGGTTGCAAAACTCCAGCGTCGCTCGCTCGAAGCGATGCGCGCCGCGATTCTCGCCTTCCTCGATGCGGACGTGTTCAATATTTTGCCGGACCACTGCCGCCTGTTTTTCGATCTGCTCATCGCGTCCTGGGACGTCGACATGAAAACGCTCGCATTGGAGATCGTGTTGAACCGGCGCCTCGCGCCAATCCAATTCATTAAGTTTCAATTCACCGAATTGCGCCCTGGCCGCTCGTCGGAAGAAGAACCGGGTCTCCTCGCCTTCTTGCAAAACGCCGCCATGAGCGGCGACGCCACCGAACCAGAAATCGAATTTCTCCGTAGCCTGAAATTCGGAAGCGCCCGGCCCAGCGTTCTCTTCTTCTACCGCACCCTGCAAAACCTACGCGACCCGCTGCACTTCAGCGAATCCATTCCTGCTGCTCACAGTCGCTTGCGCAGCGCCGCTAACGCCCGAAAAACCGGCGCAAATCGCTTCCAGAAAAAATGCCATCTACCGTTGGCCTAATAACAAAGCAATAATTCAAAAGTAATAAAGTCCGCACCCGCCTTGGCACTGGGCAAAACTCCCGGTCGCCTGCCCCACCGCAGCCATTTCTTCTTTCTCTTACTTGTGGCTTGCCTTCTGCACGGACGTTCACTCCCGTCAAGCTCCCCGCGCCAAAATCTCGTTCACTAAATGTTTATCGAAATGTCGCCGCTCCGTTACAAGTTTTTCCGTTTCTAACGGTCTAGTAGATGAGCCACCGGGTCGGTGCCGAAGTTCATTCGGCGCGCCCCGTGCGCTGGGTCCCAATCGGGTCAAGTCCTCAATCGAATACGAAGAATAAGGAGCGGGTTTTCATGCGAAGGGAAAGTAAGTTTGGTGTGGGCGCGTCGTGGCTGCTCGGCGCGGTGATTTTTGCAATGGGTATCTTTCTTGGCGCGGGGAGCGCTCGCGCGCAGTCCATCTTTGGACAAATCTCCGGCACGATCACCGATCCCAACGGCGGTGTGGTCGTCGGCGCCAAAGTGCGGGTAACACAGCAAGAGACGAAAGTAAGCCGCGAAGTCCTTACGGATGCTTCCGGTGATTTCCGCGTGCCCAATCTCGATGCCGGCGTGTACACCATTACCATTCAAGCCGCGGGTTTCGCCGAAGCCGAGCGCAAAGACGTGCAACTCCTCGCACGCGAACAGTTGCGTTTGGATACCGGCCTGACGGTGGCCAGCGCCGCCGGACAAGTCGTGGAAGTGCAGGCGACCGCGGCCATTGTGAGCGATTCGAACACACTATCGGACTCGCGGTCCGGCCAGCAGATTTCCGATCTCGCCCTCAATTTTCGCGCCACGGACAATCCGAGCCCGCTCAACGTGGCCGTGCTCACTCCCGGTGTGCAGCAAGACGGCGGCGGCAAAGCGAATATTTCCGTGGCCGGCGGCTTGCCCTATTTCACTTCGTTTTCGATTGACGGCGTGAACACCACCAACGTGCGCTTCAACGGTCCGAACCGCGACCTCTTCCCGTCCATCGAAGGCATCGCGGAGTTCAAGGTAAACACCGCCAACAACAACGCGGAATTCGGCCAGCCCAGCGACATTACCGTCACCACGCGCGGCGGCACGAACACCTACCACGGTTCGATTTACGACTTCTACCAAAACTCCGCTCTCAATGCGGGCGACCCGTTCAGCGGGAGAAAGAATTTCCTCATCGGCAATACGTTCGGCGGTTTTTTTGGCGGTCCGCTTTCCATCCCCCACGTCTACACGGCGAAAGACAAAACGTTCTTTTACTTCGACTACGAAGGTACCCGCCGCCCTCGCAATAACATCGTGGAAGAAACCGTCCCGCCCGACGATTTCCGCAACGGCAATTTCTCCAGCCTTCTGAATCCCGCATTGTCGCCCACCAAAAAAGCCATTCAACTTTTCAACCCGTTCACCGGACAGCCGTTCCTCGGCAACCTCATTCCCCAGAACTTGATCAGTACCACCTCCACGAAAATTCTCGATACCCTCTTTCCACGGCAAAACATTCCCGGCACCGGCGACGCGCTTGGCCTCAATTTCGAGACGCGAATCCCCGGTCCCTACGGCTTGAACAGCTATGACGGCCGCATCGATCACAACTTCAGCGCCAATCAAAAAGTCTTCGGCCGCATTTCCTGGAAAGACATCAACGACCTCGGAATCAACGGGAGCCCGACCAACGGCTACAACGCCAATTTCGGCCAGTTCTCCACGGTCAGCGCTCTGCGCAATTTCGTCGTCTCGTACAACTGGATCATCAACTCCAGCCTCGTCAACGAATTGCGCGGCGGTTTTTCCGAAGCCAATTTCAGCACTTCGTATCCGCTCGCCGCGCAGGGCGCCGCACAGGATCAACAGTTCGGCCTTGTCGGCCTTCCGCCCGCCAATCCCACCGGCGGCGTCTCCGACTTCAATTTCACCGGAAGCGGCATCCTTAATAGCGACACTTCCGGCCGTCCGCACGCCACTCAGAACCATACCTATCAACTCGGCGACAACTTGACCTGGCTCAAGGGCGCGCACACCTTCAAGTTTGGCGTGGACTACACGCGCGACAGCTACGTCGACTTCCTCACCTTCTTCAATGGCGATGAGTTCGGCGCGTTCTTCTTCACCGGTGCTCTCACCGCGAACCCGGTTACGAAGACCCCCGGCTTGGACTTTGCCGACTTCCTCCTCGGCCTGCCCTCGGTTACTTCCTTCGCGCAGAATGGTCCGGACACCCGTCCTTTCGCCAGCCAGTTCGGTTTCTATGGCCAGGACGAATGGAAAATCTCCCGCAACGTCACCCTCACCTACGGTTTGCGTTACGAGATTCATCCGCCTTTCAACGACTCCACCAATCAGCTCGCGAATTTCGATCGCAATTTTCCCGGCGGCCGCGTCGTCGTGCAAAATCAGGCCGGCCTCAACGAAGTCGCCCCAACCTTCGCCGCTTCGCTCGGCACAACGCCGATCGTTCTCGCCAGCCAGGCCGGCTTGCCCGAAACCCTTCGCCACACGTATTACGGCGACTGGGACCCCCGCCTCGGAATCGCCTGGCGCCCCTTCGGCAACGATAAGACCGTGCTCCGCGCCAATGCCGGCCTTTACACCGTTCCGGTTTTGGGTTCCGTGTTGTTTTCTCTCGCCGGCGTCGCCACCAGCAATGCGCCGGTCTTTTCGCAATCCGTCACCGGCGTTGGTCCCAACGGCAACACCTTCGCCCTGCAATTTCCCAATGTTTTCCCCACCGGCGCCGGCGGCACCTCCGGCATTCCCGATTTTCGGCGCGCCAACAACTTCAACCTGAAGGATCCCCGCAGCATCCAGTGGGGCGCTTCGCTCGAACGCGACCTCGGCTGGCAGACGCTCTTGCGCTTCAGCTACGTCGGCACGCACACCACCGACCTGATTTTCAGCCCCGACCTGAATCAGGTGCAGGCCAATACCACCGGCTACACCGCCGCCGTCGCCGCTTCCCGGCCCTTCCCCAATTTCAACGCCGTCTTGACGCGCGACAACGGCCCAAGCGCCCGGTACCACGCCGGAACCGTCGAGGTCGACAAGCGCTTCGGCAACGGCCTCAATTTCCAGAGCTCTTACACCCTCGCGAAAAATCTCTCAAATGCGCTCGGCACCGCGCCCACCGCGTTTTCCGCGGAAAACGGGCCGACCACTCTCAATCGCTTCAATATCGGCGCCGACACCGGCAATGTCGTCTTCACGCGCCGCAATCGCTTCCTCACCACCGTGTTTTACGATCTGCCTTTCGGCCCGGGCAAACAGTTCGCTTCGAGCGCTTCCGGTCTCGCCAACGTGCTCGTCGCCGGCTGGAGCGTCGCCGCCATCGAGCTCGCCCAATCCGGTCCGTTCCTCACTCCCACGTTCAGCGGCACCGATCCTTCCGGAACCGGCGTGCTCGTCCGCGGCGTCACTGCCACGCAGCGGCCAGACTGCGTCGGCGCTCCTTCCTTCGCAAATCCCAGCGCCTTCGCCATCCCGGCCAATAACATCGGCCGCTTCGGCAATTGCGGCGTCGGCATCCTCGAAGGCCCGGGCACGCAGGTGCTCTCCATGACCCTTGCCAAGCAATTTCATCTCACCGAGCGCATGGGCATGAAGCTCGACGTGCAATTCGCCAATCTTTTCAACCACGTCAATCCGAACGCTCCGCCGACCAGCATCAATAACCTCAAAACCTTTGGCGTTCCCCAATCCGATCAAGCCGGCGAACAGGCCGGCCCTCGGACCATTCAGTTGGGCCTTCGCCTCTTCTTTTAAAAATAACGCCAACAAAAAAGCCGGGCACGCACGATGCGCGCCCGGCTTTTTCTTTTCTGGTGGTCTCGGTTCCTACTCGCAGCGGCGGGTGCCCCGGGTTCCGGTGTTGGGAACCTGGGTCTTGGGGTAGCGATTTTCTATTTAGTTCACCGGGTCCATCGTGAGCAACGCTTTTTGCCCGTGGTAAAAAGCCCAGCTGCTCCAAGGCCAATCTCTCGCATGACTCACAAGCCCGCGCTTCACCGGATTGGCATGCATGTAGTTCAACTTCTCCATTCTTTTTCCAGGGCTATACACGTTGAAGTCGTGAAAACGCGGTTGCCAGAATGGCTGCGGCGCTTGTTTGCATTCTTCGAACGGCAGAGAAATCTGGTCCGCAAACAGGCGACGGCGCCGTTTGCGCAGGCGCTTCGCAATCCGCAGCTTCAGTCGATGAAGGACAATCGAAGGAGTCACGCCGGGCGGTTCATTGAGCAGCAGATGCACGTGCTCGGGCATCACCACGTATCCGATGACGCGAAAGCCAAGTTCCGCGCGCAAGCGGCCGAGTTCTTGCAGGAAAACTTCTCGTGACCGTGCGGTTTTAAGAAACGGCAATCGTTTGTAGCAGCTAAACGTAAGGAAGTGCAGATGGCCGCGACCGTAAATTCGTTTTAGGCCCGTCGGCATCGCAAGCAGTCCAACCCGGAGCGCATGGAGAACGCGTGGCGAATCCAAGGCAAATCCAAGACCACCCCAAGACCCAGGTTCCCAACACCGGAACCCGGGGCACCCTCCGTCTCTCTGAACTTTTCTTAGACGTGACGCACTGATATCCTTTTCTAGTCCGCCATGTCAATGAATTTCGACAAACCAATCTCGGGGCACCCGGCAGGCTCCACGTGACGTTACTCGATACGACTGCTGCATCTCCGGGCACGCTTCCGTCTGAATTCATGTCGAACAACCAGCCCGGAATCGTGGATGCTGGAATTCTTGCGGGACATGAGTTCGGACACGTACGCTACCAGTGGAGCAACTGGTTCTTCCAACTTTTTGATAACAGCAATTCAAACGCGGTGCGGTTGGAAAACGATGTCAGGAAGTCACGTGATCCAAACGCTGCAACAAGAAAGTTCCATAACCCTCCTGAATGAACGGGAGTGGGCGCAGATAGGATGGTCCTCATGAGTCTTGACCCACAACGGAGAAAGAATATACGCACGCGCGGGCGAAATATCGCTATGCTCTTATTCGCTTTGAGCGTTTCATCTATGGGCTGCCAAACTCGCGCAGTCGGTGAAGATCAACAGTTCCAGAAGCTCTTCGAGGGCTACAAGCTCGTACTGGTGGACGATTTACAAAAGGGCAGATCAATCGAAGAAGTGGAAACCTCTACTCTTCGGAGTACCTACCCGCTAGAACCAAGACTCGTTCCTGCAAGGGTCTACGTCTTCCGTAAAACGAACCAGATGGCGAACGAGACCATCGCAATGAAGGTCTTTCCTGAGAGACTCTCGAGCATTAGAGCACGAGTGACGAAAGCGCCGCAGTCTTCCAATGACCTTGTGTACCTGATCATTGGTGGGCCCCTTTTTAAGATCGAGTTCGAAAAAGACGGTCACCAAGGAAAAATTCTTAACCGGGTCCACACCTCCGAGAAGGCAAGTGAGAACTGGGAGGAACTAATCGTGGCGTATATATAACAAGCCTGTGGACGCCGAGCGCAGAACATACTGCTACGATGCGGAAAATGAGCCTACCTTAATGTACAACGTGAGCATGCCTTGGGGCTCGCCGTATGGCGGCTCTTACGTGGAATTCGGGGGAATTCGGAATTCGGGGACGGAATTCGGGGACAGACGGGTCGTTTTCCTTCGCACGGACACCTACTCCACCGATAGTGCAGCCTAAGTCTTTTTCCTTCAGCGATATACATACTCATAAAACACCTATTGACTTCGTAAAAGAAATCATGCTACACTGTCGAGTGTAATCAAGCTCCATTCGAACTGTCGGCCCCCACTTTTGTTTACCCCGATCTGCGAGGGGCCGGAATCCCCTCCCGGCCATTCTCCTCTCGTCTCAATCTGCCTCAGTCTGGCTATCCCCTTTCTTTTGACAACGATCCGTTTGTCTCCTCCCCTAACCCCTTTCTTTTGATAACCATCTGGATTGCCTATATTCAATTCTCAAATTTCGCCCTCCGGGCCCCTTTCCCGCCCCTAACTCCTTCATTTGCCGCTCCTACGGAAAGAGCCGGGGTGTACCCAAACTCTTCCCAATCGGGCATTCGCTCGCATTCTCGTCCTTTACTTCGCTTCTCGTCCGCCTTCCGCACTTTCCCCTGCCGGCATTTTATTCCCGCCTTCCCGTCTCCCCCGCCATTGACGGCGGCGCGCGCGGTGTGTTACCCATACAACGCCACAAAAATCGCGCAAATTCGCGTGGCGACGAGCTGGATGGCCGAAGAGACCAAGCACCTTCAAGTCACACTGGAAACCCAGGTGGAAAGTGTGAACCTGGCGGAAGAGATGTGTCTTCGCCTGGCCGAAGCGGCCGGCTTTGGCGAGGATGAGTGCTATCGCATCGGCATGAGCGTGCGCGAAGGCGTCATCAATGCGTTTCACTACGGCAACAAGGAAAAGCCGGAAAAGAAAATTCATCTTGCCGTGGATCTGACGCCGGAAAAAATGATCATTCACGTGACCGACGAAGGCGCCGGTTTTATTTTGAAAGATGTTCCCGATCCGCTTGCCGAAGAAAATCTTTTGAGCACTTCGGGCCGCGGAATTTTCTTGATGCGCGCGTTCATGGACGAATTTGACGTCGTCAAGGCGCAAACGGGCGGAGCGGAGATTGTGATGTCCAAGCGGTTGCCCGGCGCGGACGGCGCGCCATCGAACGGTCACGGCTCCGGCGGGCACGACGCCGCGCCGCGCCAGGGAGCTTGAAAACAAAATGGCCCTCCATCTGACACCGAGAGATTCCGGCGCGATTACCGTTGTGGACGCAAGCGGACGAATCACATTGGGAGACGGAAGCGCGAATCTGCGCAAGACGATCCGCCAGCTCGTGGAAGAAGCGCACACCAATATCTTGCTGAATCTTGCCGACGTGGATTACATCGATAGTTCGGGCATCGGCGAACTGGTAAGCGCGTACACGGCGGTGCGCAGCAAAGGCGGCGAACTGAAACTTCTGCATCTGACGAAAAAAGTTCACGACCTTTTGCAGATTACAAAGTTGTTCACCGTGTTTGAAGTTTTTTCCGATGAGCCCGCGGCCGTCCGCAGCTTTCAAGTGACGTAGCGCCGCGTTCAATCATCTGGACTCCAAACCTGATTTGTGCCAGCATACGCCCGCGTTGGTGGAATTCCAGGTTCGATGCCGGCACAGTGAGCTGCCCAGGCGGTCTCCCGGCGGCAGGCGTCCGATCCAGCCCGACGCTAAATCCACGCCAGAGGAGTACCGAAGTTGAGCAAAGAGCAAGGTGTTGTGAAATGGTTTAACGCATCAAAAGGCTACGGCTTTATCCAACGGCAATCGGGCGAAGACGTGTTCGTGCACTTCTCCGCCATTCAGTCGGAAGGATATAAGTCGCTAAACGAAGGACAGAGTGTTGAATTCGAAGTGAAGCAGGGGCCAAAAGGCCTGCAAGCAGAAAACGTATCTCCTCTGGGATGAACGTGGACTCTTTCCGAGCCCCTCGAGAAATCGGGGGGCTTTTTTATTTTTGCAAAACGGAAAATAAAAACTGGAAAATGGAAGGGCGATGACCGCGGAAAAAAAATCGGGCGCGGAGACGGCGTGGATTGCGGAAGCGGCGCGATCTTTGGGATTTGATTTGTGCGGGGTGGCGGCGGCGCAGGATTTTCCGGAGCTGGCCAATATGCGCGACTGGCTCGGGCGCGGATACGCGGGAGAGATGAAATATCTGCACGACCCGCGGCGCGCGGATTTGCGGGCGGCGATGGGCGGCGTGCGGAGCGCGATCGTTTGCGGGGTGAATTACAATTCGCCGGAAAAATATTCGACGGAAGTGGCGCAGGAAAAGGCGAAAGAAGGAGAGGCGCCGCGGGGATGGATTTCGCGTTACGCATGGGGCAACGATTATCATGAAGTATTGTGGGAGAAACTGAACGCGCTGGTGGCGGAAATGCGGAAGCGATTTCCGGAGCCGTTCGAAGCGCGGGCTTCGGCGGATACGGGGCCGGTGCAAGAGCGCGTGCTGGCGCGGCACGCGGGGATCGGATGGGTTGGGAAGAACACGTTGCTATTGAACCAGAAAATGGGTTCGTGGTTTTTTCTCGGAACGATTTTGACGGATCTGGAACTAACGCCGACGGTGGAGAATAAGAATTCTCTGCCGGCGGATTTGTGCGGGACGTGCAGGCGTTGCATTGAAGCGTGCCCGACGGAGGCGTTGGTGGAGCCTTACGTGATGGATGCGCGGCGATGCATTGCGTATCTGACGATTGAATTGCGCGGGCCGATACCGGAAGAATTTCGCGAGGCGATGGGGAACCATGTATTCGGTTGCGACATTTGCCAGGATGTTTGTCCGTGGAACCGGAAATCGCCACGGACCACGGGGAAGGAGTTTCAAGCGCGCGGCGCGGGCGACGCGGGCAAGACGCTGTTTCATCCCGAACTCGAATGGCTGGCGAATCTGAAGGAAGAGGAATACCGCGAAATCTTTCGAGGCAGTGCGATGAAGCGGGCGAAGTGGCGGGGAATTGTGCGGAATGCGTGCAATGCGCTGGGCAATGCCGGCGTGCGGCGCGGGACGGAGCGCGGGGACCGCGTTGCGGGCGCGCTGGCGGAACTTGCGAAAAATGAAGATGAAACGATTGCGGAATCTGCCCGATGGGCGCTTTCCCGCATCCAATGAGTGCAACAACGGCGAGCAAAGCGCCGAAGCGGCGCCGGGTTGAGCCGATTCCGTGGACGGCGTTATACTCGATGGCGACCAAGCAAGTGGCCCGCCTGTTGGGAGCTGCGCATGAAACGAAGAGAGTTCGTCATTAGCGGCGGTATGGCCGGCGCCGGCCTGTGGGGAGTTGCGAGGCTGGCTCCCGGCGCGCTGCGAGCAAGTGAAATAAAGGATTCAGATTCAAATTTCAATTCGGAGGAAAAACCAGTGGCTTTTTCTGTTCCCCCCCTGACGTACGCATTCGACGCACTTGAACCCTACATTGACGCGAAGACGATGGAGATCCATCACGACAAACATCACGGCGCTTACGTGACGAACCTGAATAAGGCGCTGGAAGGGCATGCGGATCTGCAGGCGAAGTCAATCGACGACCTGTTGAAGGGACTCGATGCGGTGCCGGACAACATTCGAAACGCGGTTCGAAATAACGGCGGCGGGCATTGGAATCACACGCTGTTTTGGACGCTGATGAAGAAGGGCGGCGGAGGCGAGCCGAAGGGCGAACTGGGAGCGGCGATTACGTCCACGTTTGGAAGCTTCGCGGCGTTCCAGGAAAAATTCGCGGCGGCGGGGCTCGGACGGTTTGGATCGGGATGGGCCTGGCTGCTTGTGAAAGACGGCAAGCTGGCGATTGATTCGACGCCGAATCAGGATACGCCGATGATGCTGGGGGGCAAGGCGGTGCTGGGGATCGATGTGTGGGAGCACGCGTACTATTTGAAGTATCAAAACGTGCGCGCGGACTACATCAAGGCGTGGTGGAACGTGGTGAATTGGGAGAAGGCGGCGGAGCTGTACGCGGCGGCGAAGTAGTTCGAACGAGACTAAAAATAAGAATGGCCCGGAGCTTTTTGGTCCGGGCCATTTTTATTGGTCGAGGGAAGCGCTAAACGGTCATTTCGAGATTCGCAACGGGAAAGACGGAAGGCTGGCGCGGCGAGGAAGCCACGCCGGAGATGCGAGGCGAAACGGGACGCGCTTCGCGCGTGGCGGACGGAGCGGGTTTGGCGATGGCCCAATTGGCGAAGCGAGAGGCTTCGCGGACAAGCTCCATGCGGCCGCGAACGCGGAATTTGGAAAGGAGGGAAGAGACGTGGAATTTTACGGTGCGTTCGGAGAGATGGAGATCGCCGGCGATCTCCTTGTTGGCTAAGCCGCGCAAGATGCCGCGGAGAACTTCTTCCTCGCGGCGAGTGACTTTGACTTCGCTTTTTACGGATTGACCGGCTTCGAGGAGCTTGCGGGCTTTATCGGCAAGGCCAACGGTATGAGTGTGTTCGGCTTCGACCATGACGACATAATCTTCCGGGGACTGGCCGCGGACCATGCAGTGCATGGCGAGAAGGCAGGCGGCTTGTTCGAGAGGCAGACTGCCATCGGAATCGGCGGAAATCTGAAAATGAGTGACACCGGAGTTTTTTTCGTAGAAGAGAAACATGCGGTGATGGCGCTCGGGCTCCGGGGAAACAATCGACGGCAAAGAATGCGATCTGCGAATAATTTTCACCAGGAATCCTCCCTATCCAGCCCCGACGCAAGGGCGAAGCAAACAACTAAATCGGGCAAGCCGCGGCCACGCAGGAAGCGGCGCGCGAATCACACCAAGGCCTGAGATGTACAAACAGATGCCGCGACTGAGGGCTTAGCCGAGGCGATGGTACCCGGGAACGAGCAAGGCGCGAGAAGGAGGAAATACGCCTGTAACTGTTCCACCGAACTTGTCTCGTGGGTGCACGCGGAGTGCCAAAATCGGAAGGTGCAAGTCTTTCAAAATGGAACATTTACGGGGATGGACGGGGAAGAGATTGGGTTGAACGGGTAGGTTTTGCACGCGGGTGGAAAAAAATCCATGAAAGGGAGAATTTATACAGGAACTACTGAGGGGTAAGCACGCGAGTTTCGTTGGGGGAGACGAGTTCGTAGCGGATGCCGCGCCAGCGAATGCGGCGGGAAAAGAGCGAGGAGAAAAAATTCGCCAAGTATAAAAATGGGATGAAAACGCCGATGGAGAAGTAGATCCAGGATTGCGCGTTAATTTGGGCGCGGTAAGAAGGCAGGAGTTCGGCGACGGCGGCGATGCGAAGAGCGCCGCGGAGAGAGGCGAGGAGAAGCGGAAGAAAAGTGAGAGCAGCGAGAGGGAGGGAAGGGCGGGTGGCGATGATGTCGCCAAGGGTGAGGAGGAGGCCGAGGACGATTGTGAGGCAGAAGAGAAAATGAGTGGCAAAGGCGGCGGCCCACATTTTGTGAGCGTAAACGCGAGTGATCACGATTTGGCGATTGGTGAATTCGAAGAGGGCATCGAAAGAAGCGTTGACGAAGGAAACGACGAGACATTCGGGAAGAAATTGAATGGGTTTGCCGCGGCGCTCGAGAGCGATGGTCATGGAGAAATCGTCGCTGACGGAGCGCTGCCATTCATCGAGAACGCCGCATTGATCGAATTCGGATTTGCGAATGGCGGTACCGCCGCCCCAGCAGAAATTGGCGGATTTTTCGCCGAGCATGGTGACGATGGGCGCGTTCCAGGCGGTGAGGAGCACGGTGGGGAAATTGGCGGCGTTGGGAAGGAGCCAGCGCATGGTGGTGGTGGCGGCGTAGCGCGCGTCGCGGAGAGGGGCGATCATGCGGCGGAGCCAGGATTTGCCGTGGCGGCCATCGGAATCGACGAAGACGAGCGTGTCGATATCAATGGGAAGCTGAGCGATGGCGTGGATGAGATTGTTGACCTTTTCGCCGCGGCCTTCCGGTCTGCCGGCGAAGAGGACGGTGGCTTTGACGCGGGACTCGGCGGCGACGCGTTTGGCGACGGGAGCGGCGGAATCGGATTCGGAGGCGAGCACGAAAAAGAGTTCGTAATTTTGATGATCGAATTCGCAAAGGGCGACGAGATTCTGTTCGAGGCCGGGTTCGGAGCCGCGGCAGGGACAGATGACGGCGGTGCGAGGAGAATAGAAACCGGGATCGACCAAGGCGCGGCGCCGGGCAAAGGCGAGCCACGATACGCCCTGCACGGCAAGGTAGAGGCCGAGAAGAATCTGAACGACAGCGAGAATTTCGAAAAAGAGTTCCACGCAAGGGGAGCATAGCAAAGCGGCGAGGCTCGCGCACGAAGCATGTATACAGGTAGAATCGCAGCGGTAAACGTGGGTGAGACGGGAAAAGCGCCGGGGGCGCGAAGGAGAGAGGGAATGCCGGGACGAGTGGATTCCTCGATGGTGACGACGGCGATGGAGTTGCCGGGATACCGGATTGTGAAGAATTTTGGGGTGGTGCGCGGAATCATTGTGCGGTCGCGGAGCGTGATTGGGAACCTGGGCGCGGCGCTGCAGACGATTGTGGGCGGAAACATCACGATCTTGACGGATCTGTGCGAGAAGACGCGCAGCGAGGCGTACGAACTTTTGCTGCTGCATGCGGCAGCGCACGGAGCGAATGGAGTGGTGGGATTCCGTTACGACGCGACGGAAGTGATGAACGGGGTGACGGAAGTGCTGGCGTACGGCACGGCGGTGCAAGTGGAGCCATTGCCGCGGTAGTTTGTATTGCTGCAGATTGGATTTTGGCTATGCGCGACGCGATTCCTACGCTTTAAGATTTCCCTTGTGCGCGACGCGCGGATGATCGCGAGGCGGCGCGAGGGGTGGTAGAATTTCGGATTCCATGTACTGCTCAGAGTGCGGTTCGGCGGTTCCCGAGACGGCGAAATTCTGCGCGGCGTGCGGCACGGGTGTGGCGGAAAGCGACCCGGGCGCGACAATTGCCGGCGCGGAGGGTGAGACCCTGGCGCCAAAGAATGCTCCGCGCGCACGAAGCGGAGCGACACCGCCGCGAACGCCGAAGGCGGCTTCCAACCCGAGTGGAGTACTTTCGAGTTCCGATGCAATTGGCGGCGGACGGTTTGCGCCGGGCACGGTGCTGGAAGGGCGATACCGGATTGTGGCGCTGGCGGGCCGAGGCGGGATGGGCGAAGTCTACCGCGCGGAAGATTTAAAACTTACGCAGACGGTTGCGATCAAATTTTTGCCGGAGAGTCTTTCGCGGGATGCGGCGGCGCTGCAGCGATTCCATTCCGAGGTGCGCATCGCGCGACAGGTATCTCACCCCAACGTGTGCCGAGTGTTCGACGTGGGCGAATTCGACGGGATTACGTTTCTGACGATGGAATTTGTGGACGGCGAGGATCTGGCGTCGTTGCTGCGGCGAATCGGAAGGCTGCCACAAGACAAGGCGATTGAAGTGGCGCGGCAGATTTGCGCGGGGCTGGCGGCCGCGCACGACAAAGGCGTGATTCACCGCGATCTGAAGCCGGCGAACATCATGCTTGACGGCCTTGGGAAAGTGCGCATAAACGATTTTGGCCTGGCGGGGATCGCGGCGAATATGCAGGGCGCAGACGTGCGCGCGGGAACGCCGGCGTACATGGCGCCGGAACAGCTTACCGGCACGGAAGTGACGAGCAAGAGCGACATTTACGCGCTTGGACTGGTGCTGTACGAAATTCTGACGGGGAAGCGTGCGTTTGAAGCGGCGACGCTGCCGGAACTGATCCGCAAACGGAATCAGCTGGAAATTACGAAGCCGTCGGAACTGGTGCGCGATCTGGATCCGATTCTTGAGCAATTGATCCTGCGCTGTTTGAACCGCGACGCTGCGAATCGTCCGTCGTCGGCGCTGCAGGTTGCGGCGGCGCTGCCGGGCGGCGATCCATTGGCGGCGGCGCTCGCGGCGGGCGAAACGCCTTCGCCGCAAATGGTTGCGGCGGCAGGCGAGAACACCGGCCTGTCTCCGCGCGTTGTACTTGCGGCGATTGGCGCGATGCTATTGGGCACGCTGCTGGTGCTCTACATAGGCGTGAAGGAAAACGGGTTGGAAACCCTGCGACCGAACAAGCCGCCGGAAGTGCTGGCTCATCAGGCCAGAGAAATTCTCGACAAGCTTGGGTATCCGGAGCGGCCCGGAGATTGGGCCGGAGAATTCGATTACAACTACGGGCTTCTTTCGTATCTGACGAAACCGGGCAACCCGCGGCCGGATTGGAAACGCATGCTGCTGCAGCGGCCGATGATGCTCGAATTTTGGTATCGGCAAAGTTCCACGGAATTGGTTCCGTTGGACTGGCACTCGACCTTGCTGACGCCCGGAATTGTGGACTCTTCCGATCCACCGCCGATACAGCCCGGCATGATCAACATGTGGATGGACGGAGAAGGCCGCCTGCAATGGCTGCAGGCGATTCCGCCAGAAGTGGAGCCGGGCGCGCTATCGGCACTCGGGACACAGGGTCAGAGCAAGGCACCAGCGGCGGCGAGCGCCGCCGAACGACCACCCGACCCGGATTGGAGCGCGTTGTTTGCCGCGGCGGGAATCGATGCGTCGCAGCTTCGACCGGCCACGCCGAAGTGGCTTTCACTTGCGGCCTTCGATACGCGCGTTGCGTGGGACGGAACGTGGCCACAGTCCGGGTATCCGCTTCATGTTGAAGCGGCTGCCTGGCGCGGAAGGACGGTATTTTTTTCGCTCACGGGCCCGTGGTCGAGGCCGAACCGCACTCCCAACGACTTGGACAAAGAAGCAAACATCGGAAACTTGATTGCGCTGATCGTATCTCTGCTGACACTGGCGGGCGGAGTGTGGTTTGCGATCCGCAATCTTGCGCGCGGCCGGGGAGACCGCGCGAGCGCGTGGCGGCTGGCGTGCATCGTTTTCGGAATCGGGATTGCAACGTTCGTGCTCGAAGCACATTTTGTTGCGTCGCTCAGCATGCTCCTGCTGGTGCTGCTTGCAATGAGCACGAGTCTTTTTTTGGCGGGCACACTTTGGGTTCTGTATATCGCGTTGGAGCCATATGTGCGTCGCAATTGGCCGCAAACGATTATTTCGTGGACGCGGCTGATGTCTGGGCGGTTTCGCGACCCGTTGGTGGGCCGGGATCTGGTTTCCGGAGTCGTGATGGGCATGTGCTGGATACTGGTCTTCGAAATTGGACTGCTGTTTCGCATGCGCGCCGGGGGAGCGCCACAATTCGCCGGACAAAACTACTTGATGGGGATGCGAGAGGCGGCGGGGACATTTCTGAGCAACGTGGTGACTTCGATCCTGGGGACACTGCTCTTCTTTTTTGCACTCGTGTTGCTGCGCGTGCTGGTGCGCAACGCGTGGCTGGCGGCGGCGCTGTTTACGGCGCTGTTCACGATTCCGAAAGTTCTGGGCAGCGACCACCTGGTGGCGGACATCCTTGTGTGGACGACGATCTATGCGATTGCCGCGGTGGCAGTGGTGCGCTTTGGGCTGGTGGTGCTGGGAATCGCCAGCTTGTTGGCCAACGTGCTGCTGAACCTGCCGTTCACACTGGACTTTTCGAATTGGTACGCGACGCAATGTTTTTTTATCGTGCTGCTATTCGTTGCGATCGGCGTTTGGGGCGGATACACGTCGCTTGGGGGCAAGCCAATCTTCGGGAAAAGTATTCTGGAAGATTGAAGCTTGTTTCAGGCTTTTTTTTCGACGGTTGGGGCGGCGGAACGCTCGACGATATGCGACACGAGCTCTTCGATCTCCACGAGCGCGCGGGTAGCGGCAACGCGGGCTTTTTCCATGAACGATGAATCGAGCACAAAGGCGCAGCGATCGACGAACGGGTGATGCGCGGATTCGAATGATTTGCGGCCGCGGCGCGGACCGGCATTGCGCGAGAGCACGTCTTCATAAATCTGCAAATCGCTCTGGAAGTCGAGCGCGTCGCCGGCGTTCCATTTTTTTTCGCGTGTGAGGGCGAGAAGAAATTTGCGGCGGAAGAGGGCCCGATCTTTGTGGGTGAGCGGGGCGGGCTTTTTGCCGGTGGCGGGACCCGCGCTGACTTGTTCGAGCAGGCTGACCACAGCGGCCAGCAAGGCCTCGCGTTGCAATAACGCCAACAGATCGCGGTACAACGTGGCGTGGACTTGCAGCGCGTGGCGGCCATTTTCGACGACGTAGGAATCCACGAAACGCTGCACGACGCGTTCTTGCGAAAGAGCTTGCGTCAGCCCCGCCGCGAGCGCATTCGCATCCGGCGGGGGAATTGGAGTTGAACGCGGCATCGTGGCTTTTTATGTTAGCAGGACGGCCAAGACTTGAAACAGAATCGGCGGCGCGGGCTAAAACCAGCGGGAGCGGTAGGCGATCCACCAGGCGGCCATGCCAGCGGGAACGGTGGCGGCGAGGGCCCACCAGAAGGGAAGGGCGACGTCGGCAAGGAGGCCGAGGGCGGTGAAGGAGAGCCAAAAAACTTTGCGCTGCATGAATTGAGTTTACGCGCACGGGATGCGCGAAGGCAGCGGGAAATTAATTGTGCTTAGTGTGGCAACGAAGAAAAACGAAAAGGCCGGGACGCTGCCCGGCCTTTCTTGAAAAAGACGATTTCGTTTGGGTTAGTGAATGGCGCGCGGGGAGTCTGGCCGCTTTTGCTTCGGCGCGGCTTGCGGAACGATGGGCGGAGCGACGCCTTCTTTTTCGAGGGCGTGTTCGAGGGCTTCGTCGAGCGTATGAACGTAAGTGATTTTCAGATCGCCGAGAAGTTCGGGCGGAAGATCGGCTTTTGCGTTCGGTTCGTTGTCGGCGGGAAGGAGAACTTCCTTCACACCGGCGCGTTTTGCGCCGAGAACTTTTTCCTTGATGCCGCCGACGGGAAGAACGACGCCGGAAAGCGTCATTTCGCCGGTCATGGCGAGGCGATTGCGGACGCGGCGCCCGGTGAGAAGACTGACGAGGGCGGTGACCATTGCCGCGCCGGCGGACGGGCCGTCTTTCGGAACGGCGCCCGAAGGCACGTGAATGTGAATGTCGTGCTTGCGGAAGAAGTCCGGGTCGATGCCGTATTTTTCGGCGTTGGAGCGGACCCAGGTGAGCGCGGCGGTCATGGATTCCTGCATGACTTCGCCGAGATGGCCGGTGGTGGTGAACTGCTTTCCGCCGCGCATGCGGCTGGCTTCGATGAAGACGATGTCGCCGCCGACGGGCGTCCAGACGAGGCCGACGGAAACGCCGGGCTGCTTGACGCGCTCGTCGATTTCGCGCTCGGTGCGGAACTTCTGCACGCCGAGGAATTCGCGAACGACTTCGGGAGTGACGATCATTTTTTCGGTTTTGCCTTCGGCGATGCGCCGGGCCTGCTTGCGCGTGATGGTGCCGATTTCGCGTTCGAGATTGCGAACGCCGGCTTCGCGCGTGAAGCTGTTAATGATTTCCTGCAAGCCGGGGTCGGTGAACTCGATTTGTTCGCCAACTTTAAGGCCGTGTTCGGTGGCTTGCTTGGGGATGAGATACCTGTGGGCGATGTGGAGCTTTTCTTCTCCGGTGTAGCCGGGGAGTTCGATGATCTCCATGCGGTCGCGCAATGGCTCGGGGATGGGATCCATCCAATTGGCGGTGGCAATGAAAGTGACCTTGGAAAGATCGAAGGGCACGTCGAGATAATGATCGCGAAAGGTGGCGTTCTGTTCGGGATCGAGCACTTCCATCAAGGCGGCGGAAGGATCGCCGCGGAAATCGCGGCCGAGTTTGTCGACTTCGTCGAGCATGAGGACGGGGTCGTTCGTTTCGGCGCGCTTGATGCCCTGGATGATTTGGCCGGGCAGAGCGCCGATGTACGTACGGCGATGGCCGCGGATTTCGGCTTCATCGTGCATGCCGCCGAGGGAGATGCGGACGAACTTGCGGCCGAGGGCACGCGCGATGGATTTGCCGAGCGAAGTTTTGCCGACGCCGGGAGGTCCGACGAAGCAGAGAATCGGGCCCTTCATGCCGGGCTGCAGCTTTTTCACGGCGAGGTAGTCGAGGATGCGCTCTTTTACTTTTTCGAGGTCGTAGTGGTCCTCGTTCAAGATGGTTTGCGCTTTGGGAATGTCGATTTCGGTTGAACCGGAGGATTTGCTCCAGGGGAGCGAAGTCATCCATTCCAAGTAAGTGCGGGAGACCATGTACTCGGCGGAAGCGGGCGTCATTTTGGAGAGGCGCTTGAGTTCGCGGTCGCACTCTTTTTTTGCTTCCGCGGTCATCTGCGCTTCTTCGACTTTTTTGCGAAGCTCGTCGATTTCCTGCTGGGAATCGTCGACTTCGCCCAATTCTTTTTGAATGGCCTTCATTTGCTCGCGCAGCAAGTATTCGCGCTGGTTCTGGCTGACTTGCTCCTGCACCTGTTCGTGAATTTTGGAGCGGAGTTCGAGAACTTCCAGCTCTTTGGAGAGTTCGCGGATCAGGGTTTCGAGGCGCTTGCGCACGTTGGAAGTCTCGAGAAGCTCCTGGCGCACGAGGGTGGAGAGCGAGGGCAAATTGCCGGAGACGAAATCGGTGAGACGGCCGGCGTCGTCGATATTGGAGGCGGCGGTTTGCAGGTCGTCGGAGAGTTGCGGCGAACGGCTGACGACGTCGCGGAACAACTCCTGCGCGTTGCGCTGAAGGGCTTCGAGTTCGTTGTCCTGCTCGCCCTGCACGTCGGGGAGCGCTTCCACCTGGGCTTGGAGGAAGGGGCGGAGACCGATCAAGTCCAGCACCTGAATGCGCTGGAGGCCTTCGAGAAAGATGACGACGTTGCCGTTCGGCATCTTCACGGTCTTGTGAACTTTTGCGAAGGTGCCGACTTTGTGGAGGTCGGCAGCGGCGGGATCTTCGACCCGCGGATCGAGCTGGGCAACCACACCGAGATATTTATCTTCGTCCAATAAAGAATTGACCAGAGCCAGCGAACTTTCCCGGCCGACGGTGAGGGGAAGAATCGCTCCCGGAAACAGGACGGTGTCGCGGACAGGAAGGATGGGTAAAGTCTCCGGCACAGGATTGCGTTTGTCAGGCATAAGGTCCTCAGTGCGGCCCGGAGGGAAAGAAACCGGCGGGCCGTGAAGCGTTAGATGCAAGGAGGCGTAGAAGGGTACATAGCTACGCATCCATTCTGCAGAAAATCTAAGTCAAAAGCACTCACATTCTAACACACGTTGTAGCCGGGTGCTTTTTTTTGAACTAAACCTTTGCCTTACAGTAATTTACGAAAATATTGTGAAGACGATTGCGAGCCATGCCTATCTCCTTGGTGTTATCGGCGCCGCCGACGGAAACTTCACTTTCTGCCGGCGGATTTGAAGGCGCTTGATGCCAGTTTTACTGCTTCTTCGCGAGTCGCGATCGTTCCCTCGAGCTGCGCGTCTTCGATAGACTGCAAAATATCCTTAAATTCGGGGCCCGGCGAAAATCCCATGCGGATGAGGTCGTCGCCCGTCAAAAGCTTGGACGGGCGGACTTGCTCGGGGGGAGTGCGATCGAGAAAGTCGCGTACGAAATCGTAAACGTCCAAATGGCGATGGCTCGAAAGACAATCGAGGCGGTGAAGCGCCATGTGCTCGTCGAATTTTGGCATGCGCACAAACCGTTTCAGGGTGGAGGAGCGCATATGCGGTGCGTCTTTGAATTTCATGTGATTGGCGATGAGCGCAAGGACTTGCGCCGTTTCGTCGTTTGACATTTTCAAGCGCCGGCAAATTTCTTCGCCCATGCGGACGCCGACTTCGACGTGGCCGTCGAAGCGGATACGATCGCCGGTTTCCGCGGCGGAGCGGAAGGTCGGCGGTTTGCCGACATCGTGCAACAGGACTCCCCATGCGAAGGTCATCGCGCTGCCCGCCGGGATTCCGTCGAGCATCATGCAGGTGTGCACCCATACGTCGCCCTCCGGGTGAAATTGCGGCGGCTGTTCGACGCCTTGCATCGCGGCAATTTCGGGAAGGACGATTTGCAAAAGCCAGGTTCGATCGAGCAAGCGGAAGGCGTTTCCGGCGGCGCCTTCGGTGAGCATTTTCGTCAATTCATCGCGGATGCGCTCCGGGGAGACTTGCGAAACGCTTTTTGCATGCTTGCGAATTGCGCGGAAAGTTTCCGGTTCGATTTCGAAGGCGAATCGAGCGGCGAAGCGGACGGCGCGCAAGAGCCGGAGTTTATCTTCTTCGAAGCGTTTGTCCGCGTTGCCAATGGCGCGAACGATTCCGGCGTGCAGATCGTTGCGGCCGCCGACAAAATCGAGAATTTCGCCATCGTCGTGGCGCATCAAAAGGCCGTTGATCGTGAAGTCCCTGCGTTGCACGTCTTCTTCGGCGGAATTCGCGAAGACGACGGAGTCGGGGCGGCGGCCATCGGAGTAACCGACGTCCGAACGGAAGGTGGCGACTTCGACTTTGTGGCCATTGCGGGGAATGAGAATGACGCCGAATTGCGCGCCGACGGCGACACTTTCGGGAAAGAGCGCCATGACTTGATCGGGCGTCGCGTTTGTTGCGACGTCGTAATCGGCCGGTTCGCGGCCGAGAAGCAGATCGCGGACGCAACCTCCGGCGAGGAACGCCTGAAAGCCGGAGCGAAGCAGCCGGTCGCAAATCGAATTGGCGAGTTCGCGCGGAGTCACAAGCCGATTATGCACCGAGCGCGGAGGAATACGGGAAGAATTGGTTCTGGCCGTGCGGGATTATTGGCAGCGGAGGACGAGGCAGGTGATGTCGTCGAACTGGCGCGTTGCACCGACGAACGCATCGACTTGCTGCATCAGGTATTGCTTGGACTGCTCCGCGCTGTGGCCCTGAAGCATCTTGATGCCGGCGACGAGGCGGGCATCGGAAAATTCTTCTCCCGTGTGATTGAAGGCGTCGACCATTCCGTCGGTGAAGAGAAGAAGCAGATCACCGGACGCGAGGTCGAGCGAGCCGATTTCAAATTTGGCGGCGGGATCGATGCCGAGGGGAACGCCGCCGGTTTCGAGGCGAATGATGCTGCCGTCCGTGCGTTTCAGGATGGGGTTGTTGTGTCCGGCATTTATGTATTCGAGATGGCGAGTGGCGGGATCGTATTCGGCAAGAAGGGCCGTGGTGAAGCGAAGGCCATCGAGGCTATGCGCCGTGGCATAACGATTGAGACGCACAACGAGGCTCGAGAGCGAAACGCCTTCGCCCGCGATGGTGCGAAGGCTGGCCTGAAAAGTGGCCATGAGAAGCGCGGCGGGAATACTCTTCCCGGCGACGTCGGCGATGACGAGGAAAAGTTTTTCATTACCCGCCGGATTTCCGAGCGGGTAGAACGCATCGTAATAATCGCCGGCGACGGAATTTTGCGGCCGGGTCGCGAAGGCGATGTCGGCGTTTGGAACGGAGGGCGGGACGGAAGGCACGAGCCAAGATTGGATTTCGCGCGCGATTTCGAGGTCGCGCTTCATGGTGACCTTGTCGGCGAGTTCGAGCGAGAGGAGAAAGAGAAAAATCAATGCGGCGAAGAGTTCGAATCGAACTTCCAGAGTAGATTTATCTTGAAATTCAAATTTGAAGCCCGAGGACGCGAGCAGAACCAGCGCAATGACCAGAAGGACGCGGCGCACGGCACTCAACTTATAAATCATGGCGGTGAACATGGCGCGCGCGATGCGAAGCGGGCGGCGCAATGGCGAAAGTTTATTGATTTCGTCCCAATCGACGTCTTTGATGTAAAAGCCGTAGCTGGAGCGTGTGTCGGCGGTGAATTGCGACCAGAGTTCGTCGATGCGGCGGCCCTCGCTGAGGCGGCTCCAAAGACCGGGTTTCCGTGCGGCGCGTCGTGAGGACTTGGAATTGGAGGTCGATTCCGGTGGCGGCATGGCAAAAGTATAGGACATTCGAGAGGAAATACGAGGGAATGAAGGAGGCTACTCTTCGCGTTTGAGAGAGCCGCCGAATTGGATTTTTCCGAAGCCGAAGCGGTCGCGGAGTTTATCGGCTGTGGCGGTTAGCTTTTCGAGCTTTTCGCGGCGGCCGGCGTCGAGCAGGTCGAGCTGTTCTCCGCCGTGCGTGAAATTGGCGAGAGCGGTGCCGAGCAAGCGGATCTTGCGTTTCTTGTTGCGGTGTTCGTCAAAAAGCGAGCGAAAAACGCGCTGAATGTCCTGGTCGAGGTGCAGCGGCTGCGGGCTGGTGCGCGAGCGCGTGTAGGTGTCAAAACCGGCGTAGCGAATGGTCAGCGTGAGCGTACGCGCGGCGAGGCCGGCTTCGCGAAGGCGCTTGCACGTTTTTTGCGAAAGATGGCTGAGCATGGAAAGGAGCGCGGCGAGATCGTCCGTGTCTTCGCCGAAGGTGTGATTGTGCGAAATGGATTTTGGTTCGGCGTCGACGATGAATTCGTACGAATCGCCGCCGCGCGCTTTGCGGTAAAGCGCCGTTCCCCACCGGCCGAAAATCTTTTCAAGTTTTTCCGAGGAATGTTCGGCGAGTTGCGCGACGGTTTCGATGCCGAGCGCGCGAAGGGCGCGTTCGGTGACTTCGCCGATGCCGGGAATTTTGCGCACCGGAAGAGGCGCCAAAAATTGTGCTTCCTGGCCGGGAGCAACCCAGACGAGGCCGCGCGGTTTTCCCTGATCGCTGGCGACTTTTGCGGTGAGGCGGGTGGTGGCGAGGCCGCCGGAGCAGGGAAGGCCGGTTTCGCGCGTAATGGTGCGAAGCAATTTGTCCGTGGCGGCGAGCGGC
This sequence comes from Candidatus Acidiferrum sp., assembly GCA_035310365.1. Taxonomy (GTDB): domain Bacteria; phylum Acidobacteriota; class Terriglobia; order Acidiferrales; family UBA7541; genus Acidiferrum. Next base: position 81,684 of record DATGEI010000055.1, read on the forward strand.
GGGCCGTGCATGCGCTCGGTGCCGGAGAAATCGAGGTAGGCTTCGTCGATGGAAACCATTTCGACGACGGGAGAAAATCGCGCGAGGATGGAGGCGACGCGGTCGCTCCATTCGGCGTATTTTGCGTGATGGCCGTCGAGGAAAACGGCGTGAGGGCAAAGCTTTCCGGCGGTGCGGAGCGGCATGGCGGAATGAATGCCGAACTTTCGCGCTTCGTAGCTGGCGGCGGATACGACGCCGCGTTGATCGGGACGACCTCCGACGACAACGGGTTTACCGCGGAGATCGGGGCGGTCAAGATGTTCGACGGAGACGAAGAAGGCGTCCATGTCGACGTGAAGAATGTTGGCGATGGATGGGGCGGAGAGGTCGTCAGTGTTTGCAGGCAAAGCTCGAAATCGCGCGAGGTCCGGCATGTGGGTAGGCTACGCCGCGAATGTCACGTGTACAACCTAGGATCGTTCGGCGGAGATGACGCGGGGAATTCCGGCGAGGTCGTTGGTGACGCCGACGTTGGTCCACACGGGCGCATCGAGAAGTGGTTGAACGGCGGCGAGAGAATTGTGGCCGAGTTCGAGGACGAGGAGGCCGCCGGGTTTGAGATGCGCGGCGGATTGCGCGATGAGACCGGCGTAAAATTCGTAGCCTTCTTCGCCGCCGAAAAGGGCGAGCGCAGGTTCGTGGTCGCGGACTTCGCGCGCGAGGGATGGGGCTTCGCGGCGGCCGATGTAAGGCGGATTGGAGACGATGAGATCGAAAAGCGGTGGCTGGTTATTTGTGACGGGCGACTGGGGATTCACCGCGGCCGACATCGCGCCTGGAGTGGGCACGATATAGCGTGCCGCTACGGTTGCCAATTGATCGAAGAGATTCGACGCAACAAAGTTGATGGAGTTCGAGACGGCGTGTTTTTCCGCGTTGCGTTTGGCGACGGCGAGCGCGGCGGGAGAGACATCCAGGGCGATGAATTGGGCTTGCGGCAATTCCTTGGCGAGGGCGACGGCGATGCAGCCGGAGCCGGTGCCCACGTCGGCAATGGCGAGGCCGGCGCCGTCGTTTTTATTGGCGCGGCCGGCGCGGAGTTCGCGGAGGGCGAGACGATCGAGGGCGACTTCGATGAGATGCTCGGTTTCCGGACGCGGGATCAGGACGTCAGGAGTGACTTCGAAGGTGAGACTCCAGAATTCCTGTTTGCGGGTGAGATGTTGGACGGGGACGCCGGAGATGCGGCGGTCGAGAAAAGTTTGATAGGCATTTGCCTCGTCGGCGGTGAGTTCGGCTTCGGGATGAGAATAGAGAAAGGTGCGTTCGCGCTGCGTGGCGTGAAGGAGAAGCAATTCGGCGGCGAGCGTATCGGACGCGATGCGCGCGGCGCGAAGTTGGGCGATGCCGTGTTTGAGAGCGGAGCGAAAGTCCATGGTGGTTACGTGGCGCGCGAAAGCGGATTCCTCATTTTGTTCGGCATGAAAATGGCGCGGGCACGGATTAGCCGGCGAGTTCCTGATTGAGGCGCTCGGATTCGTAATGGGTGGAAAGACCGTCGACGAGGGGGGCGAGCTTGCCTTCCATGACATCGGTGAGCTGGTGAAGGGTCAGACCGATGCGGTGATCGGTGACGCGATTTTGCGGAAAATTGTAGGTGCGGATTTTTTCGCTGCGGTCGCCGGTTTTAATCTGACCGCGGCGTTCGGCTCCCAATGCGGCTTGCTGTTTTTCGAGCTCCATTTCGTATAGACGCGCGCGGAGGACGCGCATCGCTTTGGCGCGATTCTTGATTTGCGATTTTTCGTCCTGCTGGGAAACGACGAGGCCGGAGGGCAGGTGCGTGATGCGGACGGCAGAATAAGTTGTGTTCACGGATTGACCGCCGGGGCCGGAAGAGCAGAAGGTATCGATGCGCAAATCTTTCGCTTCGATTTTGATGTCGATGTCGTCGGCTTCGGGAAGAACGGCGACGGTGGCGGCGCTGGTGTGGATGCGGCCCTGGGTTTCGGTGGCGGGAACACGCTGGACGCGATGCACGCCGCTTTCGTATTTCAATTTCGAGTAGACCTTGGCGCCCTGAATGGCGGCGACGACTTCCTTGAGTCCGCCGAGGGAAGAGGGCGAGCTTTCGAGAATTTCCACTTTCCAGCCCTGCGTTTCCGCGTAGCGCGAATACATGCGGAAAAGTTCGCCGGCGAAAAGCGCGGCTTCATCGCCGCCGGTGCCGGCGCGGATTTCCACGATGACGCTCTTGTCGTCGTTCGGATCTTTGGGAAGCAGAAGAAGTTTTAATTCACGTTCAATCGTATTGCGCCGCTCGGCGAGCTGCTTTTCTTCTTCCTGCGCCATGTGGCGCATGTCGGCGTCTTCGGATTCGACGACCATTTCGTGCGCGCCGGCGAGATCTTTTTCGATCTGCTTGAATTCGCGGTGTTTGTTGACGATGTCTTCGAGTTCGGCGTGCTGCTTGGCGAGTTTTTGCAGGCGCGCGGAATCGTTGACGACCTCGGCGGAAGAAAGCTGCTGGGTCATCTCTTCGTAGCGAGCGTCGAGCTGATCGAGCTTTTCGGTGAGCGAGAGGGGCGGCATGAATAGATTCCTTTCGTTAAGCACTCGCGGCGCATCGGCGCGGAGTGGCAAGACAGTTGTGAATGGTGCGTCGAGAAAGGAGAGAAGTCCCGCCGAAGGGGCAGGCAAAAGGAAGGAGCGCTAATAAAAAGAGGCGAACATTACATGGATAGAATACCGCCAAAAGTGCGGCGGAGCAATTGTCTGACCGATGCGGTTGCTGGCGCGGTGTGCGGTGTACTACGATGCGAAGCGCCCGCCTCGGAAGGCGGCCGCAACAAAGACGGCGAAACGAACCAACGATGAGCGAAGCGGCGAAGATGATGAGTTTGGCGGGAAATGAGACGGCGAAGCAGGGCGATGCCGCGGCGGATGCGGGATTCTTGTGGGATTTCTGGTATCCGGCGGTGCGGAGCGAAGAAATTCGCGGGAAGAAATTGGCAACGGCGATGCTGCTGGAAATTCCTTTGGTGCTGGGGCGAACGAGCGACGGCCGCGCGTTCGCGATGCGAGACGCGTGCCCGCACCGAGGGATTCCGCTTTCTTACGGGCATTTTGACGGGAAGCAGGTGGAGTGCTGCTATCACGGCTGGAAATTCGACGCATGCAGCGGGCAATGCGTGGAAATTCCATCGCTGACGAGCCAGGACAAATTAAAAGTAGAACGCGTTTTTGCGGGGCACTACCCGTGCGAAGAGCGCGACGGCTACGTTTGGGTGTATATGACGGCGCCGGTAGGCCGCTTGCCGGAAAACGTTTCCGCGGCGCCGGAACTGGCGAAATTTGGCGCGAGGTACAAGCGCACACACCTTTTTTGCGATTTGCCGTCGCACGTGGACCACGGAATTATCGGATTGATGGACCCGGCGCACGGGCCGTTCGTGCATCAATCGTGGTTTTGGCGAAGCCGCGGCAGCATTCACGAAAAAGAAAAAAAGTTCGAGCCGATTCCGAATGGTTTTCGAATGAGCCCACATTCGCCGAGCACGAACAGCGCGCCGTACCAGCTATTGAAGAAAATGACGGGATCGCCCGTGACGACGACGATCGATTTTGTTTTGCCCAACATGCGTACGGAGATCATTCAGAGCGGGAAGCTTTGGTTTTCGAGCCGCGCGACGGTGACGCCGGTGCGGCGCGATCTGTGCCGGATCGATTTCGTGGCGGCGTGGAATGTGCCGCTGCCCGTTTTTGTGTTCCGCAGCTTTGCGAAAACGTTTTTGCGGCAGGATCAGGAAACGATGATTCAGCAGTCGGAAGGATTGAAACACAATCCGCGGTTGATGCTGATCGATGATGCGGACCGCCCCGCGAAATGGTATTTCGCGCTGAAAGCGAATCTGCTTGAAGAGCGGCGGACGGGCGAGACCATGCCGCATCCGATGGATGGACCTGTGACGCTGCATTGGAAATCGTAAGAACGATCGGCTAAGGCCGTCGTTTGAAATCCGCACGAACGATGTCGACGTGCTTATCGCGTCAGAAGCGCCGGGGAGCGGTCGAGGTCTGCGTGGAGGTCGGCGGCGTCTTCGAGGCCGATGTTGAGGCGGACGATGCGGTGGGCGTCCGGATGAATCAGATTGGTTTTCCGTTTTTTTGTGATGAGGGAAGGGTGGCGCGGCGGAAAGTCGGAAAATAGAGAATTGAAAATGGAAAATGGCGAGGAAAAGTCAGATGAACTATGATTGTGCGCGCGTTAGGAGGAGAGAAACGATGGGACGGATGGCGAGGTCTGTTTTACTGCTGTGCGTTGTTATGGTGTGCGCTGGAAGTGCAATTATGGCGCAAGAAAAAGCGCCGGTTCGGGTGGCGATTGTCGGACTGGTTCACGGCCACGTGAACAGCTTGTTTGAGATGCTGCCGCAGCACCCCGATGTGAAGCTCGTTTCGATTTACGAACCGCAGAAGCCGCTTGCGGAACAATACGCCAAGAGTTTTCCCATTCTGGAAGCCGTGCCGGTGTACAACGACCTGGAAAAGATGCTGACGGAGCAGAAACCGGATGCGGTGCTGGTCTATTCGACGATTGTGGACCACCGAAAGATTATTGAGGCGGCGGCGAAGCACGGAATCAGCTCGATGGTGGAAAAGCCGCTGGCGACGACGCTGGAGGATGCGCTGGCGATTCGCAAGACGGCGCGCGAGCATCACGTGCAGGTGCTGACGAACTATTTTATTACCTGGCAGCCAAATTCGCTGGAGCTTTTCGACGTGGCGGGCAAAGGGAAACTGGGCGATTTGCGAAGGATTATCGCGCACACGGGACATCGAGGGCCGAAGGAGATTGGTGTGGGGCCGGAATGGCTGCCTTGGCTGACGGATCCGGTGCAGAACGGCGGGGGCGCGCTTTTCGATTTTGGCTGCTACGGGGCCGATTTTTCGACGGTTCTGATGCACGGAGAAGCTCCCATCAGCGTGACAGCGATTGCGCAGACGGAAAAGCCGGATGTCTATCCCAAGGTGGATGACGAAGCGACGGTGATCCTGCGGTATCCGAAGGCACAGACGGTGCTGATGCCTTCGTGGAACTGGCCCTACTCGCGAAACGACATCGAAGTATACGGAGCGACGGGCTACGCGGCAGCCGTCGGCGCCGACAGACTGCGTTTTCGGTATGCGGGAGAGAAGACGGAAAGCACGACGACGTCTCCGGCGGCACCGAAGACACTGTCCAATTCGCTGGACTACCTGGTGGGAGTACTGCACGGAGAGACGAAGCCGAACGGCGATCCTTCATCGCTGGAGACGAATGTGACGGTCGTGCAAATCCTGGACGCGGCGCGAAAGTCGACGCAAACGGGAAAAACCATTGTGCTGGAAAAGCTGCCTGACTGAATCGTTTACCTAGCGAAGCGCGGAAAGATCGAACGTGGACGTGACGTGCTGGCCGTCGGGAGTGAAGATTTCCGCGATGGCCTCGTCGGAAGAGACGTCGTGCGCGTCGTAAGTGAGCCAGATATACGCGCCGGTCATTTCGTTGCTGTCCGAACTGTGCGAAAAGATGGGCTCGCCCTCGCGCGAAAGCGGTTCAATCCACTGGTCGTGCTGAGAAAGGCCGGCGTTGAACGCCTGCCAAAAATCTTCACTGCGAATGGAGAGGCCCTTTTCCGCGGCAAGATCGGTGCGGTCGCGATCGGATTCGATGTACCCGTACGTGGGCGTAAATTCAATGTGGAAGCGGACGACGATGGTGTCCGCATGCGAATGATAATCGGCGGCGGCTTGTTGCGCGCTGTAACCGGCGGATTGTGCGCTGGAAGCCTCGATTACCTGGGCGTAAGGAGTGAATAGCCGAATCTCGGAGATGTCCGGGCCCTTTGGCGGAGCGGGAAGAATGTGAATGTAGGGCTTGAGGGCGGACTGGGTGGACGCGTCGTGATGTTGGCCGAGGAAGTAGGCTTCGCGGATGGTTTTGTCGCCGAGCGGACTTTCAAAGCCCGCGCAGGAGAAGAGCAAAAGAAGAGTTGCCAATGAAATCGCTGCAATCGGTCTGAGAAACATGAACATAGTGGCAGGTGTTCAATTAGATTCAAGAGAAGGAAGAATGGTTTCATCTAAACGTTGGGAGGAAAGTTTCCATTCGACTTCCTTGACGGGCCCTACTATGAAGGCCCAGGACAGGATGCCGACGAGAATGACGAAGGCGACGATGGCGAGCGGCCAAGCGAAGCCGCCGGTTCTCCCCACGAGAATGCCGGTAACTGCCGGAGAGATGATGCCGGCGAAATTGGCGAATCCGTTTTGCAGGCCGGCCCAGCGACCGGTGGCTTGTGGTCCGGCGAGCGTTTGGCAGAACGCGAAGATTCCCATGCCGCCGATGCCGGAGCCGAGGCCGAGAAGCAGCAGCCAGGGAAGATATGTGCGCTGGCCGGCGAAAAGTGAACCGATGAGCGCGATGGTGAGGATCGAGAAGCCGAGGACCATCGCCGTTTTGCGAACGAGAGTGACGGATTTTCCCGCGCGAATGAACCGGTCGCTGACCCAACCGCACAAAATCGTACTGACGGCGTCGCAGAGGTAATAGAGCGCGCCGATTTTGGGCATCTGTTTCGACGAAAGATGGCGTTCTTGTACAAGATAAATGGGCAGCCAGGTGAGCATGAAATAGACGTAATAATTTGAGGCAAAGTGTCCGATCGTGACGCCCCAGAACGAGCGCTGCGCGAAAATGTCAAGCGTTGAGGGCTGCGCGGACGAAGACGCCGGTTTATGAGGAAGACCCGGCCCTCGCGGCATGAAAAGAAACCAGGCGGGAAGCCAGAGCAGGCTGACGAGTCCGATGCCGATGAAGACAGGACGCCAGCCGTATTTGGCCATGAGCAGGCCGGCGCCGAGCGTGCCGATCGCGGGACCGGTGCGCATGCCGGCGATGATGATGCCGTTGGCGAATCCGCGCGCGTGTTCCGGCACGTATTTCGAAAGGACTTTGGAAAAAGAGGGGAATGCCACGGACTCGCCTACGCCAAGAAGAAGACGCATGGCGAATAAGAGAGCGAAGCCGCGGACGAGACCGGTGGCGGCAGTGGCGGCGGACCAGAGAAGAAAGCCGAGACCGAGAACGTAATTGACATTGAAGCGATCGGTGAACCAGCCGACGAAAAACAGACAACCGGAATAGGTGTAGAAAAAGGCGGAGGAAAGAAAGCCGATCTGAGCCGGAGAGAGGCCGAGCTCGATTCTGAGAATCGGAGAGGCGATGGAGAGATTGGTGCGGTCGATGTAGTTGATGAGAATGGCGCAGTGAAGAAGGACGACAGGAAACAGCAACGGCCCGAGGCCTTGCTTGGAGGTTGCCACGTCGCGCATGGAAGGGGCCGGCGAGAGTGTGCGCGAACGAAGCTGGGAAAGCAACGAGAATCAGATGCGGCGGAGTGACGTTGGGGAAGTCGAGCCAGACTTTGACACCGCAGAAGGGCGAGCGTGCTAAGATGCAGGGGTGTCTCACATCGTCTACAAAGTCGAAACCGAACTTGAAGCCGATGGTCGCTGGATTGCCGAGATCGTCGACGTGCCCGGTGTGATGGCATACGGGGCCACGGAGAATGAAGCAATGGCGTCGGCCCAAGCTCTTGCCCTGCGCGTGCTCGCTGACCGCATCGAACAACAGAAAGAACCCGCCGAAACTGTCACCGTTTCTGTCGAAGCCGCCTGAACGTGAGCTAGTGGCCAAGCACAAAGGCAGCGAAGGTTTTCCGCGCGCTTCTTCGCATCGGATACGCAATCAAATCGCAAAGAGGTTCGCACATCATCCTGACCCACCCAGAGCGGGGCGATTACGTGTGGGCATTTCACGATGGCGTAGAAATTGGACCGAGAATGCTGGCTAGAATTGCGAAACGTACCGGATTGCGTCCTGAGGATTTGTAACTGTCGCTAAATAGGAAGTCACGCACGGCACTGCGTTCAGGGGAAGAATTCGCTAGACATAAAGTCCCTACGCCTTTTGAAGGTTGCGATGTCTTCTGAGTTCAAGTCATACCACTCGCCCTGCTTCTTCTTCGCGCGGAAGCGATTCTCCCAATATTTTTCGAGGATGTAAGGATAGTCGGTTTTTATTTCGTGTTTCGGAACAAGATCTTCTGGAAGCAGGAGGCGTGCCCGCTAGATGCGGCGAGTGACGTTGGGGAAGTCAAGCCAGACTTTGACGCCGCAGAAGTGGGAGCCTTCGGTGCAGATGGGCGTGGTGATGCCGGCGCGGAGATGGCAGGGCGGGCCGACGTATTGGGAGAGTTCGGGATGGACGCGGCGGAGTTCCGCGACTTCGTCCATGGAGGCGGCGTAGATTTCTTCCTGTGCGTTGAAGCAGGTGCGCATGGTCCATTTGTGGAGAAGATGGAGGAGCGAGCCGGATTCGACGAGGCGAATGGATTTGGCGTTGGGGAGAAGATAGAGAGCGATTTCGGGAGAGACGCCGCGGGCGAGGAGAGCGTTTTTGGCGGACCAGGCGTCGTGCATGGCGCGCTCGTACACTTCGCGGGCGCGAGGATTTTCTTTGAGGAGTTGCGGGGTGATGAAGTCGGGCTCGCGCGTGTCGGCGAGGGTGAGGAGGGGACGCGAGCCGGGAACCATGCGATGGCGCTGGTCTTGCGAATCCGCGGTGTGGGAGATTTTCTTTGCAAAGGTGTAATTGGCGTGTTGGAGCGCGCGCATGATGGGCGCGTGGACGCCGACGTTGAGCGTTTCAAGGCGATAAAGGTTTTTGGCGGGATTGAGGAGCCGATCGATGGCGTCGGCGTCGGAGCATTGCGATTCGGCGAGGCCGAGGACGGCGCGGAAGGAATCGGCGATGACGCGCGTGGCGTTGGGGGAGTAGTCGACGAGCTTGGAAGTTCTGCCGGCTAGTATTGAATCGAATTCGCGCGCGAAGGCTTCGCCGTTTGGCTGGAACTTTGTCGAGGCGGCAAATTCAGGAAGTTCTTCGAGCGGCGCGGTGCCGAAACGATCGAAAAACTGCGGGTCGATGTCTTTGACGAGCGAAACCATTGCGCCGACGATCGCGCGGGTTTCGCTGGGTGTGTCCGAAGCGGCGGCCATGCGCCAGAGGCGGTGGAGGACGATGCCCGATATCGTGTGGACCATGGTGGTGTGCGCGGCGACGGGAAGAACGTAGCGGGCGATTTCGATGGAGCGCTTTTCGGCGGATCGCTCGATTTTCTGAATGTGCTTAGGACTTGAATTTGGGCCGATGCGCCAAATGTCGCCGAGGATGGCACGCGTGTCCGAGACCAGCAAAGCGGAGAGTTCGCGGTAGTAATTCCAGGCACGAGCGATGGCCGATTCGTAGATTTCTTTGGCGGATTCGTTGAAATAGAGATCGACCGGCGGGACATACGCTTGCACGCGGTCCATGCGGACGTAGCGCTGACTTTGCTGTTCGGAATTGTAAAAAGGATGCGCATGGAGAAACGACCAGACGAACTGGCGGCTGACGTTTTCGAGGCCGAATTCGAACGTGGCGTGCTGGAAGACGGTGTGGTGGCCGCTGTTGAAAGTGGCGGCGCCAATGTTGAGGCGCTGCTTGTCGGTGACTTCTTCGGGAGTGATGAGATGGTCGGCGTAACAAGTGCGGGCGGCGGCGATGGCGGAGTCAAACGGGTGGTTGAAGAAATTGCGGAGGGTGACGCGTGGAGGCGCGGAATCGACGGATTCGATGGGGCGGGCGCCGTCGAACATGCGGGATTGTGTGGCCACGATGGGACGTTATTCTACACGGTCGAAGAGTAAAGACACAGACGGGAGAAACGCGGCGTGAAACGCGGTTCTCCCGAAGGGACTCGTGCCGATAACTACTTTTTTGCGGCTGAGGATTTTGCAGCGGCGTCGGCGTATTTCTTGGTGAAGCGTTCAACACGGCCGGCGGTGTCGACGAGTTTTTGCTTGCCGGTGAAGAACGGGTGGCAATTGGAGCAAATTTCGACGCGCAGCATGTCGCCCTTGATGGTGGAGCGGGTGGGAAACGTATGGCCACAAGCGCAATGCACGGTGACGGCGTGATAGTCGGGATGAATTCCGGGTTTCATGATTCTCCATTCTGATGCGGCCGGTCTGCACGGCTACCCGGGATGGGGTACTACAGCCGCGTCGCTAGGTCGCAAGGCAAACCACAATTATACGACAAGACGGAAAAACGTCAAAACGGCGTGATTAGTGGGTAGCGGGTCAGTTTGAGCTGTGGGGGCCAGTTGGGCAATTTGCGTGTCGCTTTTTGCGGTAACTTGGGACAAAGTCTCATCTTCTAGTGTGTTCCATGAAAACTCTTGTAGAGAGCGGGAGGTCAAATGGCGTGCAAACAGGGTATATCCAATCTTCTCTTAGTCTTGAATCGTCTATGCTCCGAGTACGATGCGATGAAATACGTTCTTGAACACCCTCCGATTGAGGAGCATTGGAGGGCCAGTACCTCCAATTATTTGAAGGCGCCAAAGGTTCATCTCGGCGCGAAGCAGCGGCTAGATGAATGGCGTGAAAGCCTTCGATCTGTTCAGAGCGATGACGCGATATTCAAGTATTTGGTTGAAAGACTCAATCAAACGACATTGTTGTGACCTTGTTCGAAAAGTGAACGGGTTGTTCGGATGAACGGGGTTATAATCCCGCGCATGTCTAACAAAGCCCTAATGATTGTTTCTGTCTTGTGCGTGTTGCTGGCGATTATTTGCGCGCTTTTGGCATTTCTCTTATTGAGTCGTCCGCGATTCACGCTTGTCTCAACGACTAGCCCCTATATCATGTTTGACGATAAGACCGCACAGGCTTGCTGGTCCGGGCCTCCCAAACCACCACCCGATAACCCGCCCAATACATTACCGTCTGGTTTTAGATTCGATGTCGTGAATCAAGCGAATCTGCCGTTCTGCAAGGATTTGAAGTAGCGTGGTCAGGAATAAACTGATTTTTACGAGGCTCTGGACTAACTGCCTGAATTGTAGTTTTTCCTTCCATATAGTCCCAAGAGACGAAACACAAAACGCAAGAGTGCAGCAACTAGTTTAGAGCCCGACTTTATTTTCTAGCGGGAAATTCTTTGACATAATCTGCCCCGCATGCAACGCCCTTTTTTCGAGGCAGGAGGTGGAACTACATAGGTGCAGTTGTGGATATCTCGAAGTGGAGCACAAATCGGGTGAATGACGGTTACTTCACCGCTCTTTTCCAATATGTCGGTAATAGCAAGCGAAAGGACTGTCAGCGTGTGTTTCTTAATGAGGGAAGAATAGGCACCTAGCTCGAAGGAGGAGCCATCCCTTTTGCGCCTTTCTTGGCTATCCAAGATCGGCGCTTTGCGGACACGGTAGCCAAGAACGCTGTAAAGACTCGCTGGAAGATTAAGTAATTTTAGGCGGGTTGGAAGTTTCACCCGCCCTCACGCCGAGTTCATTCCTTGTGAGAAATCCCCCTACGGCCACGGTTTGTCAGTAGGTCAGAGCGACCATTTAGACGCTCAGTTTTTCCAATACGCTGAGGTAATACGACCTCATTGTAAAGGGATGCGTAGTTCCTAGGATAAAGCTCACCTACGGCAAGGCAGCATTTAGCCCCATCGCGGTCGGGGATGTATAGTCCCGTTGCTAGCCCGCTCTACCGACTCCAGGACGTATCAAAAGTTTGGTCAACATTTGACCTCTCTTTCGACCGTTTCCGGTCCGCCTTAGATTGTATATCGTGTTTATCAGACACGTCAGTCCATTCTTGTTTCATCTCTTAGTGTAAATCTTTGCAGAATGGGAGACGGGCTTGATTCTGGGGCAACGGCGTAAGTCCCTGTGGTAAATCCTTGGCAACTTTGTCGAATATATCTTCCGGTGGCGAACCTGGTTGGGTTCTCCCACCAAACTTTGCGTATGGGTCTTCATTAGAGGTGGGCCCGGACCAACAGGCTTGTGCCGTCTTGCTGTCAAACATGACGTAGGGACTCGTTGAAGAAACAAGCGTGAATCGCGGCCGACTTAACAAGAGAACCGCCAAAACCGCGCAAATAATGGCTAGCAACCCGCACAAGACGGAAACAATTATCAGGGGTTTGTTAGACATGCGCGGCATTATAACCCCGTTCATCCGAACAACTCGTTCACTTTCTGAACGCCTCGTCCGGTGCGGAGAAAGCGAATAGTGTCAGTCTTTCAAACTGACCCGCGACCCACTTGCAGGTAGGTCAGGAAATGAAGCAGCAGCCGACGCGGAGAGTGCCTTCGGAGGAGGGGCGGGACCAGACCGGCTTTAGATTGACGCGGACTGGGGGAAGGATCGGCACGTGAAGGATGGCGAGAAAATTATCGGGAAGGGACTGAGTGGTGTCGACTTCGAGGGCGACGCCGCCGAAGCCGAGGTCGAGCACTTTGGCGCGGCGCGGCGATGTTTCACCGAGAACGGCATAAGCGTTGGTGCCGGTCATGGAAACGCGTTCCGCTTTGCGCTGGACCGCGTAATTGGGGCGCGGTTCAATGCCCGGCGCCGCAGCAGGCGCAACAGCGACGGAAGACGGAATCCGGAGCGAGGACGCAGAAACGGCCGCGGCGAGGGAGCTCTCCGTTGGAGGAGCAGGACGAGGCATTTCGATCGGCGCCGGAGGAGCAGCAGAGCTAGGGGATGAAGGTGAAGGATGCGAATCGGAAATCGAGACTGCCCGCCTCACGCCAGGCATTTCCGTGGCTGCGGATGCCGACGAAATTGGCGGAACGAATTCTGGATTCGGTGGCGGCGGAGCTTCGGTCTGCGCCGAGGTCTTATCGTGATTTGCATGCTTCAAACGATAGAGGCGCTGGTCGGCGATGCGGACGAGCAGGTCCATGGCGTCGCCGTCCGCTGGAAATGTGGAGATGCCGTGATCGAGGCTTACATCGACGGAAATTTCGATGGAGCGCAGAACGTCGTAAAAAATGATGCCGATGCGTTTGCTGAGTGCCAATGCCTGCGGGGCGTCAGTCTGAGGAAGCAGGAGAGCAAATTCGTCGCCGCCGAGACGAAACGCGGAGTCCGACGTGCGCAGGGATTTTCGCAGCGTGGATGCGACCGCGCGCAAAACATCGTCACCGCGGAGATGACCGAGATGGTCGTTCACTTCCTTGAAGCGATGGAGGTCGAGGGTGACGAGGCTGAGCGGCTGCGCGTAACGCTTTGCGCGATTCAGTTCTTTCTCAAACGTTTCACTGAAGAGACGCCGGTTGTGAAGACCAGTCAATGGGTCGGTGACCGCGTTGCGTTCCAGCGTCTTTAGATCTTCGCGTTCGATGAGAAGTGGAAATTGAAAGAGATTCGCGGAGGCGAATACGTCGACCATGGCCGTGAGCAATGAAACGGAATTGGCGGACCCGGAGGCGAGCGTTTGGCGGCGCAGAAGAATCTCGTCCCACAATTGGGCTGAGCGTTCCTCGGAAAGCTCCAAGTGAGTGAACGTGCGAAAAAATCCACGGAGGAATTGGCCGCGCGCGGAAACGTCAATCGATTGCAGCGTCTCGACAAGAATCTCGAGAAAATTCGCGGCAATGGACGCGCGTGGCGGAAATGCCGCGTCAGGGCTGGGCGAGTGTGCTATGGGCGTTCACCTCTGCCTGTCCCCGCGGGGGTTGGGGAAAGTCAATAAAATCCGATTTAGATGACCAGTTGGGAGCAAACGGGATACCAAACCAATAGAGCGTCCGCTGCCGCCGAATCGAAAAACCGATCGTTTGTTAAGGTGTAAAGTATTGAAAAAGGTGCCCTTGTGTCAAGGGCTGGGGTTGCGATTGCCGATGGGTGAGGCGAGTTGGATGCAAGTGGGAAGATTGCGGGCGGACTGGGGAAAAAAATGGAAGATTATTATCCCCGGGAATGGGCTATTCCAGCGTTTTAAAGAACTCGATCCCGAACAAGCGAAGCTCTCCAGCAGTCTGCTGCCGAAGGACCTTGGCGGTGATAGGCGGGGTTTCATTTGGGACGAGTCCGGACGACGCAGGAGAGGGCGTGGGAATGGTCAAGTGGACGACTTGATCGGCGCGAAGAACGTGGGCTGAAGCGATACAGGCGCCGGAAGCACTAATATTGAGAGTTTTGGTGAGTTCGACAAAATCGACACCGGAAGCGTCCTGCGCGCGCAAAAAAACAGGAATCTGGAGGCGAATCCGGGGAAACCGACGCTGTTTGGAGGTGTCCACGGCTGGGTTGATCTTGGCAACCTGGGTTTCCACAATTAGCCCTTTTGGTACCACAGAACTAGTACGGAGTCATGCACCTTGGATGCCACAGTCACAGCGTCAGATGGAATATTAAGATACATCAAATCAGTAGGATAGCTAGTCATGCGCGGGGGAATGCGAGTAGTCACTTCCCCTCGCGTAAGAAAAGGGATACGTTAGTTCCCATAATATGCAAGTGGAACGGATTTACCATTGACACCTTTAGGGCCAACTGCGAGCATGCCAGTAAACGGGAAAATTTTTGCCACTCTGAGGGGAGTTGAACAAAGTAATGAAGTTGCCGAGCACTGAAACCCCAAACGCGGTGAGGACTCCGGATACTGTGGCGTTCGGTGTGGTCAAGGGCTTGCTGGACTGCGTCGAAAAGGGATTACTTGTTGCCGAGCGTAGCGGTCGAATCGTGGTGGCGAATTTGCGGGGCCGGGAGACGCTGGCGTCACTGGGGCACGGTGACTTTCGAGAAGCGAATTTGATCAGCGACGTGCTGAAGGTTTCGCCGGAAAGTTTCGTGCAAAAGCTGGAGGCCGGACGGCGGGAACTTCAACTGGAGATTATTTCGGGCTCGTGCAAGTATTTTGCGACGGTGCAATGGATGGCCGAGCCAGAGTGGCTTGTGCTGCAATTCGAACAGGCGGCACCGAGCGCCGCGCCGGATGCGGCGACCCAGCTGACGGTGCAGGAGCTTTTACAAGAACGAGAAATAACCTACCGCAACTTGCTGGCGGCCTACCTGAAGCTGCAGGAGGTAAATCGCCAGAAGACGGTGTTCCTGGCGTCCGCGGCACATGAATTGAAAACGCCGCTTGCCGTGATCAAGGGCTACTACGACCTGCTGCTGACCGGATCGCTCGGCCGACTGACGGAAAAACAGCGGGACATTTTGGAAGAATCGAAAGAGAGCTGCGAACGGCTGGTGCGGCTCGTGTCGATGTTCCTGAATTATTCCGCGCTCGAAAGCGGAAAGCTGGTGCTGCAATTGCGCGAAAATGATTTGCGCGATTGCCTGGACGAGATGGCGAAGCGATGGTCGGAAGCGTTTCAGCGCAAAGGCGTGCGGCTGGATGTGAACCTCGATCCGTCGATACCGAGTTTCCGATTTGACTATCAAAAGGTGCAGCAGGCGGCTGCCAACCTTCTGGATAATTCGCTGAAGCACACGCCATCGGGCGGAACTGTGACGCTCGTTGCGAAGCCGCATTTTTGGGAGCGGCGAGTCGCGGAAGTGGCATCGCCGACGCAAGAACGCCGGCGGTTCCGTTTGCCCCGCCCGAACAGCGTTGAGGTGAGTGTTTCGGATTCGGGGTCGGGCATTGCGCCGGAACATCATCAAGAGATATTTGAGGACTTTGTGCGAGTGGATCGCAACACGTCCGGCATGGGGCTAGGGTTGGCGATTGCGAAGAGGCTGGTACAAGCGCACCGCGGCAAGATTTGGGTGGAAAGCGAAGCGAAGAAGGGCAGCACGTTTCATTTTCTGCTGCCGATCGAACAATAAGAATCCGACGGATTAAATTGAGATGAGAGCGAGGGACGGGCAATGGCGGTAAAAGAAAAAATTCTTGTAGTGGATGACGAACCGAGCATCAGGAAATATTTACAAACGCTGCTGGAAGTCGAAGGATATGACGTGGAGGCGCTCGGCAGCGGGCCGGAAGCGATCCAGAAAATCAACCAGGGCGATCGGCCCGACTTCATCATTTTGGATGTGTTGATGCCGGAGATGAACGGCATCGACACGCTGAAGGAGCTTTTGCAAATTGACCGCACCTTGAACGTGATTATGCTGTCTTGTTCGAATGAAGTGGGCGTGGTGGTGGAAGCGATTCGGCTGGGTGCGCACGATTATCTGACGAAGCCATTTGAGAAATCGGAACTCGACGCGGCGATGCTGAAATCGCGGCAGAAGAAACAGCTCACGACGGAGAACCAGGCGCTGCGGGACTACTGCGATCAGGTGACCGAGGATCTGAGCTTTCTGGCGGCGAGCCCGCAGATGGTGCGCATTCGGCAACAGATCTTGCAGATTGCGCCGGTCGATGTGCCCGTGTTTATTTGCGGCGAAAGCGGAGTCGGCAAGGAAGTTGTCTCGCGCATGATTCACCTGCGTTCCAAGCGGCGAACGCAGCCTTTTATAAAGGTGAATTGCGCGGCGCTGCCGGGAGAATTGCTGGAATCGGAACTTTTCGGCTTTGAACAAGGCGCGTTCACGGGAGCGGTGAGAGCGAAGCCGGGAAAATTTGAATTGGCGAACAAGGGAACGATTTTTCTGGACGAAATTGCCGAGATGAGTCCGCACTTGCAGGCAAAACTTCTTCACGTGTTGCAGGATCACCAATACTCGCGGCTCGGCGGACGGAGCATGATCGAAACGGACGTGCGGGTGCTTGCGGCGACGAACGTAGACGTTCACGAAGCAATGAAAACGGGAAGATTCCGCGAGGATTTGTACTACCGGTTGAACGTGCTTTCGATTCTTGTGCCGCCGCTGCGGGAACGCACGGCGGAAATTCCCCTGCTGTTCCGGCACTTTCTGACAAAGTACTCGGAAAAGTTCGGCAAGCCGGCCGTGGATCCGTCAAAGCATTTGCTGGATGCGGCAGTGAATTATCCCTGGCCTGGAAACTTGCGCGAACTTGAGAACTTTGTGAAGCGGTACGTGATTCTGGAAGATGACGAAGGCAGCTTGCGAGAATTGGTGGAAATGTCTTCCACGCGTCAGCGGACTTCGCCGCGCGAAGAAGTGGCAGCTCCGAAAGAGCAGGGGTTGAAGGCACTGGTCCGCGGATTAAAAGACGAAGCGGAGATGGAGGCGATCGCGGACGCGCTGGAAAAGACGCGTTGGTGCCGCAAGGACGCCGCGAAGATGCTCGGGATCAGCTATAAAGCGCTGCTCTATAAAATGCGGCAGTTCAACCTGGATACGCCACGCACTCGGCGGTCCGCTGCGACAGCGGCCGTGGACCCCGCGCCGATAGCGGCCGGAAGAAACGACTGACGCCCGGTTCTCGTAGCAGTTTCCTTTCAGGCTAAAGCGATTGAAAATGGGCTTTGTGAAACAAATGTTGCGCGATATCGTTAGCCAGGCAATTGAATACAATCGCGAAGCCACCAGATACAAACTTGAGGCCGAATGGGTTCATCGGGGGATAAGCCGCAAGTTCGCGCTTGAGATAATAGTGCCGAAATGATAAAAGAAGGCCGGCCAGAAAGTCTACGGTCGCGAATCGGGTGAGGGATGAGTTTGATGTCGGAACGCCGCAATGCTCGACGCTACGATTTGTCCTTGCCGGTAATCGTCAGGATTCCCACGGAACGTCCGAATGGCAATCAAAATGGCAAGACGCGCGACATCTCGACGCGAGGGCTGTACTTCGTGATCGATCAGGATTTGGAAGCGGGCTCGGAGCTCGACATTACGTTGACCTTGCCGGCGGAGATCACGCACAGCACCGAAGTTTTTGTGCGCGCCATGGGTAAGGTGGTGAGAGTCGAACGGCGCGGCGAAGACGGAGAGTTGCGAATGGGCGTGGCCGCCGTGATAGAGCGATATGACATTATCCGTGGCGAATCTGCGCGGGCGTAGGTATCGCGCGCAGTGCCACGAGTAGTTGGGCTTCGACCTTCACGCTGGAGTTAGTTCCGGTACTTTTGAAACTCACCAAAATAGGGAATGAATAGACTTGGTCTGCCCGTAAGTTGAAGCAAAGGCTTTCTATTCGAGGGAAATTTACTGCCCGTGCTGATGCAAGTCGGGCGGCGGAATTCGATGTGTGGTACTAAAACTTGCCTGGGAAATTTAGCAAGTCGGGATAATTTTCTGTCCTTTTATCCCCAATTTTCTTGTGAACCGCGAAGCTGGAGCACTTTTGGAACAGCCTTGGTCGGTTTCGTGTTTGGATGGCAATGTGCAGCTCATGACGCGACCAAATGGGAGCCATACCAGCAAAAGCGATCATCGCCGGGAGTACGGGATTGCTCGGGGCGGGCGCAGGACTGCCTCCGGTTGAGGTTATTTTTGGTCAGACAGAATTGATGAACGTGGTGAGGCGGAAAGTGGAGAAGTCTGCCGCAACGGGGGTTCCGATCCTGATTGAGGGACCAAACGGCAGCGGAAAAGAGATCGTTGCGCGTTACGCGCATGCGATCTCGCCGCGAAACGCAGGAAACTTTGCAAAAGTGAACTGTGCTGCCTTGCCGGGCCCGTTGATGGAAAGCGAACTTTTTGGATACGAACGAGGCGCGTTTACGGGCGCGGTGAATGCGAAACCGGGAAGGCTTGAATCAGACACGCCGGGAACGATTTTGCTGGACGAAGTGAGCGACCTGAATGCGGATTTGCAGGCGAAGTTGCTGCAGGTGATGCAAGACGGGAAGTTTTTCCGGCTCGGCGGTCTGGAAGAAAAAAGCCTGATTTCAAGCGTAATTTCGACGAGCTGCCGCCCGTTGGCGGCGGAGATTCAGGCCGGCAGATTCCGAGTGGATCTCTACTATCGCATTAACGTCGTCAAGGTGGAATTAGTGCCATTGCGCGAAAGGCGAGAAGACGTGTTGGCATTGGCGAATTATTTTCGCGAAGAACTTTCGCGGAAGCACGAGTGCGAAGCGCCGCCACTTTCCAGCTCTTTCTGCGAATGGCTAAGAGAATATGAATGGCCAGGAAACGTCAGAGAACTGCAGAACACGATTGCGCGATACGTATTGTTAGGGCCCGAAGCGGCGATTCAATCGCTTGAAGGCGCTGGCGGCAATGAAAGCCTTGCGGTTCAAGTGAAGCCGAGCGGTAACAAGCGACTGTTTGCCGAAACCTCAACGGCGGTGCGAGACGTCGAAAGAAAAATCATTTTGCAGGCGCTTGCGGCAAACCGGTGGAACCGGAGGAAAGCCGCCGCGACATTGAAGATCAGCTATCGGACACTTTTGAGCAAGATTAAGCAAGCTGGATTGCCGAGGCGAAGGGATATTGCTCGAAGTGTCCTAAGGAATTCCGACGATTTTCCAATCATTATTAACTGAGATTTTCCGCAATTAGTCACCGAATTCTCTCAACAACTTCTTGGCGTCGAAAAACTGTGCGTCCGCGGGAACGCCCTCATAGGCGACTGCGCCCTGGAAATCCCGCGCCGGTGAAAAAGAAACCAATCGCCAAGCCGTGCTCGCACCACGAAGGAATCGCGCCGGCTCACCGGGGCGAAGGGAAACTTCAAAGCTGTCTAAGGGGATTTGAAGCCCCGCGCCCAGCGCTTTGACGTACGCCTCTTTGCGCGTCCAACAATTGAAGAAGGCCTGTGGGCGCTGTGCCTCTGGAAGAGACACAAGTTCCTGAAATTCCGCGGGCGCAAAGTGGGATTCCGCCACGTCTTCGCCGCCGAAGTCCGCACGGATCGCTTCCACATCAATTCCCAAGCATTTGTGGGAAGAAATCGCGAAAACGCCCAAATCCTGCGAGTGCGAGAGGTTAAAAGAAAGCATGAGTGGATTGAGAGCCGCGGAGAGAAACGGCCTTCCGTATTGCGTTTGTTCAAAGGCGAGGTCGCCCGGGGATACTGCCAAATAGGCGCCAAGGATAGTGCGAATAGCCATGCGACCGGTGATGAAGCGATTGGCATGAACTGGAAAATGAAAACGGGAGGCGCGAGCCAATTCGTCAGAGCTCAGGATGGAGCGGCGGTGAGCGTCAAACGACGAATCACCGTTCAGTTCGAGCCGCCAAACGTGCAGAAAGTTTGAAGAGAATGAGGGGCAGCGAGTCACTGGTTGCCAGAAAACTGGTTCCTTACTGCTCGGGGCACCACGCTCCGGGACTCGTCGCAAAGACATGGCTCGGTATTATGCCCGAATGTGACCTAAATCTCGAAAAATCAGAGATTTCCGTCGATTGCCAACGCTTCGAGAGGAGGATTTCGCGACGGGAAATATGGGTACTTTCTTTCCACTGGGCAGAAGAAAAGAATTTCCTTTCGACGAGGCGAAGACGAATCTAAGTTGCAGTAAACAAAGGCGTTAACTATAGGGCAGAGTGGTCTGACGATTGCACATCTTGGGGCGAACATTCCTGCGAGGGGCCAGGTTCGCTCGGACGGAGCGGCTCAAGTTGAGGTCCGCAACGCTTCCCGCAGGAAAGCGAATTTAGGGGCAAACGGATTTCATGACTGAGCCTGAGCTGTATCTGAGACCCAACGCGATGGCTGAGCCGCTCGTTGACGGCTGGTATGCCTGGGCCCATCTCATCCCACCTGCGACGGCGGCCAGGAACCTGACGCAGCGGCATTTAAAGATCATGGACTCGTACATCGAGTCACCCGAGACGCACGCTTCGGCCGTGAAAAATCCCCAGCTGCTGGGCGGACCATTCATGGATTTCGAAGGAAACAAGGTGGAGGAAGTCCGGCAATTGAGGGACCGGACCTTGCGGGAGCGGAAAAAGCTGCTCGATCTATCTTCGGCGATCGAAAAACTAGACCAACTTCTGCGAGAAAAAGGGACTGGATTCAGTCTTGAGTCGCTTTACGCCGAAGTCCCCAACGAGTTGCAGGGATACGTCGAACTGGTCTACGACCTCAACAATCATCCGTCTTTCCGGGTGATCGAGCCGTTGCTTTATCGAAGTGAGTATTATGAAGAGTCGATGCAGTCGATCATGCTTTCGGAGATTTCGCGGGACGACCGGCCGTTTGTTTTAAGCACGCCGAGACTCGATGAAGGCGAAGCGCTGCAGCTTGAAATGCCGTTTAGTTCGCCGGCGCTGGACGACCTCTTTCGCATGAAAGGGGCTCCCACGACGCTGTCCAAAATTCGGGAAAAATTGCATTTGAACGAAAAAGATGCAGCGAAGCTGCGGACCTTTCTGACGACGGAAACGCCGAAGCCGTATTCCCGCTATGAAGGCGATGGAGCGAGATGGCGCTACTTCGGGCACGCGTGCATTTTGTTGGAGACTGGCGGCGTCAGCGTGCTGACGGACCCAGTGCTCAGCTATACGTACGAGAGCGATATTTCGCGATACACGTATGACGACCTGCCGCCGGTAATCGACTATGTTCTCATCACGCACAACCACCAGGATCACATTCTGTTTGAAACGCTGCTGCAGTTGCGGCACCGTATCCGAAATGTCGTGGTGCCTCGAAATGGCGGCGGTTCGCTGCAAGACCCGTCGTTGCGACTGGTATTGAACCAGTGCGGATTCAAGAACGTGATTGAACTGGCGGAGATGGAGGAGATCCGTTTTGAAAAGGGATCGCTCCAGGCTCTGCCGTTTCTTGGAGAACACGGCGATCTGAATGTGATGACGAAAGCCGCGTGGAAGCTCAATGCGAACGGTCAAAATCTCCTATTCGCGGCGGATTCCTGCAACATCAGTCCAAAAATGTATGAACACATTCATCGCGAGATCGGAGATGTGGACGCATTGTTCGTCGGAATGGAATGCAACGGTGCGCCGATGAGCTGGATTTACGGGCCTCTGATTACGCAGAGAATCGAACGGCAGAAAGATCATTCGCGCAGACTTGCGGGTTCGGACTTTGAGCGAGCCAAAGCGATTGTGGATCAGTTTCACTGCAAGGAAGTGTATGTGTACGCGATGGGACAGGAGCCGTGGCTGAATTACGTGATGAGCGTGAAGTACACGGAGGCGTCGAAGCCGATCGTTGAGTCGAACCGGCTGGTCGAGTACTGCAAATCCAAAGGGATCGTCGCAGAAAGACTCTTTGGCGAAAAGGAGATTCTGCTGCAGTCGCGAGTGAGAAGTGCGCGGTGAGGTTAGGACACTAGCAAGCAAATGAGCGCCATTCAATATGCCGATCCTCTGAACGCGAAACCGACGCTTCCCGCGCCGCTGGATGCCTGGGCTGGCACGCGAACGGAGTACCCGCGAGATAAGTCTGTATCGCAACTGTTTGAAGAAGCGGCAGCCAAGTTCGCGGATCGGACCGCGGTCGTGTGCGGCGAGACACGTCTGACGTATGGCGAATTGAACTGCCGGGCAAATCGGCTGGCAAATCGACTGCAGCGAGAAGGAGTGGGCCCAGAAACGAAAGTTGGAGTATGCGTCGAGCGGTCGGCGGAAATGATCGTGGCACTGCTTGCGATACTAAAGGCAGGTGGGGCATACGTGCCGTTCGATGCGGCGTACCCACGCGAACGACTGATGTTCATGATGGCGGACACGAAAACACCGGTGATGGTGACGCAGAAGTCGCGTGCCGGGGTTGATCCTAGTGTGAAGGAGATTTTTGTCGAGGATGACTGCAAGGGCGCGGAAGAGAATCTGCCATCGACAGCCGGCGCGACGAATTTGGCGTATGTAATGTACACGTCCGGCTCGACAGGGCGGCCGAAGGGCGTCCTGGTGGAACACAGGGCGATCGTGCGTCTCGTTTTCGAAACGAACTACTGCAGATTCGGCCCTGAAGAAACATTCCTCCAATTCGCGCCGATTTCGTTTGATGCTTCGACGCTGGAGATTTGGGGCGCGCTCCTGCATGGGGGAAAGCTTGTGGTGATGCCGCCGCAAGCGGCGTCGCTTGAGGAGATTGGCAAAGCGATTCGAGAGCACTGTGTGACGACAGCATGGCTCACCGCAGGGCTTTTCCACCTGTTCGTCGATGAGCGCCTCGAAGACTTGCGTCCGCTGAGGCAATTGCTCGCGGGCGGCGACACGCTATCGGCGGAACATGTTCGTCGCGTGCTGGAAGCACTGCCGGAGATAACGCTGATCAACGGTTACGGACCGACGGAAGGCACCACGTTTACGACCTGCCACGTGATGAGGCCGGGCGATGCGGTGCCGGATTCCGTGCCGATTGGCAAGCCCATCGCGAACACGCGAGTGTACATCCTGAATGAAGAGATGCGGCCCGTTCAGCGAGGAGAAGCTGGAGAACTATTTGCCGCCGGTGATGGTGTCGCGCGCGGATATTTGAACGCGGCGGGAGCGACAGAGGAAAAGTTTTTGCAAGACATATTCTCGGAATCGGCAGACGCACGGATGTATCGCACCGGAGATTTCGCTCGCTGGCGTAATGACGGCAGTGTGGAGTTTCTAGGGCGGAAAGATGGGCAAACGAAGATTCTCGGTCACCGAATTGAAGTTGGAGAAATCGAGGCGGTGCTGACGGACCATCCAGGTGTGCGGCAGGCTTGCGTAAACGTGGACGTGGATGAGGCGGGCACAAAGCGACTCGTGGCATATTGCGTCCCGCGCGCCGACGCACCGCTCGCATCCAGCGAGTTGAGGAGTTTTCTGAGCACCAAACTGCCGGCACATATGGTACCCGCGCAATACGTCTCGATGCCGAACCTGCCATTGACTGGGAACGGGAAAGTAGATCGAGCGAGTCTGCCGCGACCCGCGATGCAGGGCGGCACGAGCGTCGAAACCACTTTTAGCGACGACATGGAACAACTGGTCGCCGAGATTTGGAAGAAGACCCTGCGAATCGAGCGTGCGGGCCTAGACGAGAACTTTTTCGATCTAGGCGGAGACTCGCTGCTGCTGGTGGCCGTTCATTCCCAACTGCAGAAACGGCTGGAGCGTGAGATTCCCGTGACAGACTTGTTCGAGCAGGCAACGATACGATCGCTCGCAAAGCACCTTGGGCGAAACGGAGCAGGAGAAAAATCATTTCGGGCAGCACAGGACCGCGCTCAAAAGCAGAGAGCGGCATTCGCAAAACAGCGAGAGTTCAAGGTGAGCAAACCGGCATGAGCAACTGGAACCGCGATCTCGAAGGTATCGCGATCATAGGCGTGGCGGCGCGCCTGCCGGGCGCCAAGAGTGCCGCGGAATTTTGGGAAAACCAGAAAAGCGGCGTCGAGGCAATTTCGCATTTTCGTGAAGACGAATTGGATGTTCCGGATGCGGCGACCCTTTCCAAACGGCCAGACTACGTGCGAGCGCGGTCGGTGCTGCCAGACGCTGAAATGTTCGACGCAGGGTTCTTTGGAATCTATCCGCGCGAAGCGGAGTTGATGGATCCGCAGCATCGGGTTTTCCTGGAGTGCTGCTGGGAAGCGTTTGAAGACGCGGGTTACGACCCCGAAGAAGTCCGCGGGGCGGTGGCAGTTTTTGCGGGCTGCAGCACAAGCACCTACTTTATTTCGCGCCTCTGCAGCAATCCACAGTTCGTCCGCGACTACACGAGCTGCTATCAAGTGGGAAATTATCCCGCGATGACCGGCAACGCACTGGATTTTTTGGCGACGCGCGTTTCCTACAAGTTGAATTTACGGGGGCCGGCGTTTTCGATGGTCGCGGGTTGCGCAACGTCGTTGCTGGCTGTTTGCCAGGCGTGCCAGGCGCTGCTGACCTATCAGACGGATATGGCGCTTGCGGGCGGGGTTTCCATCACGTTTCCCCAGAAGCGCGGGTATTTGTACCAAGAAGGCGGAATGGTGTCGTCTGATGGACACTGCAGAACGTTCGATGCCGACGCGAGCGGAACGGTGTTCGGAAGCGGATCAGCGGTGGTGATGCTGAAGCGGCTGGAAGAAGCCGTGAAAGACGGCGACCAAATTTACGCGGTAATTCGCGGGTACGGAATGAACAACGACGGTTCCGCGAAGGTTGGCTACACGGCGCCGAGCGTTGATGGGCAATCGAAAGCGATCGTTTTGGCGCAGGAATTGGCGGGCATTGATCCGCGGACAATTGGTTACGTCGAGGCACACGGAACAGCGACGACGCTCGGAGATCCGATAGAGCTGGCAGCGCTCGCTCGGGCGTTTGAAACGAAAACGAGGGACAAGAAGTTCTGCGCGGTTGGAACGGCGAAAACGAACCTGGGACATCTGGACGTCGCGTCCGGCGTGACGGGATTAATCCACGCGGCTTTCTGCGTGAGGGACGGCAGGCTGACGCCGACTCTGCATTTCAAGAAACCCAATCCGAAATTTGATCTCGAAAACAGTCCTTTTTTTGTGAACACCGCGCTGCGCGAGTGGCAGACGGATGCAGCGCCTCGCCGCGCTGGAGTGAGCGCGTTCGGCGTGGGTGGAACAAATGCACACGTCGTGATCGAACAAGCGCCAGACAGAGTTTCCTCAGAAGCGGCTCGGCGAACGCAAGTGCTGACCATTTCCGCGCGATCTGAAGCGGCGCTCGACGCGGCGGCAAAACGCCTGGCTGCCAGGTTGCGCGAACAACCGGAAACGAATTTGGCGGACGTGGCGTACACGTTGCAAACGGGCCGGAGAAAATTTGATCACCGGCGGATTGTCGCGGCGTCGAGCGCGGCAGACGCGGCTGCGGCTCTGGAAAGCGGAGATGGAAAGCGCGTGATCGGCCGGAAATCGCGCAACGCGGATCCGAAAGTGTGTTTCTTGTTTCCAGGCCAAGGTTCGCAGCAGCCGAACATGGGCCGTGAGCTTTATGAGACGGAAAAAGTATTTCGCGACGAAATCGATCGATGCGCAAAGCTGCTGGAGCCGCACCTTGGGCTGGATTTACGAAAGCTGCTGTATCCCGCGGAAGCGATTACCGATGAATTGCGCGACAAAGTTACGCAGACGATTCTCGCGCAGCCGGCAATCTTTACCGTTGAATATGCGCTCGCCAAGCTATGGATGAGCTGGGGCGTGCAGCCGGACTTCATGATCGGACACAGCGTCGGCGAATTCGTCGCCGCGTGCCTCGCCGGAGTATTTTCGCTTGCCGATGGTTTGCGGCTCATTGCGGCGCGTGGCCGTTTGATGCAAGACCTTCCACATGGCGCGATGCTTTCCGTGCGATTGAGCGAAGTGGAAGCACGGAAATGGCTGACGAAGGATTTGTCGCTCGCGGCCGCGAACGGGCCAACGCTTTGCGTGATTTCCGGGCCGACCGACAAAGTTGCCGAACTCGAAAAACAATTGACCGCGAAGGACGTGGTGCATCGCCGGCTGCACACTTCGCACGCTTTCCACTCCGCGATGATGGATCCGATTCTGGAACCATTTACGGCGGAAGTGAAGAAGGTAACGCTCTCCGCGCCGAAGCTGCAGTACGTTTCCAGCGTGACGGGCGAATGGATAACCGCCGAGCAAGCCACAAGTCCGGAATACTGGGCAAAGCATTTCCGAGAGGCAGTGCAATTCTCTCGCGGCATCACGCAATTCCGCGACCGTGAGGACTGCATTTTGTTGGAAGTTGGCCCGGGAAACGTGCTGGCGACGCTTGCGCGGCAACATGCGCCGAAAGCTGCCGATCAGATCGTCGTGTCATCGTTGACGGATGGCACACCAAATTGTACCGAAGGAACGGCCATTCAGCTGGCGCTCGGTTCTTTGTGGCTCGGTGGAGTGGATCCCGACTGGAAGGGGTATCACGGAGAAGGGCGAATTCGCGTCTCCTTACCGACATATCCCTTTGAACGACAGAGATTCTGGCTGGACGAGACGGCCGATGTGACGGAGGCGCTGCCCAAGGTGGGAGCGCAACCGTTTTCGATGACATTGAATTTGAACCCAAT
Source organism: Candidatus Acidiferrum sp. (assembly GCA_035310365.1). Classification (GTDB taxonomy): domain Bacteria; phylum Acidobacteriota; class Terriglobia; order Acidiferrales; family UBA7541; genus Acidiferrum. Next base: position 108,358 of record DATGEI010000055.1, read on the forward strand.
GCCGGCGCCGGCGGCCCCGATTGCGTCTGCCAGACCGGAGGAGATCGCAATGAACAGTTCACCGGAACCCCCGGCACCGAAAGCGGCGCGAAAAGAAAAAGTTCGCGCAATGCTCGCGGAGATTTTTCAGGATCTTTCCGGCGTGGATGTGCTGGCGGCTGGCGGCGCAACGACATTCCTGGAAATGGGATTCGATTCGCTATTTTTGACGCAAGTGACGCAGGCGCTGCAGAGCAAATTTAATTTAAAAGTGACGTTTCGCCAATTGCTGGACGCGCAATCGTCGCTCGACGCGCTTGCCGCGTATTTGGACGAAAAACTACCCGCGGGACTTTATGAAGAGGCAGCGCACGCCGCGTTGCCGGTTTCGTCTTCAATATCGACGCCAGCAGCTTCGCCGATGAGTTTTGCGCCGGTAATTTCGAGTGGACAAGGAACTCCTGCCGCGAGCGCCGTCGAGCAACTTTTGCGGGATCAATTGCAGGCCATGAATCAGCTTTTTGCGCAGCAGCTGGCCGCGTTGCACGGAGGCATGCCGATTCCGACCCCGCCTGCGGCGAATGCCGCCACGCCCTCCGCACCGACGAAAACCGCGGCTGCGCCGGCAACACAAGGAGAGGCGGACGGAACGAAAGAGTTGAAAGGCTACACTCCATTTAAACCGCTGCAGAAGAGTATCTCGGGAGACTTGACGCCGCGCCAGGAGAAGTACATCGCGGATTTGACGGCGCGGTATACGACGAAGACTCCGACATCGAAGAAAATGACGCAAGAGTATCGCGGCGTGCTGGCCGATCCGCGCGTCGTCACCGGCTTCCGCGCGCAGTGGAAAGAGATGATCTATCCGATCATCACCAACAAATCCAAAGGCTCGCATCTGTGGGATTTGGACGGCAACGAGTATGTGGACATCCTGAATGGTTTCGGGCCGATTATGCTGGGGCACCGTCCGGAATTTGTCGAAAAGGCGATCGAGCGACAGCTGCACGAAGGATTTGAGATTGGGCCGCAGACGCTGCTGGCGGGCGAAGCCGCGAAATTGATTTGCGAAATGACGGGCAACGAGCGCGCGACTTTCTGCAATACGGGATCGGAGGCCGTGACGGCGGCGATGCGCGTTGCGCGTACGGTCACCGGCCGGAACAAGATTGTCTTTTTTGCCGGCGACTACCACGGAATGTTCGACGAAGTGCTGGTGAAGGGTTTGAAGAAGGCGGGTGAGCCGTATGCCGTTCCGGTCGCGCCGGGAATTCCACGCGAGAAGGCGGCGAACGTCATTGTGCTGGAATACGGGGCCGCGGATTCGTTGGAATGGATTCGCAAGAATGCCAACGATCTCGCCGCGGTGATGGTTGAACCGGTCCAGAGCCGCCATCCGAACTTGCAACCGGTGAGTTTCCTAAAAGAACTGCGGCAGATAACCAAAAATTCCGGCTCATGCCTGATTTTCGACGAAGTCGTGACCGGATTCCGCGTTCATCCCGGTGGTTGCCAGGAACTGTTTGGCATTCGCGCCGATCTGACTACGTACGGAAAAGTGTTGGCGGGAGGAATGCCAATCGGCGTACTCGCCGGCAAAGCTGAATACATGGACGCTTTGGACGGCGGCATGTGGCAATACGGGGACGATTCCTATCCGACCGTCGGCGTGACGTTCTTCGCCGGCACATTTGTGCGGCACCCGTTGGCGATGGCCGCTTGCCTCGCCGTGTTGAAACATTTGAAGACGCAAGGACCGGAGCTGCAGAAGAACCTCTCGGTACGCGCCGGAGAGATGGTGAAGCGGCTGAACGCGCTCCTCGAAAAGAATCAGGTACCGACACACATCGAGAATTTCGCGAGCATCTTTTACTTCAGTTTCCCGATCGATTTTCGTTTCGGCAGCCTCTTCTACTACAGCTTGCGCGAAAAAGGCGTGCACCTGCTCGAAAACTTCCCGTGCTTTTTGACGACCGAACACAGCGACGCGGACATCGAGAAGATCATTCGCGCGTTCGAAGAGACGATTCACGAAATGCAGCAAGGTGAGATTCTGCCGCTGCCCAGCGAAAGTGTTTCCGCGCAGGCAGCCGCAAAACCGGGCGAAACGCGCATGACCGAGCCGCAAAAGGAGATCTTCCTCGCGGCAAAGTTGGGAGAGGATGCGTCTTGCGCGTTCAACGAATCGTTCAGCGTTTTCTTGCGCGGTGATTTGAAAGTGAATGCTTTGCGCGATGCGTTGAATGAAGTGATTGCGCGGCACGAGGCCCTGCGGGCGACCGTCGATTCCGAAGGCGAGCTGCTCCACTTTGCGCCGGCGTTGACGCTGGATCTGCCGCTGAAGGATTTTTCCGGGATGGATTTGGCGAAGAGGGAGGCCGAAGTAAAGAAGATTCTCGCGGCGGATTCGCGCACGTCGTTCGATCTGACGAAAGGGCCCCTGGTGCGCGCGGAGTTATACCGGCTCGAATCGCAGCGCCACATGTTGTTGTTCAGCTCGCACCACATCGTGTGCGATGGATGGTCTACCAACGTTCTATTGGATGAGCTGTCCAGGATCTATAACGAAAAGGCCATCGGCAAGAAAACAGACTTGGCGAAAGTGGTGCACTTCAGCGAATACGCTGGCGCCGAAGCGGCGCGCAAGAATTCGACGGAAGGCGCCGGCGTTGAGAAATACTGGCTCGCTCAGTTCACCGATATTCCGGCGCCGCTGGACCTGCCGCTAGACCGGCCGCGTCCGAACGTGAAGGGATACGCCGGGGCGACCTACCGCTCAAAGATCGATGCCGAGGCGTACCGGAAGATCAAGCAGCTCGGGTCGAAGAAAGGCTGCACGCTTTTCGTTACGTTGCTCGCTGGATTCAACGCGCTGCTGCATCGCCTCTCAAATCAACGCGACATCGTCGTCGGAATTCCCGCCGCCGGGCAATCTTTGATCGAAGACGGAAATCTTGTCGGGCACTGCGTGAACTTCCTTCCGTTGCGAGCGCGATTCTCCGAAGACCTGGCGTTTTCCGGATTGCTCGGTCAAGTGAAAAAAACTCTTTTGGACGCGTATGAGCACCAGACGTATACGTACGGCACGCTTGTCCGGAAACTCAACATTCCGCGCGATCCAAGCCGACTGCCGTTGATGGAAGTGCAGTTCAACCTCGAGCGGATCGGCGGAAGTTCGGAATTTGCGGGCTTGAACGCCGAAATCGATCCAAACCCGAAAAGCGCAGTGAACTTTGACCTCTTCTTCAACATTGTTGAGTCGGATCAAGGTTTGAAAATCGATTGCGACTACAATACGGATCTTTTCGACGAATCGACCATCGCGCGCTGGCTAAATCACTACGAGACATTGCTGCTCGGGGCCGTGCCGGACCCCGACAAACTGGTGGACGATTTGCCGATGATGACGCCGTCGGAGCTTTCATCGCTGCTGGCGGCATGGAATCCGGCGCCGAAGACTTCCGCGGTATTGACGACCATTCATCAGATGTTCGAACAGCAGGCGGCGCGCACGCCGGACGCGATCGCACTGACGATGGGCTCGGAAAAGATGACGTATCGCGAGCTAAATGAACGGTCAAACCAGCTTGCACGGACACTCAGAAAAGAAGGAGTGAAGCCCGATTCGCTGGTGGCCGTTTGCTTCGAGCGCGCTCTGGAAATGATGGTTTCGTTCCTTGCCGTCGTGAAGTCGGGCGGCGCGTATCTGCCGATCGATTCGTCGTACCCGAAAGAACGGCTGGAGATGATTTTGAGCGATGCGCAGCCGCGGGTGCTGGTCACGCAAGAGCGGCTGCTCGCGAATCTGCCGAGCCAAAACGCGAAAGCGATTTGTGTGGACCGCGATTGGCCAGTGGTTGACCGCGAAGAAAAAGACAATCTCGCGCCTGCTTCACAGCCTGAGCACCTTGCGTATGTAATTTACACGTCGGGCTCGACGGGTAAACCCAAGGGCGTAATGGTCACGCACTCAAACGTTGTGCGATTGCTGACCGCGACGGAGCCGTGGTTCCATTTCAACGAACGAGACGTGTGGACTCTGTTCCACTCCTATGCGTTCGATTTTTCCGTGTGGGAGATGTGGGGCGCGCTGTTGACTGGCGGAAGATTGGTCGTCGTGCCGTATCTTACGACGCGTTCGCCGCAGGATTTTTACAACCTGCTGGCACAGGAAAGCGTTACGGTCTTGAACCAAACGCCAGCCGCGTTCTATCAGTTGATTCAAGTGGAAGAGTCCGGTTATGAAAAACCGCTGGCATTGCGATATGTGATCTTTGGCGGGGAAGCGCTTAACTTCACGAACTTGAAGCCCTGGTTCGCGCGTCACGGCGACGCAAAGCCACGGCTGGTAAATATGTACGGAATCACCGAGACGACGGTTCATGTCACGTACCGGCCGTTGGTCAGTGCGGACGCGAAGGGCGACACAAGAAGTTTGATCGGTGTGCCCATTCCCGATTTGCGGGTGTACTTGCTGGATGGAAAAAAGCGGCCCGTTCCCCCCGGGGTTGTGGGCGAAATTTACGTCGGCGGCGCGGGCGTGGCTCGCGGGTATTTGAACCGCAGCGAACTTAGCGCGGAGCGATTTGTGCCGGATCCATTCGAAGCCGGTTCGGGCTCGCGGATGTACAAGTCCGGCGATCTGGCACGATTCGTTAACGGCAACGATTTGGATTACATTGGGCGCGGGGACACACAGGTTAAGATCCATGGGTTTCGGATCGAACTGGGAGAAATTGAAGCGCTCCTCGCCCAGCATCCAGGCGTGCAACAGAATACGGTCGCGGCTCGGAAGGACGGGCCGGGCGAAAAGAAGCTTGTGGCGTACTTTGTGCCCAAGGCGGGAGCCAATCCAGCCGGTCCAGAGCTGCGTGAATTCTTGCAGGCTAAGTTGCCGGCGCACATGGTGCCATATGCTTATGTGCAACTGTCGGCATTGCCGTTAACATTGAACGGCAAAGTAGACAGGGATAAACTGCCCGCTCCTGATCTAAGTGCATCCATTCGGAACCGGGAATACGTGGCGCCTCGCACCCCGGAAGAGACCGCCTTGGCGGCAATTCTGGCGGAAGTTCTGAAGCTGGAACGCGTAGGAGTCACGGACAACTTGTTCGAATTGGGCGCGGATTCGCTGCACGTGTTCCAGATTACGTCCCGCGCCGCAAAACAGGGGCTCGGTGTAACGCCACGGATGCTCTTGCAGCAAAGAACGATAGCGGGCGTCGTTTCAGAAATGGGAGAGTCGAAAACGCCGGTGCGAGCCCCCGTACCTGCGATAACCAGAGTCGAACGGAAAAAGTTTCGCGTAACCCGCGATACATAACAGAAAGTACGGAATGACGGATTCCACCCAGCCACATATTCCGGCCCCTGACCAGGAACAGGATTCGCCGGAGCAATCAACGCTGCGCGTTGACAACGATGCAGAGCTGTATGCGTTCCCGCTCTCTCCCGTTCAGGAGCAGATGTGGCACGCCTTCCTGAGCCATCCGAAATCGCCGATTTACAACGCATCCTTCCGCTGGCAACTCGAAGGTTCGCTCGACCCGCGGCTCATTGAGCGCTCGTTCGAGGAAATTATCCGGCGTCATGAAGTTCTACGTGCGCGTTTTGGCGTCGTAGCGGGCGAACCGCGGCAATTGATTGCACCCGAAATGAAAGTTGGGATTGCTCGTACCGACCTGAGCGGAATGCCGCCCGCGGAGCGTGACGCGGAGTTTGACCGAATGAGTGCCGTCGAGGCGCAGACCTGTTTCGACTTAAAGACCGGACCACTTTTGCGAATTGGGTTGATTCGAATGGAGGCGAAGCGCCATGTGCTGACGCTGACGCTGCATCACATCATCTGCGATGGATGGTCCATTGGAATCATCATGGAGGAACTGCAAAAAATATATGCGGCCTTCGCGGAGGGGAAGCCTTCACCCCTGCCGGAACTGCCGATTCAGTACGGCGATTTTGTCGTGTGGCAGAAGGAATTCTTGCAGCGTGAAGAGATCAGGCAACAATTGGCGTTTTGGAAAAAGAAACTAAATGGTTACAGCCGGCTTGAGTTGGCGGGAGATTTAGCGGGCGACAACGATGCCGACCGCCGCAGTGCCATCGTTTCCGTTTTGTTGCCGCGCGAATTAAGCGAAAAGCTGAAGGAATTCAGCAATCAACAGGGCGGGACACTTTTCATTACGACGCTGGCGGCAAACATCGCCTTACTGCACGCGGAAACTGGAAAGACCGATATTGCCATTGGCTCGCCGCTCGCGGGGCGAAATCGTTCTGACCTCGAAGGCCTCATCGGCGTGTTTATCAACCACGTTTTGCTTCGCGTTGATACGGGCGGGAATCCGACATTTACGGAACTCGCGTTGCGCGTACGGGATACGGTCTGGGACGCGTTTGCAAATCAAGACGTGCCGTTTGAAGAGGTCGTGAAGGAAGTCGCGGGGAAGAACGGCCTTCCAGCAGACGCATTTTACGCGATCAACTACATTTGCCAGCGAGAATATGCCCGTGCGTCGACTTTTATTTTCGAATTTGCCGGCTTGCGCATGTCCACAATGCCGTCGAAGTCGCAAGGCGCGCTTTACGATTTAAATTTTTTCATGGTGGAACGCGAAGCCGGGTGGCGGCTGTCCCTTGAGTATCGAGTTGCGAAGTATTCGGAAGATTGTGCGAAGCGACTGCATAACAGTTTCCATCATTTATTGAGCGCTATTGCACAGAATCCGAATTGGCGACTTTCGGAATTGATGAAAACTATGTCTGACGAAGCAGTTAAAACAGACGCGAAGGACGTCACTGAGGCTTCGTCAGCGCCAGCAGATCTCCACACGAAGGAAGAAGAGGTGTATGCGTTGCCGGCCAGCGTGGCGCAGGAGAGATTTTGGCTGCTGGAGAAGGTAAATCAGGGCAACACTGCGTTTCACATGCCTGCGGCAGTGCGGTTAACAGGACGCATTGCAACGGAACGGCTGGAAGCGGCGCTCAAGAATGTAATTGCCCGACACGAAGTTCTGCGCACGACGTTCGATGACTCCAACGGCGACCTCATGCAGATAATTTCGCCATCATGGCCATTCAGACTTGGCGTGACCGAGCTGGCCGGCAAGACGTTGGCAGATCGCGAAGCGATTCTGGATCAGGCGATTCGCCAAGAGTCGCAGGTTCCGTTCGATCTGGCGAAGGGCCCGTTGTTCCGTGCACGCCTGTTCGAAATAGCTCCGGAAGATCATGTGCTCCTTATTACCTTGCACCACATCCTGGCAGATGGTTGGTCACAAAGCATATTGCAGAAGGAACTGTGGACCGCCTACGAAGCGGACGATTTAACCGGCGACGCTGGACTGCCGCCGCTGAACATCCAGTACAGCGATTTTGCCGCCTGGCAGAAAGAATGGCTCCAATCGGAAGACGCGGAAGCGCAACGCCAGTTTTGGCTGAAAGCGCTGGCGGCGCCGCTAACCCCGTTGGAATTCCCGACGGACCGGCCGCGGCAGGGCCATGCGCCGTCTCGCGGGGCATTGGAAACGTATCTGATTCCGAGGGAACTTGGTGCGTCGCTCAGGAATTACGCTCAAACACATAACGCCACGATGTTCACCTTAATGCTGGCCACTTTTGGCGTACTCCTGGCACGCTACTCTGGACAAGACGATGTTATCGTGGGCTCCCCCGTTGCGAACCGACGCCCTGAGACCGAACCCTTAATCGGCCCATTTGCCGGACCCATCGCGCTTCGCTTAAACCTCACCGGGGATCCTACGTTGATGCAGATACTCGAACGGGTAAAGGACTTCGTGCTGGACGCGTTGAGTCATACGGACTTGCCATTTGAGGATCTACTGCAACACTTGGAGCTGAGGTCTGCGGGAGGAAGGAATTCGTTGTTCCGCTTCTATTTCTTCTACCAGGCGGCGTTCTTGCAATCGAGGAAGGTCGGCGGACTGACCGTGTCACCGATGCCGACGTTCAGCGTCGGAACGCCGTTTGACCTGCAGTTCGGTCTCGTCGAGCGGAGTGAAGGCATCCGAATTCAACTGGAATACAATCCTGACCTGTTCGACGCAACGACGATCAAGAAGATGTTCGATTACTACGCCGTTTTGTTACGGAAATTTCTTGAATCGCCGGAGACTGTTCTTTCGAGAATTGACCGGCCGGAAATTTCGAGCACGGCATCTCAAATCAAGATGCGTGCACCCATTATAGCGACTCGTCTGGAACAGGTGCCGCCGGCCGACGAAACCGAAATCGAACTTTTGCGCATGTGGCGCGAGGCTCTGCGGTGCGGCCCGATTGGTGTTACGGACAATTTCTTCGATCTCGGCGGCTATTCACTTTCCGCGTCCAAACTCTTGATCGCCGTGGAAAAGCGATTCAAGAAAAAGATGCCGCTCGCGACGCTCTTTGAAGCGCCGACTGTTCGACAGTTTGCGCAGTTGCTTCAAGGCACGGAGAGTCAAAGCTTCGGCGGTCGAATTCTGCGCGTGCGCAGTGGGTACGGAAGAACACCACTGATGTGCGTGGATGGCGGCCCAATCTATCTGCCGTTAGCACGGAATCTTGGAAACGATCGAGCGTTGTACGGTCTCCGATTGGAAAACACGGAACAGTTCTCCAAACCGTATCGCATCGAGGACATTGCCGGCTACCACATAGAAACGTTGCGCAAGATTCAGCCCAAGGGACCCTATTTGTTGGGCGGCTGGTGCTTGGCGGGCGTCTTGGCGTATGAAATGGCCCGGCAACTGACGCAACAGGGAGAGGTAGTAGAATTAGTAGCGATGTTCGACTCGGCGAATCCGGCGTATTTGCGACGATTTAACAAGTTAGAGTTGATGATCCGGCGCACACTCTTCTGGGGAAACAAAACGACGATGCACACGAGGCGCCTTGTGGGAATGAATCCTCGGAAGGCCGCTCACTACCTTTGGGAACGAGTCGGAAGCCTAAAGCAAGCGGCTCGGCGTACGTTCTGGAGACTTTCGTATGAATTCCGAAATGAAAAGACACAGGAAGTTTCAGAAGAATTAAAGGATGCGAGCGCCGTCGTTTACCTGGCTGCGCGGGCTTATCAGCCTGGGCCCTATGACGGGCGCGTGGCACTGTTCCGGAGCGCGCTTGAGCCCATGAGCCTGCACAGAGATCCAAAACTTGGCTGGAAGGAATTGATTCCACAACTTGAGGTGGAAGAGATTCCGGGGGATCACCGGCAAATACTGGAAGAGCCGGCCGTTGCAATTCTTGCGCAAGAGATGAATGATCGCTTGTTGCAATCGCCTTCGCGACAAACTCTCGAAGTACCGGGGGCGAGCCTTTCCGCGAAGGACGCGATTGCTAAAGCATAATCCGTGCGACGAGGCCCGGTTGGAACTGTCCGAAAAAATCGAATTTTTCAATGAAAGATTGTTACTTGCTTCTTTGCTGATCCCGAAATGCATTTCGACAAATTTTCCGGTCAACGTGCGATGAGGCCACTCGAATTTGCAGGCATGATCGCCGTAATGCTTACTTCGTTGGGAACCTATTTCCCTGGCCACAAGAGATGGATTGCGATTTTTGCCTTGATCGTTACTTTTGTGACCTTCAGCATGCAAGTTTTTTGGGAAGGACCACGATGGCAGATGGTACCGCTCTACCTCTCGGCACTCTTTTTGGGAATCGGGTCTTTGTCCGCGGGGCAAGCAGCTGGCCGGATACAATTGACCGCGGTCCTCGCTTCTCTTATTTTTGCAGTTGCGGGAGTTTCGCTCTGCGAAGCGTTACCTGTTTTTTCTTTCCCCGAGCCGACAGGGAAATACGGGGTCGGGACGCAAGTGAGACACTTGGTCGATCAAAACTTGCTGGAACCGCATGTCCGTGGTGCGAAAGCGCCTCGAGAGTTGATGATACAGATATGGTACCCGGCAGAACGAGGTGATCGAGAAGCACGTTCGGCCTATCGCGACAGAAGGACGACCTCGTTTTGGACTTCCCAGCTTTCGCTCGTCAGAACAAATGCAGTGGTTGATGTACCAATCGTGCCTGCAAGGAAAGAAACCGGAGGATACCCGGTCTTGTTGTTTTCGCCTTCCTGGAGCGGCCAAAGAGTGCAAAACACGTTCCAAGTGGAAGAATTGGCAAGTCACGGATACATCGTGGTTGCGATGGACCATCCGTATGGAACAGAGGCGACGGTTTTTCCGGATGGCCGAGTCGTGCGAACGACAATCGGGGGCGGGGAAGACTACTCTTCGGCGGCGGCATTCGAGGAATTTCTACGCAAAGCCAACGACGAGACGAAGACTCGAGCACGCGATGTCCAGTTTGTGCTCGACACGTTGGAAAAATGGAATAGCGCGGATCCGCAGGGCCTATTGACGGGTCAAATTCGGTTAACGAGCATTGGAATTTTTGGACATTCTCTCGGGGGAACAGTCGCCATCCAGGCGTGCTGGCTTGATCCGCGCCTAAAGGCGGCGTTAGACATGGACGGAATGGTTGCAGCCGAGTCCGCGACAGAAGGTGCGAAGAAGCCAGTGTTGTTCATGATGGAAGAATCACTCGTTGCTCCGGGCGCCTCTCTCGAAGGTATCTCGGAGCAAAGGAGGCGCACAGTCGAATTCAATCGAGCACAGGATAAGTTAATGAAGGCTTCTTTGGCTCGGTATGGAGGATATTGGTTGGTTGTCGCCGGCACTACGCACAAGAACTTCAGTGACTCTCCGCTTTTTTCACCGCTCAAATTCTTGAGCGGAGCGGGAAAGACAGATCCGCGTCGCGTCTTCAGAATCGCCAACGCTTACTCCCTGGCGTTCTTTGACAAATACTTGAAGCAAGAGGATTCTCATTTACTTGATGGTGATTCACAAAACTTTCCAGAGGTACAGCTGCAAGCCTGGGAAGACAAGAAAGTTCATTGAGTTTTTCATTTTGATTCGAATGAATCTATCAACGTGAACGCTAACCGAAAAGACGCAATGGAAACACCGCGACGCCCCTCACTTTATCGAAGGCTAAGGATTGCGCAGGTGCGGGCGCTGGCACGTGTTCTGATCCTGCTCGGCGAGTCGGATTTTTTTCGCCATCTGTTGCCCTCGTTTCGAACCAAGCCGATTCTCCGAAGCCTGTTTGGATGGGGCCTGGCGTATCGAAGGGGCTATCGTTCGTTCGCGGAAGCGCAGGAATCTGCGAGCAAATTCATTCCCGCCGGTCACGAGCACGACGACGACGTGAAAATGCATACTCACCTGGCGGATCGAATCCGCGAAAGCGACTATCCGGTTCTGTACTATTGGAGACAGATCGGCGAGCCACCCCGCGTGATCTTCGACTTTGGCGGAAACGTCGGCAATGTCTTCTACGCGTACGACAAGGCGCTTGGCTTCTCCGCGGATTTGAAGTGGCTTGTTTATGACATCCCGGAGATTCGCGCGGCTGGTCGGCGCCTTGCACAGGAAAAAAATGAATCAAGGATATCGTTCGTTGGGTCGATGGAAAACGCAGCCGAATGCGACCTGTTTCTTGCTTCCGGCTCCCTGCACTATTTCGAGCAACCGTTGCATGAACTGCTACGGCAGCTCGCGAGATTGCCGCGGCACGTGATTGCCAATCGCACGCCCGTGTGCGAAGGTCCCTCAATTATTACCATACAAGATAACAAGACGTATATCGTTCCCAGCAAAATCTATAACCGTAAGGAGCTGATTGCGGGGATGGAAGAATTGGGATACCGCTTGAAGGTGTCGTGGCATGTCCACGAGCTAGCTTTGCAGGTGCCCTTGTATCCTGAATCTTCTTGCCAGACCTATTCCGGTTTCCATTTCGAGTTGGAATGAACTTACCAGGGAGACTCCCCGCGGAAGAGACGGCGCACAAACATCGCGCTGCCAAGTGTAGCGTTTTTCAGAGAATCGCGAATTAGTCCACCGCCAGGCGGCGAAGGATGCATTCCTAGCTTCCGCAGAAAGAAGTTCGCCCGGTATACGTTGGCCCTCGCCGAATCCTTGAATTGAAAATTCACGCTGAGGGAGACGGAAACATTGTCGCCGTTTTGCAGCCAGTGGGGAGCGTTCACGGGAATGTGCACTCCCTTGCCGGGTTTTAGGAGGTAGGAGACGGCGCGGTTCTGGAGAGTTGGTTTGTAGACTGGAGCGTTATTGTCGACCGTCCAGAACTTCTCCAATTCCTCCTCGGTAAGGACGTCGCGGTCGTTTTGATCGAATACGTGAATTGTCTTGTCGCCGTGAATCTGCAACAAGAAATTACATTCCCGGTCGATGTGATAGCTGCTGATCCGCTTCGGCGAGGTGATAAAGATAATAAGGTCTTCTTGCTTGACGTGCGGCTCCATATCCTGGCCGATAAGAGCCTTTAGTTCCGCCATCGTTCGTTCGATCAACACCGCGTACTCTGGATCCTTCTGCGCGTGCTTCAGGATGATCCACGCCCCTGCGGTCTCAATTCTTTCGATCGCTTCGTCGATGGAAAAAGTCCTCTTGGGCGCATCGCTCCAGCGCTGACCGATTTTAATGTCGCCCGCATCGTAATAGGCATGTTGCGGGCGGGTCTCCTTGGTGCGCTTCGTTAGCTGAAGCAGTTCGTGAAGCTGGAACAGGCGATGCCCAGCCAGATGGTGGCTGATCTCAAAGCTCCTTCGATTGAAGCGCTCGCGAAAACCCGCTGCCTCAGCCTCAATGTAAGGATCTTGGGTAGCCTGATTCGGCATAGTTCCGATTGCCATAATTGTCTCCAATTACGCCTAAAATGCGGACCGATACCCTCTATAGAGTGCAGAGTATATACCAAAGTAAGGGCATCGCCCAAAGCCGCTTCAAAAAAGGACACAACCAAAAACGCCTCTAACTAATAGAAAATAGGCATCTTAAATCAAAGCTATACTTTCGCGCTATCCGTTCGCTCTAGATGCGTCACCTGGGTAGCAGACACAGTGGGCAGGCGCTTGTCCAAAATAGGTAAGCTCCTGGCCGCTTTAACGACGGCATTAAGACACTGCGAATGTTGTCCAAAGTGCCACTCTCTTACGCCCAAGCCGGGTCTTGGGCATTCTATTAGGCACGTCAAGTCAGGAGTTGTACGCACAGATCCACAAAAGGAGTATTGCCACATCCATCGATTTTTTCCACCAGCGGTAAGCAGCGTCATTTCTACGCAGTTTGAGGAGAAATTACACCCGCTGCACTCCCTGTGGAAAAAATAAGCGGAGGAGAATCAACTCCTTGGCGAACATTAGTTTTGGTAATGAGCGTGCCACTCGACCGCGACTGTTCATTTATAGACAGACAATAGAATAAATTGATGAGCCACTCCACAGCCGAATGACGAGGCACGTTCCCGCGTCTCGCTTGAAATTACGGAAAATAGACGGGTTGTTGCGCGTTTTGACGCTTCGCGAGTACAGCTGTCCTCAATTAGGCAGTCAGACCAGTAGTTTCCCTCACTTCCGAACTTCTACACTTTCATCGTCAGTGGAACGGTTTGGGAGCCGCACTGAAGAACGGCCGGGCGCAGCGGGGGCCATCGGCCAGACAAATCTGAGGGAGATTTCCTAATGTCGGCTTTCTTAACGAAAAGAAAAGAAACAATTCGAGAAGGTGCCGCGTGGTTTCTTGGCGCCGCACTCTTCGCAATGAATTTGGTTTTGGCAGGATGCGCTGGAATGGTTGGAGCGAATAACACCAATCCCAACCCGACCGCGCCTGCGATCGTGCAGGTCAGTACGGCGAACATTACGAAGAACTCTGCGCAGATTGATTGGACGACAAACGTCGCGGCAACGTCGCAGGTTCAGTATGGATCTTCGACGAGCTACGGCACGACCACGCCGCTCGACTCCACGATGGTCACGACGCATACCGTGTCGCTGGGAACGCTGACCGCGAATCAGACCTACCATTTCCGCGTCGTTTCGACGGCGGACGGCCAGACTGTGAACGGCAGCGATCAATCTTTCACCACTGCGACAAATGCCGCGGCGATCAGCGGAGTCTCGCCGAACTCGGGAAGCACCGTTGGCGGCACGCAAGTCACAATTTCAGGTTCTAATTTTGTTTCGGGCGCGACGGTGCAATTCGGCGCGACAGCCGGCACTGCAGTAACCTTTGTAAGCGCCACGCAGTTGAACGCAACCGCGCCGGCTCATGCCGCGGGAGCGGTTACCGTCGTTGTAACGAATCCTTCCAGCCCGGCAAGCGCTCCGTTCAGCTCCTTTACATACACGACGGCGACTTCGGCGCTAGCGGTTTCGACGACATCTCTTTCCGCCGGAACCGTGGGCACAGCATATTCGGCCTCGGTGCAGGCAAGCGGCGGCGCGACTCCATATACATGGAGCCTGTCGTCCGGAACGCTTCCGAGCGGTTTGACGCTTTCTTCGGCAGGAGCGATTTCCGGCACACCGACGACGGCGGCCACTTCGTCGTTCACCGCGCAGGTAAAGGACGCAAATAACGCTACTGTATCGAAAGCATTCAGCCTTGCGATCAATCCGAATGGGTCTGCGACTCTCGCGATCAATGGTTCCATTTCCAGTGCCGCGAGCAACGGAGTGCAGTTCTCCAGCACTGATCAGGCGACCGGCGGCACCTTGCCGTATTCGTGGAGCGTTACCTCCGGGCAGCTTCCGACTGGGCTGAGCCTCACAAGCACGACGGGCAACATCGCGGGAACACCAACCACAAACGGTCAATACACCTTCACTTTGCAGGTGACGGACTCGAGCACGGTAAAGCAAGCTGCTTCTGCGTCCTACACAATTTCCGTGAGTTCCAGCATTCTTGACCAGTTCGGTGGATTAACGACGATGGCGTCGCCGAATCCGTCCACTGGAAGATTCCGCGTCGAGAAATTCTCAAACAACAAATGGTTGTTCGTCGATCCTGCGAACAATGGGTTCTTCATGATCGCGCCGTACGTCTTGAATCAAGACACCTCCAACGACGACTTGGGCAGCAACTACTTCGCGCGCACCAACGTCAAGTACGGAGACACCGGTCCGACCTGGGCGACTGCGCAGCTTAAGCGAATTCAGTCTTGGGGCTTCAACTCTGTTGGACCTTACGGTTCTGCGTACGCGGAACCGATTGCGACCGATCCGCGCTGGACTACGCCCGATCACACGAATCCGGTCAAGGTGCCCTTCATCGCGCTGATTCGGCCCGCCTACTATGGCATGTTGAATCAGAACAATTGGAGTCCGCAGCCGATCAAGAACATGTTGTACGGCCATAGCCCGTTTTACACGGGATTCAACCCGGGCAATGGCGTGGCGGATTACTACGACCAGAATCTCACGACATTCTTTACGAATGAGCTGAACAACGATTCGCTTCCGGTGTCGATCAAAGCCTCGGCGAATCAGAATTACATGATCGGTATGAACGCGGACGACAGCGACGAAATGTATGGTTTCGGAAAGGGTCCCGACTTCCCGGGCGGACATAACAATACCCACCTGGGATGGCTGGTGCTAACCATGTCGCCGGTCCAGACCGCGAACTCCCAAAAGAAGTTCGTATATCCGGACACGGTGGTCTATTCCAAGCGCGCGCTTCATGACCAGCTCGTTGCGAAGTATGGAACGATCGCCGCACTGAACTCGGCATGGGGTTCTAACTACACAACCTTCGATAGCTCCGGAACGACCGTGGCTGGCGAATCGCTCGGCTCCGGTAACGGCTCTACCACGGCCTTCTCCAAGATTCTGACCGGTGCTATTGTCAGCAAGTTCTCGGTGCAGATCTTGGTGGGCGGCAAGGCGGTCGCCGGCGATAATGGCAGCGGCACGCTGTGGGGACCCACGGCGAGCGGCACCATTAACTACGCTACCGGCGCTATCAGCGTAACGTTTAGCTCGGCCCCTGCAACGGGCGCAACGGTCACTGCAAACTACATTCAGAATGGCTGGGGCATTGGCACGGGCTTAATGGACGAAGACGCCAGACCAACGCACGTGCTATGGACCGGCATCGACTTCACGTTCACGGTTGACGTAAATCCAACTGTCAAGGCCGATTTGGACGACTATCTCTTCCAGATCGCTTCCCACTATTTTTCCATGTGCCGGGACGGCATTAAGACCTGGCTGCCCGGAACGCTTTATCTCGGGCCGGACACGTTGGGTAGCTGGGGAGCGCCTTCAAACCGTAACGTGCTCAAGGCAGCGGCCCAATACATCGACGTCATGGCAATGGGTGGCACGCCTCCCATGAATCAGGCGATGATTGATTTCATTTATACCTATTTTGGCGACAAGCCGTTCTACACGGGTGAATTCAGAACTGCCAATGGAGACTCGGCTTTCTTCCGCTACGCGGCAGCAGCGACGGACTTCACCAGCCAGGCGAATCGAGGGCAGAGCTACTTCAACGGAGTTACGCCCTATCCGAACATGGCCTACTCCGCCAACGGCAGCCGGCCGTATGTCGGGATTCTATGGTGGCAGTACCTCGACAACTGGGGAGAGAAGAACGACTGGGGCTTGGTGTCCTTGTCCGACAATGCCTACGACGGTCATGAATCGGCTGTAGGAACCGGAGGAGCAGGTGTGCGCTCCATTCCTTGCAGCCCACCGCTTGAAAACTACATGTGCGGCGGTGAGGAGCGCAACTACAGCAATTTGATCCAACTTGTAACTCAAGCGCATCAGTCCGTGATGCAGGCTATCCAGAAGTAGACTACCTGCATTTGAATTGCGTGGTAATCGGGCACGAAGACCTTATCGTAAGGGATTCGTGCCCGACTTCTTTTATTAACCAGTGACATCAACCGCACCGACTATACTGATTGCAGGGGATCGCAGGACAGTCGGCTCATTTCGTGAACTCATTAGCCGCCAACTGCGGGACTCATCTTGGAATTGTTACTGGTGCCCAATGTTGACATGGCTAATCCAATGCGTAACAAAATTTCGCAATGGCGCGTGGGGACGAAATCAGAAAAACAATGGCTTCAGTGAATTCGCACGCACAAAGTTTCAACGCTATCGGAAGACTACATACCTCTGCCATCTAATCGCCGTTTTAGCGTCGTCGCCAGCTTACGCTCAGACACTCGATCGCTTTGGTGGGCGCAAAGATGTTCCCTGCACCGCCAACCCCAAAAAATGGCACACCGAGAAAATCGGCGATCGGTGGTGGATCTGCACTCCCGAAGGCCACGGATTATTCCTGCAAGACGTGGAATACATCAATTTGACGGATGGCACGGCTCAGAGTGTCGCCACCAAAAAATATGGCAACATCGCCAACTGGTCGGAAGCGACGCTACAGCGAATGAAGGATTGGGGGTTTAACGCGATCGGCGACTACGCCTACAATGCTATCTGGCCGCTCAGCAATGACCAGGGACTGCCGACGGACTCGAAAGGCGGTCATTCCCACTCCGTCAAGCTCCCGTTCTTTGCGTCCACTCGACCCTCGTTTTATTCAATGAAGAATCCCGTGATGCACTTATGGAGCGGAAAAGACGTTAAGTTGCTCGACGATCCGGTGAAAGACATCCTGAATGGCCGCAGCGCCTACTACAACGCTTATGTGCCGTCCGGAGGCATCGGCGACTACTACGATGAGAAGATGCGCACCTGGCTGCTCGAACACATTTCGAAAGAGTGGACATCGGGCTACATAAAAAACAGTCCCAACAATGAATATATGCTCGCAGTGCTGGGTGACGACGGCGACGAAATGTTTGGCATGGCCTGCGGTCCTGACTTTCCGACTACGCCGCCCGGACACAACAACTCGGACCTGGCGCTCCTGATCATTTCAGAGTCTCCCGTACAAACGGCAAACGCGAATTTTGCGTACGTTTACAAAGACACTCAAGTGCATTCGAAAGCTGGCCTGCGCGATTTGTTGACAGCGAAGTACGCCACCATAGTCGCACTGAACTCAGCCTGGGGTTCAAACTACACGACATTTGGTTCATCTGGGACCGAGGTACATGGAGAGTCCATCGGCACCGGCGATGGCAGCAGCCTTGCGTTTTCCCACAAATTAAATCAGCTGATTCCGAGCAAGTTTTCAGTGCAAGTTCTTGCCGACGGTGTGCCAGTCGCTGGCGATACCGGTTCTGGCGCGATTTTTGGCAACGACGTGTCGGGCGCAATCAACTACAGCACGGGGCTTCTCGAACTGAAGTTTTCGGTGAATCATGCGCCCGCGCAAGGAAGGGCCTTGACCGTAAATTACGTTCAAAATGGATGGGCTATCGGATCCGGACTGATGGATGAGGATATGCGGCCAGCTCATCAGGCTTGGCTTGGAAACACGTGGAACGGCATCAATCCGATGGCCGGCCGAAATTTGAAGAAAATGCAGGGCACTGTACGAAACGATCTAGATGTATACGTGCGGCAAACTGCGGGTTGGTATTTCAAGATGTTGCGCGATGGAATTCATACGCAATTTCCGAGTGCGATGATCGCGGTCGAAATCGGCACGTGGGGTGGATTGCCGCCAGCTCCAGTGCTTCAGGCGGCGGGAGAATTTGTTGATCTTTTTGAAGACGATGAAACCAGAGCGCAATTCGATCCCGTGCGGCTCGACTTCATTGCGAAAAATTACGGCGACAAGCCGTATCTCGCCGGCATTTATTTGGCCGCAAATGCCGACTCTGAATTTCGTGACAAAGGAAATCAACCGGAAGGCGAGAATTTTCGGACACAGGAAGACCGCGGGAAGGCCTATTATGCGGCCGTCTCGGGATTCTTGGGAACGAAAAACTCGGCCGGAACAAACCCGAGGGTCGGTTTCATTTTGTGGTCGTGGATGGACATGTGGAGTGAAAAGACGAATTGGGGCCTCGTGTCGCACTTCGACAACGCTTACGACGGCCGTGAAGCCGTAGCCGGAACGGTTCCTTGCTCGCCACCACTGCAGAAGTATTCGTGCGGCGGAGAATCGGCTAACTACGGCGATTACTTGACCAAGGTGAAAGAGGCGAATCGGCTTTGGCTTTCAATCCCTGTTCCGGCCCCGAACTCCATCCCTGCCAAGCCTCGTGATTCGAAGCGCAAATGAGGGGGTGACTCTGGCGAGAAAGCGCAAGTCTACTTGGCCGGAGCCGTGCTGATTTCGTTCGTCCCGAGATCACCTGTTGTTTTCTGTGCCTTCATGGACTTCTGCCTAAATGATAGCGGCTTCTCCACCGCTAAAAACAGCGCCGTCGATGCCACCCATGTTGCAATGAATCCCGCCGGAAGTAACACAAAGAAAAGAGCCAGGCTGTGATGAATATTTGGAAAAAGCAGCTTTGAGGCGAGAGTCACGGCCTGCAAGGCCAGGCCATGAATCAGATAGTATGAATAACTCATGTTGCCGAGATATCGCATCAGATTCCACGTGAAAATGGACTGCAACACGCCGCGATATTGAACGCAAAAGAGTATGAGTATGGGTGAAGTGATGCTCAGAAGAATCACCTTGTAGGGGCCCTGATACGTAGGAATGCCTGGCAACATCGTGCGACCAGCCGAAAATCCGGGTAATAGCGAGAACCAGAATGGCTTCGCATCGATCAAATAGATAAGAAATAGGCTGACGACAAAGACCAATACGGCAACTGCCTCGCCTTTCCCCGTCAAACGATTTTCCAGCCAGCCGGAATCAATTACGTCATAAAGCAGAATCCCGCTCACGAACATCAGCAAACGTACTTGTGAATGCGGAACCGTGAAGGCGTAGATGATATAGCCGATCCAGATGCCCACAAAAAATAAGACTCTTCCCGTTCGGCTCCACCGCGGCAACTGCGCGATCAGAATTACCGCCGGCAGGATCAAATAGAAAAAGAACTCATAACTCAAACTCCATGCGACGGTGATGATCGGAGGAATCGAGAATATTCCGGGCAGAAGCAATAAATTCTCGATGATGTACAAGACCGCGGCGAGCGCAGGCCCGTGGATTTTATTCTCGTCGCGAAAACAGGCAGAAAGTGCGAGATAAATCGCGAATACCACAAGGAACGTAGGATAGATGCGTTGAATACGGCGTCGAATGAATTTGAAAGTAGAGGAACCTTTACGTCTCAGAAGCGCGCCGTAGACGAGAAATCCGCTTAAGACGAAAAAGAAATCTACGCCGGTGTTCCCAATGTTCCCGAGGAAACTAAATACGGTCCAGACGGTGGTATGGCCGGCGGAAAGAGGACCGAGCAACGCCTGAAAATGGACCATAAAGACCATGACGACTGCGAAACCGCGCAGTCCTTCCATGGGCTGAATGCGATTTTGTTCGTTGGAAAGGGAATACAGTTCCGATAGTCGATTTGTCATTAGCTGCTCTGCATTTTCGCACTGATAACTGCCGGTTGGAGGTTTGCGCCCACGGATTCGACGTTTTCTTCCGAACGTTGTGCTTCGCGAGCGTAGGAGGCCGAAAGCAGCAGCAAACAAGGGACGATAGCCAACCCCATCCACATTGTTTTTTGATACTCCTCGGAGACAAAACAACCGGCAACCGAAAATCCCAATACTCCCGCACGCATGGCTCCGGCGGCGCCCTTTATCATAGCTGGAGTCGTCGGCAATTTTCGGATGCGTCCCAATCCGAAGAAGCAAGATGCGAGGAAAAGTACAAATACGATTAGCGCGGGAATGCCCATTTCCGCCGCGACCTCAATGAACATGTTGTGCGCCAGGCTTACCACTTTTTCTCCGGGGTCGGAATACGCCGGCATATACGGCTTAAATAGTCCGGTGCCAATTCCTCCAAGCGGATGACTTTGAATCATGCGGAAGCCGGCCTTCCAAGCCGCCTGGTGCGCATCCTCGGATCCTGTTTCGGAGTAAGTGGGATGAAGGATTCGTTGCAGCGGAGAGATCGGCATCAAAACGCTGAAAGCCAAAAGTAGTCCGACGAGTACAACAAAGCTGCGAACTCGGTTCTTCGTTTCCCAAGCCAGGATCGGGGCGGCAACGCACAGGCCGAGAAATCCTCCGCGGGAGGCACAAAGCGTGGTTCCGAGCAGCATAATCATCAAGCAGGCATAGCAGTAGAGCTTTTGCCAGCGCGGCCCCTCGCTGCGCATAAAGTAAAATGCCAGCACCATTGAAAAGATTGCAGACGTCGCGAAGAAATTCGAATCGCCCACGATCCAGCCGGGTCGCATGCCGCGGTTGCCCATCCACTCCCTGATCATGTAGAGGCAGGCCCAAGCGTAAGAGCCGATTAAGGCCAGGATTGTCCAGCGCAAACGCTCTAGGTTATCCACCAGCGTCAGAGTAATTAGAATGATTAACAAACCTGACGTATAGATCAAAAGACTCTCGTCGAACACGGGGATTGACGAAGGACGCCTTATTGCCGCTACCAACGCCAGAAAGTAGAAAAGATACAGCAGTCGGAGCGGCCAAATGCCAAAGTACGAGGGAACACGGCCTCTCGAAGCGATTCTGACGACTGCGCCGATGACACAAAACAAGCCCATGTATTGAAAGACGGAAAGTGGCCCGACATACGCACCCCAGATCGGATGATTCACGAGCGGTAGAACCCAGACCATCAGGTAGTAAATGAAGATCAAGTCAGATCACCCAAGCTACCGCGCCAGTGGAAAAATAAAAATTAATCGCGCTCATCATCTGACCGTTCACGTCCGGGTCTTCAGGACGAATTGCTGATAGTTTTCAAATACGAGTTGCGCCAGGCCGGCCCAGCCGAGAGCGCGAGACTTCAATTCCGGAAAATCCCGTTTGGGCAGCAGCCGCACAAGGGAAGCCCGATCGCTGTCGTGTAAGCCGGCAACGGGTCCAGCGTCATCCTCCAACTGGAAGAGTAGCGCAGTTCCAACCAAATAGATCAAATCCCGGGGCGAACCTTTCGCGGCGAGCCAAAGCCAACGTGGTGCGTCCCTCAAACTTTGAACAACACCAACCGCACGCGCGGCAAATGCCCAGCCTCGCAGCCGCCGCGATGTGGGCCGCTGAAACATAAAGTCGCGCATCAAGTCGCTGTCCGATGCAGACGCCGGCGACATCGTTAATTTCCGCAACTCCCACCGCCACAGCGCATGAGCCACTCGAATTGCTTCCTGGGCCGACACCGATGGGGCATCTGGGCCAACTCGTTCAGGATTCAATTTTGCCAGAGCGCAGAGCGAAACCTGCTTCGCGAAACCCGGCAAGTCAATGCCTGGGACGTTTTCATGAACCCCGCTTTCGATCAGGCGCACTAAGTTCGCGCAGCGTGCCGCGTAGGTTGGCGCGTACTGTTCATTGAAAATCAGAAACGTAGTTGCCATATCCAAATACAGCTTAACGAGTTTGTATCGAACTCGTTCAGATTGAACAGGCTCCAACGCCAAGAGATCGTCGCCGTACTCAAGCAACTCCACCATTCGATTGCACAGCAAACGCCATGCGTCTTCTCGCGAGATTTCGGCGGCGGAAAAATTCGGAATCTGAGACAGAACATCGGTGTGACCAAAAACCTGTTTTCCGCAAGCCTTGAGCTCAAAGCCGAAGATATACGGCGGCAGCTTGCTGAAATAATTCGAGGGCACGGGGCCCAAATCCACGGAACACTCGATTCGTTGATCCTGTATCGCCGATTCGATCTTCTGCGCGATCTGATGCAAGTCTCCGATTGGCGAGCGCTGGCGATTCTCTTTGAATGAGAACAAAAATTCGGCATCGCCCAGAATTTTCCAGCACTCGCCGTTTCGCACGCACGTGGCCTCGTCGCGAGCCATGCTTCCCGTCAAGACCACCGCGTCCAGCGCGTCGCCGTACGTGCTGCGCAAGACGGATGTGGTAGCGCTGCATATCGCTTGGCGCAGCGCGGCCTTGTCGGGTTGTGGCATCGTTTGCAGCGTCTGCTCGGCTTGTCGTGCGTTCGCGTTCATTTCAATTTCTTAGCTTGTGCGGCCCCCGGCCGGCTCTGCCAGTGGGAGCCCGGCTGCTTTCCTCATGCAGGGATAAACATCTGCCAGGGCGCGTACGGCAAAAGGAGGGGCGCTGCTGCTCAAAAAAATCGCGTCCGAGTAGGGATCTTCCGGGTGATACCCGTGCATCC